>CAYTYP010000007.1:41506-134782 GCA_964441405.1 uncultured Acidobacteriota bacterium
GACCGGTTCAGCGTCTTTCTGCTTGCCATTTTCGCTCTTGCCACCCTTGCGCTGGCCGCGGTAGGAATCTATGGAGTTATGACCCAATCTGTCGAACAGCGGCTGCGGGAAATGGCAGTCCGGATTGCCCTGGGCGCAACGCCATGGCAAGTTATGCGGTTTGTTTTTGTGCGAGGGGCCGCACAAATTGCCCTTGGACTCGCCGCCGGCTTGCTTGGCAGCTTCTACATGAGTCACACGCTCGGAGCCCTGCTGGTCCAGGTCAAACCGTATGATCCGGGAACGTTTCTCGGCGTCTTATTTCTTCTAATTGCAGTGGCTTTCCTCGCCTGCTACGGACCTGCGAACCGCGCCACAAAAGCGGATCCGATCTCCGTCCTCCGCGCGGAATAAATGTGAATGCCTGCAATAAGGGATAACTCGGTTTTCAAAAGGCAAAAACGGCCTTAGATGCGATTTCGGCCCCATTGATTTGACTGTAAGCCTTGATGATTTCTTGTCTCACAACAATGTGGCGAGATCATGCTCAGATCTTGCAGTTAAAAAAGAGCCCCGAATTCTTCATCGAAGCCCGGTTTGGGCATATAGAAATACCAGAAGAAAAATGATTTGCAGTTGGGTTAACGGCATTGGGTTGGGGTTCGGGAAGCATTTGCCGCCGGAGGCTTAGCTTGTTAGGCGCGTGGATTATTCTTCGCCAGTCCCAGGGTTCGTATACGCTTGTGCAGATGTGTACGTTCTATACCGAGGACTCTGGCCGCAGCCGAAACGTTCCCCCCGGATTCTTCAAGAGCCTTGCGGATCCGGTTGCGTTCCGCGTGTGCCCGCGTTTCCTCCAGGCTGGATTGTGCGGCGCCCATCGACGGCATCCGGATTTCCATAGGAACGGCTTCTTTGGGAATACTTTCGGTTGTGGTCAGGATGGCCATACGCTCGATGACATTGCGCAATTCCCTCACGTTCCCAGGCCAGCGGTATGTCTGCAATTCCATCCAAACCTCGTCTTCGATCCGCTTTGATTTGAAATTATTGCGGCGGCAAAAATCCTCTAAAAAATATTCTCCCAGCGGCCGGATATCTTCAATGCGTTCGCGCAATGGCGGTACGCGGATAGGCACAACACTTAGCCGGTAAAACAAATCCTCACGGAATTTCTTTTGTTGCACTAGAGACGCCAAGTCCTGATTGGTCGCCGATATCACACGCACATCGACATGCAGAGTTACTCCGCCTCCGACGCGCTGGAATTCTCCTTCCTGCAAAACGCGCAGAAGTTTAGCCTGGGACGCCTCATGCAAGTCTCCCACCTCATCAAGGAAAATCGAGCCGCCGTCGGCCAACTCAAACTTGCCGCGCCGCGAAACCGTGGCTCCCGTAAAAGAGCCTTTTTCATGTCCAAACAGTTCGCTTTCCAACAGGTCGACCGGAATGGCTGCACAATTGACTTTGACAAATGGGCCGGAAGCGAACGGGCTCAAATGGTGCACATGCGCGGCAATCAGTTCTTTTCCCGTGCCGGATTCGCCCATAAGCAGCACGCGCACATCGGAGCGTGCAACCTGGTTGGCCTGATCCACAACGTGCCGGAATGCGGGGCTATTTCCGATCATGCACGGCCCGTTTCCGACCATTTCGCGCAGGCGGGCGTTTTCCTGCCGCAGCGCCGAATGATCCAGAGCATTTTTCAACGCCAGAAGCAGCCGGTCGCGTCCGAGGGGTTTTTCCAGAAAATCAAACGCCCCGGCCCGAGTGGCGGCTACGGCATCGGCAATCGTGCCATGGCCGCTGATCATGATGACCGGCGCCTGGCTGTCGATGTTGTGCAGCGATTGCAGTAAATCGATGCCGTTCCCATCCGGCAAACGCACATCCAAAAGGTAGGCGTCCGCCCAGGCATTCTGCAACTGTGCCTGAAATTCCGCGACAGTACAGCAAAGCCGGGTCTTATATCCGGCTCCTTCCAGAACCATTTTTATGGAAGCGCCGACATTGGCTTCATCATCCACGATTAAGATTTTCTTGGCCGCCATATTTTTCCCACTCGTGAATTAAGGTTCCGATATCTGGACCGGCAATATCAGGCGGAAACCGGCGCCGCCCAGCGTGCCCTCAATATTCTGAAGATCGCCTCCAGCCAGCAGAGCATTTTTTCGCGAAATGGATAATCCGAGTCCCATGCCATGTCTCTTGAAAGAGATGGAAGGTTCGAAAAGAGAGCGCTGCGCTTCTTTGCTCAACCCCGGCCCCGAATCGTGCACTTCCACGATTATGCTGCCGCTGCCTTTTATTGTTGTTGTTTTCACCTTGCCGCCCGCGCCTGCCGCCTCCGCCGCGTTTTTGAGCAGATTGGTCAGGATTCCTTTTATCTGATCGCCATCTGCCCAGGCAGGAGGCAGATCTCCGGCCGCTTCGATCACATAATGGACATCCGGATGCGCGACTTCAAGAAAACGGACGCGTTCATCCAGCAGCACATTGATATCGAGGGATTCAGGCTTCATCGATGGTTCGGCTGCAAATTCTGAAAATGCGTGCACGCGCCGTTCCAGGCTCTCCACTTCATCCACGACTATCTGTGCCGCCTGTTCTAAAAACTTTTGGGCGCTGACGGGTTGGCGCGCTACGATCTCTTCCACCGTAAGCCGGATCGGAGTGAGGGAATTTTTAAGCTCATGCGCCATTTTGCGCGCCAGCGTCTGCCAGCTGGCAATCTGTGTTAAGTAAACAAGGCTATCCCGGCTCTGTTGGAGATGGCCGGCCGTATGATTGAACGCCCGGACTGCATTGCCGATTTCATCGTGACGGTCGGAATCAAGCCGGATTCCAAAATCTCCTCCTGCCAGCCGGTGCAGACCGGCAGTCAGATCCTGGATAGGACGGCTGAGGCGATTTGCCAGATAAATCACGCTCACCAGAGCCAGCACCCATATGACGGCGCTCAGCAGAAGCAGCGTGCGTGTATAACCTCGACGAAGATCGCGCTGCCGGAGCGCATCAACCTGCTCCCGCGCCTGTCGGTATTGCCGCTGAATTTCTCCCATGCGTACGCCGTTCAGAGTCTTTGAGAATACGAGAACTTCCGCTTCACGGCGAACCAGGTAGTACAGCCGCTCTCCGTTGGGCTCTGAAAGCACAAAACGGTCTGTTGCTCCGCTCTCCCGGAATTGCCGCCACGGCGCCGGTTCATCTGGAGAAACGCCGGGAATGAATTTCTGAGCTTCCAGCCTGCCTGAAAACGCATCTCTTTTCAGATCGTCACAGGATTGCCGATAGTATTCGCGGGCGATTCCTTCCAGAGACTTGGAGAGCTGATCCAGATCTTCCGTCGCCACATTGCTGAGGCTGTGCTTTAGCAGAGTGATACCCATCCACAGAATTGCAGTGGTGGGTATAAGCGTGGCCGCCAGAAATACCAGGAGAAGTTTGTGACGCAGCCTGTTCAAGGGATTTCACCCTTGGGAATATCCGGAAAGCGACACGCATCTCTTTCCGGATATTCCCGACGCTCCGATTAACGAGCTTGTTTGTTGTTCTTTAAGTCACTCAGAAGCAAAAGGTCTGAGGTCGCTTCCCAATAAAGGGGCGCCTCATTTTTCTTACGGCTTAAAAGGTCGATGAGTCCTTCAAGCGTCAGCCCGGAACCGCTTTTCCCTTTGTTGCCGGAATAACTTTCATCTACGGAACATTCCAACCGTATCATGAAGCGCTGCCCGTCGGGAATTGTGCGCACGGGAACCGGCATATTATCCAGGCACCACGCTTCCGTCATAGCGGCAGTCAATCTGGAAACCGTGCGGCCGTCCTGACGCAATTGGGCAACCGAGTACTTTTCTTCCCAAAGATCGAAGCTGATCGAAAAACGCTCCTGCAATAGGAACACCGTCTTCTTCGTATGCGCCTCGAATGCAGTTGCAGTGATAAGGTAAATGACCGTTGCGCCGTCGTGAAGCTTTTCCAGCGCTTTGCCTTCCAGGAAATGAAGACGCGGCCCCGTCATGCGCAGAATGTCGCCGCGGCGCTCTACTGTTAGAGATTTGGATTGCGCTGCAACCTGGACACACAAGCTGCCCGCGAGGGCCAGCAACAGTATTGGATAACGGAGGCCTTTCATTTGGCCCCCTTTCGAAATCCGATCATGAACGCCGGTGCGACATCGCGGAGCCTCACCGGAAACGCCAGTGAGGCAAAGAATCCGGATTTGTCTGCATAGCCGAATCCCATGCCATGCTTGACTTTTTCATATCTCCCCGAATCCCAGGTAGTCCCGATATCATAGAAAATCTGAAATTTCTTATAACGGTATTCCAGCGATCCTTGTGCGGCGCGCGTTCCTCCCAACGGCGCTACATCAAATTTGTTCCATCCCCGTAAAGTGGTTGAATTGCCGAAAGAGAATCGTTCGAAAAGAGGGGCGTTTCCCGCAATGATTCCGCCGACGATATGAATTCCCAGGAGATTATGGTTCTTCGAGAGCGTGTAATCGGCTGTTATGAGGTGGCGCGTGTAGACAAAACCGCTGTCCAGAAGCCGCGTTGCGGAACGTACGCCGTAATGCCCCACAAACTCCTGTGCATATTCAGACTGGGAATTCCAGTTTTTGCGGTACTGGATATCTCCAGCGCCGGCATACGCCGTATCTGTATGCAAAGTAGGAAGCTGGAATTGCAGCCGCTGGAAACTGACTCCCGCACTCACCATCAGGTCGCGCGTCGGATAAAACGACAGAGATGGAGCAAAATTGTGCCGTGCGCGATAGACATCCGGAACATCCGGTCTTTGAGTTAAAGCCGCCTTTGTACTGGCATTGAAACTCTGATGATATCCGTCGAATTCCAACCGCAGGTGCAATAAATCCGTTCCCACCTTCCGATGTTCGTAGCGCAACCGAAAACCCGCGTTGCGCTCTAGAAGCTTGTCCGCGTCGGTGACAAGCCCGATCGCAAATACGTTGTGATGCGTCTCGATCGGTATATCCAGTGCAGCGCTGAACCCCTGCTTGGAATGGTAAAGGACTGACGAAATAGGAATCTCGAACCGCCGCCGGCGGCTCCATTCACTATGGAATATCACTTTGACGTGGTCGGGCTTGTCTCCCCGCTTTACTTTGACCTGGAAGGAATAGTCCGGCAATTCCTTCTGCATTTTTTCTGAAAGCTGACGGGCGATTTCTTCCTTGTATTTCTCGCCTGTCATTTTCTGCGCCTCATCGCGCAGAATCTGGCTGATCTTGTGGACGTCGATGCCGGTGAACGAAACGCTTTCCACTGCGTAACGCTCATTAATGTTTGCCTCCGGTTTTATATCGTCGGCCGGCAGTCCGGCAGGTAAAAGCAAAACCAGGAGGAGCGTGATTAAAATTATGTTTTTCATGCTCATCACAGGTGCATATTCCGTGCCACTATATAAAGTGTTCATAATTAAAGAAATAGTTTCGGCGCACCTGTGCTTCCCCGTCACAGCTGTGCCGTTATGGATACGCTTTTCATAAAGGGCATAAAGGGGTCGGACCACAAAATATTGGCTTTCTATCTGTCTTATAACAACTGGGATAGGATTGAATGTGAAGACGTGGAGAAGCGCCTGTCACCGATTTCCCCACTCAATGCGATTGCGCCCGCTTTCTTTTGCTGCATATAGATATTTGTCGGCGGATTCTATCAACTGAATGCTTGATAGGGAGTCCGATGGAACGGTAGTGCCGATGCCAATGCTGAGCGTAACGTATGGAGCGGCATTAGAGAATGCATGCGGGATATTGGCGATTTTCATTCTCTGCTGCAATCGTTCAGCCACTCGCACTCCTCCTGCAAGGTCGGTTTCAGGCAGCAGGAGAACGAATTCCTCCCCGCCGTATCGGGCTTGCATGTCTGCGGGCCTGTGGGCTGTTTCTTTCAGGTTCATGGCTACCCTTCGCAAACAATCGTCGCCGGCAAGGTGCCCGTAATGGTCGTTGTAAGGTTTGAAATAATCGATATCCGTCATGAGCAGAGTGATTGGAGTCTGGTTGCGTCGTGCGCGCTTCCATTCATAAACGAGCCATTCATCGAACTTGCGGCGGTTGGCGAGGCCGGTCAATCCATCCATGGCTGACAATTCTTGAAGGTAGTCCCGGTAGCGTTTGAGTTCGAGGTGATTGTGCACTCTGGCTTTTACAATCGAGGGGCGTATGGGTTTTGTAATATAATCAATTCCTCCTGCATTCAGGCCTTTAGATTCCTCTTCCTCATGATTCATCGCTGTGATGAAGACAACCGGAATATTTTGTGTTTTATGGTTGGCTTTCAAACCGGCGCATACCTCGTAACCGTCCATGTCCGGCATGACCACATCCAGCAGGATTATATCCGGCAGCTGATTTGCGGCGATTTCCATTGCATCCTTTCCATTTGTAGCGAAAAGTATTTCGTATTCTTCGCCCAGCACGCCATCCAGCACTTCAATATTCTCCACCATGTCATCGACAATCAATACAATCTGCTTTTTGTTTTCCATGCCGCCTCCTGGCTATTTCAATTGGATTCCCAATTTTTGGGATATGCCTTCAAGGGATTCTATCGCGCCTTTAAAATCAAGCCGGTTTATGGACTCATCGAAACGTGTGAGGAGTTCCTTCAAGTCCGGTTGATAAAGGGTTTCTTTTAGTAGAATCCATTGCTTGCGGGCGCCCATGCTGTGCTTCTGTAAAAGGTTATATAGTCCCGAGATCATCCCTCCGGCAATTTCGATATCGATGGAATGCTTTCCTGGCATGGGCATGCCTGATTTTTCTTCAGCCCGCGCAGCATTTACGCCGTTTGAAATAATCTGATAAGCATTCTCCATTGTATTAAGCTCTTCCGCAATTCCCTTAGCGTCTTGTTGCTGAAGGAGCATTTCAATGCGGACCGCAGAGGAAAAAGCTTCGGTTGCCGAAAGATTGCCTGCGACGCCCTTAAAGGAATGAACGGTGCGTTGTGCGGAAGGATAGTCGCCTTTTCCCAGGGCCTTGCGGATATCATCAAAAACGGAGGAATTATTCACCGCAAAGTCCCCTACAAGCTTCTTTAGTAAATGGCGGTTTCCCATTAATCGGTGCAGCGCCGATTTTACATCGATCCCCGGCAGGCTGCTGATCAAATCTTCTTCGCTGATCTCGCGCTGTGGGGATGGGATTCCCCGGGGAGCCGGCTTGGCAGCCGCGTGTTTAGGCAAGGCCCACCTGACAAGCTCTTCTTTGAGTTTGTCCGGATCTATGGGCTTTGTGACGACACTATTCATGCCTGCTTGCAGGCATTTTTGAATTTCGGATTGTAGTGCATGCGCCGTCATCGCCAAAATAGGCAGCGTATCTTTATCGAATTTCCTGCGAATTCTTGCAGTTGCTTCATAGCCATCCATTACCGGCATTTGCAGATCCATCAGAACAGCATGATAGCTCATGCCGTCTTCGATCTTCTCTGCCGCAATCCTGCCGTTTTCAGCTATGTCTACCGTGGCTCCGAAACCCTCTAAAAACTCTTTCGCCACTTGCTGGTTGATATTGTTGTCTTCGACAACAAGCAGATGAACTCCGGTCAAATCCTGCGCCTCTATCATTTCATGATGCGGCAACTCTTTGGCCGGCATTTCGTCGCGGCCGAAAGCCTCTGCGATTGCATCAAACAGAATGGAATGATTTACCGGTTTCACAAGGAAGGCGTCCAATCCCAGTTGTTTAGCTTCATACATGGCTTCTTCCCGGCCGTATGCCGTAATCATGAAAATTTTGGGTATGCGCGATAAATGCAGGTTGTTTCGAATCCGCCGCGCCGTTTCGAATCCATCAAGGTCCGGCATTCTCCAATCCAATACAACCAAATCAAACCCTTTGGCATCTTTTTGTAGAGCTTTCAATACCTCAGAACCTGAACTTACTGAAGCTACATCGCAGGATATATCACGAAGCAACTGTTCCAGAATCTCCCTGGCATTGGCATTGTCGTCGGCAATAAGCGCCTTCAGCCTGCATTTGGGGAATTGCGCTGGAGGTTTTTCTTCAAGGCCTTCCGGCTGCAGGCCTACGACCAGTGTAAGCGTGAAAGTGCTCCCTTTCCCAGGCGTGCTTTCCACGCTGATATGGCCGCCCATTTTCTCCAACAGCTGTTTGCTTATAAAAAGACCCAATCCGGTCCCCCCATATCGCCTGGTAATGGAACTATCCGCCTGTGTAAAGGGCTGGAAAAGCTTTTGACTTTGTTCTTCAGTCATACCTATTCCGGTGTCGCGCACCGAAAACTGCAGTACGACTCGGTCCAATTCTCTGGAATTTAAGCCCACCGATACTGTAATTCCGCCTTCCTGCGTGAACTTTAAAGAGTTCCCTATAAGGTTGATGAGTATCTGTCCGATGCGCAGCGGATCTCCGACAAGCGCTTGCGGGACCTCGGCGGCAGTCTCAAACCGTATTTCCAGCCCCTTTTCCTGAGCCCTAATTGAAAACATGTTGGCGATGTTGTCCAACATATGGTTCAGCTTGAAATTCTGGGTTTCGATTTCCAGTTTGCCCGCCTCAATCTTTGAGATGTCCAGGATATCGTTGATGATTCTCATTAGGGAATTTGACGAGGATTGAATCTTGACCAGGTAGTCGCGCTGCCTGGGATTCAAATCACTTTTCAGAGCCAGGTGGCTCAAGCCTACAATAGCGTTCATAGGAGTTCTGATTTCATGACTCATGTGGGCCAGAAATTCGCTTTTAGCCTCAGTGGCTGCTTCCGCCGCAGCTTTCGCTTTTTGCAGCCCGATTGCCATCTCTTTTTTGTCCGTAATATCCTCAGCGAAGACGATAATTTGTCTTTCTCCCGGAGTCGCTTCTTGAAATATGGCAGCCAAAGAAACCCAAAAATGCTTTCCATTTTTGCGCTTTGTTTCCATTTCAATCGTAGTGCCGATGTGTTCTTCGTGGATGAACTGCAGCAGTCTGATTCTATCTTCCGAATCGGTATAAAAAACCTCCGAAACCGGACGGTTTGTCATATCTTCTTCGGAATCATAGCCATACATCTGGACGAGCGTTTTATTGACCTTCAGGATTCGCCCGTCTGTTGTCGATATGGATAAGCCGATTGGAGCCTGGTCGATAAGATTGCGGAATTTTACCTCCGATGCTGCCAGGGATTCTTCTACTTTCTTGCGCTTGGTAATATCTATGACATTTCCCAGGGCCGCTTTTTTGCCGTTAAACAAGATGGGATTGACCGTCTCAAGCATCCAGCGCACCTCTCCGTCTTTCTTTCGAATTCGAAATTCGTGGGAATAGGTGCGCTCAAGAATTTCGTCCTTCATCATGCGGCGAGCATTGTCTCGCGCCAATTCTTTGTCATCGTCATACACATATTGTAAAGCGGCGCTGCCGATCAATTCTGCTGCGTCGTATCCGCTGATCTCTTCAAACCTGGGATTGACATAGATGAGCTTTCGGTCCTGAAGTATATAGATGCCTGTCAGCGATTTTGCGGCTAATATTTTATAAAATTCCTGAGACGCTTCGAGCTTCGCATCCTCATTCATAAGGCTCTCCCGTTCGATGGATATGGATTATCCGATAGGTAGTTTATAGGCATTGTCACCCATAGGCACAAGGGTTAAATGCGGAAGTCTCGATATAGCTGGGAGCCTTTCAATGAATGCTATCTGCGATAAATCTGGGCTCCGATGCTGGAACCTACTCCGCCCGCGCCAAAATGTATATGTTATTCATTGACAGGTCATTAATGTCCTGGCTCTTTTGGGGCAATATCTTTCAAGAACGGACCATCTCAGCGACCGGCAATTGTACGAACTGCTCTGGGCGCAAATTTTACGCGAGCCGGCCTCCATATGCCCGGACTACCCCAACGCCGCCTGTTTTATTGGTAAGGCTCATGCCGCCAGAGACTGGACCTTGGGATGTATTGCGGCCACTGATAAAGAAATTGAGGAGATCCGGACCTTGGTTCCAACCGGAACCAAGGTCCGGATTAAACCATAAAACTTAATCCTAAAGAGCAAGCAATCAAGATACGCAGGTGCATAAAGGCAAGGATAAGATCTATGTTGCTGTCATAATTGCAACTGTTCGAGCGTCTTCCCATGTGCATATTCTCGAATTTGAATAATTGGCAGCAACTGGTGACAGGCGCCAATTATTGTTTCATCAAGCGCATTGATGAACAATTTGTAAAAATAAATACTATTCATAGGTAATACGATGTATCATTACATTAATCTAAACCACGAAAGGCCGACTATGAAAAATGCCGCACTTTTTCTTTTAACTTTTGTTGGTGTTTTTATCCTTAACGCCTCATGCAGCACAAATTCGACATTTCACAGCACAAATTCGACATTTCAGCCGGAAGTAAAAACCTTGCAAGTAAAAATCGATGCGGGAACCTGTGGGATTGTCGTCAGCGCTTCTGTTGCAAATACAGCAAGCAATAAACCGATTGACTTATTTTTTGAGATTGCCGGCGATGAATCTGGAAAAACTATTAAAGAAGGTCCAGTTCATGTCACGAGAGACGGAACATATTCTTTAGCGCTTTCCTATAGCCTGCCTCCAAATTCGTCTTACGACTATCGCGCGGTCATTGAATACGCCTCAAGCGGCAATACGGGCGCATCGAATGCCGGAGCGGATATGGGGGAACTTATCAAGTTTACTGCGCCCCAATGCGGTTCTTACGCGACAACCTATCGCGCGCTCTCACAATCGGAAATAGATCTATTGCAGCAGGAATTTAACTGGATGAATCCAGGTATAACGGCAGTTATCGATAAATATGGATTTTTCAGTTTTTCATCATCAAACGTTCAGGTCAACTACCATCCTGCGTATGTTGTTCCCGATGAAGAACAGGCGTTGCAGATAGCCATGAATATGATGAACTTCAACAGAAAATTTAGCGGCGTAACTCCTCTCACCGAACCGGATATCCGACGAACTTTCCGCGTAGGCTCGGACGGTCCCTGGCGAATCGAATATAAACAACAATATTACCAAGGATTGCGGGTTGCCGAACAACATCCATATCCCATTTGTTTATGGGTTGACAGATCTGTTTCGGCTATAATCGGCCACTATTATCCCAATATCTATATCCCGGATTATGAAAACGTCAGTCTGCAGGAGGCATTGAACAGCCTCATTGGGCATGTTCTTACCTATTACGATGTTGGCGGAAAACCAGTAACCATTACGGTAACTCAGGAATACCTGAGTTCCGTACAACCAATCAAGTCCATTGTTCCTCATGAAACAGACAACGGCTTAAGCTTGCTGATCTGCTGGGAAATTCCTATTAGCGGAGGCCTGTGGACTGCATATATTGACACCATTACCGGAGAGTTGATAAGAGTCGATCAAAATTTCGTCACCTAAAGAAAAAAGGGGGGCGTGTCTCCACTGTTAACCTGGACAGTGGCAGATATTTAGGAACGTAATTGCGTAAGTAAGGCTATGCACTTCATTGTCCCCGGAATACGGCTTTGCGTCTTTCCAGGAATGACTTGACTCCTTCTGCGGCATCCTCACTTTTCATTACCGGTTCCAGGTCTATAAACATTTGCTTCACCGCAGCGTCCCGGTCTTCAGCCTCGGCAGTGCGTGTGGATTTCAGCAATGCCTGCACTCCCAGAGGCGCACAATCCGCGACCTTTTGGGCATATTCCATGGCTTTGGCGAATTGCTCTCCCGGTTCCACGACGTCCTGTACCATCCCCCAGCGATAGGCGTCTCCCGCGGTCCAGCGTTCGCCGGTCAACATCAGCTTATGCGCATTGCCCCAGCCGATTTCTTTAGGCAGTCGCAGGGTGGCGCCGCTGCAGGGAAACAATCCACGCTGCACTTCAAGCATCTGGAACAGGGTGTCTCGTGCAGCCACGCGGATTTCGGTATTCAGCAGAAGCTCCACTCCCCAGGTAAAACAATAACCTTGCACTGCAATGATCAACGGCTTCGCGTGGCGCTCTCCAGTCAAGCCATAGGGATCTATTTCATCCGAATGAATGGGAATAGGCATGCCGCTGCCTAAAATGGGCGCCCATAAATCCAGTTCCACCCCGGCAGTAAAATGGCTGCCTTCAGCGTGTATTACAGCGACACGCAATTCCCGATCGCTATTCAATCTTGCCAGCGCTCTGCCCAAGGCATGATACATGGCGACCGACAAGGCGTTGTATTTTTCAGGGCGATTGATTTTGATAAGAAGAATATAGTCTTTTTGAGTGACTTGAATATGATCCATTAGAATAGCTCCCCGGGAAGCTGTAGCAGTTGGGCGCCCACGGCAAGTTCCAAAGCCCGCCCGCGACTCTCCGGCTCTTTAAGAACTTCAGGCCCTTCCATCATTGAATACAGAGCCGGACAGGATAAAAGAATATGCCGGAACGATCTGGCAAATATACAAGAAACGCAATTGAAGCAATATAGCCTAATGAATGGTTCTATCCGCCGGGGAGCCATGGATATCGAACGCAATACTACCCATTCAACCTATCTTTTGTAGCATAAAGATTTACTATGGTCCGACCCCCGTGATTTCCCCCGTGATTTGATGAAGCCGAATTCATTTCCAGCATATTTTGAATCAGAAAAGTTTTTCTTCTACAAGCAGGCTGTTCAAGATAGAATCTATAGGAAACCAGCCCTCGCAGGTCTGTTCGGGGCGTCATGGGATAGGGACCACAGGGGCGAAGCAGGATTACTGAAACAGGGTCTAAGGAGAGAACCATGGCTGATGCTGAAAAAGAATGCACTACGCGAAGGAAGTTTTGCATGAGATTGGCCGGAGTCGCTTTCACTGGAGCGATTGTCGGTCTGGAAACCATGGCTGCCCCGGATCCGGAATCGAAAGGCGAAGCTGCGGGGAATGGAGCGCATCTGGCGGCCGCATGTGGAACATATTGCGGAGCCTGCCCGGCTTACCTCGCCAAACACGGCAAAGATGAGGAAATAAAAAAGAAGCGGCAAAAGATATCTTCATCGGTACCGGCGAAGGCACAGAAGGGGATTCCGCCTTCGAATTGGATGAATGGCCTTCTTTGCGACGGCTGTCTCAGCGGAGGCAAGCTTGCGGCTCATTGCCAAAACTGCAATATAAGGCTGTGCGCACTGAACAAACAAAAGAATTCACGCTGTTCCGACTGTGAAGAGCTGCCCTGCAATCGTATTACGAATTTAATTAATATGGGCCGATATCTGCACCGTGACGAATACCTGCCGAACCTTAAAAAAATGCGGGAGATGGGCGTTCAGGAATGGGTTAAAAAGGAAGAAGAGCGCTGGCGTTGCCCCCAGTGCGGCCTGCCTATGAGCTGGTATGACGCCGAATGTATCGGATGCGGAGCGAAGCGATCTGAGCGGGTTTTCTCTTTGGGACAGGGTTGATGAATTACTTACTTATTGCCGCAGCAGTGCTTTGGGCCGGGATATCAATAGCCCAGGAAAAAACCGCCTTTAACGCAGACCGGCACAAAAGCCGGAGCGTTGCCTGTCTCGCCTGCCATGGGGAAGCAGCGCCCAAAACTGCGGCATCTGAAAAAGGGTGTCTGTCCTGTCATAAGTCACTCGAAGCCGTCGCCGAGAAGACAATTGATATGGCGCCGGGCAATCCGCATAAGAACCATATAACAGAGGCAAACAACTTAGAATGCACTCAATGCCATAGTGGTCATAAAGCAGACGTCCCGACATGTACGAACTGCCATGCGGGAATGAAATTTGAGAAAAAGGCTGACAAGTAATTCCCGTTTTTATTTCTTCGGTTTTTTTTCAGATTTACCGTCGCTTTGTATAAAAATATATTTGTTTCTCATTTCCGGCGGCACCAAGTCCATTTTGGGAGTTTCTACTAATTTGGGGCCATAATGCGCCTGTATAAAGATAAATGGACGTGTGCATTTGATAATGGTAAATGGGCAATGAACGGTATCCGCAGGTACATAGATCAGGGTTGATTTATCGACGATGTGTTTTTCCATCTCGGAGCCCATAGACATTTCGAATGTTGCGCCCAGATCCTTCGGATTATTCGGATCTGCGCCGAGAGCGACCAAAACTTCCGGGACGGGATGCGTATGCGGTCCATGTCCCATGATCTTGGTGGCGCTTTCTCCCATCCACATGACCGAAAAATAATTGCATCCTTCAATGATGTCGTTGTCGGCAAAAGCCGTAAACATTCCGCTGGCTCCGAAGCCGATGTTCTTCTCCTCAGGAGTCAATTCGGCAAGGAAACATTTACGGTATTTTCCGGATTTTTGGGATGCAGAACCGCTGGATTGGTTGATTTCCTCGGCGATGCTTTCCTGAATCGGCATAAATGCCGCCGATAATAAGCCGGCCAAGGCAAATCCGGCGGCGCCGCCGGAAAGTTCTTTCACAAATCCCCGCCTTGTTGCGCTTTGTTCGCCTTTTCGGGTAGAACTCATAGCTGCTTCTCCTTTGAGTTAAATTTCAATTCCTCAACAAGAAAGAATATTAACCGGTGGAACGGATTCACGCTGGAGGAGTGAATTCCGCCGGTCCGACAAGACTCATATTCATTCCATACAATGCGTCACCAATAGCTTTCGTGTAATCGCCGAACACCATGACTTGATGGATGCCGTTAATATTTTGGAGGAAACGTCCGGCGTCTTTGATTTTCACATCCATGGTGTTCGCGCATACGTTAAGCATGAGGCCGCTGCCGGGCGAGGTGTTTTGGGTGTCCTTGACTTGAGATTGAATGCGGCCCGGCCATGCCGCGAAGCTTTTCAAATCCTTGCTGAATCCGCCGAGGAGGACTTCCTTGCCCGACGGAAAATCCACTTCCGGCGTCACTCCTTTTCCGAAATTATGATAGTCATGAAGCTTATATTTCAGCGCTGGAGCGTTTGAGCCGTTCAGTTTCAAAGGCGAAACGCAATGGCTTACGGCAACTTTGGATTTTGGAATGTCAACGGACATCAGGTTGCACATAAAAGAGGGTTTCCGGCTGATCTCCTCCAAAAACATCGACGACAACATTCCGCAAACATCCGCTTCGCAGGCAGCCGTTATCCCGTCGTCTCTTAATCTTGCGAATGCCAGGCAGGGATAGGGCAGTACAGGCTTAGGGCTCATGGTGAAGCCAAGGCAATCAATGGATACGGCCGATAATCCCTCTTTTTCCACCATAGAACGCAACTGAACATATAATTTGCAAACATCAAAGATCGTTTCGTCTGAGACCTTGATGATTTCCGTCGCTTCCTTCTTCCATCGTTCCATTTCTTTTCTGGCGGCCGCTTCGTCGGACTTTTTGTAGAGTGACGCCAATTCATCGATTGGCCGATACTGCACTTTCACTCCTGTGAGTTGGTAGATTTTATCTTCCGTAAGGTTGTGCGCCGGAACAGTCGTTGAATCAAATGGCCTTCCGTATAAAACCGCCCGACGGTTTTCGAGGATTCCGGGTGACGCGACAATCCCAACCAATTCCGACGCCTGATCCCGGGACAGGGCGAACATAACATTCGCGCCGTTGGCCCGCAACGAGGCCGCCAGGTTTGCATCAATGGGGATCAATTCAGGATTCATAGAAAGCACGATCACCGGGACATGCAAATCGCCCATGGCATCGTAGAGGCTTCCAAAATTGAATGTAAGCCGCGGCAGGCACAGGAGTAGAATATCCATATTCTGCTTGCGAAGAACACTGATGATTTCATCCGGCTTCTGATAATTAACCTGAATCGAAGACGCCTGGAGATTTTTTCCTGATCGCGATTTTACAGACTCGATCAATCCTTCATAGGACTTCGGATTGTCGCTTAACAAAAGCAAGCGCTTGTTTCTTGCGCCAGGCATCCTGGCCGTTGAAGCGGCATCCTGGCCTGCAGCGCCGGCCATCGGAAGAGCCGCTGCGACGCCGGCCATAGCCGTTGATATTATGAAGTTGCGCCTTCCTACATGGATGTCCATGGAATCTCCTCCGCCTATGGTTGTCGTGCATTCGGATGCAGCCGATTATAAGGCCAAAAACGAATTCCGTGTGAATTTTTCGGCCCGGCGACATATTGTTCTGCGAAATATAGGTCGGTTGACAAGCAACCAGGCGATCGATCTTATGATCGCCGCCACAGCATGTCTGCACGGGCTTATTCTCGCAACACTCAATGTGCGTGATTTCGCATAAATTCCCGGATTGACCGTGGAAGATTGGACCCAGTAAGAACATTAAGTGGGACGTACAATAACTTCCTGCGAGAGACCTGCCATCTCTCACCGAAGAAAATCATTCGATCGAGGCGCTCCTCCTTGATGGATCGCATGGATCGTTCAAGAAGAAATTCCTACCGGTAGTCCCCTGCCCATAATCGTCCAAGAAACTCCTTCCATGGGAGTATCTGAATGCCACCCATAATCCTCGGGTTTTTATCCATCGATACAATAATCGAATGCTTCGGTTTTATTGCTTCCGAAAAATTATGGAGGCCTTTGGCATGTTTTTCCGTCACCATCCGTGTAGATTTCACTTCGATGGCAACATCATCGCCGATAATGAAATCAACCTCATTGCCTGTGTAATCCCGCCAGTAACTTAGTGGGCGGTGATCGCCTGTGTAATCGAGATAGGCTCGCAACTCAGTAAAAATGAGATGTTCAAAGCTCTTGCCGAACAATTCGGTATGAGGCTCGATGGATTTTCTTCCTGCCAGATGATTGCAGACGCCGATATCGAATAGATAAAATTTCGCAGCGGAAACCGCTTTACGGGGGGCAATTTTCCCGAACGGCCGCAACATGGTCCCTATAAGCGTATCTTCAAGGACGGTGAAATATTCCCGGACTGTACGCGGGGGAACCTCAGCATCGCGTGCAACGGATTCGAAGTTGATTATTTCCGAATTGACAAGCGCCGCTGTTTGCAGAAAACGGGAAAAATTTTCTATTCTCCTCACAGCTCCTTCCGCCTGAATTTCTTCGGCAAGATAAGTGCCGCAGTATGCGGCGAGATCTTCTTCGGGAAATTCAGAAGGGTAAATCGACGGCAATGTTCCGTAGTTGACGGCACGCACCAGATCGAATGTCTCAATCTCGTTCGATACCAGCGGGAAGAGGCGCCGCATCCATGCCCGCCCGCCAAGCAAGTTGGCTCCTCCCCGTTTGAGCTTGCGGGCGCTCGACCCGGTCAGAATGAAACGGATACCACGCGTTTCAATGAGGTTGTGTATTTCATCAAGAAGCACCGGCAGCTTCTGAACTTCATCGATAATGACTGGCGAGGTAAGATTGCTTTTCGCCTCCAGTTCCTCCCGTATTAGTGACGGCCGGCGGCTTAACTGTGAAAACCGATCGGCCAGCAGCAAATTGTAATAAGGAGCATCAGGAAAAAGGCGTCGCAGTAGATATGTTTTTCCTGTCTGCCGCGGGCCGAACAAAAAGAAGGATTTTTTTTCAGCAATCCCTGCTAAATCGATGATTCGCTTATAAAATGCCATACAACTAATATAGGCCGCAATTTAAAAATCCGCAACTATGATGCGGATTATATTCTAAAATCCGCATCAATTGTGCGTAATTTGCTTTGCTGCTCGGCCTTTTTAGGGACGCCAGGTCATGATGACATCCCTTGCAAATTCTCGATCGTGGGCGGTTTTGACGGACGGCAAAGGTGTTATAAAATGGTTAAAATGGGGACAGGCACGAATGGCGCTTTCAAATCTCATTGTTCGCCTTCAAGCGGCGTTTTAAAATAAACTGTCTTTAGCTGTTAGATTTGAGATCAAAAGGAAAAGGACAATGTAATGACGTTTCAATATTTCATCGCCTACTTTTTAATTCTGTTCGTCGCAACGATTACGCCCGGCCCCAGTATGCTTTTAGCGATAAATCACGGAGCCAATCATGGTATTGGAAGATCCACTTTAAGCGCGCTGGGCAATGTCTTGGGAAACCTGTTGATGGCCTTGGTCTCCCTTCTTGGATTAGGCGCAGTCTTGATCGCTTCCGGGTTTATTTTCAATTTCATAAAATGGACCGGCATTCTCTATCTTGCATTCATTGGGCTCAAACTGCTTTTTGGACCGATAAACTCTAGTCAATCCCAAGCTAAAGAGAATAAACGACTGGACGCAAAAAAAGGGAAACAGCTATTTGCCGACGGATTTTTTATCGCGATAGGAAATCCAAAAGGCATTTTATTTTTCACCGCGTTATTCCCGCAGTTTATTAACGCAAAGTCGGCAACGATTGCCTGCACTGTAATAATATTTACTACTATGGGAATAGTTGCTTTTGGATGTTATATGCTTTATGCAGCCTTTGGGGCAAGATTGAACCAATTGTTTCATTTACACTCATTCAGGAAGTTATTCAATCGTATAACCGGATCAATTTTCCTGGGCTCCGGAGTTGCATTGGCATTTGCAAAAAAGTAATAAGTTTGCGCTTCAAATAAAGCTATTGTATCTGTGACCTTGGATGATATTTTCTCCGAATCGACTTCTAATCAAAGCTAAGTGAATTGAGTTGTTCTCTCCTATCGCTTAGAGAAAGAAAATCCACAATTTAATGATGTCAATAAACGCCTGAACTTCCAAATTGCCGCGAACAGATTGTCAGAGTCTGAGAACAAACAAATCATCAGAATCGATTTGAAATGCGACGCCGGCCAGCTTTTCTTTTTCTTTGCAGACGAACGGTACAAAAGCTGGCTTGTATTAGCACTTGAATATCAGAATAAATCAGAGCTTTTTATAAGATTTTATGAACCAAGCTATTCTGAGGAGGAATTCAGGCAAAAACTTCAATCGGGAATTCCGCTAATCTTCACGACGGAGATTCCGCCGGCAGAGACAAAATTGAACGTGATTATTTTTAATACTATGATGTCGATTTACGGCATCCATTACTCAGAAATCCTCCGGCAGTGAAATCAAGCCCGAAAATTAAAGAAATCAACATAAACAGGTTATCGGGAGAATCCGAGACTGCGTGATAGGGAGGAAGTCTGGAGGAGTTGGCGTTTGTTTTTCCTATCCACCACAACTGCTGGAATTTGTAAGGTAGGAAACAGGATCAAGGCGCTGCGGTTCGGTAGAACTTCTCTCCGTCCCTTCAAGCTCGTTCCATCGACCCGGCTGAAGCCGTTTCTGCCATTGCCATTCCTCGGGTTCAGGCTCACTGAGGCTTGTCGGCAAGGAAGCGCACGGTATCGGTAGCAGATTCCCAGCGCAGCAGTGCGGTGTGAGAGAGATAGATGCCACGTTCTCCTTCTTCAGCTTTTACGAAGCTGTACTCGACCGTGAAATCGAGGTCGGCTCCATTCCACTCTTTGAAGTGGACATAATAATAGGGCGATCGCTCGGACACTTTAATATTCGCATGTTTGAGCGCCGTCATGAGTTCCGGAAAACTGAAAGAGCGTACACCCCCCGCAGGTCGCCAGACCCAGAGCGGGCTGGGTCCATGAAATGTGAGAATGTTCAGAGCCACCATGTCCTCCTTCGGGTGCCAGAGGCAGGACCTGGTGAGCAGGCCGATGCCTCGGCGGGTCATGTTGACGAGTTGATCATCCTTGGAGCGGAGGTTCATCTTCAGCGCCTGCACATAGGTCGATAGCTGGTTCTGAGGATTCAGGAAAAATTTTGCTTTTCTAAATAGCGAGTGAATCAACAACAGAGATGTTAATATGAACCCTAAAAATGTCTTTTGCGCAGCAAGGAGAATTTCTTCTGAGCGGCTATTCCAGGATCGCAGGAAAGAACCTGTTCTGTTGCCGGCGGACAGATCCTGCGAGGCATGTTAAAATTTAGAATTTGAGTTGTAAATGCAGGTGATATTTCGCTGCGCAATTTGATGGAAAGTACGTTTTACGCTTCATGAGGATCGGCCATGGGATTGCGATTTGAATGGGACCAGCGCAAGGCTGATTCGAATCTCAAGAAGCATGGTGTTTCATTTCAGGAGGCGACATCGGTTTTTGCAGATGCGCTGTCCATCACGATACCCGATCCAGATCACGCAGCATCGGAAGCACGCTACATTGACTTAGGCATCTCTCACCGCAATCGGTTGCTTGTGGTATCTTATACTGAACGAGGTGAAATAATCAGAATTATAAGCGCCCGGCGCGTCAACCGGTCTGAGCAAAAAGATTATGAAAACAAAGCCCATTAGAAGCAAAAAAATACCTAAACCGAATAGCGACTCATTGCGCGCAGAGTATGATTTCAACAAAGGCATGCGCGGAAAACACGCTGAGCAGTATGCTGCCGGCACGAACGTTGTTGTTATAGAACCTGATATTGCGGCCGAGTTTCCAACGGCCAAAGATGTAAACGAGACGCTTCGCGCCGTTGCTCAACTTTTACAACAACGTAGAAAGACCACTAAGCGGAAAACTGCATAAATTTTAGTTCGCTTTGTTAGTTCCTCGTCCTTAATAGGATTTCGAGCTTAAGAGCTTGATATTCAATGACATATGGCCAATCATATTGCACGCTCCCAAGAAACGGTCTTCAGGGAATTTACTTCAATCATGGATGCCGATCACGGCTCCAGATTCATTTTGCGCAGCAAAGTGGGGTAGCGCGGGTGGGTGCGGATGTGAGCATATGATTTGTTGGAGAGGATAAAATAGATCTGTTCGTCGTGCTCATCAAAAGCCTTTTCCATCCAGTCGAATCCTTGATCCATTTCTCCGAGCACAAAATACACTTGCGCAAAAGATGCCGGTATATAAGCGCTTTCAGGATGCGTATGCAGGTGTTCTAAAAGCTCCTTTGCCTTCTGCGTTTGCCCTGCCATCGCATATGCGAGAACCGGCGATACCCCCATATTTTTTGCGTCGCTCTCGTAAGCTTGAATTCCCTCATCAACCATTCCTTTTATGATCAAGACCTGCCCAAGAAACATGCGGATCCGAGGATAGGTCGGGTCAATCTCAAGCGCATTTCTGAAATGCTCAATCGCATTATCTAGGTCCCCTATAAACCAGTGAAACCAGCCGAGGAAAATATGGGCGACCACGGACAGCGGATCCAACTCCAAAACCGTTCTCATGGCAGCAATGGCTTCATCTAAGCGCCGCATAGGAGTCAAATAACACCAAGAGTGATTGATCAGGACTTCATCTGATCTCGGATCTAGTTCAAATCCTGATCGAAATTCCCGTTCAGCACCTTTCCAGTCATATTCCGCTGCCCGAAGCATGCCCAAGACAGCATGAGATTCCGGCAACATATTATTCAGTTGCAGAGCCTTTGAAGCAGCCTGGCCGGCCTGAACATGCGCTGATTTCCTGTCCATGAGTCCACCAAAGCCCATCAGCCAGTAATACTTGCTAAGCCCGTACCATGCCAAGGCATAGTCAGGGTCCACGGCAAGCGCCTTTTCATAGCACTCCTTTGCCTTCGTCATACTTTCAAGGGTTGACTTGTAGAAATGATGGTGCCCTTTAAAGTACAGGCTGTAGGCTTCGACATTTTCAGTGTGACGCCTTGCAACGGGACGGTTTTCCGAAATATGAACATGAAGTTTCTCGGCAATTGACTGTGCGATCTCGTCCTGGATGGCGAAGACGTCGATCATTTCCCGGTCGAAACGCTCTGACCACAAGCTATTGCCGTCAGCTGCGGTGATTAACTGAGTAGTTATACGAACACGGTTGCCGGCTTTCCGCACGCTCCCCTCGAGAATATTGACTACACCCAACACTTCAGCAATTTTGCGAATATCCTCTCTCTTTTCTTTGAACGCAAATGCCGAGGTGCGCGCGGTCACTTTCAATCTGCGGATGTGGGTAAGAGCGTTTATGATCTCCTCTGTAAGTCCGTCGCTGAAGTACTCCTGTTCCTTATCTCCGCTCATGTTCACAAAAGGAAGTACCGCTACCGATGGGACGTCAGTGGTTACTGAGACAACGGCTACGGGTCTTCCCCCTGAAACCCGGTCGCGCTTAAGCCGCTGCAGGTCACTGCACAATTCGGAGGCGCTTTGATATCGCAGCCGACGCTCTTTTTCCAGGGCTTTGTCGATGATGCGCTCCAGATCGTAAGGGATCTCCGGATTCAAGCGTACAGGTGACAGCGGCGCCTTATGCAGAATGGAATCGAAAATGACGGCGGAAGTACTGCCGGAGAATGCTTGTCGACCTGTCGCCATTTCATAAAGGACCACTCCGAACGAAAACAGGTCGGTACGCGTGTCGAGTTCTTCACCCCTCGCCTGTTCAGGCGACATGTAAGCAACTGTGCCCACAGCGCTGCCGGGGGTTGTAATGAATTCGTCCGTGCTGGCCGTGGACTCGGAAGCTTTGTTGCGCTGCACAGGTAGCTTTGCCAATCCGAAATCGAGAAGTTTTATCTGGCCGTTCTGAGTGATGAAGATGTTCGCTGGTTTGATATCACGGTGAATGATTCCTTTTTTATGGGCTGCATCCAAAGCGTTTGCTATTTGAACAGAATAATCAAGCAGTTCCTCTGTAGTAAATTGACTGCGTGCGATGCGTTGTCTGAGGTTCTGCCCTTCGAGCAGTTCCATGGCAATGAAGTGCTGTCCCTCATATATTCCAATTTCATGTACGACGCAAATGTTCGGATGGTTAAGAGCAGCAGCAGTTCTCGCCTCCCGCAGAAGACGATCTGTTGCAGCTGGGCTGTTGAGAACCTCGGCAGGAAGGAATTTCAGTGCAACGTATCGTTCTAGCGCAGTGTCTTCCGCTTTGTAGACAATACCCATCCCTCCGCTGCCAAGTTTCTCCAGGATTTGATAATGGCTCAGAGTCTTACCGATCATGCGGACTCCCCTTCTGCATGGACGGGCGGCACAATGGAATAAACCGATAATTAGAAGTTAGAAATGTAATTTAGCAGAATTGGATAGTATAGTATAGAGCAACGAAGATCGATCAAGTAAAGAGGACGCAAACTGCTTTATTTCAATGCATTCGCTTCAGGCATTAATGGTTAAACAAGGTACGGAAGCGATTAGAGATTTATATTTACAATTACAGGAAGGTTGTCGGTTAGCGCGACCCAGTTAATGTTTAAAAACCGGTCGCCTTCGGTTCCCCCATATCCGTTCTCTGCCAATTTGCCGGATTCAAACAGCTGAATCAGATGCGATTCATTTTCGTTGGCGGGATCCGGTTTAATGTTTCCGGTATGATAGAGCTCATTCACCAAAGCGATAAATCCATTTTCAAGGTCTGACTTGTCGGCCAGTTCGCCTTCAGATGCGAGTATCATCTTTCTCTTTTCTGCCTCTTTTACCAGTCCTGAGATGGATACGTTCCGCTCTGTCTTCAGCCTTTTATTCATGAGCTCGCTTAAGTTTGTGTAATTGGCAATTCCCACTTAATTGGCTCCGTCATCGAAACAATCGCAACTGATCAACTGCCCTCCGCATTTCGGGCAAGGTTCCTGATCGCAATTTGCATGATGATGTCCGCCCGGCGCCACATTGCAGTCGGGGCAGCGGAACCAGTTTGGAACATGGAGGGCTTGGGGATTGTAATGCGCTTTCGGGAGGATTGTCCCATCCGGGTATTTAATAGAATCGTTCCCCTCACAAGTCATGACGGAGACGTCCGATTGTTCTTTCTTACAACTGCTGCATATGCTCATAATTGCTCAAAAATGAATACACGGGATACACGGAAAAATCAAAAAGTTCTTCCATGTATCCCGTGTATTCCGTGTTCGTTAGCCTTTAAGTTTTTCCTGCAAATTTTTGGTGAACTCGTCGCCTACGTCTTTCGCCTTAGCACGCATGATCCTCTCGCCAAAGGTAGCCAGACGGCCGACCAGGGCGACATTCGCTTTATAGGATACATCGACGTTGTTCGGCGATGTCTCCTTCAGGTTGACTTCAATTTCAGTCGAAAAATTGCCCAGCTTGGTTACATCGGCGCCTCTTCCAACCGCTTTGATGTAATTCGGCGGACGCACTTCGGTCAACTTGGTCGTAAATTTAAGTTTGATTTTGAACGGCCCCACTCTTTGCGCAACTATGCTTTCGTATGTTTCAGCATCGATGGCTTCCATCATTTCCGTGCCGGGCACGCAGGTGCCGAGCGTTTTGGGATCCAACAGGGAATCCCATACCTTTTGAATGGGCGCCTGCAGTGTGAATTGTCCTTCGATTAACATTCCATAACTCCTTCAATGGTGTTTTTGCGGAGCTTCTTAAAACTTTCACGAACTGAGAATTATCCCGGGCAGGGTATGATCCCAATGCCCGGGATTTTTGTTCTTTGATCTTAAACTTCGTCGATTACAGCGGCTTCTTTCTTGAGAACTTCCGCCAGAGCCTCATAGCCCTTGTTGCCGAATTCAGTAACCTGGGCTTTAATGAGCGATGCATAGGAAAGGCCTTGTGTTTTGAGCCATTCCTTGTGTTTTTTGTCGGTCTGTCCCAGATAATGCCGGGCTAAATCTAAATGCTCGGAACAGATCTTGCGACACATTGGACAACGATAATTAGCCATTTGCGGTCTCCTCTCTACTTGCCGTTTTTCTTAGAAGTTGCTTTATCTTTTGCCTCTTTCTCACGAATCGCTTTTAAAACCTTCTCAGGTTTCAAAACGTTGCTGAAAAATTCCGCTCCGCAGGCTTGATACACCGCGTTCGCCAGCGCGGGAGCGGTAGGCGCGATTGTCGCTTCAGCAGCTTCCTTGGCGCCAAATGGGCCATTCGGCTCATAAGTGGGAACATCCAGAATCTCAATCTCAGGCATATCGCGGGTCCGCAGGATCTTATAGTCTACGAACTCAGGGTTGAGCAACATGCCCTGATCCATAGGCATTTCTTCACATAAGCCATAGCCTAAGCCCATATGAATGGATCCTTCTACCTGACCGCGGGCGCCGAGAGGATTGATAATCTGACCACTATCATGCACAACCAGGACATCCTGTGCGTCCACATGTCCTGTTTCTCTGTCGACTTTTGCCTTTATCGCCATGATTCCCATGCCATAGGCAGGCGAGATCATGCCTTTATTATGAGGCGTGTAGTGGCCGGTTCCGGTCAGCGGCACGCCGTCATTTGCCCTGATTGCATCCTTTACAAGGTCATAATAGGAAAGTCCTCTTTCCGGGCGCAATTCAAGGTAGACTCGCTTATTCTTGGCCACGAGGTCATAGGCGATATTTTCACCGAGCTTCAACCTTGCGAGATCAATGAGTTTCTGTTTTACCTGACTAGCGGCATCCTTGATGGCATTGCCGTTCATCAAAGTTTCCCGGCTGCCCCAGGCGCCGAGATCGGTATAGGCATGGGCTGTGTCGCCCATATGAAGGCGGATATCCTCGATGCCGATACCCAGCTCTTCTGCGCAGATCATGGCAGCTACAGTGTTATGGCCTTGGCCGACATCGGCTGCCTGGCTGTAAAGATCGACCATTCCATCCCAGTTGACCTTTATGTGAGCCGATGAATAGGCATACGGCGTATCGATCCAGTTGAAGATGCCTCCGGACATGTAGGCGAATGCGCAGTATCCGACGCCTTCATTTTTCTCGATTTTGGACCATTTTTCTTTGACTCTTACGGCCATCTTTTCTATACAAGGCTGAATGCCGCAGCTTTCAAACTTATATTGACCGGGAGCTTCGTAGCCGGGCGCTACGGCATTGATACGCCGGATTTCCAGCGGATCAATGCCAAGATCCTTGGCCGCCCTGTCTAATTGAGTCTCAGCGCAGTATTTCGCCGGAACGGCGCCGAATCCCCGTATGGATGTACCCCAGACTATATTCGTGTAAGTTCGAACGCCGTCGTATCTATAGTTGGGTATCTTGTAAGGCATCGTGATGAAGGTGCCGGTGAGATAAAGAGTCGTTGCTCCCAAACCGGTGTAGGCTCCTCCATTGGTCATAGCCTTAACTTCAAAAGCGACGATCGTGCCGTCTTTTTTCAGGCCGACCTTCAGGGCCATATTTTGAGCGGTACGGTGTTCCGTGGTGGTGAATTCCTCGTCCCGGTTAAAAACAATCTTTACAGGCCTTCCCGTCTTCATGGAAAGAATGGCTGCATTCACTGCATCCGGCATGGTTGAATTCTTGCCGCCGTAGTGGCCGCCGACATGGGGCTTTATTACCCTTATGTCGCCTTCTCTCATCTTTAGGGCTTCCGCCAAGTTGCACTGAACGAAGTAGGGAGATCCGGTGGAAGTCCATACGGTCAATCGGCCGGTGCCTTTATCATAACTGGCCAGGGTATTGTGCACTTCCATCGCGCAGGGATGAGCCGCTTCAAGCACATATCTGTCTTCCCGGACATAATCGGCTTTGGCAAAAGCCTCATCCACGTTGCCCCATTCAATATGACGGGTTGCGTTGATATTGCTTGGGAAATCCTCGTGCACCATGGGCGCATCGTCTTTGACGGCTTCTATCGGATCGAATACCGCCGGCAACGGCTCATACTCTACCTCGATTAAATCCAAAGCCTTCTCGGCGATTTCTTCAGTAGTCGCCGCTACGGCAGCCACCGGGTCCCCGATAAAGCGGACCTTGTCCGTGGCAAGAGCTTGCTGATCGGCGAGCTCACGGAAGCGCCTCCACAGACCCCATTTGCCTCCGGGAGTGTCTTTTCCCGTGATAATCGTTTTTACTCCCTGCAACTTTTCGGCTGCACTCGTATCAATACTGATAATCTTGGCATGCGGATACGGACTTCTAAGAAGTTTGCCGTAGAGCATGTGGGGCAAAGTCATATCGATAGTGTATGCCGCTTCACCCGTAACCTTCGCCGGACCATCAACGTTTGGTGTCGGTTTTCCTATGATGGAAAATTCGCTCATTTTGCCCCCTTCCCTGACTTTGCCGATTGCAGCCATTTTTGTGATTCAAGATTCTTTCTCGCCTGCAGCCTTTTTGCTGCATCCCGTACGGCTTCATTGATCATGTTGTACCCGGTGCAACGGCAGATATGACCATCCAATTGCGCCTGTGTTTCCTCTCTTGTCGGGTCGGGATTCTCGTCTAAAAATGCTTTAGTAGCCATGATCTGGCCTGAGGTGCAGAATCCGCACTGGAAAGCCCAATTGTCTATAAAAGCCTGCTGAATTGGGTGCAGTTGGGTGCCATCCGCCAAACCTTCAATTGTCACAACTTCTTTACCGTTTGCCTGCAGCGCCAAAACGGAGCAGGATTTGACGGCTTTTCCGTCAAGAATAACGGTACATGCTGCACAGGAACTGCTGTCGCAAGCCTGATGAGTTCCTTTAAGCCCCAACATTTCTCTTATGACCTGAACTAAAAGAGTCTTGGGCTCAATAAAGAGATCATGAGGCTCTCCATTAACAACTATGTTTAACTGCTGTTTCATAAAGTTCTCCCATGTATCATAGAATTAGGCCTTTTGAGCTCTCGCCAAGGCTTCTTTTCCTACACGTTTCACCAAAGTTCCCGCCAAGTCTTTTTTGTATTCCGCCGATGCTTCGATGCCGGATATGGGGCTGGATTCCTCGGAAGCGACCTTGGCCGCCTCAGCAAGCAGATCCTCGTTGATCTTTTTGCCCTTTAGAATCTCCTCGGCTTTTTTCGCTCGGATAGGCGTGGAGCCTACGCCGCCGAGGCCGATTCTGGCATTGACGCATTTCTCTTTCTTGCTGTCGAGGGTGATCAACACCGATGCGGAGGCAAGGGCATAATCCCCATGGATCTGGGAGTATTTTGTAAAATAGACGCCGCTGTTGGGCGGCAGGGC
Source organism: uncultured Acidobacteriota bacterium (assembly GCA_964441405.1). Lineage (GTDB taxonomy): Bacteria > Acidobacteriota > UBA6911 > UBA6911 > UBA6911 > UBA6911. The sequence goes on from CAYTYP010000007.1 coordinate 69,191, forward strand.
AGGAATTTGAATCTCAGTCACCATCTCGCCGGGCTTGACCTCTGTTTCATAAAAGTCTAAAACGAAATTTTCGGCATCCACCGTTTTATTTTCGCCTTTGCCGGCTATCGTTATTTTTGCATCCAACGCAATGAGCGGCGGCGCAGGATCTACAGCCGGATCGGCATTGCAGAGATCGCCGACTACTGTGCCCCAGTTTCGGGTTTCAACGGAGGCGACATTCTCCTCCATTTCCGCCAGTACGCTATATTTTTCTCGAATGATTGGCGACTTCTCGAGAGACCGATGCGTGGTCAGGGCGCCAATTTTTAAACCGTCTTTCTCATCGAACTTGATGTAATCCAAATCCGTGAGGCCTTTGATGTCAATGATATATTCAGGCGTAAGCAATCGGTGCTTCATTGCTGTGTTTAAAGACTGACCGCCTGCGATGATCTTATAATCATCGTCCTTATGTTGAGAAAGCAGTTCAAGCGCTTCCTCAACTGTTGTTGCAGCTAAATATTCAAAATCAGTGGTTATGGTCTTCATTTCAGCTTGGACCCCCTTATCGTCACAGTTCTATCTCTCCCACAAGGGCGGCAAAAGGACGCAATTGCCACGTGTCATGAAGAGAATAGGAAGGATAAACCGTATATTCGATCAATTCTCCGGCATGCTTTCCTGTTTCTGTTATGCCCTGTCAGGCGAACTTCCCCAATATTCTTGCCGGGATTTCGAATATGTGGAATTTTAAATCAAATAAAAATATACAACTGAGGGCTTTTAAACGCTTCTCCTGTTCCAACAGGTTCTCTCGCCCTATCATCTCCCCTCCAGGGAGTGTGTCTCTCTGATGTTAACGCCAATCCTAAGGCCTCGCTCACCCATAGGAGTCAATCACATAAATTCATGTTTTAGTTGTGATTAGATGTCGGTAAGCCATCCAAGGATGATGCTTTTCCGGCTAGGGATTAATCACCGGATATCTATCCGTTAGCGCAGTTTTCACATTTAACTATCTTCGCCGCGGCTGGGTAACCCATACTCTTTAATGGACCAGTGCCTTTACTGGCATCCCCTCTAAAATGATCCTGAAAACACAGGTTAAAATGCTTGCCTCTATAAAGAGAGCAATTTATACACGCATACCCTGAAATCGGGCATTTTATATTCGTACTCTTTTTTGCCATCTCAACAACCTCTTTAAAAAACCATCTCTATCGCGGCTTATTGCGAAATATGTTCGGTAAACCGCAATCTACATTCCATCAGATGGAACGAAAATGTCAAGGGAAAAACCATGAATGAGTTCACAACCCATTCAAACTGCACTTCCCACAATCTGATCCAAGAAAATGACAAATAGCCAATCACAAATCACAAATGACCAAAAATTATTCAATCAATTAGGCCTGGATGCCTGAACAAACTCACCGTGGGAGTTAAGGATTTTCGCTTGACAAGAACGTTCCACCTAGTGGAATGTAGACCCCGTCGTTTTAAACGTATCACGAAGTAGCCGCAGTAGAGCTTTAATTCAAGCCGCGGTGGCGCTGTTTTGCTTTTTAGGACAATCAGGCAAAACCAAAAACGATGCAAGCTTTTTTAGGCAATTTATGGAGAAAAAACGAGACAGATCAATTCTAAAAAAGATATTGGAAGACTTAAATAAGCTGAAAGACTGTAGGCGAAACCGCCAATTCAGGTTTCAATGTACATAAGAGACGCGCCGCACAGCTCAAATCTGTTGACTCATCTTGTTATTGGTTTGAAGTCTGGGAGACAGATCCGGGCTGTTGATGCGGAAAGGAGTCTACAATGATAATAGGAGTAATAGGGTCGGGATCCATAGGTCCTGACCTGGCATATGGTTTCCTCTCCGCTCTGGGGACGGGGGAGGGCGGGAAGGTGTACCTCCTGGACATTAAAAAGGAGGCCCTGGATGCCGGAGTCGGACGAATTGAAAATTATATAAACAAAGCGTTGGCTCGCGGGCGAATGAGCCAAAAAGCCGCGGAAACGACGCGCGCTGCGCTTATCCCGACGATGGATGTCAAAGATCTTGCCAATTGTGATTACGTCCTCGAAGCTGCTTCAGAAGATCTCAAAGTCAAAAAAATAATTTTAAAAAATCTGGAACAAGTTGTCCGCGCCGACTGCCTGATCGGGTTCGCTACCTCCGCCATTCCAAGAGCGAGGATTGCCGCGGAAGCATTGCACCCGGAACGGTGTTTTGTAAATCATCCGTTTTTCCCTGCCTGGCGCACTATTCCCATCGAGATAGTGTCTTCGGGCGATGCGCAGCTTACGAAGAAAATGTTTGATGTAATGCTGTTGCTCGGGAAAGCGCCGATCGCAACAGCGGATGTGCCCGCATTTGCTGCTGATGATGTTTTCAGCAACTACATTTGTGAAGCAGTCCGGATCGTAGAGGAAGGGATTGCTACGCCGGCCCAGGTAGATCAAATTGTCCACAGCGCTATCGGAGGCGGCGGGCCGCTAAATGTCATGGATTTAACCAATGGCAACGTTTTGGTCGCGCACATACAGGAATTGATGCAGGAAGCAGGCGGAAACTGGTTTGCACCGCCCGCATTGCTGGTAAAGAAAGGGACGGATAGATGGCGCAATCCTAAAGTCATCGAGGACGGCAGTCATACCGAGGCGCAGGCGAAACAGGTGATGGATCGCATCTTGGCAGTGTTGCTCGGCCGAGCCTATGCCGTAGCGGAAAACCGCGTGTGTGAGGTTTCGGATCTTAACTGGCTTCTCCGGACGTCCCTCGGCTTCAATGAAGGAACTCTGGACCTCGGAAAGAAACTCGGCGCGGAGAAGGTGGCCGAATTATGCCTGTCTTATCAAAAGGCTCATCCGGGATTTCCGGTTCCCAAATGCGTGGTTGAGAAGCGTCTTCCTGAATACCTGCGGGATCTGACGGTACAGCGCGACGGCAATATTGCGGTCGTTACAGTCCGAAGACCGGAGTTTAAGAACGCACTCTGCATGCAAACCGTGCAGGAGCTTAAAACCGCATTGGAAACTCTGGATGCGGATTCAAGCGTTCAGGGCGTCGTATTCACCGGCTTTGGCGGTCCGCTTTCGGGAGCCGATGTCAACGAGTTTACTTCTTTGAATACAAGAGAAGCTACGGAAGGGATATGTCAAAAAGCCCATCCCGTGCAAAAGATCATTGCCGGAATGAAGAAGCCTGTAGTGGCGGCAGTGGATGGGCCGGTTATGGGCGGCGGCGCGGAATTTTGCATGTCCTGTCACGCCCGTGTCGTAGGCCGCAACCTCATGTTTGGCCAGCCTGAAGTCAATCTGGGCATCATCCCGGGATACGGCGCGACTCAGCGTTTGCCGCGGTTGGTGGGGGTGGAACGTGCGCTCGAACTGCTCCGTACCGCTCGCACCATAGGAGCGCAGGAAGCCTGCGCCATAGGCTGGGCTTATGGCGAACCTGTTGCGGATCCGGTGGCAGCCGCCAAGGATCTCATTCGCCAATCCATCGCCGGAAAAGTGAAGCTGGCGGTCGTGAATCCTGAACCGATTGCCGTTCCCGACAAAATTCCCAATGTGGAACTTGGCCATCGTTCCCTTAAAATCGACGCCATCCTGGTCCGTGCAGTCCAAGAGGGAGTCCGGCTTCCCCTCGATCAAGGATTGCTTGTGGAGGCCAAGTCTTTCGCCGATTCCAAAGAAACAGTAGACGCGGATATCGGCATTAAAAACTTTATTGCTAACGGCCCGCGCGTGCCGGCAGCCTTCATACACCAGTAGGAGAGATTGATACTATGGCGAACGATAAATCCATCGTCATTCTCGACGGCGGCCGCAGACTGCCGCGAGCGGATATATTACATAACAATAAAGGTCCGGGCCTTTATACGCGGTTTACGACAACCCAGCTTGGAGGCATGGCCGTCCAAGCAGCGCTGGCGAATACCAAGATCGATCCTAAGTTGATCGGCCATGTGGTTATGGGCATGGCGGCGCACAGCCATCGCGATTCGATCTACGGCGCGCAGGGGATGCGCTGGCGCGGCGGCCTGTCGGATGACGTGCCGGCCCTTACGGTCGCGCGCATCTGCGGAAGCGGCGCCGAAGCTATTTCGGTGGCTTCAGAAATGGCTTTGGCCGGTTTAAGGCATGACAAAGCGCGGCCTTTCTATGTTGTAGGGGGCGCCGAAAGCATGCAGTATCCGTTTTCCCTCTATAATATGCGCGGGAAAATGGTAGGGACTGCGGTGCAAAAGTATGGCCCTATTGATACAAAAGCCCTTTCTGCCGGCACCTACTTGCAGGATGCGCTACTGATGTGTCTTTATGATCCGAGCGCAAAAAACGCGATGGCCAATACAGCCGAGGAGTTGGCGCGGCGGTACGGCATCACGCGCGAGGAGTGCGATCGCTTTGGATATCGCTCGCATGTCAACGCAAAAACAGCGCGTGATTCGGGCTGGTTCGACGAGGAACTCGTTCCAGTCACTGTCGAACAGGGCGGGTCCGCCGAACCCATCACGGTTAAATACGATACCCACATTCTAGAAAACCCTTCTCTGGAAGGGATGGCGAAACTGCCTCCGGCGTTCGAATCCAACGGCGTAATTACAGCCGGCAACGCAAGCGCGGTGGTGGACAGCGCAGCCGCAATGATTCTCGGATTGGAGGGAGACGTCCAGCGGTATGGGTTGAAGCCTCTCTGCCGAATTGCCGGTTATGGAGTCGCCGGAGTTGATCCTCGCATCATGGGATATGGCCCAGTGCCTGCAACCCGCAATGCGCTGGTTAACGCCGGCATAAAAGGAGATCAGATCGATATCGTGGAACTTAATGAAGCCTTCTCTCCACAGGGATTGGCGTGTGTCCGCGATTTCGAGAAGATGGGAATTGATCCTGAAAAGGTCAATCCTATGGGCAATGCTATCGCCTTGGGTCACCCGTTAGGCGCTACAGGCGGCATACTGACGCTCACGTGCGGCTACGCTTTACGCCGGCGAGGGTTGCGATACGGCCTGGTTACTATGTGCATCGGCGGCGGCCAGGGCATAGCCTTGATCCTGGAATCCATCCGTTAATTTGCAAAGGCAGGGGTTGTCGGATCGATCGCCCCTGCCTTCTTTTTTATAACAGGTCTTTGAGCTTTTGGGGCTTCGTGTTAAAAACACCAAGACATTGAAATATTAAAGACTTTGAGTTCTTGAGTCTTAGAGCAACTCTGAGACTCGAAGGTTATTGAGGCGCGATTCGATACATGACTTTAAGGAATTTTATCGTTTAATTTTTCGCCCGCGCCTTATCCGATATGGACCATCCCAAAATGGAAGGCAATGGTCCGAGTAAATCAAAGGAGGGAAGATGATTAATAAAAATGAGCTGACAAAGATCGTTGGCAAGGAGAACGTGAGCGACGCCGAAACAGTTCTGCTCAAGTACTCCAGCGACCACAGCCTGGTTCCTCCGGGGAAGCCCGATTTAGTGGTTTGGCCGACAAGCTCGGAACAAGTTAGTGATGTTCTTAAGGTGTCGAGTAAAAACAATGTGCCGGTAACGCCGGTTTCGTCGCAAGTGCACTTCAACGGCGGCGCCATCCCTAAAGAGGGTGGAATCGTAATGGATCTTTCCAGGATGAATAAGATCCTCGAGATCGACCAGGATCTGAAGAAAGTCCGGATTGAAGCGGGCGTGACCTGGGGACAATTGGTGAGCGAATTGGCGAAACAGGGAATGCGCACCCAGATGCCTCTTCTGCCTCCGGCAAACAGGTCGGTGCTCAGCGACTTCCTGGACAGAGAAGTCCCGACCAATACGGTTTATGACTATGGCGAACCGATGCAGGGCTTCGAAGTTGTTTGGCCGAGCAGCGATCCCTTCCGGATGGGTTCCGCCAGCGTCAACGGGTATCCCGATTCCGGATCCCATGGTGGAAATCCTTCAGGCCCCGGAATAGACTTCTATCGCTTCGTTCAAGGCGCTCAGGGCACCATGGGCGTCGTGACCTGGACGAACCTGAAGGTTATGTTCCAGACAAAAAAAGATCAGGTCTATTTCGTGCCCGTGGACGATCTGGCTTACGCGCAGGAATTCCTTTACAGGATTCTGCCTCGCAGAATCGGACAGGAAGTTGTTTTACTCAACCGGACGGATCTGGCCGCTATCGTCGCCGAATCCTTCCCTAAGGATTTCGAGAGATTGCGCGCAACGTTGCCGCCCTGGACTCTGATCATTGTGGTGAGCGGATTGTTGCGCCGGCCCGATGAAAAGATCGCCTACGAAGAAAAGCTGCTCAAAGAAGTTGTAAAAAATGAGTTCCGGAAGCTGTCTCTTGATGAAGCTCTTCCGGGATTTCCCGGACTTGGCGATAAGATGCTCTCGTTGTTGCGAAATCCATGGCCTGCGGACATGCCCTATTGGAAAAATCGCTGGCAGGGCGCTTCGCAAAGCCTGTTCTTCATCGCGAGACCGGAAAAATCACAGAACTTTGTCGAGATCGTTGAGACTGTCGCTCCGAAACATGGATATCCGGTTGCCGATATCGGCAGCTATATTCAACCCATCGAACACAACCGAGCCTGTCAGGTGGAGTTCACTTTCTTCTATGACGGCAAAGACGCCGCTGCGAAAACACGGATCGCCGCTTTATATAAAGATGCAGCTCGGAATTTGATGAATGCTGGAGCTCTCTTTACCAGACCTTATGGAGAACTGGCGCCTATGGTCTACGAGCGGGCTGCCGGCTATGTCATGGCGCTCAGGCGGGTGAAGAAGATATTCGATCCCAATAACATTATGAATCCGGGCAATTTGTGCTTTTAGGGAGGCGAGGATGCCAACGAAAGTAAATTTAGAAACAACAGATTTGAATAATTATAAGTACGACATGAGCAGGTGCATCAAATGCAAAGGATGCTACTGGGTCGAGCACACCTATATGCCCGGCGTTAAGTTCAGCACAAGATGCCCCAGCAACGTTTGGAACGATTTCGATGCCTACGGCGCTTTTGGAAAAATGAGAATCGGCCATGCCATGGTTGAAGGCAAACTCAATTGGACGCCGACGCTGTTGGAAGTGGTTTATGCGGATCCTCTATGCGGCGCCTGCGATGTCGGCTGCAAACGAAACCTCGATCTGGAAATTGAATTGTCGCTGGAAGCGATGCGCGTGAAAGCAGTTCAAGACGGCGTCGGGCCGATGCCCGCCCATAAGAAAATTGCCGGGAATATCGCGTCCAGCCACAACGTCTATGGCGCGCCCCAGGCAAAAAGAAAACAGTGGGTGACCAAGGATATCCAGGTGGCTGAAAAAGCGGATGTCCTCTATTTTGTCGGATGCACGGCATCCTATACCAATAACGAGATCGCCCAGGCGACAGCGAAAATTCTCAACGCGACGAAAACTCCTTTCATGCTGATGCCGGATGAATGGTGCTGCGGCAATACTCTCCAGTCCGTCGGCATGCTCGATGAGGCTCGCGCACTGGCGAAGAGGAATATCGAGATGGTGAAGAGCGCCGGCGCCAAGACAATCCTGCTTTCCTGCGCCGAGGGCTACAGGATGTGGAAAGTCGAATACCCGAAACTTTTGAACATCGCTACCGCGGATCTCCCGTTTAAGGTTGTCCACCTGGTGGAATTCGCCGACGAAGCGTTGAAAAACGGCTCGTTGAAACCCAAAAAAGCCGTGAACGTGCGGTTGACTTACCACGATTCCTGCAGCATCAGCCGGCTTGCCGATCCATGGACGCCCTGGAGCGGAGAGCGCGGTTGGATGGGAATGGTCGAACCGCGCCTGAAGAGGCGGCGCGGAACAGAAGGGCTCTACGCCCAGCCCAGAAATGTCATTGCCTCCATCCCTGGAGTCAAGTTTGTCGAAATGATCCGGACCAGAGAAAATGCGTTCTGCTGCGGGGCCGGACGTGGAACAAAAGAGGCTTTCCCCACACTCGCTTCCTCCTCAGCAAAACACCGGTTGGAAGAGGTGAAGGAAATAGGAGCTGAAGTCCTTGTTTCTGCATGCCCCTGGTGCAAAAACAATTTCTCGCAAGCCGTCAAAGAAGATGGCAATGCGGTGAAAGTAATGGATTTCTCCGAACTAATTCTTGCTTCGTTGGACGCATAAGGAGGAAGACATGACTATTGTTAATGAAATATATAAAGCATTAGAGGCTGTCGTAGGAGCCAAATACATATCGGACGACCCTGTTATTTGCCAAGGGTACCAGTCGGGACCGGCGGGCTATGAAAACGGCACGGGCTATGAAAGGGTCATGACCAAGATTCCCGGCGCGGTAATCATGCCCAAGACGACCGAAGAGGTTCAGAAGATCATAAAGATCTGCAATCGATACACGGTCCCCTATGTTCCCTACAGCACAGGGTTTTACGGACCCCGTTCCCATTGCCATGTGGAAAATGAGCTCCTTGTCGATTTGAAGCGTTTGAACGAATTTGAGTTTGATGAAAAGCACTGGTACGCAGTCGTGGGCAGCGGCGTGATTTACTCCCAATTTCAGGAAGAATGCCTGAAACGGGGAGGTTATGTCGTGATCGGCGGCGGCGGCGCACAGGCTTCCGTCATCGCCAACCTGATTGGCGACGGCTGGTCGCCGTTGAGCCATAGGATCGGGTTGCCTCATCGCCGCATCCTGGGCACCGAAATGGTGCTGCCCGACGGTGAAATCCTGAAAATGGGTTCTCTGGCTGTCGGCGACGATCCGTTCTGGGGTGACGGCATCGGTCCGGACCTGCGCGGATTGCTTCGCGGCTATACAGGGTTGCGCGGCTGCCTGGGAATCGTAACCAAAATGGCGGTGAAAGTGCTTCCGTTCCAGCCGGAAAAGCTCCAGCCGACGGGCATTGCTCCCAATACCGCTCTGGCGCTTCCGGAAAAACGCGTGAAGTGGATCAACTACATCATGCCCAGCAAGGAAATGCAGGTCAAATCGATGTACGAAATCGGCAAAGCCGAAATCGGCGGCGCGGTGACCAAAGTTCCTCTCTTCTGGCGCGCAATCGCGAAAGCGGAATGCAAGGAAGAGTTCTGGGATATGTGGCTGAAGGAAACTCCCGAGACGGTTGCCAACTTCCACATCGTTCGCGTGCTCCTCATCGGATTTACCAATGAAGAACAGCTTACTTACGATGAAAATGTGCTGAACGATATCATGATGGAATGCGGCGGCCAGCCCAGACGAACGAAACCAAGCGACGAGTCGTGGATCAAGAACGCGGATTCAGCCGGCATGTGGCTGATGTGCGGTTCGTATGTTTCGGTGGACTATGTAATAGAAACGATGAAACAGGCGACCGAACACGGCCCGGTTTATGCCGAGCTGAAAAAGAAATATACACCGCCTTTGATGCCGGACCATGGAGATCCGGGATGGTTCCAGAGCTTCGAACTGGGATACCAGGGGTACTCGGAATTCCTTATTTACTGGGATCAGGACGAAGACACCACCGGAGTCGATCACTTCTATCTCGAGACGTCGAAAATGAACATCGATCACCGGTTCTATACTGCGTTGATCGGTCCTCATCAGCCGATGTATTTAACAGGGCCGAAGTACGGACCGAATTATCATGAATGGATATTGAAGATTAAGAATGAATTCGATCCGCTTTGGGTCTGCCATCCTCCGGTGCCTTTCGCTCACGATGAATTCGTGAATCGGGCGCCCTGGATGCACGAGCTCAAGACGTGGGAAGGTCCGAAGGAATCGCCTTATCCGAAATGGCTGCAGGATCAATTGGCCAAGGAAACAGCGGAATTCCTGGCGGAGCAGGCTAAAGCAAAGAAGTAAATCCTTCTTCCATCGACATGGCCCAACCGCGAAGCGGTTGATTAACAAAGACCAGGGAAGACCGCGTTTTTGCGGTTTTCCCTGGGTAAATAGCTATATATTATGGGGCGATTCGTACTTCTGTAAAAGATAATATAAATATGACGCCGAAACGATGCACTGGAAAAATAATAGGTGTTTTGGGCATTTATATGTTTGCTGTTTGCGCGGCTTTGGGGAAATGTCCTTACAGGGGATATGAGATTACAGGCATTGTTCAGGAGGAGAAAACTAATCAGCTGATTGCCGGCGCGAGACTGCATTTCTTTTTCGATGATTTACAGCGCACGCTCACATACGGTTATGAAACAAGATATCCGGATTATTTTGAAACGAACAATCAGGGAGCTTTTACGGCAACTGTTTATTTTGACTCATATTCCGGGTGGCTCATCACGGACCAATGCAATAAAAAGCCGAAAAATCTCACCGTCATTATAACCGCCGGGGGATATACAGCCCGGCGGATGAAATATCCACTGAAAAAACTGCTGGGTCCCGACCGCGCAATAAAATTGCCTCCGATATCCCTCTCAAGATTTTGAACCTTATCAGCAGTTGAGGGCCGGCCTGATTGGACAAGGATATTTGAATGCCCCGCTGATCCTTCCTGGCGGAGCCAAGCGGCATAGTAACTTAAACCAGGGGTTTTGTCAGCAAGGCTGGCCGCGGTCTATTCAGTCAAGCTCACTGTTTAGGCGGCAGATCTTTTCCTGAGCTTTATTTCAATGTTATATCCGGCGACTTGAGCGATTTTGGAAAGTTGCAGGAACTGCTTTGAAGCCCGATTCTCCTGCAGGAGCCGCACGACTTGGGTTGGCGAGGTATTGAGGGCATCGGCCAGCACCCGCAGTGAGAGCTTCGCAGCGGAGATCTTGGTCTTCAATGCTTTCTTGAGCTGATTGATGGGCGACCATTGGTAAGAGGGGTCTGAATAGTACAGTACGAAATCAGCAGGAAAATCTCCTCGCGTTCCATCCTCCAATACGAACGTCGCACCTTGTTCTGCGAGATCAGCTTCGATCGTAATGGAAGTGAAGCGGTTGTCGGACCCGATCTTTATGCCCGTGAAAACAGCAAAAGGGAGGTTGTAACAGTTCAGTTTTTTCCCTTCCTGGAGCACAACTTCGAGCACTCTCTTTCTATAGTTAGGCGTGATCTTCTTAAATTTCGGATTTCTCATCGAGCATCCCCTCTTTCCGGAGCGACTCCAGTGCTCTGCGCGCTTTCGGTGTCATTTTGCCTTCCATAACCGTCCAGTTTTCAATATCGAACTTGAGGATCCGCACTCCGTCCTGAAAGACATGGACGTGCTGTGGATCATGGTCGGTACAGTATTTAACAACGATGACTCCAAAGCGTTTCCATTAGACCATGGTTAAGTGTACCCTAATATGATAACAGATGTCTACAGGAGTTCAGACTCTAATGTTTGTAACAGCAGGCACAGGCTCGATTAGTGGAAAAGTCCTGAGTACGCACGGCGTTCTGAATTCGAAACTGGCTTCAGAAGAACCCCGCGCGTCCGGAAGGTTTGTGGTTGGTTTTCGGCAAGAACAATGCCTTGAAAACTCTTTCGGCGGAAGAAGCGCTGGAGGAAGCGCTCTGCTTCGGTTGGATTGACGGCCTGATCAAGAGAGTAGACGATGCGCAGTATATTAAGTACTTTTCTCCCCGCCGGAATAATAGCAACTGGTCGGAGAAGAACAAGAAAACCGCAGAAAGATTGATCCAAAGCGGGGAGATGGCGCCTCCGGGATTGAAGGCTATTGAAAATGCCAAACGGGATGGCTTGTGGAACGGTCGCGGGCGCCCGATCATTGCCCCCGAAGACATTCGCTATTGAAACCGGACGCTTCTAGTCCCAATATATATCGTTTTGCCCGCAGCCTGGATGGGTTTTGCGAATGAGCCGGCGATGGCGCCTGCGATCATAGGGCTTTGGCGTTAGGAGACAAAGGAATGTATAAATTTTACATGATAGTGCTGCTGTGCTGCAGTCCTGTGCCGGCTTTGGCGCAGGGAAACGCTTCTGAAGTGGAAAACCTGCGCAGGCAGATCACGATACAGCAGCGGCAACTGGACGAACAGAAATCAAAGCTCGAAGAGCAGCAGAAGCAGCTGGAAATACAGACCCGCGCCCTGGATCGGATTTCGGGCAAAGGAACGCTTCAACAGCAGGTCGCAACGCAAGAAGCTCCGTCCCAGGGGAATTCGACGCCGACGAATGCGGGCGCGATTGCCAAAAAAGACTCTGAGGCCGAGTCGTTTTCGCCGCTCGCATTTCGTATCGGGGGAGCGGAATTTACGCCCGGAGGATTTTTGGATCTGTCCACCGTCTGGAGATCCACAAATGTGGGCAGCGGCGTCGGGACAGCCTTCCATGCCATCCCCGCAAACAACAGCACAGCAGGGAAACTTTCCGAATCGCGTTTCAGCGGACAGAATACAAGGCTGGCGCTGAAGATCACCGAGCGCCCTTTGAAAAATGTGCTTGCCACCGGATACTTTGAAGTCGATTTTTCAGGAGCTTTGCCGTCCACGGTATACGTAACAGGCAATGGACTCGGTTTTCGGTTGCGCCAGGCTTATGTCAACCTTAAAGCAGGCAGATTTGAAATCCTGGGAGGGCAAGCGTGGACTTTGATCACGCCGAATCGTGTCGGAACCGCACCGGCTCCGTCCGATGTTTTTCTTGGATTGGGACAGGATTCCTGCTATCTGGCGGGACTTGTATTTGTGCGCCAATCGCAGGTGCGCGCCACCTTCCACCTCACTCCCGGTTGGACTTTGGCGTTCTCAATCGAAAATCCCCAACAATATGTCACTAACGCGACAACACTGCCCGCCGCCTTTTCGAACCAATTCGACACCAGCAGCGGCAATGCCGCCATTGCCAACCCCCGACCTGATATTGCCGCCAAGATCGCCTATGACGGGAAAATGGGGGAGCGCTCGATGCATTTCGAAATCGCCGGAATAACCCGACAGTTCCGGACGCTGACCTCCGATAACATCCGCCATAGCGCTCAGGGAGTCGGTGGAACAATGACCCTGATACTCGAACCGGTTAAAAATCTCCGGTGGATATTGACGTCATTCTACAGCAGTGGAGGAGGACGCTTTATCATGGGAATGGGACCGGATGCAGTTGTGTCTCCTGACGGTTCTATTTCTCCCGTACATTCTATGTCCGGAATCACAGGCTTCGAATACCAAATCCGCCCGGCGTCAATGGCGTACGGCTATTACAGCGGCGCTTATTTTCGGCGGAACTCTATTCCGATCGCCCCTGGCAGCTATCTTGGATTCGGATATCCAGGATCTTCCGCCTCCGCAAACCGGCAGATTCAGGAAGCAACTGCCGGGTATGCCCACACCTTCTGGAAAACTCCGAACTTCGGATCCTTTCAGGTTATGGGTCAATACGCTTATATAACCCGGTCGCCCTGGTACGTCGCATCCCCGGCAGACGGAGAAATGCACGCCCACATGGTATTTGCCGGATTGCGGCTTACTATTCCTTAGGGGAAACTTCGGGATCGGACCATGAAAATTTAATCGTTTTAAATTTTCATGGTCCGTCCCCGTTTTTATGATAATTTCTGCATAGGAGGAAGTTGGGATGGAGGACGACAAGCTGCCCATTACCTGCCCGCTTTGTGGGCGCAAAAGCGAATTCCCGTTAGCGGGGCTTGCCGAAGGCGCACTGCTGATATGCCCATTATGCAATGTGAAACTCACCCTGCACGGACATATGTGGAAGGACATATGCGCTGAAATTGCAAAACTGAAGGGAAAAAACAGCCGTTGCACCTCTTAACTCGTCCATTGATCTCCCGTCATTCCAAGAGTACAGTACAGTAGAAATCATTCTTATTCTTTTGGCTTATAAAGACCAGTCGTCCAAATGCATCGAATATCCTGAAAGTCCAGGCTTCTCATCCGAGGAGGGTCCTGATGGTCAGAGAATATAAGATGTACATCGATGGCGAATGGGTCGGAGCTCTGGACCGCGAAGCCTACGATGATTTCAATCCTTACACGGGCGGTATTTTTGCACGGGCTGCGTCAGGGAAGCGGGCAGATGCGCATCGTGCGATTGAAGCAGCCGGCGCGGCCTTTCCCGTGTGGTCCCATGCGCTCCCATCCGAACGCCAGATATTATTTCTTAAAGCTGCCGATATTCTCGAATCCAAAAAAGAAGAAATTATTACCACCCTGGCCGAAGAAACCGGCTGCGCCTTCGAATTTGCAGAGTTCCAGGCCTCCTTCACTCCAGGCCTCCTGCGTGAAGCTGCCGCTCAGGCGTATCAAACAAGCGGGGAAATCATCCCATCGGATTTGCCGGATCCTTTTTACATGGCGATACGCCGGCCAATAGGAGTGGTAGCGGGCATTGGCTTGTGGAACGCTCCTCTTATTTTGTCCATATGCGCAGTTTGCATGCCGATAGCCTGCGGCAACACCGCTGTGCTTAAACCTTCGACCGAATCCGCCGTCGCCGGCGGGATCTTGATAGCAGAAGTATTCCATCGGGCGGGATTTCCAGGCGGCGTTCTAAATGTGATTACCAATAGCCCGAGAACAAGCGGAGAGATAGGGGATGAGTTTATAGAAAATCCCAAAGTCCAGCGCATTAATTTCATCGGTTCGCCCGCAACGGGACGGCAATTGGCTGAAAAAGCCGGGCGGCGCCTGAAGCGCATTGGGCTGGAATTAGGCGGCCAGAATCCGTTGATCATTTTAAAGGACGCCGATATCGATTATGCGGTCAACGAGGCCGCATTCAGCGCCTTCCTGCATCAGGGGCAAATTTGCATGTCCGTGCGCAGGATCATAGTTGAAAAAAAGATTTCGGCGGAGTTCACTGAAAAGTTCGTCAAGAAGGTTGCAAAGTTTAAAGTAGGGAACCCGAAAGATCCGGAAACAGTCATAGGCCCGCTTATCAATCAACATCAACTGGAAAAAGTAAGAGAAAGCGTGGAAACGGCCATTCGCGATGGCGCACAGATTTTATGCGGCGGCAAGTCGGAAGGACTTTGTTACTACCCGACCATCCTGATCCATTTAAAAACCGGGGCGCTTTTTTATCGTGCAGAGACTTTTGGCCCGGTTGTTTCCATTATAGAAGCTGAGGATGAATACAATGCAATGGATGCGGCCAACCAAATTCCTTCGGCGATTTCGGCTTCAGTAATCACGAAGGATTTCAACAAAGGATTGGCTTTCGCCGAGAGCGTCCAATCGGGAGTTGTTCATATCAAAAATCAATCGGTTTTTGGCGGGCCGCAGTCGCATTTCTGCGAAATTGAAGACAGCGGGTGGGGAAGGTACAGCGGACGCGCCGCGCTGGAAGAGTTTACGAATCTTCGCTGGATCAGCATACAGCGCTCTGCGCGCCGGCGTCCCCTGGAGAATAAACCGTAAGCCTTCGGGATTTTTCTCGCGCCGCGCTTTTACAGCGCTTGCCGTATTGACCGCGTTGCGCAGACAAGATTCGATAAGCCCGGGCTTTGCATAAATTCAGATCACACGCTCGATAGTGGCAATGTCCACCAATCCCTTGCATCCATATAGGGCGGGCAAAACGCGATCGGCCGGATATTTCCTTCGCAATTCCGCCACTTTTTCCGTCCCTGCCCGGTATGCGGGGAGATACATGCGCCCGAGCAATGGATGGGTTCCCCATGCGTCGGAAAGCTTTTCCGCTCTCTCTGTCGATACCAGGTAGTCCCGGCGCAGGGTGGCGGCCACCTCGCGTTGAGCCATTCCTTCCTTCCATATTAAATAGGAAGATTGATTCTTTGCGTCGTCCTGGAGCAAGGACAACAGGACTCCAATCTGCAGATCTTCATCGGGGAGATAGTCGATTTCGGTCACGCCATAGGCGATCAAGATGGCGTTGTTCGCAAGGCCTTCGCATAAAGCCGCGCCCAGGCTATTCATAGTGAGAACGGTCGCTTCAAAATTTACTTTACCCCGTTCGTACATATTCTGCAGGAAAGCGTAGTTGGTCACATGGCCTGGGACCACCTCATGGCTGATCAATTGCTGAAATTCAGGGACTGAAATCTGCAGCGAGTTATTGATTTCATAAGTTGCTTCGTATTCCGGGCTTCCGTCGCTTTTACGAGCGCGCCCCAGGTAATTCATAGATCCCGAAAACCAGGCGTTGGCAATCGGAAGAAAACGAATGTTGGTTCGAGGCGTGGAGTGAAGAGCTTTGGGAAGATAAGGAAGCAGATTTTCCCGGCTGAGACGGTCGAATTCCGCAATGAATGCGGAACTCAAAGCGGGAATCGAACTGGACGGAATCATGCGGTCCCGTCGCCAGGCGTCCGCCGCAGCCACCAATGCGACGCCCTCGGAGGATGGATATCCCGCGCGGTTGAGAAGATCTCTTACCCGGGTGCATTTTGCTTTCGGATGCGATGGTTGCGGCTCCATGCCGGTGGAGGCAAGAACGCACCGTTCATAGGGAACCTTCTCTCCTTTCCCCAGCATTTCCATGGCCAGGTCCCACATCACTTCGAGGCAGTTGGCCAATCCTTTCAGGTATGCCCGGCGCCGGAAAGGGAGGCCGGCCGTTTGCTCGGAAATTCCTCGAATTGCGCCGAGTATGTCGATTTCGGACAGATATTGTTCGATCGCCTTCCTGTCGGTTTTTTTCCCTGCCACGCCCCCTGTTTCCCGTAATTTAGCGGCGGCGGGGAGTGTATAGGCGGGCGGCAACGGTGCGTCGGAAAACCATGAATCGGCTATGAAACGCCCTGTACCCGATACATGCATGACGTCTCCACCCCACAACGTGTCGACTCCAATAATTGAATCCGCTACAAGTCGGTCGAGAGATGTAAGCTCCTGCGGTTCTTTCATCGCCGCTCCTTCCTGAAAGACGACAACCAATTTAAAAAAAGGCAGAGACACCGGCTAAAATGATAAAATCTGATTGCTTTTATTGAATCATATCACTTCCGCAAAACAAAAACGCCACGGATTTTCACTGCGCGGCCGCCGGCCGCAATCAAATTGAGGCAAGTCCATGAATTGAAATCCGTAAAGCGGTTAATATTTAAAGACCAGCCACAACTGATAAATTCCGAAGCCGGCTAACGCGGCGGATGAAAGGGCTATCAGGAACTTCTGAACGCGATTGCCTAATTTGTTTGCGGCGGCAAAAAGAAGAATCATTCCCATCATGCTTGAAATCATGACAATATAAAACCCGGCCAGCAAGGCAATTCCGTTGGCCGGTGAAATGCGCCACCCGTTTATTAGGATCGGTCCTAAAACAAAGCTCCAGCTGATGTAGGGATTGGGATTTAGCCAGTTTAGGGTGGCGGCTTTCAGTGCGCTTCTATGGCCGGGTTCAACAACAATGGGCTTATCCGTATCGAAATTCCGCCAGTCTCTCCAGGCGCCGTAGGCAAGATACAGAAGAAAGGCTCCACCCAACAGCCGCAAATAGACAAACATGTGCGGCGGCGTCCGGCTCAATACTGCCAGGACAAGAATTGCAATCGGGCCATCGCTGATCAAAGGTGAGAAGGCGGCGGGCATCGCGCGTCGCCAGCCGCTCCGGATGGATTGAGAAATTACGAACATGACCAGAGGGCCGGGCGTTACGGCGGCGGCAAAGCCATAGGCGGCGCCTTGTATCAGATAAATCCACATAGTTAATTCGAATAAGGGATCGGGCGTCTTCGCGGCGATGGCATTTTAAAATTCCACGATGTGTTCGCACCAGGCGTCCCCGGCCGGTATAGACTTGCCGATCCTGTATTTCAAGCCGGGATTCAACTCTTCAATCAATCCTTTTTCCATCATGGTATGGGCCAGGCACATTTCGCGGGTTTTAAAGTCCAGAGGGCAACGATCGATCCGAATTACAAACCTTTCCTTGCTATGCTCCACGACGGAGCTCAAGTTGCCGCCATGGGAAACGGTTTCGAAAACCCGAAGCAGATATCCTGCGACGGAAGCCAGATCATTCCCCGGAATTCTTGATTTAGCCCTCTGAGCGATTTTAACGCCGTAGTCGTAGCTCATGTCGGCAATCAACTTCAAACCTTCTTCCCCCATCCTTGCATAAATAAAATCGTAATTGCTTCGAAGCCTTGCATAAAGACCGCTCACAGCGCTGCGATAGATCTGATCGAGAGTGCGACCATCTTCATAAATCATAGCGTTCCCCTTTAATTTTCATTTGTGTTGCGAAGATAGACGCTGAGGTGAGGGAAAGGCATCTCTATATTTTTATTATCGAAGGTATTTTTAATCCGGCGACGCAATTCTCTCCCGACAGCCCATTGTTTCAGCGGCAGGGTTTTGATGCGGATTTTAATAGTGACCTGTGATTCAGCCAGGTCGTCGACGCCCAGAATCTCCAACGGACCAAGCGCCATCGACGCGCAGTTCGGATCCTTTTCAAACTCCGCTCCGATTTGTTCCAGCAATTCCATTACCTCGTCTACCTTTTCCTTGTAAGCCACCCCGACATCGATGACGCAATAGGAGTACTCTTTGGTCATATTGGCGACGGAATTGATTCCGCCGTTTGGGAATATATGGACCGTTCCTTCGAAATCGCGCAGTGTGGTTGTCCTAAGCCTTATCGTTTCGACCATGCCGCCGATCCCATTGATTTTTGCCATATCGCCGACGCGAATCTGGTCTTCCAAGATCAGGAAAAATCCGCTGATAACATCACGAACCAGGTTTTGCGCTCCAAATCCGACCGCGAGACCTACGACGCCTGCGCCGGTGATAATCGGAGCGATGTTCATGCCGAACTCGCTGAGAACCATCATGGCGGAAACGCTTATAATGATTACCAGCGCTGCGTTGCTGATGATCTTGCTGATCGTGCGCGCCCGTTTTTGAGCTTCGGAGCCGATCCGATTGTTGGAGCCCTCAACGATGTGTTCGAATTGCGCGACCGCAATTCCTACGATTTTTGTTATTATATAGGCGCCTGCGATGATTCCTATGATTCGGACAAGGCGCACTCCTTCGCTGCTCAAATCAATTTTAAGCACTCGGAGCGAGAGAGCGACTGCGATCAGAACAAATACCACATTGGTAAAAGTGACGAAGGGTTTCAGGAGCGTCTGCCGGTTGTCTTTTCGGTCTCCCATCAGGACAAGAAGAGAAGAGACCAGCCTGGCTGAGTAAAAAGCCGTCACGAGAATGGCAAAGACCTGGAGAGTTTTCTGAAAATTGGCGATTATATGGACCGCCAAAGGCAAAAACCCGACGAGCCAATACAGGATTGAGAGCAGCAGAAGCGGGGTTATTATGTTATCTAAGAAAGCGACAATCCTGTCATCGAATTTGTTATCCGTCCGGTCCGCCCATTTATGCAGATATCTCCTGAGGATGAATCGAAGGATGACTCCGGCAAGCGCTACGGCGACCGGATAGACAACATATCGGGAGTCAAAACCGAGAAGTGAAGTCAGTTTTTCCATGATCCCTCTTTTGAAAGAAACCATGCTATCATCGAGAGCCGATGGGTAAAAGCGAAACCCAAAGTCCGGAAATTCTACTGGCTTCCAACGCCTTTGACGCGCATTCGTATCGCATAGAGATTTTTGCTGGCTGCGATGAATAGCGTCCGGCGATCCGCGCCGCCAAAGCACACATTCCCCACCCAACTATTGATGGCAATCTTTTCGATTTGTTTTCCTGTCGGATCGAAAACCGTCACTCCCATGCCGCTGAGGTAAATATTGCCTTCGCTGTCGATCGTCATGCCGTCGGAGCCCATTTCGCAGAAGAGCTTCTTATTGGCTAATGCGCCGTCCGGTTGTATTTCATAGCGATAGGTTTTCCGGGCTCCGAGATCTGCGACATAAAGAAGCTTGCCGTCCGGAGTGCCGATGATCCCATTAGGAGTCACCATGTCATTTACGACCCTTGTCAATTTCTTGTGATTAGGGTCCAGGTAGAAGACTCCTTGCGCATCCTGCTCGCTGGTTTTAGAACGTTTCCAATAGTCTCGTGCGAAAAGGGGATCGGTAAAATAAAGCCCGCCATTCGGATGGATCCAGACGTCATTGGGACCGTTGAGCAGTTTGCCATTGTAGTCTTTGACAACGACAGCAGGTTTGCCGGATGGAGGGATGAGCCACAGCTCGTTATTTTCATCTGCGCAGGCCCAGAGGTTGCCCTTGCTGTCGAAGCTCAGGCCATTGGCGCGCCCGGATCCCTGCATCCAGGTAGACAGCTTGCCGGCGACGCTCCAGATGTGGATGCGATCATTCGGTTGGTCGGTGAAATATACGTTGCCGGCGGAATCGGAGGCGCAGCCCTCGGTGAAATTAAAGCCGCCGGACAGCAGCTCCAGTTTCGCGTCGGGGGCAATAAGTGACGATTGAGCCCATAGCAGCCCTGCGACGGCCGCCATTATCAGGATGCAGATCCATAGTGAAGTTTTCATGCAAGCTCCTTATTATAAACGACATTGCGGATTTGTCGGTGGGTTCGGATAGAAAGGTCAATGCAAAGGTCGTTTTGCCGACCTGCCTGGGGCCGCCGACAAAGACCATTTTATTTTTCAGATCCTCCTCGGCCGGATTATTGATAGCGCGTCTGGATGGGCGTCATAGAAAAATAGTCATAACATGAATTTACTCATGAATAAAATAGATTATATGTGATTTTACCAACGGTGCGACGTGGGGTTGCAAACCGTCGGCAGCGCCGACGGGTGCATGAGCAAACGCAGGGTTGATAAATTGGGGTTGCGGAAAACTGCCGGACGCTGTAATTTATTGAGGCTAAAAGGATGCGCCCGTAGCTCAGCTGGATAGAGCGTCTGACTACGAATCAGAAGGTCGCAAGTTCGAGTCTTGCCGGGCGCACCATTAAACCTTTCTTATTCAATCGTTTATAAAACTCATATTTTTTTGGTTTAGGCAAAATCCTGCCCTCTTTGTCTATACTTTGTCTTTTTTCCCTAAAATGCTATGAGAGATGGTGCTTTCGTAGCTGGAAGCGCCATAGCAAAAGCAAGGGAGATCATCTCAACGATTTCCTCCTCAGCGTTAATTCCGGAACTTACGAGCTGCAGTCTGACCGAAACACGATCAACTCTGATTTCATCGGCCATCTGTAAAGGTCAGGAATTATGTTCAGTGCCTTTAAGAATTTGGGAGAGATTTAACAATAACTGAGAAATTTTGTTCGATATCGAGCGAGATTTTACACCGCATACAAGGAGTGTTTCGCCTCATGGAATCTTAATTCGAAAATTGGCCTATCCGGAAGATTCTGATTTCCGTGGGGAGCTAGATGCCGACATGGTACATCCAAGAAAGGTGTTCGCCCCTACCGTGAAAGATAGCGGTGGAGTGATTTTGTTTTTGTATAACTACCCGTCTAGAGATCCTGCTCCGAAGTGAATAGGTATGACATTCGTTCCAGAGATCTCGATAGAAATAGGATCTTACTAAAACAATAGTTCTTTCTCTCCTGCGGATAAGAGAATTGAAATCTTTCGTTAGTGCTTGTAGACTCTTCGGGTCTAAATTAAAACACCCTAACTATGCAAGATAAATCGCTGGAGCATATGGATCTTCTGCAGAGTGCAGAGGAGAGGATCAAGCAGGCATTCCCGCTTCTGAGCCAGCTATGCATTTCAGAACGGTTCGAGGCTCCTGCTGTTCCTATTCCTTTTTTTGTCGCGCTGATTGCGGCTATAGCCGAATCATCAAAGAGGCCTTGCTGCGTCATTCTCCCCGAAAAGAAAGGAGTTGCCGCAACTGTCAGTCTGTTGCTTGCATTGCATCGATTCAAATGCGACACACCGGACATTTTGAGAAGATATGCCTCGATTTCCTTCAAACCAGGGGAACAGGTCTTGGTGAATCCTTTAGGACTAGTCTACGAATACGGCGGTTTTTTCACGCCCGAATTATTCAGATTGAAAGTTCTGGACAGGAACGAGAGCCGATCACTTCACGTGAGCGAAGTGGCTCGGTTGGAAAAAACAACACGACGAAGGCCAAAAGGGTACATAGGTTCTGACCTTGGAGTGCCGAACCCGACTCTCCTGGGGACAGTTATAGACATAAAAGGAAGCGTAAATCGCAATCTCCTCCAGAATTACGTGGCAATTCTATCTTCAAAAAAGGTCATAGAGGAACAGTTGCGAAACTGGCGGATTGGAGCTCAAACTAACGGCAATGAGTTAGGCGGTTCTTTCGAAGAGGTTATACCAGCAGGCGAAATTACAGATAATGGAGGCCTAAAATTCCTAGATAGTTACGTCCCTAAAGAAGGAGCTCCGCTTGTCGCAATTACTTCTCGCCCCGAAGACTTGGCAACCTATTGCGCCCATACATCATCATTCACCAAGCTAGTGGTGGTTGATGAGATTGAACGATTAACGCGAAATTTTCAGGCATATGACACCATAGCAGATAGTCAGCCCATGTTGATTATATCCGACGCTACGGAACATATGGCGATTAGCGATCTGTACATGCGCGGTTGTCAGGTGTGGGATATGACGGCAAATGAAATTCTGGCAGGCGTTGATTCTGCTTATCAGAACGATCCTTTCGGCAATATATTCCGAAAGGCTGCCAACAGGCAGGAATTGGTTGTAGCATCTTTATCTTGTTCGAGTGCACCTTTGGAGAAAGCAGCAGAAGCAATTCGATCAATCTCCAGATCTTTGCCACGTGAAAGTGAGAATTCACTTGTAAGGGATCTGTTTTTTTCACTCTTCGGAACAATAATGTCTTCTGCAGAATTTCTGGGACAACCAGCATCGGACTTCAATCGCGTGATGTCCATGCGGATCGAACAAGCAAACGGGTTGATGCACAATGCTGCTCCTTGGATTCCGTCTGGATTAACGACTCAACTTCAATCCAGTATTTCGGAGCTTTCGGATGCATTGGATCTTCTGTTTATTGACAGTCTGACACCCAAAGGAGATCTGCTACTCAAGTGCCTTACCCAGAGTCGTGGTGATGGGGTGAACGTAGCACTGGCTACTCCAACGGATAAAAGGCGCGACGAGCTTCTGAAATGGCTTACAGTACAAAAGCAGATAGTACCAGTATATCTCTTTAGCGAACTCACGGAAAATCCAAAGATAGATACAGTGATACTCACAGCTTGGCCGAATGCCAAGCGATTTGATGCGCTGATGCGTCTTTATGCAGCAAAGAGAATTGAAATTTTAGGGTATTCGTTTGAACGAAAGTGGCTGCATGATTATCAGCACAGTTTTGCTTCAGAAAATGTTTCGTCTCTGAAAGAAAAGAGGAAAATTGCGCTTCTTTCAATGCTTCCCGCGGCTGAATCATCCGAGGACGGACAGGAAGAGAACGAACCGGAGCAGATAAATCCTTTTCAATTGCCGGAGGAACGATTTCTCACAAGAAGAAAGACCATCTCGTCGGAAGGGGACTATGCGGCGAATGGAGGTGCACAATGCGAGGCATATTATGTAGATTTTGCTGGATCATCTTTCGCGTACATCACTGACGGACATGAGCTATCTATAGTGAGCAAGTTTGTAGGCGATTGTGGTGTGACATCAGCAGCCGTGAAAAACAGTCCATTGAAGGAAGTCTCTGTTGGAGATTACATACTTTTCCGAAAGAGCGGCGATTCTGATATTCTCCGGTTTATTGCGGAGGACTTGGTTGGGGCCTCTCAATACAAGGCTATGCGGGATAAAGCGACAAGTTGGCGCGCTGCTTTGGAATGCCTCGGGCATACCCCAAGAGAAATCTGGCAGAAGCTTCATAGCGCAGGCTTCGTCTGCCACAAATGGAACGTGCGCAACTGGGTGACTGATCAACACATGATTGCGCCTAAAAATTTCGATAGTGTCCGGATGATCGCGCAAGCCGCTCGTGACGATGAGCTCATGGCGTCACTATCTGAAGTAGAAAAAGCAGTCGACCAGACAAAAAGCCTGCATATTCGGGCAGGATTCAAACTCACAGCTATGCTCAGAGAAGCATTGCCGACGGGCATTCAAGCTGATGGTGAGCGAGAGATTGAACTTGATCTTGTATTTGGGAGCGTTTGGATAGTCAGAGTCACAGAGATCGATAGAGCTGCTACGCAATGCAGCCGGTCTCTGGTTAATCGGCTCCTATGGGATAAATCCTTCTAAATCTCAAGAGAATTTATGGCCCGAATGATCCCCCCTGAATGTGCAGAAAGCACGATAAGCGCCGCTGAAAAGCGAATTTTTAACCTTTTGAAACACGATCCCAGCACTTCCGACTGGGTTGTGCTGCATTCTCTTGGTTTGACAACACGGGGCCAGGGAGCTTACGGGGAGATCGATTTTGTCGTATTGATCCCGAACGGGACGATCATCTGCATAGAGGTCAAGGGCGGCCGCGTGTTCTGTTCTGATGGCATTTGGCACACAACGGATCGCTGGGGGCAAACGTATGAGCTGAAGAAGAGCCCATTCATGCAAGCACGCGATGGGATGTTCGCACTCAGGAATGCAGTTCTGAAGAAATTTGGGAGAGAGCACGCTGCAAGCCAATGTATTTTCGAATATGCGGTTATCTTCCCCGATGTCTCCGCGCCACCAGTTACAACCGAATTCGAATCCTGGGAGGCAATAAGTCGAGATGATTTGAGATCTCCAATTTCACAGAGTATTCGTCGGATTACCACCCGCAGCAAGCATTCATATCGTTTGCCTCAGGCCGACCTTGCAGCTGAAGCGATAAGAGAAATACGTAAATTCTTCCGCCCGGATTTTGAGCGCATAGTTGCTTGCTCCACCGTGATTTCCAGGACTGAGTCGGCTATTGTTGCTCTTTCAGAGGATCAATATCAGATCCTTGATATGTTATCTGAGAACCGCAATTGTCTGATTGAAGGTGCTGCGGGAACTGGGAAGACCGTGCTTGCGCTTGAGTATGCCCGTCGAGCTGTTCGAGAAAAGCGCAGGACCTTATTTCTTTGCTATAACCGATTATTGGGAGACTGGCTTTCGTCCCAGAATGAGAACATTTGTTCTCCTCTAATAGTTGCTGGGAGTTTCTACCGTATTGCAAGGGGCGTTATCTTGAAATCTAGTTACCGGGAAGAATTCCTTAAATCAGAGCAGGAGAGCCGCCCGGAAAGAATTTTTAGTGAATTGCTGCCGTGGTTTGGCCAACTCGCTGCAGATGAGCTGGGCGAGCAGTACGACACGCTCGTCTTGGATGAAGCCCAGGACCTCATTAGCACAGAACATCTGGACTTTTTAGATCTGTTGCTCAAAGGTGGCATTGCGGGGGGCAATTGGTGTTTTTTCGGTGATTTTACACAGCAGGCAATATACGGTAGGGGGACAAGAGAAGATCGTTTGCAGTGCGTGGAAAATCGATGTTCGAGAATTGCATTTTCTAGATTACTGACTAACTGCAGAAATACTCGGAGGATCGGGGAAGAAACCGCGCTATTGTCAGGTTTTGCCTCAATTCCCTACAGGCTCGGTCAAATAGATGGCTTGCCAGTGGACTACAGGTATTGGAAAACACCGGAAGAACAAGCAAAACTACTATCCAGCACTATCGAGCGGCTTCTTAAGGAAGGAATCCTGCCGCAGGACATAACCGTCCTTTCCCCGCATCGCTATGATGAATCCATTGCATTCAAGATGTCAGATTTCAGTTCCCGTCTGGGACCTGTAAAAATCAAGGATTTGCGAACCAAGCAGAAGCCGGAGACATTCAACATTGGATTTACAACGATCCATGCCTTCAAAGGAATGGAGAGCGCTTGCGTGGTCCTGTGTGATATAGAGCAGATCGAAACGGGTGCACCCCAAGCACTGCTCTATACCGCAATGTCACGGGCAAGAAGTTATCTGGCGGTACTCGTTTCTGAGAGTGCCAAGGAAGGCATCTCTAAAGCATTAATAAAAAAGCTTTCAAGGGAATGGCAAAAATGAACACAAAAACAGTTCGAGAACAAATCATCGAATACCTCGAACGCGAACTGGTGGGACCTACACCGGGATTTCCTGCCATGCAGCTCAACCACGAAGAAATTCTTCGGCCTCAGGATCCCCCCCGTCTTCGCTACAGTGCCGGGATGCTTTTTCCTATGAAAACCACTGTACAGGTTCAGTTAGATACGTCCGAAGATACTATAGAAGATATTGTCGCTGCTCCACCTGAAGAAGGTGATGTCCTTGATGCCGGTCAAGTGGAGCAAGCGCAATCAACTCGAACTGATACTCGATCTGATCAGCAACCGGAGACCGATGGAGAACTCAGCCTTGCGAATGAGTACCTTCCGAGCGCGATGGGAATTAGTGCGCTTGTAGATATTCCATCGAAGTTGTGCATTACAGTGAATGCGGCGCAATATAAGAAGGAGAAGGTACCCGGTCTGGGGCGACCATCGACGACCATACCATCCGCATGGTTTCGAGTGCCATTTCAGTCGGAGGTCATTTTTGCCAGAGCGGAGCTTGTCCGAGCAGGCATTGTCATGATCGAACGGGAAGTCCTGATCGACAACAAAGGAGTTGGACTGAGTGTCCACATCGTCTCACGCCCATTTGCTCCTCCTGGTCAGGAGAACACCAGATTGCTCACGGCCACTCTCATTAACAGAAACACCGGGGCATCGATCGATGCACTTTTCTTTTTCCAATGCGAGCTCGTTATCTCGGATAAGGATAGCAGTGCATGTTTCCTTGAGTATCCCGACTACCACGCTTCGGCGGATCCCGAAGACCGTGCGCTTCAGTTCCTATATAGGCATAAAAAAGTATTTGCTGTCGGTCATGGTTGTGCGGGGGAGTGGGCTGGTGTGATCAATGGACGCTGCCATACGGTTAAAACTGAGATACTTCCATGCTATGAGGTTAAGACTATTGAGCACGTAGAGCTTCCAGATCTTGATCTCTCAATGATCACACTTGCACAGCGGGATTCAGAAGAATCGATTCAGCTTTGCGAAGCTCTTGCCGATCAATACGCTCTCTGGATCGAATTGCAAGCGCAGAGGATTCCTGATCAAACCGAAGTGCCCGCTCAGTTCAGGGCCATCGCAGAGGAGAACATAAGCCAATGTCGAAGATGCTTGGATCGGATTCGAACAGGAATTGAACTTTTGAAGAATAGAACAGACGTCCGGCGAGCCTTTGCACTTGCTAATGAGGCTATGTACATGCAACAGGCGCATTACGAGCTCGCTTCACGATCGGTTCGGGATTGGATTTTCGAAAACCGAAATTTGTGTCTGGCCGCACCATTCGTAAAACCTAATTATCAAGAAAAGAACGCGAAATGGAGACCATTCCAACTTGCGTTCATTCTCATGAATCTTGAGTCGATTGCAGATGAGGATTCGCAAGAGCGAAAAATCGTTGACCTGATTTGGTTCCCGACTGGCGGTGGAAAGACAGAGGCATACCTTGGGCTTTCAGCATATACGATATTCTTGAGAAGACTCCGAAACACGAACAATGCGGGTACGACAGTATTAATGCGCTACACTCTCCGCCTGCTTACAGCACAGCAATTTCAGCGTGCTGCATCCCTTATTTGCGCTTGCGAATATCTACGAAGGTCAAGACCACACCAACTGGGCGAATCTCCGATATCTATAGGTTTGTGGGTTGGACAGGGTGTAACCCCTAACCGCCAGGAAGATGCGAATAGAGCTCTCAATGAGCTTTCACGTGGAAGTCGCGAAAATCCGTTTATAGTGTTGTCGTGCCCATGGTGCGGCGCCAAAATGGGGCCCGTTAAAGCTGGCACAACATGGCGAGTCAAAGGTTACATAAAGAAGCTCAATCCCTCCAGAGTTGTGTTCTGTTGCGAAGATCCGAATTGCGACTTTAGCACACCCGAAGGGCTTCCCCTGCATGTCGTTGATGACGCTATTTATACCGAAACACCATCACTGGTCATTGGTACAGTTGACAAATTTGCGATGTTGCCCTGGCGCCCGGAGGCCAGGAGTCTCTTTGGAATTGGACGTGATTTCGATCCCCCGGCTTTGATAGTTCAGGATGAACTTCACCTGATCTCAGGGCCTTTGGGTTCGATGGTAGCGCATTATGAAACTGCGATAGAGGCTTTGTGCTGTGCCCAAAATGAGCATTGTGAACCTAAAATAGTAGCATCGACTGCAACAATAGCAAGGGCCGGTGAGCAGATTCGATCTTTGTATAATAACCGATCAAGCTTTTTGTTCCCTCCCCAGGGATTGCGTGTGGGCGAATCATTTTTCGCCAGGGAAAACGAGGATGCGCCTGGCAGATGCTATCTCGGAGTCTTCGCATCCGCGTTGCCCTCACATGTAACAGCGCAAATTCGAGTCGTTTCCTCTTTGCTGCAGGCAGTCAAGTCGATTTCAGTCTCAGACCCGAATTTGATTGATCCGTATTGGACGCTCGTTGCATATTTCAACAGCATAAGGGAACTCGGGCATGCCGCGACTCTGATCAGAGCTGATATTCGGGAATATATGAATGCCCTGTGGGATCGGCAGGGATACACAGCAGCCATTGGTGGTCAGGAAATATTAAGGCTGAGAAGATTCATCAACCGTGATCTTGAGCTGACGAGCAGAATTCAGAGCAACCAGATACCGGAAATATTACAACAGCTTTTTCAAACACTGCAGACCGGAGGTGAAGAGCAATCCGCAGTCGATATTTGCCTCGCAACAAACATGATCCAAGTCGGACTTGATGTGCCACGTCTTTCGCTGATGACAATAATCGGGCAACCGAAGACAACAGCCGAATATATTCAGGCGTCCAGTCGTATTGGACGTCGCGAGCCGGGTCTTGTAGTCACTATCTACAATCCATCACGCCCGAGGGATCGGTCTCATTACGAGCATTTCCACGCATATCATCAAAGTCTTTATCGATTTGTTGAGCCAACAAGCATTACGCCTTTTTCGGATCCAGTAATCGAACGAGCTCTTCACGCCGTCATGGTGACTCTGATTAGAATGCTCGGTGACGAATCTTTGCGTTCGCGTCCAAATGCGCCACCGCCTGACGAGTCGACGATTGAGCGTGTAAAATCGATCATCTTGGATCGGGTCTCTGTTATTGATGCTGAGCAGATGAACGCTGCCTTAGCCCGATTCGAATCAGTGGTTGGAGAATGGCTCCGTGTCCCGCCTCCCAAATATGGCGATTTTGGCCCCCCGGATGACGAGGAACCGCTCATGTATCCGAG
This sequence comes from uncultured Acidobacteriota bacterium, assembly GCA_964441405.1. Taxonomy (GTDB): domain Bacteria; phylum Acidobacteriota; class UBA6911; order UBA6911; family UBA6911; genus UBA6911. The sequence continues at coordinate 98,211 of CAYTYP010000007.1, forward strand.
TGGAACAGACAGGTATCCAAGGTGGAGCATGCGCCCGCTTCCGACTCCGAGTTCGATGAGGAATGTTGACTCTACATGTGATGCGAATGTGATATCAGATTACCCACAGCCCGATTGAGGAACTTATGCCTGCCCAGAAACCAATTCGCAGAGCACAGCTGATAAGCCCTTTTGGTGTCGGTTCCATGGTCGATTTCCCAAGGGACGAATCGTTGATGGTGTGTGGTCTTGATGCATGGCCCTTTGCCAAAGAAGCATGTCCACCAGAATGGCTCATAATGGAAGAGCGACTTCAGGCGAGACTGGGAGTGCAGTCTTTTCGCCTGCCCCCAGATCATCGTGATCCCGCTCCCGGCGTTAGATTTGCCAATCTTGACATCCCTATGGTGCGATTCCCGCGCTGGCACTACTGTCATCGTTGCGGTGGAATGGAATTTCTACCGCTATTCGGAGGAAGACAAAGATGTAGCGGACGACCTTATGCCGGGATGAGTTGCGCCTCAAAACCAGAAAGATCTCGACCTTTTCTGATACCCGTAAGAATCGTTTCAGTCTGTGATCGGGGGCACATCGAGGATTTCCCATTCCTTGAATGGATTCATCGAAACCAACCCGCTGCTGACACCTGCAAACTCCGTTTCCTGGCAGGTCGGTCGTCGTCAATGCTAACTGGAATCAAAGTCGAGTGTAGTTGTGGTGAGGCGAAGACCTTGGCGGGAATATTCGATTTTGATCGGCAGGCAGGTGGGGCTTTGCAGCGGATCAATTACTCATGTCAAGGATCGCGACCATGGTTAGGTGAAGCCGGACAAGCGAATAGTCCATGCGGTGTACCATTAAGAGTCGTACAGCGTGGGGCGACTAACGCCTATTTCCCGAGAGTTGTGAGCTCGATTTACCTCCCACTCTGGGCTGAGCGGGCACGGAGAACAATTATTGAAGCGCTCGACCGTCCCGAAATTTGGGATATCTTGACCAGCGGATTAGTTGAGGGTCGGTTCATTGATCCGACACGCTGTGACACTATTTCCAGAATGTGGGGCCTGGATAGCCAGGAATTGTTACAGACCGCTCAGAGAAAGCTTGATGGGGCCGGCCTGACGAAGGTACGTGATGAGGAAGAGTATCGCAGGCAGGAATATGAAGCGTTTCGAGCGCCACGGGGTGGTCCTGCAACAGACCTGTTCGTAGAGATTCTTCAGAAAAATGATATAGGCTCCAGCCTGTCTCGGTTTTTTGCCAGGATTGGTCTGGCAAAAAAGATCCGTGAAACTCGTGCCCTTGCCGGTTTCACCCGCATATTGCCTCCAGATGTGGACAATCAAGACGATCGCCTTCAAGCAGTTAGCCTGGACCCAAGAATTGACTGGCTACCTGCAGTGGTTGTGAGAGGCGAGGGAATTTTCCTGGAACTCGACCATGAGCAAATCCAGCATTGGCTTTCGATGAGCACGATTACGTCCCGTATTGGTAATCTTTCACGCAATTATAATGATCGTCGTGTGCAGCGGGGGCAGAGTCGCAGGATTGTAAATCCCAAATTCGTACTACTCCATGCCCTAGCACACAGTTTGGTAAATCAACTCAGCTTTGACTGTGGTTACGGAAGCGCGTCGCTTCGTGAGCGCATCTATTGTGAAACGGACAACAAGTTGGAGCCTATGCAGGGAATCCTGATTTATACTGCTTCCGGAGATGCTGAAGGAACCATGGGGGGATTGGTCCGGCAAGGCGAACCTGAACGGCTGGAGCGCACGCTTTTGATGGCTATGCAGAAAGCTCAATGGTGTTCGTCAGATCCCGTTTGCATAGAGACACCAAGTCAGGGTACTGACAATGCCAACCTTGCAGCCTGTCACGGTTGCCTACTGATTTCGGAGACGTCATGCGAAGAGGGGAACAGGCTCCTGGACAGGGCAGTTCTTATAGGAACGCCTCAGGAGCCCAATCTTGGCTATTTTTCAGATTTCATCAACATAGATTATGAACGCAGGAACAGTTAATGACAGATATAATGTCGCCGCAGGCGAGGAAACGGGTAATGTCCCGGATTCGCGGAAAAAACACGAATCCGGAACGTTATCTTTCCCTTCTTCTCCAAGCCTCGGGTCTGCAATTTAGACAGCACGACAGAACTCTGCCGGGAACTCCTGATTTTGTTTTGGAACAAGACAAGATTGCGATCTTTGTTGATGGCGATTTCTGGCACGGCTGGCGATTTCCCGCTTGGAAACATAAACTGTCCCTCTCATGGAGACAGAAAATTGAGGGAAATCGATTTCGTGACAGCAAGAATCATAGGGCTCTTAGAAAGATGGGATGGAAAATCATTCGAATATGGGAGCATCAGATTGAAACAGATATCCTATATTGTGTCAGGCGCGTCATAATATGCGCCAAACAGGATGATATTGTTGACTGGATCGAGATTAAAAACTGCATGTCTGGGCTTCCAAAGTTAAAACGTCGCGATCGACTTCCCAAACCTTGAAATAAATATGGCCCCCAATTAAGATAGCGCGTAATTGTGATATGGGAATGTGAAGTTCAGAATAAGAATTTTATCAGGAAGTTTCAGCGACAGTTGTTGGAAGAATCTGCTTCGCGGATTTCAACGTAGAATTAGAGCAGCTCACATACCAAGCGTTCATTCGCTTGTCCCACGAGCGAACCCTGGCAAAATCCGGCCAAGAAAGCTGGTGGATAGATTGAAGAGACCAATCCTCTGCAAGTCTCAAAATCAGGATATATTCAAAAAGCTGCTTTTCGTGATCATCAGGGTCTGGATAAATTGTGCCAGTTTTCTTGGCGTCACAGATTGTTTTTATCGAATATCGATCTCCATTGCGTGAAAGCGCATCTACGTTTTTCGTTCCTGGGGGAGCCATCTGTAGTTTGGGCAGACCAGGAGTTCTCCGAAAATGCTCGATTGCCAGATGCTCTCCAATCGCTCCCACTGAATCAGCCATGCCCCTTTTACGCATTTCAGCGCGGAGCTGAGAGCGTAATAAAATCAGAGAATCATTTGATAATTCTGCTAGATTCAAAATTTGTCCCATTGTTCCATTGTCCTGAAAATTATGACAAATTTTTTATAGAAAACGTCTGTAGAGTATTCTTACTGCATCCCCTTAGATGTATTTATGATGATGGTGGCAATATTTTAGACCGGCCCAAATAGATATCTTTTAAATCGGCGCTCATACGAATACTGCCAATCCTGAATCGCGAATCAATTCATCGCCTAAAGGGCGACGCAATCGCGCTTTAGCTCGAAATGGTTGTGCTTCGTTTGGCATGTGAGTAGACCTCAGAATAGTTTCGTGAGTTTTTCGACCACTTCTTTCATTACCGGTGGACAAACCGCGTTTCCTATTGCCTTGATACGATCACGCCGAGTTCCATGATCAAAGCTCATTTGACTCATTCCCATGGCAGAACGAAGCTCCGGCACCTGTAGCATTCGCATTACATGGCCATGTTCCGAGTCCGGCTTTACCAGAGCAAATCGGTCTACCGTGGTGATGGTGCGAAGGGGTCGATTTAAGTCCTGCCAACCACCGCAGGCATCTGATCCGTAGTAAACAAGCAGAAAAGGTTTTTGAAATCCCAGTGCTGCAAAACCACGTTGAGCTCTTTTGAGTGTTTCTTTGGCACGGTTTGGACTTCGCAACGGCGTCCAATTATATTTTCCATTGAGATCCAGGAAACCTTTGATTTTTTTATGATCAGCCTTTTCTGGCAATAGCTTTGACGGCATCTTTTTTTTGTCGGCAAGGAGGAAAAGGCGTCTGCGTGATTGAGGTACTCCGAAATGAGCTGAATTCAGTACTTGTTCACAAAGTTTATAGCCGAGCCCCTCAAGAGCTGCCTTGAATTCTTCATATCTGTTCCATTTTCTCATGTTGACTACGTTCTCAACGACAATCCAGCGGGGATCGAACTCCTGCGCAAAGCGCACAACCTGAAAAGCAGTGTTTTTGCTCAATTCGCATCGAGGCCTATTCCCTTTAGCGGGGCTGTGATTTGTGCATTCGGGAGATGCCAAAATCAGGTCAATTCTGCCCAGCTTCTTTTTAAGCAAAGGAAGATCTTGGTCTTCGATCTTACCCCCAAAGAACTCGGCCTCCGGAAAATTATCCTTATGAATCAAGCCTGCAATTGGCCACAAATCAAATCCAGCGACTATTGTTACCCCGGCCGCTCGTGCTCCAAAACTACTGCCTCCGGCTCCACAGAACATATCGATAGCACGGATTTTTTTGAGGTTCCCTGAATTGCTCATAAATCAATTCTTAAAAACTTGAGTTTATTCATACCTGAAAATAGCCGTTTCATTTAGGGAAAAGCGTCGAACACATTATTTATCGGCATGCGCCATAAATGCAATCTAAGAACAGAAAATAATACGGTTAACTGTGAACGGCGGACGAAAAATGAAGCACTTGTTGGTTGAGAAGTGAAACATCTGATACGAGATTATTGGTTATGCATGGCTAATGCGATTCGTCAGATTCGTCTCATGTTTGTCGTTGTGAGTCGAGCAATCAAGTGTTCTGCACCGTGCTGCCCTGATGCAATGACGGGAATATAATTGGAAAATCTGTCGGCAACATAATCTCCTTCCCCGATTTCCGGGCTGAAATTATTGTAGGCCCCGTCCAAAAATAGCGTCATCGCGAATCCACCTCGTACATATTCATAAGGTCGCCGATTCGTAGCTCCAAGGCTTTGGCGATCTTTCCTATGTTGATCAAGGCGACGTTCCTCACGCCCCGCTCGATGTCGGCGAGGTACGTCCTGTGCAGGTCGGCGCGGGCAGCAAGCTCTTCCTGAGAAATGCCCAACTCGGATCTACGCTTCCTGACCGCGATCCCGAAACGAATCCGAATATCCTCGCCTGCCTTGCGCTTCATGCGCGTTAGCCTGGACGATATGCAGACTATGCGTCTACAGGCTATAAGTGACAATTTTGATTGATGTAATCCATCGCCGCTATTACACTGACGATTTACCAAGACTTTTAAAATTTGGCGCGGGATTACAGCATGCATAGCTGCCCACGCCAGCCGATGTTTGATTCATGCCAATTTGAGCAGGCCGCTAAATGACAGATCCCCAAGTAATCGAGATTATGGGCCGCAACCGTCTAGTGAATGAACTTCTGCGCGCCGGATTGGAAGTTGCCCTGCCTTTGCGGGATCGTGGAATCGACTTGATCGCATACGCCGATCTGGGCCCCAAAGTAAATACATTCATCGCCTGCCCCATACAGATGAAAGCCGCGTCGACACGCTCATTCTCGATTAACCGCAAGTACGAGAAATTTCCAATCCTCATTCATGCATTTGTCTGGGGTTTGCAGTCACCGGAAAAAGCTGAGACCTATGCGTTGACCAACGCCGAAGCTGTTGCAGTGGGAGAGTCAATGGGATACACGTCGACGCCCTCCTGGCACAAAGGGGCCTATTCCACGCAGCAACCGAGCGGAAAACTCATGGACCTGATCAGACCGTACCTGATGAGCCCTGAGAGATGGTACGAGAAAGTGGCGTCAGTCGCCGCATTGCCAGAATTCAAATCCTTCCAAGCGACATAAAGTAACATAGGATAAGCGAATAAGCTGGCAATCAGTAGGTTGCGAGTTCGATCCTCTCGCCAGTTCCACCAACAAAAAAGACTTACGACTTCTTATAAAATCTCAAAAAATCTAATAGGTAGTGCTTAGGCAGCATAGATTCTTAACGGTCCTGCCTGTCTGTTCGATGCGGAACATTTCAAGAACGTTCCTGGAAGGCTCGATGGACGTTTGAAGAGGCTTCGAAGTGAGATGCAAAAAGCTTCTCCCGCAGCAGGAGCCATTCTCAGGCAAGATCTTCGGGAGGGAATTAGCGGTTAAGCAGTATTGTCTTTGATTGTGACCGATCTCAGCGTGGGGAGCGGTGGTATGGGCGGAGCAATCCTTTCTTTTTCCATCTGTCTTTCAATATACATCCATCTTGTTGTCTCATCCAAGTAGCGACCGATTCCGTCCAGACCGGGGAAGAGTGATTGAGCCGTTACATTCATACTACTAAGTTGCTTCATAAAGGCACCCTTGAGTGCTGCTGGAATCCGGAGTCGCTTCAATGCTATTGCTTTTTTTTCTTCTTGGAGAATGCTTAAGGAGGCCAAGACTTCTTCAAAATTCCCAACTATATTGCGGCAAACCATGAAGCAACCTTGCTGAGCTATTATGCGATCTGGAAGTGCCGACGCTACTTGGAAAATATTAAGTACTGTGGGCGCATCAGGATTCATGTAGTCTGAAGCTAAAAGAGACAATTCGGCTAATTTATCATGAGATTGCTTCATTGTGAGATTTAATAGGTGATGGTTAACCAAATAAACAACGCCATCGGTCTCTGGTAGCCTGGAAACAGCGAAATATGCAGCAACATAGGGTGAAGCCGTCCAATCTATGATTCGGGTAGGTACTCCATAATGCCGCATGACTGGCCACCACTGAATAACCTCGCCCTCTCGAATCCCCGCCAATGTGCCGGCAGGGATAAGATTCGAGGCTACAGCACGGAAGTGACGGGAAAGGTCCTGCTCTAGTTCTAACATCCTGTTGACATCTGGTAGCGGCAAACGGCGTTCGTTGGTAATAGCTCGATGGAAGGAGGTATCCAGTTTCCACGAGGCATTTTCCTGACCACGGAATACATAGCTTAACGAGAATGCATCTCCCTTCAAAAAGAGCTGGGTTAAAGCTGAAAACTCCTCTAAGCTCGATATGGTATGTTCAGATATTGTTGCGGTCAATTAACTCGCCTCCCCCGTTGCCTAGGTCTCGTTCTAATGTACGCTGATCTAAAAACAAATGAAAGTAATACAGAGAGTAGCCAGCGACATATTCGTAGCTCTTTTCTAGTAGAGGAATCAGACGCGCCGTGCTTATTTTGAAAAATTGATTGGAGACAATCGGTTCCAGGATAGGAAAGTTTCAGGCTTACTCCTTATTGATTTGTATCTTCGTCCTTTAGCTTTCCAGCCTCCCTGAGCGCATCCAGCACATCCCAGCATATATTTTTGTGAAGTTGTTTAGGATTTTTTCCAGGGCTGTAAACCGCCAGGTCTCAACCCCCGCTTAAATCGTCGCAGATTCGGCCAGCCCGACGTCGTTCCCGCGAGTCCCGCCGCCATTCCCTAAATACCGTTCCAGCCGAACGGCGGCTTCCCGAAGATCCCCCTCGGAAACGATGTTGTAGCGGTCGAAGACGCTTCTGGTCTTGTGTCCCGTGAGCTTCATCGCGACCCGCTCCGGCACTCCGGCGCGCACGAGGTTCCTCACAGCGGTGCGCCTGAAGTCATGCACCAGCTTTCCCGGCGCTCCGGCATTGATGCATGCAGCTTTCCAAGCCCGCTTGAACTCCTGTATTGGTTCTCCGGCCCGATAGCCTTTCGGGTGGAAGAAGACCCATGGTGTGGTTTTGCCCTTTTTCTTAAGAACATCGGCCTTGGCCCTCTGCTCGACCAGCACAGCCTCAAGCCCGTCCGTGAAAGGGAACTGCCGGGCCTCTCGGTTTTTCGTCGTCCCCGGCTCAAGCCGGACGCAGCGGGCCGTGAAGTCGACCTGCGGCCACCGCAAGGTAATAAGCTCGCCCTTGCGCCAGCCTGTGATGTAGGCGGCGCGGGCCAATGGCTTCAGGCGCTCGGGCAGTTTGTCGAGGACCGACTGGAACTGCTCCGGTTCGAAGAAACCCTGCCGGACGTTGTCCTCTTTGAGCATCGAGATGTGCGGCCGGTCGGACTCGGAGATTATCCTTTTCTGGATCGCCAGCGAATACGCCCGCTTGATTGCCGCCAGCTCGCGGTTGATCGATGCGTTCTTCGCTCCTTCGGCTTTTCGCCTGAGGACGTAGCGGTCGATGTCAACTCCATCGATCTGGTTCGCCCTCATCTTCCCGAAGTAGGGCAGGATGTGTTTGTGATACACGTTGATTGTTTTGACAGAACGTCGTCCGTTGATCTCATAGTCGGACTCGACCAATTGGGCCAGTTCCGAGTAAGCGACCTTCCTGTGCATGCTCTTTGTGATCCGACCCTTAGTGGCTTCGCCTTCCTGCCGCTTCATGAACCGCTTGGCCTCGGCGAGGTCGGGAGTATTTGTGTTCTCCCGGATGCACTTGCCGTGGGTGTAATACTGCGCCCACCAGTTGGCGCATTCACGAGGATTGCCATTCTTGTCGAAATATTTATTCTTGTAGAGACTACCCATCTGTTCTTTCCCTTTTGGTCAGGTTTCCTTCTTTGGTCTCACTTGGCTCCCTGGCCAGATATGCACTGATTGCGTCGTCTATCAGGTCGCCAACCCGCCGCTGGTGAAGCACAGAAAGTGATTTGATGCGCCTATACAGGTTGCTGTCAATCAACGCTCCGGTCTGCTTCTTTTTTGAACCCATGGCAATTCACCCCATTAAGAACATCATCTGCCTGATAAACATAATTTATGTTGTGGTTCCACATTCGTACATACCAACTTTGATCCATAACTAAATATTTTTTGCTGTTTTGATGCTTTACTGGACTGGAAAGTAGGAGAAACTAAGCACCCTGACCTCTGGAAAAGCTTCCTGGAACTCCAGAATTGCCCATTGGAAGCTCGGGCATATAAAAGGGTATGGGCTGAGTGACCATGGGCTGTCCTGGAAGCCTTGGGATTGGTTGCGGCATGTCCGAATGGAGCACTCAGGTCCAAATCCGGGACAATTCTCTGGAAGGAGACACCATTGGGCCCAATCGTAACCAGAAACTGATTGCAGATCTTGTCCAAAAGCATTTTGGGCTGCGCTCCTATTTGTTGGTTAATCATGAAAAACAAGACAAAGTCACAGACAAGACAAAATATGCCGTCCCCATCTCATAGATAAATATGGGCTTGTAGTCTCAGAAAAATGACCTTCTGATTTAAAATCAAATGGCCGTTGTGTTTCGGACGCTGTAGCAACGCCTGAGGACGTTTGTTTTGCGCTCTCAAACACGGCTTTGCCATTTATGGCGGTTGATAGGCTTGGGTTATGGAGGCCATGATTTCCCTCTTTTCTCCTTTTTTGTCTCAATTTGTTTCAATCTGGCTGCCAAACGAGAAAATAATATGGAGATAGGAGAAGACTCATGGCTCTCACAACCTAGTCCTTCCATCTTCGTTCCTTCCTGAGCCAGTTTGTTCTGTTTGAGGGCTTCGGTCTTACAGATTTGGTGAAGTGTATCTTCAACTATCCATTTCGGACGCAATGGACACAAAGGACGTCAGTTTTACCTAAAAAAGTTGTATACGCGTATATAAGAAAAGTTATGCAAAACTAATGTCCTTTGTGTCTATTGCGTCCGAAATACATGGTTTATTTATTTCCGTAGAACAAAGAGATTTTTAGAGTCCATTGGATAAAAAGACCCTTTGTGTATACAGAATTACTGAGGCCCAGTGATCAGCGCCCCAAGTCCTTAGTATTTTTTACTCTCGCCAGCTGTTTTTCACTTGTCAAACTGTGAATCAATCAGTTTTACGCCCTTCCAAACCCGATCGCCCTTTTGATCTTTGCTAGGTACACACCCCAGTTCTCGCAGCCGGGCCCCATATTTCTTGCCACCAAGCGGGAAATACCCCTCGGCCTCGCACCAGTATTGGTATTTTGACCTAAGCGTAGATGTGATGGCCTCGGCATGTGGATCAAATACGCAAAACTCTTCAATAAAGTCCATGAAGTGGTCGCTTTCATTGCGCCATTCCTGCCCGGCCTCTTCGATCTCAGGCGGCTTGCCGAGACCTACTTTTGTGGTTTCGAGTTTGCACCACTGGACAGCGCCTTTGACCATCCATGCCAGGATTCCAGGGGCTTCCTTCATAAGCTTTTCAGAGAGATGCCGGTCTATCATTTGATTCGGAATTGTTATGGTGAATGGGATCAGGCAAAGCCGGTTCCAGATCGCGTCATCGCGTCCCCTCACCTCCGGCCTGTGGTTCGCATCCATCCATATTGTCCAAGTCTCCGGAAACTCGATGTACTCTTCATACAGGTGCCTTGCCCTGTAAGTAGCCTTCCCCGTCCCTTGGCTTAATAGCTTCACCTCCTGTTCATCCAGCTGCCGATCCTCATCCGTTTCACTCGTCATGACGTCACGAATCGAACGAAGGCTGGCTTGGTCGGGCTGGGCATGGTTGCTTGTTTTATTCCTCTGGGACATCAGAGATGAGATTTGGAGTTTCCCTGCATAGGGTCCGAGAATCTGCCGTTTGACATCAAGGAACGTAGTCTTGCCGTTATTGCCGCCGCCGTAGCAGATATATAGCTTTTTTTCCGTTGTTCTCCCCGTCAAGCTGTAGCCAATGGCTTTCTGCAGCCAATTCGTCATCTCTGCGTTGTTGTCCATTATAGTATTGAGAAATTCCAACCACTCCGGGCAAACTGCGTCAGGATCGTACTCGTAGTCCAGGATCTGTGTTAGATAATCGCCTCTAAAGTGTGGGTGAAGCTCGCCGGCTCTGAGGTCTAATGTTCCGTTTTGAAAATTGAGAAAGTACTGGTGCCGGTCAAGGTCAGATGCGTCGATGATCAGCCTGGGATCGGCTTGAGCCATTTCCAGCACTGAGTTGATTCGTTTGACATCAAGACAGCTCTTAGCAAACTTTTCATGTATATCATTTCCTTCGCGGATTGCTTGGTTCAGATATTCACTGAACATGCACTTTGCCAAATAGTTTGCATATTTTGTCCTGTCCGGAGCCCAGTGCATTCCGTCCCAACACAGCCACTTTTTCATCTGGTGGCAATATCTGAGGTTCTGGCTGTGCATTGCGATCAAGCGCTCGACGTTCCCGGCGTCGTTGCATCTGTAGCTGAGCAGGTTTGAAGAACCTCCGTGTTTCTCTTCCTCGAATATCTTTTCAATCAACTGGGCTCCGTAGGTGGAGCTCCCGCGCTTGCTGTCCCACTTATCCCTCATCAAGCCCGAGGAGCGATACATCCGATCTATCTGTTCAGAGTTAGCTCCATTAGAGCGAAGCATGCCGCAAAGAGCCATGTCCGCCTCAGACTGTGAGTTATAGCCCAAGCCCTCCCAGTCACCTTTGTCGAAGAGTTTCTCGAATTTTTCACATTGGGAGGTATGTCGGGCCTCGGCCAGAAGCTCATCGTCGCTCTTGACGGGGGATCTGCTCGGAGAAGGCTCGCCGCCCTTGGCTCTGCTCTTATCTGTCTTGACACCGAAGATCGACTTGTGGAGGGCGTTGAGCTCGGACTGTCGGGCCTCGACAGTCTTCGGGGAGATATCGAGGTGATCGCCGGTCATACAGAAGTATCGGGCATTGTCGTACATCTCAATCTTTCCCTTGCGGTTCCCTCCGGACGGAAGCCGCCCCTTCAAAATGATGTGTACGCCTGTGCCGGAAGGGGAAACCTCCGTGTAGGAATCTAGATCTTGAATGATTTCCAAAGCCCAAGGTTCAATGGTTTCCGTTTCCGGGTCTCTGCATTTGTCCAGGTCAATTCCGATTTCCCCAGTACCGTCGAATACAAAGCCGATTCCGGCGTAGCGATTCTTCCTTGATACAGCGTTATCGAAATTGGTCCAGGTATTAGGGTCGGCGCTGGAAGCCATGCCGCCAGTATTGGGATTTATCGGGACCTTTGTCTTTTTTCCGTTGCGTTCTTTGTAATTCCATAGAACCCAGTTTGATTTTTCTCGGAGTTCAGTGGGGATGTTTTTGTAGTTCATATCTGGGTTCATTCCGGTTGCTCCTTTGCTCTTTGAATAAGTTCGTCAATGTCGTTTCGATCAATCAGTAGCTTTGCCAACTTACGCTGCCCCGGCCGCACGAGGATATTGCCGCGCCTGTCTCTCAAACAGCTCCCAGGCAGAGGCACTGGCTGCATGATGCCGTCATGACCCCAGTCTCGAATTGTGGCCGGTCCGATGGACAGGTAGGCGGCAGCTCCTTTGAGGTCCAGCAGTCGGGGCCAGAGGAGCAGACTAGTCTTTTCCATAATCCTGCACCTTGGCCTGTTCTCGGCGCTCATTTGCTTCAAAGGATCTACGCAGCTTCTGCTCATACTCAGCGATCTTGAGCTCGTTGCGCAGCTTCTTCAGAGCTACTTCATGCCGGATAATCTGTTCGCTAATATTTTTGCAATTCATGTTCCGCATCGTACTGCGGCATCGGCGGAGGGAAAATATCGGATAAATTACGGAGTTATATCGAAGTTATAATTGTAGGGATTTCATTTATTCGAGGTCGGAAACAGTGTGGGAATGCAATAGCCCTTCTTGCCCCTTTTGCTTTTTATTAGTTCAGATGTGCTGGGGTATTTCTTTTTGATTTCTGCGCGGATGACCGCTCGCCTAGCGTAAACACTACCCAATGTGAAAGCATCCGCATCCGCCATTAGCCCTTGTTTCGAGTTTTCGATTATGGTTTCAACAAATCTTTTTTCAGTATCATTTAAAACTTCTTTGGTCCCGTCACTAAAACACATGATCTGTCCTTTTAACTCGAAATGCTTGTCATATTCAGCTTTCATATTGGATTTTGCATCCAATTGTTCCTCTATCAGCTCAGGAGTTTGGCCTAGATTTGGTTCCGTATTTGCATCTGAGCCTGATGTCTTCTTAGGTTCGGGGGGAATGCCCTCCCATTTATTGAATACTTCCTCATTAACCAATGTTTCAATGGCATATTCAATCATTGCAGGGGGCGAATCATCATCGAGGAAATATGATGAAATGGGTTGGCTGAATGAATCTGATTCTGCGTATTCCATCCAGAGTTTATGCGGGAGTTCCAGAGAAGGCATTCCAGCTCCATCGGTGCCCCTATTCATCTTATTGCGCAAGTACTCAATATATTCATGGGCTCCTTCAGGGTTTCTCCGCAGGTAATTTATTGCACCGCCCACATCCTTGTCCTTCTCACTTTCAGCCGAATAGATCTCTTTGAGTCGTTGTATGATTTGCTCAATTGTGATCGCCATAGCCCGCCTCCACATGAGCTTCTACATAGGTCATGCCGGAATTAGCATCGGACAGGTCGGCTGGGAATGTCAAGGGGGTGAAAATACAGCGAAGTATCAGTTTAGTAGTCTGATTCTTCCATTTGCTGCTAAAAAAGCTCTAGGTTTTTCGTCCTGATAGAGTTTCCCTGTATCGCCGGGAGCGGGTTTTATAACACCGCTCTGATTTCCTCCTGTGCTTCTTCGTGCGAAAGCTCTTTATCGAATCGAAGCGCAACATAAATGGGATCTCACGGTTTTCCTGAAGATGCCCCGGATTACCCAAGCCTCCCTTCAGCATCCCGTGTCGCGTCGTATCAAAATTCCGAAAAACGTGAATTTGAAGATACAAAAAAATCACTGCGCGCCCGTAGCGGGTACAGGAGGTCGGGAGATCCGATGCGCCCTACCCCTCTCACTGGGTTTCCGCTATCCCTAATTGGCGCTTCGTAGATTGACCGCTCATGATGCAATCGACGCCTGGAACCCTGTTGAAAATTTTATTTAGAGCAATTATTCTCTTGCAGACAATGCAATATGCATTACATTGGCTTCAGCCAAAGTTATATGCGGGAAAGAAATATCAAGGGCGTCTTTCTTATGGGCGACTACTATTCAGATGTTAATATTGCTGCTCATAGCGACTCTTGGGCATCATTAATGCGAAGCATGAATGGCTTTTCTAAAACTGGATCCGAGGATGCTATTTATTGACAAAAGATTGAAAGGCATTTGCGCTTACTGCGGTGCTCCTGCAAACTCTCGGGACCATGTCCCCTCAAAAGCCTTTCTTGACGAACCTTTTCCACCCAATCTTCCAATCTCCGAGTCATGTTCTGAGTGCAACAATAGATTTTCAATAGATGAAGAATATTTATCGTGTCTTATTGAGTGCGTAATTCATGGGACGACTGAGCCGACCGATAGGTTTAGACTAAAAGCTGCCAAAACGCTTAGAGCAAAGCCCTCCATCGCTGCCCGCATCGAAAGCGGGAAAAAATTTGACCGAAACAATAAGCTTATCTGGTGTCCAGAGTGGCCAAGAGTCATGAATGTAGTCCTTAAGCTGGCGCGTGGACACATCTCTTATGAAATTGGACTCCAGCACATTGAGGATCCGATGGTCCTGGATATCCTGCCTTTTGAAAGTATGAGCAAGACTGAATTAGAAAGATTCAATTCTCTTGCTGAAAGGACGGGCACGCTTTACCCGGAAATCGGCAGTCGTGCTTTTAATAATCTGATCGAGGGGAAAGAACATTCTTACGGTCAATGGAATACCGTCCAGGATGGGCGCTATCGATACGCGATCGGCCAATCATATGGAGATTGGGTTAAAATCGTTCTAAGCGAGTATCTTGCATGTCATGTTGCGTGGGAATAAGAGCTGAATACTGATGAAATATTCGAATAGTATCTGTCAGGAATTGCATGGTCGCCTGTATTCTAAGAATTCTTATAGTGTGATCAGGTTTTTAAAATCGAGGGGCCTCTCATGGCAGAATCCAAAAAGCATTTTGTCTATCTCTACCGCGACCGCAAAGGAAAGCCGCGATATATTGGCTATGGTTCCGAAATCGCACGCGCCTTGGCGCACCAGAAAGACACTCATAGTGAAAAACTTCGGCCCTTTGTCCGCAAGGGCGAACTCATCCTTGAAATTGCCGGACCTTTCGGCTCCAGGGGAACGGGGCTTGCAGTAGAGACGGCCCTTATTTCCGCAATGAAACCTGATTGCAATGTCAGTCCTGGCAAAAAGTCGTGCAGATTCAGACCGATTGGCATCCCCGAAGAATATGCCGACCGGCTTTCTGAGGCTCCGCTCTCGATATCGAGGCTCCGCGCCATCGTTCCCGCCAATAAGTTCCCGGTGATGTTTGTTTACATTGGGAACCAGGATTTTTCCGACGGCCGAAAGGGTTACAGCTTGGCAAAGCCACCAGATGAGAAATCCATTCTGTCACGTCTTGAAAAGTACTGGTTCATTGGGCGTCGTTTGAAGCAGTGGGCTGAAGATCCTTCGACAAGCCCCGGTGTATTGGTCGGCGTGTCGGGTCCGCCCGCTGCACGAATCATCATTGCGAGTGCTCTTATCGAACGGTCCCGATGGCGGGATAGTATTCTAAATAATGAAAAACAAATTGTTCCTACATTTCCAACTCGGGATCTTGATGCCTTTAACCTGCGAGGGCGCCATATTGCCCCCTCGATGGGAATTCGGTTTAACAGCTTTCGACCGCAACAATACAAGATTCTAAACAGTGACGGATCTTTTGTGTGAGAGGCCGGAATTAGGGGGAATCGGTAGCAGACGTGGGAACAGCGGACGAAAAATGAAGTGGGCGACGGTTTAAAAACAAAGCAGACAGCACAAGTAAGCCGTCGTTACTTTGCTTAAAACTTTGTCTATTCGCACTTAACGATACTACAAAACACTAATAGATATAGCATATAGCATTTTTGTTCGATATTCCCATAAGTCTTACGATATCTATGGATTAGCCTTATATTTTGTTCTGGCTACGAATCAGAAGGTCGCAAGTTCGAGTCTTGCCGGGCGCACCATCTTTTCAATCATTTAGCGTCATCTCCTTCCTTTGCTACCCCCGGTTGTGGCAAACCTTGTGCCAAAGGCTGTGCCTTGCCAAAATTCAATGCCGGGGCGAATAGGCGCTTGGCGGCCTCTCAATAGGAATTCATGCATATAAATTATACTAACTTGAGGCATCGCGGCTGAGAAAGTGTTCGTCAAGAACATCCGGGATGGAATTTTTGGTAGAGACAGGTTGCTTCTGACCTATCGAGCAACCGATTTGAGCCGGAAATGGATCCTTGAAAATCGAACATTGCAATTTCGATATTCAATGATAGGATTTCCCTATGCTGAAACGACCCCAATATCTGAGCGCCATTGAGGAACGGCTTAAGACGAATCCTGTTGTTGCGCTTCTTGGACCACGTCAGGCAGGCAAAACAACCTTATCCCGGCAGATTAAGAGATCCGATATCCATTATTTCGACTTGGAAGACCCTACGGTTATTAATCGCCTTGCCGAACCGAAAACTGCACTGGAACCAATCACGGGACTAGTTGTCCTTGACGAAATTCAGCGCATGCCCGAGTTGTTTCCGCTCTTGCGGGTGCTGGCCGATCGGCGACCATTGCCGGCTCGCTTTTTAATATTGGGAAGTGCTTCGCCAGGGCTAATGCGCGGCGTCTCCGAATCTCTGGCCGGACGCGTTTCATTCGTGGATGTAAATGGATTTGATCTACTCGAGGTGGGAAATAAGTCCTTGAGAAAGCTTTGGTGGCGTGGCGGATTTCCCCCGGCTTTTTTGGCGGCTTCGGATGCCGATTGCCGCAGGTGGCAGGAAGATTTTCTGAGAACCATCCTGGAGCGGGACTTGCCGCAACTTGGAATTACCACGCCGGCGGCGACGTTGCGACGATTTTGGACCATGATTGCACATTTTCACGGGCAAATCTGGAATGCAGCCGAATTGGCACGCTCGCTCGGCTCCAGTGAGCCGACTGCACGAAGATATCTGGATATGTTTGCTTCCATGTTTCTCGTGCGGGAATTGCCTCCGTGGTTTGAGAACTTGGGCAAGCGGCAAGTGAAGTCGCCGAAGGTTTATATCCGGGATTCCGGCCTTTCGAACTGCCTATTGGGACTGGAAACATTTGCCGCGCTGGAAGCACATCCTAAGCTGGGTGCATCATGGGAAGGTTTTGCGCTGGAAGAAGTCCTTCGTGTTACAGGCGACCGTAACGCCTATTTTTGGGCTACCCACGCCGGGGCAGAACTGGATTTGCTGATCCACTGGCACGGCAGGCGCTGGGGATTTGAATTCAAATATTCGGATGGACCCGTAATGACAAAGTCATTGCATGCTTCGCTGGCAGATTTAAAACCGGAGCGTATTTTTGTCGTTTATCCCGGTAAAGAGGCGTATGCGCTGAACGAACGAGTTGAGGCGCTGCCGTTGATTCAACTCCATGAGCGTCTGATGAAACTGAGCGGCCCCAAAACAGCAAAAAGGTCACCTCGAAAAGATAATTCCGGCCGGAAATGACCAGGGTTTCCCGCATTTACATAGGAACCTTTTCTCGCTTTTCCCGCAGGGCATGAAATTATATCTGTCTTGTCAGAGTACTGAAAACACGATAAATATCTTGGGGGTTTAATAGGGGTAATTGGGCGGTAAATTCGCCCTCCCGTGGATTGGGTGGACAATTCAAAGATCCTTATGAAAGCCAATATTAATGAGGGTTTGGCGCAAAATCGTGATTTCTATGAACTTATGAAAAATGCCCCCGCAGGGACTACGAATCAAAAGGTCGCAAGTTCGAGTCTTGCCGGGCGCACCAACAAATCTTTCATTCTTCTGTAGTTGCCCATCTTCAAAAATCCGTCATTCCTGGCCATAAACACCTTGGGGGTCTAATGAGGATAGCCTTGGCAATTTATGGCCCTGCATAAACTGAATAAACTGGCGCCTGTCACCAATAATTATTGCCGGCGACAGTTTCCAGGAGAGGTTCCCATTTCATAGCGTTTTATTTGTGCTGATTATCGGAAATATTCAGATGCTGCCGGAAGAATGCGGTTACGGCGCCCTTATCCATTCTGCCACTTGCTGCCGCAATGGTTAGTTCGACTGCCTCTTCTTCTGTTATCGAGTAGGGCACGCGGTTAATTTTAAAGAATAGGATCGCGCACGCCAGGGCGACTCGCTTGTTTCCGTCAATAAAAGCGTGATTGCGAACAAGGTAGAACAAATAGGCTGCTCCCATTTCATGAGGGAATTCATGAAAATACTGGCCGCCAAAACCTGCCTGTGGCATTGCCAGCGCTGCTTCCAGAAGACCCGTATCGCGTAATCCAGGAGCCCCTCCGTAATGCTGGATCAGTTCCTCGTGCAGCGCCAGTACATCCTCCAGCGTGAGAAATGCAATGTCCATTTGCGACCTCATTCAGCCAGCTTTTTCATGGCATTCCTGAACTCGTGGTGGATTTCATCAATGGCCGACCGGACCATTTTACGACGGGCGGTGAATTATTACCTACCTTCCCATGGCCAATTACGGATGCTATGAGGCATAGCAGTATCTCCTTTAGATGATTTGTTGGGTGGTTACTAAGATTGTCGGCGCTTCGCCGACGATCTTCTACGTCATGGAGAAAACGGTCTCAGATGCGAAGAAAATGGTTCCTGCTTCTGAGAAAAGTGTCTTGGTTCCAAAGACTGTTGTCTCGATGAGAAAGACAATCGTTTCGATGGCCGTGAAAACAGTCTCCTGGATTTCGACTGCTGTCTGTGCCTTGAAGAAGATTGTCTCGATGAGAAAGACAATCGTCCTGATGACGAAGACTATCTTCTCGACGACAAAGACCATCTTCTTCGTGACAAAGACCGTCTTCTTCGTGTCAAAGAACATTGTCAAAATCGACCGTTGCCGGATGTTTAATAGTTTCAATGATTTCGCAATTGACGTTGAAGATTGTCTTTGTTGTCCAGAAGATTGACTTTGCATCGAAGAAAATTGTCGGGGAAATGAAGACCATTGTTTTTAAGCCTGAGGTCATCTTCTCATTGACCGCGACAATCGTCTTCGCACTCAAGAAGATATTCTCGTTCGAGAAGACAAGGGTCTCCGGAATCAAGAAGATCGACTTTGTACTGCAGCCAATCTTCTTGATGTCGGAGACCATAGTCGCGATTGCAAAGAAAATTGTGTCAGCCGCGATGACCATTGTGTGCAAGGTATTTACCATAGGATTTTTTATCCTGAAGCAGAACTTCGCCAATCTGAAGCTGGTTTTTTGTGGAGCTCCAGCCCGCTCGCATCATTATTAATCCGGGGAATTTACCATCGGCTCAACTGACCGGCACAACTCCAACGTATTTGTGCTTTGAGGATACTGTCAAGTATTTTATTTATCTGCGCTTCAATAAGACGGCAAGCCGCTCCAATGCCGGCAACGCCGCTGCTTCTCACGCTTACCATATGACCGTTTCTCGTTCCTTGTGATGAGAAGATGGGCGTAAGCCCTTGGCGTACAGGGGATTACGAATGCGGTTATCTGTATCAATCCTCTTTTGTGAAAGGTCAATCGTCAAGGTGCGATACAGCGAGGAGGGGGCGACCGCCGAGCAAAGTACGGAAGGCATAGAGAACAATTGCTGTCAATATCATAAGTGGGAAAATGGTGACAGGTACGAATTGCGTCTCTACCAATTTCTTCCAGCACTTAAGTCGATAGTCAAAGGGGTTGCAATCAGCCGCCGGAACGCTCGAAAACGGGATTTTCCAGGAAAGAAATTGCCCTGCGAACATGCAGCGGCCCAGATTCGTTCTCCGAATGCAAATCCGCTACGAGCTGAATTCCCTTGAATCCGTATCGGTCATTAAAATAGCGCAACTGCGGAGAGATAGCACTGTCTGACGTCTTAACCTCCACCATCAGCGGCGGCGCCCCTTCCTGAACGATTAGAAAATCCACCTCCCGTCCGTCTCTCGTACGGAGGTACGTGAGTTGCCGATTCAGTCCATCACGATCTTCGCGCAGACAGAGTTCCCGCAGCAACGACAAGGCCACCAGATTTTCGAGTTTTGCACCGGCATCACTGCGCACCAGTCCAACATCAAAGAAGTACAGTTTCGGCTGCTGCGTTACAGCGCGGGCAATCGAACGATGATAAGGAAACACGCGAAAGACAATGCAGAGGGCTTCTAAAATCGACAGGTAATGCTTAATTGTATTAGGGGATACTCCAATATCCTCTGCAAGCGATTGATAACTCAGCGGCGAGGCAACCCGTTCGCGCAGCAGTTCTAATAAAAGATTCATCGCCCGCAGTTGAGTGATGTTTTCAAAATTGAGAATGTCTTCCCGGACTAGGCCGTCAATATACTGGCGCCGCCAGCGTCCTGCGTCTTCCGGCAAATCCAGGAGAAAAGGTTCAGGAAACCCTCCTCTTTCGAGAAATCTCTCAAGCGGAAATGGAGCCCCCATCCGGATCATCTCCGCAGGCGTTAAGGGAAAGAGTCGATGATGCAGATAACGTCCGGCGAGACTGTCGCCGGATTGACGGAATGTTTCGAGTCGAACACTGCCGGTAACCAGAACCGCCATGTTTCCTGGGCGACTGTCCCAAAGGCCCTTCAGATGATTCTTCCACTCCGGCATTTTATGAATTTCATCCAGCACGAGAAGATCTGTCGTGGTACTCCACCCATAATTGAGGATCACATCCCGGTCTTGCAGATTGTCCCAGTTTAAGTACCTAGATGAACTAAACCGAGACGTTGCGATATGTCTCGCCAGCCATGATTTTCCAACCTGCCGCGGGCCTGATAATAACACCATTTTCCGCGCCAGATCCGCTTCAATTGCGGAGCTTTGTTCTCTCAGCATGAAGTGAGTATCACCTGCAGGGGCGCATGCAGTCAAGGCAATTCATAGCTCCATTGCGGCTTTGCCACGACAAAAAAGCAATAGAATCTCGATTTGCCTGGAAATTTACCAATTGGGTATAGGAAAAACAAGCGAGGGAATCTCGGGTGTCCCTGTCTTCCCCCAATGCGATAGCTGAAAACGCACCTGTCGTGCCGGTTCATTCTCCGACAACAATTGAGCCGTGGAGAAAATCGGTTTGCCGGCGGCATTTTCCAGGAGAGATTCCCATTTCATGATGCTTTATCGGCGCCGATGGAGAAAACAATCCTATGCCTCGGACTTGTAAATTTCGAACCCTCGAAGGCAGATGGGGCAAGTTAAGCTGCTGAACGAGGAATGTCTTCAAGCTTTATAACCAGGCGCTTGCCGACGATTGCCGCAGCCTTTTGCATAGTGTCAAGTTGAACGCTGCAGTTATCGGGATCGAGGAAGCGCGCGACCTGAGTGCGACTGGTTTTTAGCCGGCGGGCCATTTCCGTTTTGGATATCTTCCGCGCCTTCATGGCCGCGGCAAGCTGCCAAGCAATAACACGCTTTATTGCATGGCCGGTCGCCTCTTCATATATGCCTTCCTCTTTAAGAAAATCGTCGAAGGACGATCCGATATGTTTGCTTTTCATTGCTCAACCTCCCTCTTGCGTTTCAGAGCGTTGGCCAGATCGGTGTCCGGAGTTTTCCTGGTCTTCTTCACAAAGCCGTGGAGAAGAACCATGGTCCCTTCGTGAATGCAAAATAGGATGCGGGCGATCCGATTCCCGGTAATCGTGCTGCGAACTTCGAATAGGCCATTTCCCATTGGGCGACATACAGGCATACCAATCGGCCAGCCAAACTCAACGGTTCGGATGTCAGTGCCGATAATGCGACGGTCTTCTGTATCCAATCCTTTGATCCACTCGCGTACCGGTTCAGTTCCTGTTTCGTTGGAATAGAAGGCTGCTGGAATGATCTTCTTCGATGGTTTGTTCATTTCTAACCGCGCACGCCAATACCGTACCTTATAAGGTTCAGGCTTTCAAGTCTTATCTGCTTTGGTGTTCGAGTTGATAATCTTGGGGCCAAGAACCGGGCTTATCTCGCTTTTCCCGCTTTTCTCGCAGGGCGGGAAATTCACGAAAACTCAGCCGCGCATCAAAAACAGCGAAAAATTCTTGGGGGGTTATTTGGGGGCAAATAAACTGGCGCCTGTTACCAATTATATGCCATGCTCAAATGTTGTCGTCTCACCATAGCCAATCCTCAGGCCTAGGGTTTCGAAGCGGATGGAATTTGTAATTCGAAGTGATTTTAGAGTGCCAATCTTTCCATTTTTGGATGATCTTCATCTGCGCGTCTTGGGGTGCAATATAATAGGTTCCTTGCGACATCCAATAACCAAAGAATTTTAAATTTTGGTTTATTGGAATTCCGTTGTCATCAAAAGTCAACAGGTGTCCTCTACGGTACTCTTCGGAGGCTTTGAATTTGTAACGACTGACCGCCTTGAAGTCCAATCCTCCAGTGATGTATCTCAACCCGCAAAGGCACATCAGTACATGCGCAGCTTCCGGATGGGTTTCCAGGCTATTTTTTATTTTATTCGGGATTTTGCTTTCTTGGATTGGCCGCAATTCGTTGATTAGTAAACCAGTGGAGTTATACGCCGATTGAGCTAGGCATTTGATTATTTTGAAGTCATTTTGGGACCCCCCTAATTCCTTTACAAACAGAGAGGCTCGTATTAAGTCACATTTTCCACTTCTCTCAACTTGAGCAAAGGAGCTCCAAGGAAGCAATAATATGAGGATAAATATTTTAACTTTCATCGGTTTATCCGAAGATTGAAAAAAATACTCTGGCTGAGTTCACTGAGCAATACAGAAATCGTTTTCTCTCCTGTTTGCGCATATGAGTGTCTCTGACTCCCGCGAGATCCCATTCGAGGAAGTGCGCCTGTCAGCTTGAGAATCTATTGGATCAAAACTCGATCCATATGTATGACCGGCAAAAGGACTGTTTTGCGGCTGCGATTGTCATAGACGTTAAGAGTAATCCTGACCCTATACTTATCTGCTTCGGAATCCGAAATCAGATTTTGATCCTGGAGGAGCGCCATAATATGGTCAAATTTCTGCAAAATCCGGTTGCAATGAGATCGCACTGTTTCGATATACTGTTTTTGATTACTCCAGCTTACATCGATGTAAAAACCGATATCGTCCTTCGGCAGGTTGAGAAAAGAAGACAAGAATTCTAATCGAAGAGGATTCCAGAAGTCTGCCAACCAGAAGAATTCTCTATCTCCATACGGCCAGAAGGCGCTATCAGAAGAACCCGAAAGGATATCGCCTGGATTAATCATCTGCCTTCTTACGTAAACCATACGGGGCCCTATGAATGTATGGACAACTTCATTAGGACTATGACGCCGATCATCAGGTCCCCGAGCGCTGGCGGCGCTAGGAATGGGAAATGGAGCATTCATAAAATAATAAATGCCCAAAGGAGGGAATCCCACCGGGATTTTGACGCTGATGAAACCTGGGCCGCCGGAGCCGCCTTGTCCTGGTCCTACATCTTCGGGATCATGTACGCGCACGGTGACCGGAATCACCTTCATGTCCTTAATCAAAGCCAATGGAAGTCTCCGCTCTTTGATTTCCAGAAGTAGATTGCCCAGAGCGAGCCAACGAGCGGAATTTGTTTCGTTTGCGAAACGAGAGAGCATTGCATTTGCATAATTCTGGGGCGATTGAGCCCAAAGAACGATTGCATCATTTATATACATCTTGTTTATGATTTCTTCCGGTAGCGCAGCGCCCATATTTATGGCTGCATCCACAATGGAACGACGTACGAGGACCTCTTCGAATTGGAATCTATCGGTTTTTTGTAAAAGCTCCTCCAGTTTAGGCTGAAGAACTTTCAGTTTGTTTTGCCCGGCTAGGTATGCTCCCCATGCACGGTCAGCAGCTTCATTGGAATTAAGGAGTTTGGATGCACGCTCCAAAACAGGCATAGATTCATCCTGTGCCGCCGCTGATGTAGAAAAGGATGGAGTTTGCAGTCCTGAAAACAACAGCAGCAGAACTGGCATGAGGATGCTATGCATAATTTTCTCCCCTTGGGGAATCAATTCTATTTTAGATGGCGCTTCCAACGATTTGGTTCAAACCTCCTTCCTCATTTGGTTTTGCGGCAGCGCAACAAAAAATCCCAGGGCTGACCCCCGCGAAGTCCGGCTCGCGGAGATAACGCCAAAAAGCTAAATGCCGCGCTCAACACACAGTTGCGTCCCGATTAAGTTTTGAGATTTGATAATAAGGATGGAATGGCGTTCATGAGATGACGTTTGTTCCCATTGGACCAAATCCGCGTGTTGCTTGAATTTGCAGCATCTCCGGCGAGTACCGGCCGTCTGGACCATGAATAATCAATGCCGGTTCCTCGACGGAGGGTCCGGAGCCATGAAGGCTTGCGCAATACACTGAAAATAGGGGCTGTTTTGATAACGTAGGGACGACATCGCGATATGAATCGATATGAAATCCTTCGCGAGAAACGAGGTCGAGTCCCCGTTGTTTTTGTCGATGTGGAAAACAGTAGATGAAAAATCCATCATCCCGCAGGCACCGCTTGGCCGTCCGCGCATAGTCCCCCACATGCCCACGCAACTCAAATCTCGCGCATGCCTTTTGAGTGTCTTCGGGAAGTTGACCCGCGTGGCAAGGAAAATAGGGAGGACTCCCGGTGACAAGATGGAATTTCGAATTGGCGGCGAATTCGCGCAAATCGCCGTGAATTGCGGTCGCATGGGAAAGCAGCTGGTTGCATTCAAGATTCGCCTGCAGCAACGCATAACTAGTCTCGTATGCTTCAATGCATGTCAAAGTCGCATGATCTGCGAGGCCCGACAGGACGATCATTCCCACCGTGCCTACTCCAGATCCCAAGTCGAGGTAGCGCGTGGCGCCAGGACACTTTTGCAGTGCGTACCATGCGGTCAGCGCATCGTCGATGGAATGCCGATGTCCGTGCAGCCTCTGAAAAATGCGCAAGGGTCCGGTTAGCCCGCTGATACTCAGCGGTTCGCCCAGGCGTTTCTCCAGGGAAGCTTGTTTCGCGAGAAATGTCTGCTGAATTGCCGTAACATTACCAGTCGGCGAGGTTTTCGATTCGGCTATCCGGCTCACTTGCATTCTTCGTTTCTGGATCGCTTCCAAGAAAACCTTTTTCTTCTCCATGATATTTTAGGCTCTCCGACAGCCGACCCGGCGGATTAAAAGGCCCCGCACCTGACATAAGAAAGTCATCAATAACGAATTTATTTGCCTCTTTGCGAACAATTACCTTGTCTTCCCAATCGTATGTTTCGAGCTGGAAATGGACTCTTACTGTTGACGTTCCATCTGAATTTGTCTCCGCCTATAGTTTCAGGAGTAAAGAGTCATTTCATATGATCTTGGCATCCCGTCATACAGGAAAATCACGACTGTATTTTATTGATTCAAATGCAAGGTCTGTAGCCTGTCGTGCGGGCTCATTCTCCGACACCAATTGAGCCGTGGAGAAAATCGGTTTGCCGGCGACAGTTTCCAGGAGGGATTCCCATTTCATGGCGTTTTATTTGTGCTGATTATCGGAAATATTCAGATGCTGCCGGAAGAATGCGGTTACGGCGCCCTTATCCATTCTGCCACTTGCTGCCGCAATGGTTAGTTCGACTGCCTCTTCTTCTGTTATCGAGTAGGGCACGCGGTTAATTTTAAAGAATAGGATCGCGCACGCCAGGGCGACTCGCTTGTTTCCGTCAATAAAAGCGTGATTGCGAACAAGGTAGAACAAATAGGCTGCTCCCATTTCATGAGGGAATTCATGAAAATACTGGCCTCCAAAACCTGCCTGTGGCATTGCCAGCGCTGCTTCCAGAAGACCTACATCACGTAATCCGGGAGCCCCTCCATAACGCTGGATCAGTTCGTCGTGCAGCGCCAGTACATCCTCCAGTGTGAGAAATGCAATGTCCATTTGCGACCTCATTCTGCCAGCTTCTTCATGGCATGTCCGAACTCGTGGTGGATTTCATCAATGGCCGACCGGACCATCTTACGACGGGCGGTGCTGGAAGCTCGCGTGACGATCATGCAACGGCCATCGAATGCCAGGGTGAGAGGCGTAGTCTCATCAACGCCCATCTGTTCGAGAATGGGCTTGTCGATTACGAGCGCCAAACTATTTCCATGCCTGGTTAATGTTTTGGTCATAAAAGGCCTCCGTTTGTGCGTTAATACATTGTATCACCTTCGATAAGGTGAGCAAATAGGCAAGGCCTGTTTGCTCAACCGATTGTTGCACTACTGAACAATCCTTTAGCGTCGCACATCAACTTCCGGAGCAAGCCCAACCTCGCGTGAAAACTCCATGATTTCAAGACGGTCAATCATTTGTCGCTTCCTTCGTCCAGTTATCCGGAATCCACAACCGCCATCTTGTGGAGAGCCGCTTAGCCGGCAAATTTAATTCATGCCTGTTTCCAATTATTACCTACCTTCCCATGGCCAATTTCGGATGCGATGAGGCATAGCAGTATCTCCTTTAGATGATTTGTTAGGCGGTTACGAAGATCGTCGGTAAAGCGCCGACGATCTTCTACGTCATGGAGAAAACGGTCCCAGATGCGAAGAAAATGGTTTTCGCTTCTGAGAAAAGCGTCTTGGTTCCAAAGACTGTTGTCTCGATGAGAAAGACAATCGTTTCGATGGCCGTAAAAACAGTCTCCTGGATTCCGACTGCGGTCTGTGCCTTGATGAAGATTATCTCGATGCCAAAAGCAATCGTCCTGATGACAAAGACCATCTTCTCGTTTAAGAAGACAAGGGTCTCCGGAATCAGGAAGATTGACTTTGTTCTGTAGACAATCTTCTTGGCGTCGGAGTCCATGGTCGCGGTTGCAAAGAAAATTGTGTCGGCTGCGACGACCATTGTGTGCAGCGACGACCATTGTGTGCAAGGTTTTGACCATAGTATATTTGATCCTGAAGCCTCAGCCTCCTTATACACTGGAGGCTCTTAACAAAGGCATTGAAGGAACAGTGCTGCTCAGATTTATTGTGCGCAAGGATGGAACAGCAGACAGTTTCAGAATCCTCAAGGAATTAGGTTATGGTTTGGATTTGTCTGCCATGAATAACATGCGGAAGATAAGGTGCTTTAGAGATCTTCGGGACGAAGACCTGTTCTTTTTGCGATACGTGTTAGCATGCGCGGTCCAATTTCCTCGACATCATGGAATACGAAAACGAAATCCGGAAAACTTCTCGGGACAGTGTCCGATGTGATCCAGACTGGCGCTTTATTCGCCAACCGATTCGCAAAAGGGCCGACAGTAATCGGCTCGCTTTTATGCTTTGCCATTTACTCATGCAGCTTTGAATGAGATGCTGAGAAGATCAGGACCAGCCTCGCCGTGTTCAAGACGATCCGCAAAAACCCGTAGTGCAAGCGCCTGTGCTTTCGCTCGCGCATCTCCTGGATTTTCACCATAGGCGAGCATACCCGGCAATTCAGTTAACTCAGCGATCCACCTGCCGTCGTCTTCCTGTTCGAGTTCAACGCTAAGAGTGATCATTTGATTATTGTAATTTGCGGAAGGGTCAGTACGCCACAGCCTTACAGCAAAATATTTTCGGGTATAGAGGCCCAACTTATCCAAAAGTCCCGTTATGGGAGTCATCCAAACAAACGCGCACTATGAAACCGGAGACTGTCAGTTTCATAGTGCGCTTGTGGGCTCACTTTTGCGTGGATAGGTCTTATAATCCGAATCTGGCTCCCAGCTGTTCACATGCTATTCGATCGGTTCAAGGGGCCAGCCCATTGATGGCGCATTGGGCCCGACGATTGACTGGATCAGATCCACTTTGCCGTCTCTCATCCTGAACATGTGGCAATCGACGAGACCGCTCCCGGTAGGGTTTTCTTGACTCGCGGACGCGCCGCCGCCAAATACCATAAATGCGATGGAAAGGCCTTTTTCAGTATCAACCCATACGCGCCGCGGTCCATGGTTCATACTCACGCCGATTCGCTTTCTGAAAGTAACCGGCGAACAGTCGTGGTCTGCCGCTGTCGTCTGCATTCCGTTCTCCCAGCGGTCGCATACTTGCGCGAAGGGAACGCTGACTGTCGAGTTTTCTGCGAACAGGGCAAAATAATTGTTGGCTGCATCCGCCAGCGCTTTGCGCGGCGCTCGTTTCTCGGGTGGAAGGACCGTCTCCCAGTCCTGATCTTTTGTTTTCAGCACGCTTGCTGCGTTGAAGGCGAAATCGCTCTCCCGTGCTATGATCGTTTCAATTTCGGTGATTTTGCCTTTTTCAACTTTAAGCCGGGCAGCGAACAGAATCGGGCGAACGGTCCCCTCATCGGGCATTGGTCCCGATCCGCCAAACATACCGGCGACACCGCCGGCGCCACCGCCAGGCATTCCTGCGCCACCACGAGCGCCACCGCCGGTCATTCCTGCGCCCCCGCGAGCGCCACCGCCGCCTGCACCGCCTCCAGGCATGCCGGCGCCTCCGCCAAAGCCGCCCCTGCCGCCCGTTGAAGAGCTTCCAACGGTTTTAGAGCTGAATGGTTCTTCCATTACCGCCATTGTGGCGGCGACACATTTCTTGGTATCGAGCAAGCTTCGTTTGAGCAGGGGCTTGCCTGCAGTTTCCCAGAAGCCTTTTCCGACGTCTTTTTTTACGCCGTTTTCAGTGAATTTCACCGTGGAAGCAAGCGGCAGATCCGATGTCTTATGTTCCTGAATGGATCCAAAGAACTTGTCCGTTATTTTAGTAAGATCTTCGCGGGTGCAACCGTCTTTTCCTGTCTGAGCATTTGAGACCGAAGCAAATACGAAGGCCGTAAAGCAAACCGTCAAAAAAAATAGTGCTATGCGTTTCATCTTTGAATCCTCCCCAACAATACAGTCTGACAGAAAAGAAAGACAGGAGATCCTGATTCCAGATCCATCGGATGTTCCTCCAGCTTTGAGCCGGATTATGGTGATTCTGTTTTTGCTATTTCGAGTGACAGGCGCAACTATATCATGACTTCTGTCGAATATCCTCAGGGAATTCGGAAAGTGTTCCGGGAGCAAGATAGTGCTTTGTAATGTTGAACCTCGGCGGCGGTCAGCGGCAGATTTTTTTTAACAGGAAACGTTGAGGCATGGCAAACGTATTCAATAGTGCAAATGGGTTAGAGGGAACCCAACCCTTAGGATAATCATAGAAAAAACTTGCAGATGCCCTAAATTGAGACATACTAGGGCTATTAAGCCGGGTAGTTTGGGTTGATAACACTATTTTGTTTTATAAACATGTTAATGTAGATGCACTGTCATTTTGCTTACAAATATTCCCATTCAATCGAGCGCTATCCCACTCCGGTCGGACAGGGACGTATGCTTTTTCTAATGAAGCGCCAACCTTAAGGAGGACGTTTTATGTCTGAGGACAACATTAAAAACAATGAAAGAACAGGGCTCAATCGAAGAGGCTTCCTCAAAAGTGCGGGCGTAGCCATAGCTGGAGGCACTCTAGGTGCAGGGCTGACGCTTACGAACAACCAAAACGCCGAGGCCGCCGCGCTGGCCTTGCCTGCCACGATCCTCGAGTACGATTGCCCTATCGATGGAAAAGTCTTTAATACCCTAGCCTTGCTGCAACGGCATTATGCTGAGGCGCATGCCGGCGCGATAACTCCGATGGTTGTAAAACTCAACGTTAACGGTGAGAGCCATGATGTCTTGATCGAGCCCCATTGGACATTGCAGCGTGCGCTCCAATACAGGCTTGGCTTGACCGGCGCAAAGCAAATGTGCGATCGAGGAGGCTGCGGCTCCTGTACGGTTATTATCGACAATAGAGCGGTGCTTTCCTGCATGACGCTTACGGTGGAGTGCGAGGGCAAAAAGATCGAAACCATTGAGGGAATCGCGGAAAATAAGCGATGGCAGCCTCTTCTTAAATCCTATTGCAAATGGGATGCGATGCAATGCGGCTATTGCACTCCCGGTTTTGTTGTATCGGCAAAGGCTCTTCTGGAAAAGAATCCCCGCCCGACTGAAGATGACTGCAAGCAGGCGCTGGCCGGCAATATCTGCTGCTGCGGAACCTATCCGCGACATCCGACCGCAATTATGGAAGCAGCCCCACAGATAGTGAAAGGAGCGTAACATGGCTGATCAGGGAACAAATGGAGATAGAAAAGTATTCAGGGTTGTCGGAAAACCGAATCTTCCTGGTGTAAAATCCTGGGATCAAGTGACCGGCGTTGCAAAATTCGGTCCCGATTATGTAGTTCCAAACATGCTCCACGCGAAGTTTCTCCGGTGTCCTCATGCAAACGCGCGCATCAAGAGCATGGATACCGGCAAGGCCAAGGCGCTTCCTGGAGTTTTCGCTGTTTATACTTGGGAAGAGCTCCAAAGCAGCGGCGGCGGCGGCAGAGGCGGCGGCATGATGGGCGGCGGTATGGGGGGAGGCGGCGGCATGCTGAGCAACTCAGCTGACCAGGAAGGAGCCGAAGTGGGCGCTATCGTCCTCGCTGAAAGTGAAGACATCTGCGAGGAAGCGCTGAGGCGACTGGAAATCGAATGGGAGGAGCTGCCCTTCATAGTTGATGTACGAAAGGGAAGAGCCCCCGATGCTCCCGTTATCCGCCCGGCGGCGCCCGCCGGCGGTGGTGGCAGAGGCGGCGGCATGGGCGGCTTCGGTGGCGGCGGTATGGGGGGAGGCGGCGGCGCAGCCAAGAAGGGCAATGTGCAAATCTTCAGCCAAAATAACAGCGGCGATGTCGAAGTCGGTTTCAAGGAAGCCGACATGATCCTCGAATATGATGTTAATACCGCAGCTTTTTCCGGGCATCTGCCCACTCCCATGGGCGCAGTCGCCTGGTATGATAAGAACTCACAATTACACCTTGAAGGCGATCCCTGGTCAGGTCAAGGCATTCAAGAGTGTGTGTATGTAGGCGGCCGGTATTGCGACTGGGGCGCCCGCAAATCCGCGCAAATTGCCCCAACGCTCGCTCAAAAGGCCAAAAGACCGGTTCGATGCATGAACAGCCGTTATGACCAATACGACTTCAATATGAATGATCGCTTCGTGCATATGAAGATCGGCATTAAAAGCAACGGCCTGATTACGGCGATACAGGATTTTTCCATCGCCGACAATGGGATTAGTGGAAGCTCCAGTTTCGGAACTACCGTAGACCAGAGCTATGGTCCTTATTACACTTCCCGTTGCAAGAACATAAAGCAGACCATGGAGGCTGTAGACAGCAACCGCGGGAAGATGTACCTGAGCGGCCAACACAATCCTATGGGCTGGGATGCCCTGATGGTGGGCTATTATGTAATTGCCGAAAAGCTGGGCAAGGATGTTATCGACATTGCGACGCTGAATCTCCATGGGCCCGATTCCCAGGACGATTCCAAGCCTGTACCCAGCTATCAAGCCTGCGTCGCGGAAGTCAAGAAGATGATGAATTGGAACTGGCATAAAGCCGGAGCCAAAACGCTGCCCGATGGCCGTATGCACGGAGCCAGCTTTCGCTATGGCCAATGCCCGCGCCATTCTGTGATGGGAAGTTATAATCCCACAATCCATCTCAAAGACGGCGTCATTCATCTGCCGGCCAAGGGCCAAGTAATCGGCCATTATGGATATGAATGCAACATGATGGTCATTGCCGAAGAATTGGGACTGGAGTACAAAGATATCCAATTGGATTTCAGTTACAATGACAGGTACCGGCCCTATGGCGGCGGCGCCGATGGGTCGACAGCATCTTCATGGGCTATCAAAGAGTGCGCTAATAAGCTGAAAAAGCTTATCCTGGAAGCCGCCATTGCAGAAGCGACGAATCCTCCCTCGGATAGCAAACTGACAGGCCCCAATCCCTTCAAGGGATTGAAACCGGAAGATCTGGATATGCAGGATGGCAAGATTATTGTCAAGTCTGACCCCAGTAAGGGCCTTCCTCTTAAGCAGGCTGTTCGACAAAATATAAGCGCCAGCCATAACGGCGGCCCTCCAACTTCTGTCTGGACTACAGGAGGCAAGAAGTTGGATGCCATGAATGTAGCCACGTGCGAGGTTGCCGTAGACGCCGATACTGGTGAGGTGGAAATTCTCCGGTTCGGAGTGGTTGCGGATCCGGGGAAAGTATTGAGGCAGACCTCGATGGAGGGCCAGATTCACCAGGTGATGGATTTCTCTGCCGGATGCCAGACCAAAGAAGAATTTATCTTCGACCCGACCACCGGGGTGAGGCTCAGCACGAATATATTCGACTACAAAAAAGTCGGCATGCTGGACATGCCTCGAGTGGAAACGAAGCTTCTGGAATCACGCTGCAGCAACGCTGCATACGGCGGCAGCGGCATCAGCCATTCTCTGGCGAATACGCATCTCGTCATAATGGCGATTCACAATGCGATCGGGAAATGGGTTGATTCGCCGGCCACGCCGGAAAAAGTTTTAAAAGCGCTGGGCAAGGCATAGGAGGAACGAACGATGAAAGCTTTCAGACACATGAATGCGAAGACCTTGGCGGAGGCTAAAACCGCACTTGCCGGCGGCAAAGGAGCTATTATTGCCGGTGGCACCGATCTTATTGGAGGACTGAAGGATAATATCCAACATCCTGCATACCCCGCCACCTTGGTTAATATCAAGACGATTGCTCCGAGTCTTGATTACATCAAGGAAGAGGGAGGCATGTTGAAAATAGGCGCAACCACCCGCCTGGCCGACATCGCCGGCAATAAAATCATAAATCAGAAATACACGGCGCTGGCGCAGGCTGCGTTGCGCGTGGCGACGCCCCATGTTCGCGATATGGGGACCCTCGCCGGCAATATCGCGCAGCTGCATCGCTGCTGGTATTTCCGCAAGCCGGAGAATCGTTTCCCCTGCGCCCGCAAGGGTGGGAGCACATGTTACGCGATGTCAGGCGACAACCGGTACCATTCAATCATGGGCGCCGCCACCGGGATTGCTTGCA
Source organism: uncultured Acidobacteriota bacterium (assembly GCA_964441405.1). GTDB lineage: Bacteria > Acidobacteriota > UBA6911 > UBA6911 > UBA6911 > UBA6911. Next base: position 130,747 of record CAYTYP010000007.1, read on the forward strand.
TTGCCGTGCATCCCAGCGACACGGCGCCGGCCCTTATTGCCCTGAACGCAAAAGTGGTGACGACAGCCCGCACGATTCCTATCGAGCAATTTTTCACAGTCGCAAAACCGAATAATACAGTGTTGGCTGCGGATGAAATTATCACCGAAATTCAGGTGCCGACGCCTCCCGCCGGCGCCAAGAGCGCATTCCTGAAATTCGCCATCCGTAAATCCATCGATTTCCCGATTGTAAATTGCGCCGTTCTCGTTGGCGGCGGAGCGCCTCGCATCGCTCTGAACGCTGTGGGGCCCAAGCCGTATCGTGCAACCAAAGCGGAAGCGGCTCTCGCAGGCAAGAAAATCGATGCAACGACTGCGGCCGCAGCCGGAGAAGCCGCAGTGGCGGACGCCAGGCCGCTGCCCGCGGCCAAGTACAAGGTTCAGATAGCGAAGACCCTGGTAAAACGGGCGCTTCTGGCCGCCGTCTGATTTTCGCTTTTTAGACGCGAAAGGCGTGAAATACACGAAAGCTTCCCTGTGTATTTCACGCCTTTTTTATTTTGACTTGGATGCAGGGCGCGACGGGCCATGCAGCACTATCGCAGAGAGTTGGTATCTTCGGCGACTGCAGTATGGCTTGGCTCAGGTCGAACCTAAACGCAAATCAATTCAAGCCAAGAAGTTCGCAGCAGCTTGATTTTCTATATTCCTTAAAGCATGCTCGAATGGACATCCTTGTCTAAAAATTCGCTAAGTGCTCTCTCAACACTTAGTCGGGAAACGTTATAGGAATTCAGCTGGCGAGTGTGATATAAGGCATGGAATATGACCATGACAGACTCCTTGAAATCACATAATTCGGCCCTTTTAGTTTTAGTCATAGCCGGACTTTGCGCATATGTATGTATTGCCGTGATCCTTCATGTGCAATATTTTAATTTTCTAACAAAATTGTCGCAAGGCGCTCTTATTGAAACAGGCTATCCACGAGCAGTAATCATTGGAACGCTGTTGCAGCAGAGAGTCGCAATCTTAATCTCTTTTTCCGCAATCTTTTTGGGAATACGAAGGATGAGAATAGCAGGCAAGAGCAATCCGTATGCTTTCGTCGCAATTATCGGCATCGGCATGTGTATTTTGTTTTTAACATTAAATTTTTTCGAAAATAGAAAGGTACATCAAATATCCAAGGGAATTTTTGATACGCAGATTATTCAGAGACTGGAAACGAAACTCTTACGGAATGGTTTACCGTCAAAAAGTCGAGCTTTTATAGAAAAGATATTAGCTAAAGAAATTTATTTGGATCAAAGCCGTCTGATTAGTGTTACGGATGAAAACGGGAACCATTCATTATTTAAGCCTACGGACGATGACATAAAAAACAGAAGATTGCGTAACGTCTTAAAAGATGAATTTTCCCGCGATGAAAAATCAACAAGATATCTCAACATCCTCTGGCTAATCAATTTGTTGCTCGGTGTTTGTTTGGGAAGCTTCCTGCCTATTCGGAAAGCCCATTAACCGATTGCCTATTTATCCAGAGAACTGTTAGGGCCAGGAACCGACGGTTGGCCTATAGGTTAGGTGAATTCGTGCCTGTCACCAATTATTATTTTGATCTTATTTTTTGTGTTTAGCCTTCCGGGTTGTCCAAAAGACTTTGCAACCTGACTCCCAGTTCTGCAGGCAAGCGCGGCGCCCAGGAGGCATTCACCAATCCAACATCAATCAAGTCGCGCAAGTGTGTCCTGTCTTTGTCGCGGAATGAAGTCAGTTTCATCCGCACCAGCGCGTCGAGACTCAGGAGTCGGAACGACCCAGTCGCTTCGGATTCGTCAACGTCCGGCGCCGGCGCTGGGTAATCCGGCCTCACCTTCTCGGCGGCGAAAACCAGGTGAACCGCGTCGCGGACTCCGGCCTTCGGGCCGTCGAGGAACATCTCGATACCAGCCACGTGACGATGGAAAAAGCCGGCCTGTGTCATCGCCGCTATCGCCGCTGACAGGTCGGCGCGACGCAGGAGAAAGTCCACGTCCTGCGTATTTCGAACCGCTGCCTCGTCCACCCGCGAAACCCACGCCGCCACGGCGTTGCCACCGGCGACAGCGTAAGGCACTCCCGCCGCCTCCAAGGCTGCTGCTGCCCGGTGCAATCGTTCGCGCACTTTTTCCACGGCTCGAATCATCCTTTCCCACGAAACCTGTCCCAACGGCGTCAACGACTCCCGGTCTGGTTCCGAAGTGATCCCTGTCGTCAATTCATTATTTTCACGCATGGTTTCTGATAATTATGACTTTCAACCTTTCTGGATTCCCGTTAAGCCGTTAACTACGGCGCTTTGTGAGGTGTAATTGGTGCCTGTCACCAATTATTACCAATTATTACGAATTTTTAAATCATTTTATGAGACCAATAAGAATGTCTTTCTTTACCAGATCCAGGTCCAGCTCGCGTTCCAGAAATGGTTTCACATCGGCTCTGGCCTTCTCCCAGTCAAGAGACTCGATTCGATTCTTCAGCTGGTTCCGCCAGTTTGTTTCTGTCAGGAAGGGCCCATTCCAACTCGTTTGCTCCAATGCTGCATTGAGAAGGTCAAGGTTCGGCTCTGGCCAGGTGCGGTCGGCAAGGTACCAAACAAGATCATAAAGATCCCGGCCTTTTGTCCATGGACGACTGAGAACCGCATGGATCTTTCCTGCGAGCAAGGAAGCTTTATCATAGTGGCATAGATTCAAGGTGACGTGCCGGCGGACAACGGAATTTTCAATATGCGCTCCCGCAGGAGGATTGGTATCCAGTTCTACCTTGATAGAGAGCACCTGAGCCGCATGGGATGAAATGCCGACTTCATGAGGAAGCCCGGGAAAGCGAATCCATGCAGATGAAACCGTCCTCTTTTCACTAACCTTCACGTCAATCGAGTAGCCTTCTCTCTCAAACATTCGCTTAATTTCAGCCGCAGCCGATTTAAAATCTGAGTCTTTGCCAGGCGAGATGAGGGAAAAATCGAGGTCCTCCGAAAACCGCGGGATGTTAAACAGGAACCGCAACGCCGTGCCGCCTACAAAAGCCCATCGGAGAAATGCACCTGAGTCCTGCAACGATTCCAGTATCCGGGCCTGAAGATATTCACGTGCCAGACAGGTGCGAGCAAGATCATTTTCAACGGCAGAAGCCAGCCGGCGTAAATGCTCTTTCATAGAGACGCCCCGCGTTCTTCATCAAGCAAAGGACCGACAAGCTTGGCTGCACGAATCAGCTTCGGTTTACTGCTGCGTTTCGCTAATTCGATCATTGTCGCCATATGGAGAGCTCCCGGATTCTGCAATCTCAGTGGCCGGAGATACTTCTCAGAATCCGCGCCAGGGGTCAGGTGAATCAGATCCAGAAGCGCCTTCTCAGGGGATGCCATAAATGCGAGCTGCTTCGGTGCAACTTCAACTTGCGAATATCCGAAGAGAAGCTGTCTGGCCAGATGGTTAAATTGGAATGCTCCCAAAGGATTCCGTACCGTTTCGGGACGTCCTTGGCCGACGCTGGTCACGACCGGTACGTACTCGGGAATCATGCCATGAAATGCCAGCGCCGACTGTGCGCTTACATAGGACCCGCGTTGAAGCCGATTGGCAATCAGGAATGGATGCGGTTCCACTTTTCGCCAGACCGGAGCCAGGGTATATAAGCCACGGCGAAGCTGAATCAGGCGACCATCCTTCACCCATCGGGACAATTGCAGCCATACCTGCGGCGCCGACACCTTTCCCGACAACAACAGGGCGGAAGAGAACACCGGCTCATCAGCGACCAATTCCAGCAGCGATTGCCATTTCATTTCATTTATATAACATATATGATAATTTACTGCAATGAATATTCATTTGGGGTGATTCGAGCCGACCGGGATTCTGCTGACTCGGATAAGCCCTGGAATGCTGTACACCTGCACTTTGAGAAAACAGCGGGCCCGAGTGATGTCACAGGGTCTTTTGCTTTTCCACAATGCTTTTAAGCAGCTCATTTGCTATATGAGCGCTTTCAATGCGCATAACGCT
>CAYTYP010000008.1:0-21139 GCA_964441405.1 uncultured Acidobacteriota bacterium
GCCGTTTTTATCTCAATTTTAGTTGTTTTTGCCCCCCAGTAGCGGAAGTCGGGTTTAGGAAGCGTTTCACAGATGGTTCTTACTCAAGCCTCCTGTTCCATCCGGGTCGGGCGCGCTTCCACAAGCCCTAAAAGCAAGAAGTTGCGCGTTCTTATCGGAATCGACGGCTCTCCCGACTCGAAGGCGACAGTTCAAGCGCTTATCGGTCGCTCTTGGCCGTCCGACGCCAAATTCCTGCTGGTTTCCGTCATTGATCCGAAGAAATCGACATTCCTTGATCGTCTTGCCCCTGCGGATATTTTATGGTTTCTCGAACAGGCCGATAACGAGAGCAAAATCGCAGGACGAATGCTTGAGTCTTTTGCAAAAAAACTTCGTGAGAAAAATAGAAACGTAACATGCCGGATAAGAAAAGGAGATCCCAAGCTTGTTCTGGTGAAAGAGGCCGAGGAATGGCGAGCGGACTGTATTTTCTTGGGAGCGCGGGGACTAACCCACCTTAAACGATTCTTCATAGGAGGCGTTTCAACGGCTGTTGCCGCTCGCGCCCATTGTTCTGTTGAGGTAGTGCGGTTAAAAACGGTGCGCGGTTCTTCTGGAAAAAAATAACTCATAGTCCCCGACACCAGAGCGTCAACGAAAGACGACCCCTAGGGCTATACGGACAACGGACGACTTGCCTACAAGAATCGCTGGATTGCCTGGGTCAGTTCTGCGATTGTGTAGGGCTTGTTGAGGAGAGCGCGAAATCCCATGTTGGCGATTTTTTCGGGGCTTACCTGTTCGCTAAATCCCGTGCAGATGATAATGGGCAGGCTTGGCCTGATTTTCCGGATTTCCTGCGCCAGCGCTACTCCAGTCAATTGTGGCATTGTTTGATCTGTAAGGACCAGGTCAAACTTCATAGGATTCTCATTGAATTTCTCAAGAGCCCTGGTGCTGCTGGTTTCACCGATCACACTGTAGCCAAGCTTTTCCAGAGACCTGCGACCCAGATTGACAATAGGTTCTTCGTCATCGACCAGAAGAATTTGTCCATGCCCTTTTGCCGCTTCTGGCGTAAAAGTTTTTTGATTAGCCGGCCTTTCAGTGCAACAGGGCAGATATATGCGAAAACAGGTTCCTTTTCCCGTCTTGCTCTCCATTGCGATGGCGCCGCCATGACTTTTAATGATGCCGTGAACGACAGCCAATCCTAATCCGCTGCCTTCTCCCACGGATTTTGTCGTGAAATAGGGCTCAAAAATCCTTTTTTGAATTTCTGGAGCCATGCCGCTTCCGGTGTCTCTTACGCTAAGACACAGGTATTTCCCAGGAGGCAATCCGGGCGGGGCGTTCGAATTTTTACCGTCCAGGGATACGGATTCTATGCCGAAATACAGCAATCCACCCTGGGATTGCATGGCATGGCTTGCATTCGTCGCTAAGTTAAGGATAACTTGATGAATTTGAGTCGGATCCGCCAGTACTGCATTGCATTCAAGCGGAATATTTTTCTCAATTGAAATCGTCGTCGGCAGAGTTGGGCGAAGCAGCTTTATCGCTTCTTCAACGATTGTCCGCAAATAAATCGGGCTTCTTTCCTGTTCCAGTTTGCGGCTGAAAGCCAGAATTTGTTGCACAAGGTCCCGCGCCCGTTTTCCGGCATTGGTGATTTGTTCAATGTTGGTTTGGACTGGATGATCGCTTGCGAGATCGTAGCTGGAGAGTTCCGCATATCCAAGTATGGCTGATAGGATATTATTGAAATCATGAGCAATCCCGCCTGCCAGTTTGCCGATAGCCTCCAGTTTTTGTCCCTGACGGAGTTTTTCTTCGCTTCGGTGCAAGGCTTCCTCTGCAAGCTTGCGTTCGGTTATATCTCTGGCAATCCCTTGTATGCCGCACACCTTTCCATGAGAAATTACAGTTTCTCCGCTTACCTCGAGAATAACATGCCGGCCATCCTTCGCTAAAAATTCGCCTTCGGTAACTGGACAGTCTTTTCCGTCCAGGTTCATTCCTACCCATGTGCGAATGTTCGCCAGCGAAGCTGGAGCCACTAACTTGTCCAGTTCGATTTCGGTTAGTTCTTTAAAACTATATCCAAGGATTCTTAGCCCTGCCGGATTAATCGATGTGAATTTCCCGTTGTGATCGCAGGCGAATACTATGTCGTTGGCTTTTTCAAAAAGCTCCTGGTATTTCTTTTCCAAAGCCGCTTCAGATTCCAACCGTTGCTGGATGATTTGGGTTTGTCGGTTTACGCGAATCTTCAGCATTGACGCCCATGCTACGCCTGCCAGGATAAGGAATAAAAGAATGCCAAAAGCCCAGAATAGATATTTTGTAGTCCACCAGGGAGCGGCTTTAATCAGCAGAACATCATCCACGGTTCGCAGCAAGAGCTGAAATCCATTCTTTTGCGTTGCTGTCGCCTGCATCAGGTAGATCCCTGTCAGATCCAATTCGCTGCCATTGCGAAGAGCGAGTGATGCGGGGTTGTTGGAACTATTTTCCAGAAAAGCTTCAAACGGTTGATGAGAACTGTCTTGAAGGATGAGCCCTTGACCTCCGGAGTTGCGCCATTGGTCGATAAGCTTGGCTTTTATCCTTACCAGGTCTCCTTGAAAATTGTTGCTGAACTCGGTGGCATTCATCAGGATTTGCGGTTTGGGAGGAGGCCCGGATTTTAATCTCTTGATCATTACATCTTCAAGAGATGGTGTGAATTCACCTGCAATAGGGTAGCCGCTGACGCTTAAAATATCCGAAGAGCTGACGGGCAGCATTTCTTTTATCGGGACAGGGATGCTTCCTGTCGCATCCTTAATGTAAAGAGCTTTGCCGGGCTGCTGGTGAAGAAGCGTTCCTTCTACTCTGATTCGGCGCCCTATTTCCGCCTGGTTCGTGTAACGAAAGATGTCCCGAATTGGGCGCAAGGGAGTGGAAAAAGGGTTGGAATGAGACGGCTCTTCTACAATAATCCCTTCAATGGACGGGACATTAACCCTGAATCCCGACACATTTCCCCATGGGCTGACTTGAATGGAGCAGATGCCCTGTGCGCGAATTCTGGCGTCCGGTAATGATTGAATATGTGTGGAATTGGGAAGATTCGGAAGGAAAACCTGGATTCTCCTGCCATCATTGAAGAGATCCAGTCGCCAGCGATTTGCCACTTGCTGAACTGTGCGCACAGTTCCATGCACCTGAACCCGTAGACAATCATAATCGCCAGTCGCCAGCTGATCCAGAGAGATATTTTTTGCGACTGGCATTAAAGCCGTTCGCATTGAACTAAATTTGGGCTTCCTGATAATAGGCGCAAAATCTCCGGGAGCGCTGAAACCTTCAACTTTGTATTCTTTCCCTTCCTGCAGAATCATTGTAGTGTCGAGCGATTGAATATAAATCGCCGCTGTCTCATCCTGGATGAATATCATCGACATTTTCGGGTCAAAATATGTGATCACTCCCTTGATCCGAACTGGATAGCCACGACCGGCTTCCTTATAATTGAGCTTGCGGATATCGATGATGCGAGTCAAAAGCGGCAGGCCTTTTTCTTCATTGCTTTCTATAGCAAGCGCTTTGATGCGGGAATATATTGCGTCAATAATCTTTGGATCCGGGCTGCCAAGATCTGCAAAACCGATCAGGTCAACTGAATCTCCGGGCGCAATCGGTCTGGTAAACAGAGCTTGAGCCGGGATAATTCCCGTCTTGTCTTGAATAAGCAACGTGTTTTCTTTTTTGCCCGGCATGACGGTTCCCTGAATCCGGATACGGTGCCGCGCCGGCGAATTTCTCCAGTTTTTTATGAGAAAAGAAATGCTGGTGACAGGCATTTGGGCTGAAGAGGCCACGGGCGTTTCAATAACGGATATAGGATTTTCTTTAGGAACCCACAAGTCCAGTCCTATCGGCTGATGCGCAGAGTCTGTAATGACTCCCAGAACCCCCTGGGTTTGGATCCGCGAGTCAATCAGGTTATTGGCTGTAGCTTGAGAGAAATCGCGAATTCGAATCCGGAGCTTCTTTTCGCCATCATAAGCGTCCAAAACCGTATACTGAGCTTCTCGATAGGCGTTGTGAACGATACATTGCACCTGGATACGTTGGCTGTCGCCCTGACGTACGTCCAACTTTTCCAGGGAGATCCTGGGGGCGGGAGGAAGCGCTTTTTGTCCGAGAATCCTGATGCGCGCTTTTGAGACTATTGGGAGGAAGTTGCCGGGAGCGCTGGTTCCTTCGATTTCAACCCATTGCCCGGTTTTAATCTCATTGTTCTGATGGCTTAATTCAACAGTGATTCCGTCTCGATCGTCCTGAATGTAAAGAATGCGCCAGTCCGGATCATAATAAGTTACATATCCTTGCAGCTTCACCGGATAGCCGGACTTTGCGGCGTTTAACGAGAGCTGCCTGACAGAACCTGTTTGGGTCAGCAGCGGCAATTTTCCGCCATTGGATATAACAGGATGGAATAACCAAACTAATGTAATAAGGGAAAAAGGGAGTTTAAAGCGATCCGATAAAGCAAAAATTCGCCGCAAGTGAATCCTTTCGCGACTGTTGGCAGAAACAGCCAAAGTACTTATCGGGAAAATCCCACAACCTGATTAGTTTTGCTATTTTACTGTAATTTTCGCTGATTTATCCTCTGTGTATCAATGAAAATTATTCATTTAATGGTACAATCACCGTTCGGTAACGAAAGTGAGGCGGTTTTATGGTTCGAGCAGTAATCGTTGGGAGCGGCGCATGTGTCCCCCCCAACCAAGTTACCAATCAAATGCTTGCCCGGATTATGGATGCCGGCGATGATTGGATCAAAGAACGCAGCGGAGTTGAAACTCGATACTATGTTGATGCGGGCGTCTCGACCTCGGATCTGGCATTGGCGGCGACTGTAGAGGCGCTGAAGGCTGCTTCTATTGATAAGAACGAGCTCGATTTGATTATTTTTGCAACCATGACGCCTGATCACTTTTTTCCCGGCAGCGGCGGGCTTCTGCAATCGAAATTGGGCATAACAAACACCCCATGCTTTGATATCAGGCAGCAGTGCGCTGGATTTTTGTATGGCATGCAGTTGGCTGACGCACATATCCGTTCAGGCCTGGCCAAAACAGTTCTGCTTGTCGGCGCTGAGACTCATACGGGATTTATGCCCTGGACTCCCGAAAATTACTTGTATCTTTATGGCAAAACCGACACTCCTCCCACACCGGAAGAATATGCTTGGAACACCCGTTTCCGAAATCTGACAGTTTTGTTCGGGGATGCGGGGGCTGCCGTCGTACTCAAAGCTGAAAAGGGGGATCGCGGAGTAGTTGATTCCATTTTGCGCACGAACGGGAAGGATTACGAAAGGATCTATGTTCCGGGAGCGGGATTCAAACACAGGCCGTATGTAGATCAGGAGCAGCTCAAGCGGGGCGATCATATTCCATTTATGAATGGAATGTACGTTTATAGAAATGCAACGATTTGCATGACCAAAGTTGCAACTGAGATTCTCGAACGCAACAACCTGAAGATGAATGATATTTCCATGGTTCTTATGCATCAAGCCAATAAGCGAATCAGCGAACGCGTTCAGAAGACGCTGGAAATTCCTGAAGAAAAGATGATCCATAACATTCAAAAATATGGAAACACCACAGCGGCGACTATTCCTCTCCTGTGGGATGAATGTGTTCGCTCCGGGCGCATCAACCCCGGAGATCTTGTCCTGATGGTCGCTTTTGGGGCGGGAATGAATTGGGGGGCGATCCTTTTACGCGCCTAGACTCTGTTGGAATAAACATATATATTATAATTATTTACGAGGATTTTAAATCCGCGAAGGCCTACAACTAATAATTCTATAGTCTTAATTCCTTGACATGATCCAATCTTATGTATTTTCATTTCCCGACCACAAATGATTAATGAGGCTTCGATATAATGAACAACAAAGGACTCGATAAGGAAACACTTGATTTAACGCTGGAAGCCATTCGTGATTTTACCGCGGCGAAGCTGCCGGAAAAGAAGATCCTGGAACTTGATGCTTCAGAGGAATTTCCGGTCGATGTCGTGCGTGGCATGTGCGGCCAAGAACTGGGCATACAACTCCTTTTCATCCCGGAAGAATTCGAAGGAATGGGTGGGGGAGCTTTTGACGTCTACAGGGTATGCGAGGAATTAGCTCGAGTTGATTTAGGCGTAGCGACCGGAGTTCTGGCCACATTTCTTGGCAGCGATCCGATCATTTTTGGCGGCACCTACGATCAGAAGAAGAAATGGATGACCCGCATCGGGCAGGAAGGACTGCTCATGGCCTATGGCGCTACCGAACCCGAAGCAGGAAGCGATCTGGCAGCGCTTCGTACTACAGCTGAGCCCGAATTGAAGGACGGCAAAACGATTGGATACCACATCACGGGGAATAAGCAATGGATCAGCAACGGAGGATTCGCCGACCTTTATAGCGTGCTCGCCAAAGCGCCGGGCGGACCGAGCTGGTTTATTGTTGAAAAGGACGCTCCCGGGCTGAGTCATGGAAAGCCGGAAGACAAACATGGCATTCGCGCCAGCAATACCGCTACCGTCTCGTTGGAAAACGTCTATGTGGATGTCGACCGCCTGGTGGGTGGACAGGAAGGACAAGGTCTAATCCAGGCTCAGCTTGTATTTGGCTATACAAGGTTAATGGTGGCTGCGTTCGGCCTGGGATCCGGTTGGACGGCGCTGGACCGCGCAATACCTTATTCAATGGGACGTATCCAGGGAGGAACGCCGCTGTCGCAAAAACAGGGCTATACTCACAAGCTTATTGTTCCTCATGCGGTGCGACTGGAAACAAGCAGGTCTTTCATAGAAGAGACGGCCGAACGGATCGATAGCGGAGAAGGGACTCTCAACACCGAGGGCGCCATTGCTAAATACCTGGCTACAGAGGCAGGCAATTTTGCGGCGGATGCATCCATTCAAGCTTTAGGAGGTTATGGGTATACCCGCGAATACTTTGTTGAAAAAGTCAAACGTGATGCGAGGATTACAACGATTTATGAAGGAACGTCTGAAATAATGGAAATGACGATTTGCCGGGACCGCTGGCAGCTGCATCTGAAAACTCATGGCCAGTATTATCATGATGAAGCCCGGCAGCTCGAGGAACTCCATCGCCAGAATTCCACGTTGGGCGCACAAACCACGGCTTTAGCTCTACACGGATTGGCGGAGTTGTTGGAGTTGGCCCGATCGCAACGGCTTACACGGCACCAACATATCCTTTTCCGACTCGGAGAATTGATTGCTCACACGGAAGGCGCCGCAAGCCTTGCCCGGCGCGCGGCGCGCGCTGCGAAAGGCGCCCTGAACGCAAAAGCCCACGCCCGTTTCAGTCCGGAAAACCTGGCGGCCTTCAGTCGAATAGCCGCTCGAGATTCCGCCTTAAGGATGGTTACGGAAGGAGCGCGTTGGATCGGAGGATTGGCAACGGAATCGGAAGCTTTAAGTCTCGAAAAAAAGTTGTTTGCTCCCCAGATTTATCGCGCGCAATCAGGTCTGATCCAGGACATGGATTATGTTGCAGACGTCCTGTACGGACGCAACTCAGCATAAGATGATCCCGGCTTTTCTAATTTGAACCACGAAACACACGAAATCATGATTTCGCGTCTTTCGTGTGTTTCGTGGTTAAGAAATAAATTTATGAATTTGGATTAAAAATTTAATAGTTGTCAGCCGGAATTTCTATCGATACTGCAGACTGCCGACTGATGATTCACCGGAGGCGTCGTTAAAATGAAAGTACCTGCGGCAGAAAGAGCTGTTGCAATTGTTGGCGTTGGCGCACTGATGCCTGACGCTCCTAACGCGCAGAAGTTCTGGCAAAATATAAGAGAAGGTCGCTACAGCATCAAAGAAGTTATTCAGGAACGGTGGGATTCCAAGTTGTATTACAACCCCGATCCGAAAGTTACCGATAAAACCTATTCTAAAATCGGAGGTTGGGTGCGGGATTGGGAATGGGATCCGCTGAAATGGAAACTGCCGATTCCTCCACGGGTCAGTATGGCTATGGACTTGACCCAAAAATGGGCTGTCGTTACAGCTCGAGCTGCCTTGAGCGACTATGGCTATCCTGCTCGTCCTCTTAATGCGGAACGGACTGCTGTTATTTTAGGCAATGCAATGGCAGGCGACACGCATCTTTATTCCGCCGCCCGGATCCTGTTTCCGGAATATGCGGAAGAACTGGAAAAATCATCCAGTTACTCATCGCTGCCGACTCAGGTGCGCCAGGCTATTATGGATCAACTTTTGGAAGGAGTGCGCCGGCGCATGCCGCCAATAACGGAAGATACCATGCCTGGTGAACTGGCCAATATTGTCGCCGGTCGCGTAGCCGCTCTTTATGATTTCAAAGGCCCGAATTTCGTTGCGGACGCCGCATGCGCTTCCGCTATGGCGGCTATCAGCGCCGCTTTGGAAGGATTGAACGCTTACGATTACGACGCTGTATTGACGGGCGGAATCGATACGAATATGAGTCCTTCCACCTTCGTGAAATTCTGCAAGATTGGCGCTCTTTCCGGAACCGGGTCCAGACCTTACGCCGAAGGCGCGGACGGATTTGTGATGGGCGAGGGCGCGGCGACATTTCTTATGAAACGTCTGGCGGACGCGGAACGGGACGGTGACAAAATTTATGCGGTTGTCCGGGGCATGGGAGGATCAAGCGACGGCAAAGGGAAAAGCATTACGGCGCCTAATCCCGCAGGACAAAAAATCTGCGTTTGGCGGGCCTGGCAAAACGCCGGCGTGACGCCATCGCCTGGGGATTTGATCGAAGGGCACGGCACATCCACAGCGGTCGGCGATGTAGCTGAAATCCAGAGCCTGATCGAAGCTTTCAAAGATCTTGGGCTTCCTCGCGACTCCATCGCGCTTGGATCGGTTAAATCGAACATAGGACATTTGAAAGGCGCTGCGGGCGCGGCCGGCATCCTGAAAGCCACGTTGGCCCTTCATCATAAGGAACTGCCGCCCAGCCTGAATTTCAACCGACCCAATCCCAATATTGATTTCGCGTCGTCCCCCTTCTACGTGAATACGCAGTTGAAGCCTTGGGAAGCGGCACCAGGCGGAGTCCGGCGTGCGGCCGTCAGCGCTTTTGGTTTTGGAGGAACTAATTTCCATATAGTCTTGGAAGAATACGTCCCCGGAAGAATCAGAGATGAGCGTAAAGTCAGCGCTTCGGTTCCTGAAGCCCACTGGAGTGGAAGTCAGGCGGCAAATTTAAAAGCGCCATTGCGCGGCGCTCTGGTTCTAGGCTCTGAATCCGAATCCGGAATAATCGCCCGATTGCAGTCGCTGTTGAAGGAAGCCGAGGCGGGAAAATCGCCCGATTGCGCGCCTCCTTTTGAATCCGATCTGCGCGCGCCCATGAGGCTGGCGATTGATTATGGAAATGCCGAAGAGTTGTCGGACAAAATTGGCAAGGCCCTCAAAGCATTCGAGGAGAACCAGCCTGCACGATGGAAGGCATTGCGCCCTAAAGGCATCTTCCTGGGGAAGGGGCCGGCTCCCAAAGTGGCGTTTCTGTTCACAGGCCAGGGGTCTCAGTACGTAAACATGCTGAAAACGCTGCGCGAGACGGAACCCATCGTCGGCAAAGTGTTCGAAGAAGCGGATCAAACCATGACGCCGCTGCTGGGAAAAAGCCTGACCAGTTGCATTTATCTTGATGAAGCGGATGAAACGGCCCTTGCTGCCGCCGAAAACGGCCTGAAACAGACTGCAATTACGCAACCGGCCGTTCTTGCCGCCGAGACAGCGCTTTCCCGACTGCTGAATTCCTACGGAATTTCAGCGGACATGGTGATGGGCCATAGTCTTGGTGAATACGGCGCTCTTGTCGCCGCCGGCGCTATTTCTTTCGAAGAAGCGTTGCGGGCTGTAAGCGCTCGCGGGAATGAAATGACCCGGTGCGCTTTTGACGACAATGGCATGATGGCGGCTGTTTTCGGCCCTGTCGATAAAATAGAGACGATCCTCAGCGCTGTAGACGAGTATGTCGTGATCGCTAATATCAACAGCTCCAAAGAAGCCGTGATCGGCGGTACGACCAAGGGCGTCGAAAAAGCTATGGAGGCGGTGCGAAACGCCGGTTTCGTGGCGCGGCCGTTGCAGGTCAGCCACGCATTCCACACAAAGATTGTAGCGCCGGCAGGCGAATCGTTATCCAAGATCCTGGGCGGTATGAGCCTTTGTCCGCCGGCTATCCCGATAATCAGCAATGTGACCGGCGAATTCTATCCTATGGGACCGGGCGTTGTTCCGGAAATGATCAGCCTTCTGGGCCGACAGGTATCTTCGTCGGTACAGTTCGTCAAGGGGCTCAAAACTCTGTATGACGCCGGAGCCCGGGTGTTTGTCGAAATGGGTCCCAAACGAATTCTGTACGGCTTTGTGGAAGACGTTTTGGGAGAGCGTGAAGGAGTTGTTTCTCTGTTCACCAATCATCCCCGGATTGGCGAAGCGGCTTCCGTGAATATGGCGCTTTGCGGACTTTATGCGGCAGGGTTGGGCATAGGGACAGCTCCAAAAGAACGCGCCCCGGCAATCAAAACTATGGAACCGCCGCTCCAGGCTTCCATAGCGGCTCCGATGCGGCCAATCCCGGCGCTCCATGCGCCCAAAACGCCGGCGTTGACGCCGAAATCCCTTTCCGGCGCGGATCCTGATCGCTATGTCGAATTAGGTCGGCTTTTCGCAGATTTTCTCGATAAAGGATTCCAGATTTATTCGGGCGGCAAACAACCGCAAACTCCGCCCAAACCGGTCAATATCTGCATCACCGGCGCTGCCCTTGGTCTTCCAGGCGTTCCGCGGGTATTTGATGATTCCAATGTCGAGCGAATCCTGCGGGGCGATGTGTTCATCCGTCCCATTCCGATGGAATTGCGCCAGGCCATGGTCGAGAAGAATATTACGCGTCTGGTTAAAACCGAATCGGGAGAAGGACGATTCGAATCCATTAAAGATCAATCGGAAGTAATCAAACTCGCCGCTCGAGCCGGAGAACTGGATATCGTGCGCGATTTTGGATTCCCGGAAGATCGGACGGCGGCGCTCGATTGGGTTACGAAGCTTGCGATCGGCGCCGGCGTCGATGCATTGCGGGACGCCGGCATTCCCTTGGTTTTGCATTACAAGACAACCACCAAGGGAACCAAACTGCCCGACCGGTGGATGCTTCCCGATGAGATCAGGGACGACACGGGCATCCTGTTTACTTCTGCTTTTCCCGGCTATAATTCCTATGAGCAGATCATATCTGATTTTTATAAAGATCGCATCCGGCGCGAACGCCTGGAAGAATTGAACGGTCTTTATGCCTCGGCCTCTCAGAGTGAAAATAACAGCGGACTGGCGCAGGAAATCCATAACCGCATGGATGCGCTGCAACAGGAAATCGAAAAGAATGTCTACCACTTCGATCGCCGGTTCCTTTTCCGAGTCCTTTCGATGGGCCATTCGCAGTTCGCGGAATATATTGGAGCGCGCGGTCCGAACACCTCTACCAATGGAGCCTGTTCCAGCGGCACCCAAGCCGTTGGACTTGCGAGCGATTGGATCCGGACCGGTCGCTGCCGCCGGGTCATAATTATTTCTGCGGATGACATCACCTCGGACAACCTGATGGGATGGTTCGGATCGGGATTCCTCGCTTCCGGATCCGCCGCCACGGACGAGATCGTGGAAGAAGCGGCGACTCCTTTCGATCGCCGGCGTCATGGCTTAATCGTCGGAATGGGCGCATCGGCTATAGTGATTGAAAGCCAGGAATCGGCTCAGGAGCGCGGCATTCGACCGATCTGCGAAGTTATGGGAACGGTTGTCGCCAACAGCGCATTCCATGGAACCAGGCTCGATGTAAGCCATATCCGTCTTGTGATGGAGAAACTGATTGCCAATGCCGAAGCGGAATGGGGGATTGATCGTTACCAGATCGCTCCTGAGACCGTTTTTGTATCGCATGAAACCTACACTCCTGCTCGAGGCGGGAGCGCTTCCGCAGAAGTTTTTGCCTTGCGGCATGTATTTAAGGAAGCTGCGGAACAGATTTTGGTGGCGAACACCAAAGGTGCAACCGGACACCCGATGGCTGTCGGGATCGAGGATGTGGTTTCAGTAAAAATCCTGGAGACAGGAATAGTGCCTGCGGTTCCCAACTTCAAAGAAGTCGATCCTGAGCTTGGCTTATTGAACCTGTCCAAAGGCGGCCCTTATCCGGTGCGCTACGCTCTGCGGTTGGGCGCGGGATTCGGATCTCAGATAAGCATGTCCCTGATGCGCTGGACGCCTACTCCGGATGGGAATCGTCCATCTCCGGACTCTCTTGGGTATCAGTATCGAATAGAAAACAGAGAAGCCTGGAACAACTGGTTAAAGCGCATCACCGGGTACGATGCGCCTGAATTGGAAATAGTCCAACGCACCCTGAGAGCAAAGGATCAAGGCCCTGTCGCTCAGAACGATACCAACGGTTCCTCCGTTCCGGTTGCTTCAAAGCCTGCAGCGCTTCCCGCGGCAAGCGCCTCCGCGCCGGTAACGCAAGTCTCTACTGCGGCAGTTCAGAAAGACGCGGTTCAGATGAACGTGATGAAGATCATTGCAGAAAAGACCGGCTATCCTACCGATATGCTCGATCTCGACCTTGATCTTGAAGCCGATCTGGGCATCGATACCGTCAAACAGGCGGAGATGTTTGCGGCCATCCGCGCCGCCTATGACATTCCGCGCGAAGACAATCTTAAACTGCGGGATTTCCCGACGCTGGCGCATACAATCCAATATGTCTATGATCGCCGGCCGGATCTGAAGCCCTCCGCTGTTTCCGTGGAAACGGCTCCCAAAAAGGTTCCTGTTCCTGCTGCGGTTGCAGCGAAAGCTGCGGCAAATGCTGTTCAACAGGAAGTTCTGAAGATCATCGCAGAAAAGACCGGCTATCCTCCGGATATGCTGGATCTTGATTTAGATCTGGAAGCGGATCTCGGAATTGACACCGTCAAGCAGGCGGAGATGTTTGCGGCCATCCGCGCCGCCTATGACATTCCGCGCGAAGATAATCTTAAACTGCGGGATTTCCCGACGCTGGCGCATACAATCCAATATGTCTATGATCGCCGGCCGGATCTGAAGCCCTCCGCTTTTTCCGTGGAAACGGCTCCGATAAATGTTCCTGCTCCTGCTGTGGTTGCAGCCAGGCCTGAAGATGCTGTCCAACAGGAAGTCCTGAAGATCATCGCCGAGAAAACCGGCTATCCTTCCGATATGCTGGATCTTGATTTGGATCTGGAAGCGGATCTTGGAATTGACACGGTCAAACAGGCGGAGATGTTTGCGGCCATCCGCGCCGCCTACGACATTCCGCGCGAAGACAGCCTGAAGCTGCGCGATTTTCCGACGCTGGCGCATGTGATTCAATATGTTTATGACCGAAGGCCGGATTTGAAACCGGCGGCCACTTCAGCTCCTGCGCCTGAGTCTAAGTTGCAGGATACGGCGGCAAAACAAGCAGTTGCTGCGCCGGCTGCCGGATCTGAAGATGATTCCGTCAAAGCGAAGGTGCTTGAAATTATCGCCGAGAAAACCGGTTATCCTTCCGATATGCTGGATCTTGATTTGGATCTGGAAGCGGATCTTGGGATCGACACGGTCAAGCAGGCGGAGATGTTTGCGGCCATCCGCGCGGCTTACGATATCCCGCGTGAAGACAGTCTTAAATTGAGGGATTTTCCTACTCTGGCCCACACGATTCAGTTTGTGTACGATCGCAAACCAGAGCTTAAAAAAGGCGCTAAAACCAAGGAAGCAAGACCTGAGATGTTGGCGCCCCAGGAAGAACCTGTTGCCGGTCCTGAAGCTGCAAGCTGGATTATAAGGCGCGTACCTGCGCCGCAACTGCGTCCGCCGCTTAATCTCTGCAAATCCACTGGAATTACGCTCCAGACCGGAGATCGAGTCCTTGTGATGCCGGACCAAGGAGGCGTTGGGAAAGCGCTGGCGGCCCGGCTGGAAAAGCTAGGAGTCCAACCGTTGGCAATCGACGGGGTTCCGGATTCAAAGTTCCTTGCAAAATACATCGAGAACTGGAAAGCGGAAGGTCCCATCAAAGGAGTCTTTTGGCTGCCGGCTCTGGACGCCGAAGGCCCGATAGCCGATTTGTCCTACGCTCAATGGCGCGAAGCCACCCGAATCAGAGTCAAACTTCTGTTTACGACAATGCAGGCTCTTTATGACCAGGGTGGTGACCAGGGAGCTTTCCTGATTTCTGCGACACGGCTTGGCGGATTGCATGGCTATGAGGAATCCGGCGCTGCGGATCCTCTGGGCGGCGCAGTATCGGGTTTCACTAAAGCCTATAAACGTGAAAAAGAGAAGGCGACGGTGAAGGTCGTCGATTTTGAGCCAAGCCGGAAGAAGAGCGCTTTGGCTGATTTGCTGATCGACGAAGCTTTACGCGATCCGGGCGTCGTAGAAGTGGGCTACAAGGACGGCCGGCGCTGGGCTATCGGCCTCCAGGAAAAGCCTGTCCATGAAGAAGCAACCGGATTGAATCTGAACAAGGAAACAGTTTTTGTCATAACCGGGGCTGCCGGAAGCATTGTATCGGCTATTACCTCGGATCTGGCGGTTGCGTCCGGCGGTATTTTCTATCTGCTGGATCTGACGCCGGAACCGGATCCAAACAACAGCGACCTCCATCGATTAGTATCGGATAAAGAGAACCTGAAGCGCGACATTTTCGAGCGATTGAAATTGCGCGGCGAGCGGGCGACTCCGGCGATGGTGGATAAAGAACTTGCGGCGCTTGAACGCTCACGGGCGGCGCTCGACGCTATACAGGCGGTAAAAAAAGCAGGCGGGACGCCTTATTATTTCAGTCTCGACTTGACGGATAACGACGCCGTCCGTCGCGTGGTCCAAACGGTAGCCGAACAGCATGGCCGTATCGATGTCCTGATGCATGCCGCAGGCCTCGAAATCAGCCGCAAGCTTACAGATAAGAAGCCTGGTGAATTCGACTTGATCTTTGATGTAAAAAGCGATGGTTGGTTCAATCTGATTTCCAGTATCGGGAAAATGCCTCTCGGAGCCGCTGTCGTATTCAGTTCGGTCGCCGGACGTTTTGGAAACTCCGGGCAGCCGGACTACAGCGCGGCCAACGATCTGTTATGTAAATGCATGTCGGGTTTGCGGAACACTCATCCGAACACAAAAGGCATTGCAATAGACTGGACTGCCTGGAGCGGAATCGGAATGGCTGCGCGTGGTTCGATTCCGGTCATAATGAAGCAGGCCGGCATCGACATGCTTCCGCCTGAAGCGGGGATACCGGTGGTTCGACGCGAGTTGACGTTTGGCAATTCCTGTGAAGTTGTTATCGGGAGGAAACTAGGAATATTGATGCAGGAGTTCGATCCCCAGGGCGGTTTGGATGTCTCCAAAGACGGCCCAGTCGAAGCTCTGTTGCGTCCAAGAGGCGTGATGACCGGTGAAGTAACGGGAATGGGCTTGTACAGCGGGTTAACCGTCGAGACAACGCTGGATCCCACGAAACAGCCGTTCCTCTATGATCACCAGATCAACATGACGCCTGTGTTGCCGGGCGTCATGGGTATGGAAGCCATGGCAGAGGCCGCCAAGCTGCTTTTCCCCGATCGTTATATTGGTGCGATGGAAAACGTCAACTTCTTAACGCCCTTTAAGTTCTATCGGAACCAACCGCGCGCCATAACGGTTCACGCGGAATTTAGAGCGGAAAAAGAGGACATAGTAGCCGATTGCAAGCTGATCGGTTCACGAACGCTGCATGGTCAGGCGGCGCCTGAAATTACTACTCATTTTTCTGGGCGCGTACGGCTGGTCGCCAAGGAATCGAAACCGATTAGCGGCGCTGTTCCTGATCTGAAAGTGAAAACGAAAGCGGGAGCGTCGGATATTTATCGGATTTATTTCCATGGGCCGGCCTATCAGGTCCTTCAAGACGCCTGGCGGTCGGGGGATCAAATTATCGGGCAATTTGCGAAAAATTTGCCTGAAAATCATGATCCATCCGGCTTGCCGGTGATTGTATCTCCCCGGTTGATCGAGCTTTGTTTCCAGACAGCCAGCCTTTCAGGTTTGGCGCTGGAATCTCGTCTCGGGCTTCCGTTCGGGATTCAGGAGTTTCAATTGCACTCTTTGCCGGAAGCAAATGAGGAGACTTATTATGCTTGGATAGCCGTTAATTCGGAAGGGACTTATGATTGCAAGCTGGTGGATGGCAAAGGGCTGGTTTATATGGTCCTGCGCGGTTACAAAACCATGGATCTTCCGGATCCTGTACAGCCGGACCTGCTCAAACCATTGCAGCAGGCCTTAAAGGCGTAATAATCGGTTTGAAGATGTTTAGTCTTAACTGGCTGGCTCAGAGCCTTTCTGAGATGCCCAAGCGTGAAGACTGGCTTAGCGAAGGGGAGCGCCTCCGGGTTGCGGAGATGCGCTTCCCTAAGCGGCGCAATGATTACAAATTAGGCCGCTGGACAGCCAAGCGAGCTATCGGCGCTTATTTGCCCGGGACGGTTCCCCGGGATTCTCTTCTGGAAATCCGCGCGGCGGCAGACGGCGCTCCTGATCCCTACCTGAACAATAAGCCGGGAATTTTTTCGATTTCGATCAGCCATAGCAACCAGAGAAGTCTTTGCGCTGTCGGGCCTTGTGATTTAAAGATCGGCTGCGATCTGGAGTTTATAGAGCCCCGCGAAAATATTTTCCTGCAGGATTATTTCACGCCCGAAGAACTCTTTTTCGTGGAACAAAATACATTCTGTGAGCGATCGCTGGCCGGTACTCTTATCTGGAGCAGCAAAGAAAGCGTATTGAAAATCCTGCGTGAAGGATTGCGCCGCGACACTCGCAGCGTATCGATACAATCAGGTTTTAACGCGCAGGGGGCCTGGAACCCCTGGACCGGCCGCTGTCTGCAACCCTCACAAACATTCCACGGCTGGTGGCGCATCTGCGATGGCTTTGTTTACACGCTTGCGTCCGATCAACCCACGGCGCCGCCCAATCAATTATTTTTATAAAGGCATCCATGCAAATCTGTGAAGATCCGCGGTTAAATTTCTCTTTCTTCGTGATATCCTAACTGTTTATGAGCAAAACAATAAAGCTGGGTCGGGCTTTCCCCCGCGCCGCCATAGGTTTTTTACCTGAATATCTGGACTTTAAGCTGGGGATTCGCATCGGACATCTGGAAGACAACCAGCGAATTACCCGCATCCTCAAACTGTCTCTCGAAGAAACCTACAAGGAATCTTTCATTACCGAGCGATTCGGCCGCGGGGTCTATTGGCAATGGATTGGTTTTTTAGCGCGCTCCAATAGAGCCGCGAAGCCGGAATCCTCCAATGTCAGTTTCGGTTGCTCCAAGTTTATTCTGACGATCGATATGGAGGCGCAGTTGTTTAAATGCGGTTTTTCAGTCGAACGTGGATTTAAGCAGCCGCCGCAGGATTTTCCCCAATGCCGATTGAAGCCCGATTTTGATTGGCATCGGCTGTTGAAGCAATTAAAGCCCGGGAGTTCCATGGAAAAGGAACTGAGGCGCCTGGTGGTCCGGGAAGGATTTGCTATTGACGCGGGAAATTGGGATGCGCGGCAGGGAATTCGGAACGGCAAACTTCCGGATATGGCGGAACTGCGCAAACTTCTTCAACGGGCGCCGGGGACGTCCTGGGCCGGCTTCCAGGTTTATTATCCAATGCGGGAAGAGGAAGTGCGGGAATCTTCCGGAGTCGATTTAATTGAATCGATGATGGCAATTTATCGCGAAGTGACTCCTGCAATGAACCTTTGCATGCAGATTCAAATTTAACGGCAGGTAATTCAGGATGGCAAATAAGAAAAATACTAAAACCAAAACACCGGTAGAACAAACGCCGGACAAACGGCTCAGAGTTTTACTGCTCGAAAATATACATGCGGTGGCGGACGAAGCGTTCCGCGTCTGTAAAATAGAAAGGTTGTCGGGTGCATTCAATGAAGAACGGTTAATGGGAATGCTCCCTGGCGTGCATGTCCTGGGCATTCGTTCCAAGACGAAAGTAACAGAGCGAGTCCTGGCCGCCGCACCGGAACTGATTGCGGTCGGATGTTTTTGCATCGGGACAGACCAGGTGGATTTGGAAGCCGCGGCGCGCCGGGGCGTCGCCGTATTCAATGCGCCGTTCAGCAATACCCGGAGTGTGGCGGAGCTGACTATCGCCGAAGTTGTTATGCTGGCGCGGCGCGCGGTGCAGCGTTCGATGGAACTGCATCACGGCCGTTGGGAAAAATCCGCCCAAGGATGCATGGAAGTGCGACGCAAGACGATCGGCATTATCGGATATGGACATATAGGACCGCAGGTGGGACTCCTTGCAGAGTCTTTGGGGATGAGAGTTGTTTTTTACGACATTGTCAAAAAGCTTCCGCTCAGTAACGCGCGCCAGCTTGCCAGCCTTGATGAATTATTGAAAGTATCCGATTTTGTGACGCTTCATGTTCCGGACACTCCGTTGACCCGCCGCATGATCGGTTTGGAACAATTGAAGCGGATGCCTAAAGACAGCTACCTTCTCAATCTCAGCCGAGGGTCTGTTGTGGATATCCAAGCTTTACGCGATGCATTGGCGAGCGGCCATTTAGCGGGCGCAGCGATTGATGTATTCCCCAAAGAACCGAATTCAGGTCAGGATCCTTTTGAATCGGAATTGCGTGGTATGAACAATGTAATTCTGACTCCGCATATTGGGGGGAGCACGGAAGAAGCTCAGCGCAATATCGGGATTGAGGTTTCCGAAGCCCTATTTTCCTATGCTCAAAACGGATCTACGGAGGGTTGCTCCAATCTGCCGGAAGTTCATATGCCGTTTGCTGAAAACAGTTATCGAATTCTCAACATTCATAAGGATGCGCCGGGAGTGCTCAGCCAGATTAACGGTCTAATTGCGGGAAGGGGAGTGAATATCAAAGCGCAATCCTACAACACCCGTGATGGGATCGGTTATCTGATCATGGATGTGGAACAAAGCCTTTCTCGCATCGTCGAAAAGCAAATGGAATTGCTCGCTCCCAACATTCGCACCCGTCTGTTGTTTTGAGCCTTGGAGTTTTTGAGTTGCTTGTTCCAAAACGTCAATCAGCAGTTTATTCTTGGATATAGGAGCTGAGATGAAACGATCGATTATTGTCTTCTGCATTGGCGCTATTGTTGGCGGTTTAATCGCGTGGAAAATTTTATCAAGCTCGGCGCATGAAGTTCTTGTTGGGGGAATTTTGATGTACCAACCGGCTCCGGATCCAAAAACAAGCGGACAACCGCCTGAAGGTTATTTTATGGAGAGCAAGATTTATTTAAGCGCCGGTAAATCTTCAGCTGTGGGAAAACAAGTCACGGCGACGGGGCGCATCAGCGACGTTAAGGAATATGAGGGAACGGGATATTATCCCGCCATTATCAACGACAAGATAGTTCCAGTTCCATAGTTGTACAATCGGGTCCTGAAAAGTAATAATCAAAGGGAATCATCGGATTCTTCTGCAATATTTCTTCCAAGAAGAAGGAGTATTTTCGGCAAAGAGTTTAAGGATCAGGGAAGAATACGGAATAGGCGGAAGGTATTCGATGTTCGAAAGTCTGTGGAACATCTCCATTGTTGGAATCGTGGTGGGATTTATATTTTCGGTTCCTGTGGCCGGACCGATCAGTATCCTGATTGCCTCCCACGCCCTTAAGGGAGAAAGTCGTTATTGCGTAAGAGCCGCTTGCGGCGCGGCAATTTTGGATTTTCTTTACTGTTTTATTTCTGTATTCGGTTTTACCCAGCTGTATTTGCGCTATGAACCGGTTATTCCTTATTTATTGATAGTCGGATCGCTGCTTATGTTCTATTTTGGAGTTCAGATCGCGCGTACGCGACTGGATTTGGAGCATTTAAATACGGCGGCTTCCGTCACCCGATGTATGGAACGGGTGGAGCCAACAGGGGGGTTCCGCGCCGGAATGATGTTGAATTTTCTCAATCCCTCCCTATTTATCGGATGGTTGACGGCTTCGTTTATGGTCCTCTCGCTGGTGTCTTCCTTGGGTTTGGATGTGGGCAACCTGAATATAGTTTTAAGAAACAACCTGGGAACCATCCATCAGCAAAGCTGGCGCAAAGGGTCGGATGCTGCAATGCATGGGCATGCCAACCCGGCGTCTTCGTCCATGCCCTCGGAATCGGAGCAGGAAGAGAAGGAGCCCTTCCTGGGGTCTCGGGTGATTTACAGCCTCCTCTATGCCTTTTCCGTAGGGTTGGGGACCATCCTCTGGTTTTATTATTTTTCCGGATTCTTAATTCGAAAACGGCAAAAACTGAATGTCAACATGCTGAACCGCATCATTCAATTGCTGGGCGCGGCATTATGTTTTCTCGGCGGTTATTTAATTTATACCGCTTCCCGGATTCTCCTGGGGGCCTCAAGCGGGCTGCACGCTTACCTACTATAGGACGTCAAATTATGGAAAAGAAAACCAGCCAGTTGCGCCGGTTGATTTACAATCCTGCCTTGGAATTCATCATGGAATCCCATAACGGACTTTCGGCAAAAATTGTCCAGGAAGCCGGGTTTAAAGGTATATGGGCCAGCGGATTGAGCATTTCCGCCGCTCTGGGAGTACGCGATAACAACGAAGCCAGTTGGACTCAGGTTCTGGAAGTGTGCGAGTTTATGTCCGATGCGACCACTCTTCCCATTTTACTGGATGGAGATACCGGCTTCGGCAATTTCAACAGCTTTCGCCGCCTGCTCAAAAAACTGGAACAGCGCGGCATTGCGGGCGTCTGCATTGAAGACAAGGTGTTTCCTAAAACAAATTCATTTATTGCCGGTGAAAAGCAACCGCTTGTGGAAATTGATGAATTCTGCGGAAAAATCAGCGCAGGCAAAGACACCCAGATGGATCCTGATTTTGTAGTCGTCGCCCGGGTGGAAGCCCTTATCGCCGGTTGGGGGATGGAGGAAACCCTGAAGCGCGCCCACGCCTACGCTAACGCCGGAGCCGATGCCATTTTAATTCACA
>CAYTYP010000008.1:21149-109658 GCA_964441405.1 uncultured Acidobacteriota bacterium
ACAGTAAAAGAAGCGATGCATCCGAGATCGAAGCTTTTATGAAGCAGTGGGATCAATCCAAACCGATCATTATTGTCCCTACCATGTATTACCAAACCCCGACGCAAAAGTTCCGGGATTGGAATGTGGCGCTGGCAATCTGGGCGAACCAGGTATTGCGCGCTTCCGTGACCAATATGCAGATCGTGGCTTCCCGGATATGCAACGATCAGTCTCTGGTTCATGTAGAAGAGTCCATCGTTCCGGTTAAGGAGATTTTCCGCCTGCAAAACGTTATCGAATATAAACAGGCGGAAGACCGCTATCTCCCCCAGGCCAAAACATTCAAAGGCCTGATACTGGCGGCGACGCGCGGCCAGAATTTCGGCTCTCTGACCGATGATAAGCCGAAAGCCATGATCAAGGCGGGAGACGCTCCTATTCTGGCGAAAATCGTCCATACCTTGAACGCCTGCAGGGTTAAAGATATCAGCGTAGTTGTAGGATATTGCAAAGAAGCCGTAGATCTCCCCAATCTCAAATATATCGCAAATGAAGATTATGACCGGCATGGAATCCTTTATTCGCTGTTTCTCGCCAGGGAAATTTTCGATGAAGCGGTCCTGGTCTCTTTTGGAGATATTTTATTTGAGGAAGATATTCTGCGGAAGTTGCTATCCTGCGACGCCGATGTCGTGCTGGCGGTGGATTCCCGTCCGGTATCGGCCGTAGAAACGGAAAAGGACCTGGTGCGCGCCTTTGAAGCCTATTCGGAACAATACGGCGCCTCCCATGTATGTTCGGTGCGCGAGGTTCGTGCGGTGTCCAAAGGGACGCCGGTGGCGGATTGCCAGGGCGAATTTATCGGACTGTTCAAGCTGAGCCGGGAAGGGGCGCTGCGGATGCGGCAAGAGTTGGAACAACTGGAAGAGAAAGACCCGGACTTTATCCGCCGGAAATCAATCAACGATTTTTTCAACTATCTTATAGAGAAACAGTTGAATGTCCAACTGCACTATTTCCAGGGACATTGGAAAGACATTGACAGCATCGAAGATCTGGCTTATCTGATCCAACTGTTTTCAGGAGGGGAAGGAGCATGAAAGCCAAAGCTTTCATCGATTTGTTGAAGAGCAACGGCGTCAATCAATTTACCGGAGTTCCCTGCACGGTTTTCAAAGAGGTCCTCGCCTACCTGGAGGCAAAGGAAAATTACCTGACGGCCAGCAGCGAAGGCGAAGCTATGGGCATAGCCGGCGGTTTTTCCCTTGCAGGCAAGCTCCCAGCCGTCTTTATGCAGAACGACGGATTCGGCAATGCCGTAAATCCGCTGACCTCGCTGCAGAAGTTATACCATTTCCCGACACTGCTGGTTATTTCCTGGCGCGGCCGTCCGGGTTTTAAAGATGCGCCTCAGCATTTGTGGAGCGGAAAAACCATCTGCGATTTGCTCCGTGTATTGGAAATCGGCTTTGTCGTCCTGGAAGACGATCTTGATCGGCAGCGGCCGGATCTGGAAGCATTGTTGTGCACGATACGGGAACAGGAAGCTGTCGGCGCGATTATCGTTCCGAAAGGTCTGTTTGAAAAAGAACCCTTGGAGAAACCCCCGGCAGACAAGAAAAGGTTAAGCCGGGAACAAGCCATCGAAGCTGTTCTTGACGGCCTGGATCCCAATACGGTTATTTTTGCAACCACCGGCAAGATTTCGCGCGAGTTGTACAAAATAAAAGACCGGCCTCGGAATTTTTATACTGTGGGATCGATGGGGTGCACCAGTTCCATTGCTTTAGGACACTATCGGGTTGAACCGGAACGAACCGTAGTATTCGATGGAGACGGCGCCGTTCTTATGAAAATGGGGACGCTGGCCACCATCGGGTATTATCAGCCTCAGAAATTTCTGCACCTATGTTTCGACAATGAGTCTTACGAGTCCACGGGCGGTCAGAAAACCGTATCCACGACGGCCCGGCTGGATGAAGTGGCCCGAAGTTGCGGGTACGCGCGAGTGGAAAGAGTGCAGGCCGCGGAAGATATCCGCCGCTTTATTCAGGCATGGAACCGGAATCCCGCACTTTCCTTTTTGCAAATCAAGGTGCGCAACGAAACCGATCCGGGGCTGGGCCGGCCTCAGGAAAGCCCTCGGGAACTGCGTTGCCGTTTTCAGGAGCGCCCCCGATGAGTGTGGGCACTGCGGTTATTCTTGCCGCCGGCATGGGGACGAGATTGCGCGGCGTATTGACCGATGTCCCTAAGGGTTTTCTTGTGATAGAAGGACGATCCTTGATCGAGCGATCGCTCGATTTTCTGCTGGCTTGCGGCGTGAAACGAATCGTCATCGTGGCCGGTCACCTGAAACATCATTACGAGGATCTGGCTCGCCGCTACCCGCAGGCGGCAGTTGTAACCAATGAGGCGTATGCAGCATCGGGCAGCATGTATTCCCTGTATTGCGCTCGTGAAGCGATCGATGAAGCAGGCAGCGATTTTCTCCTGCTGGAAAGCGATCTGATTTACGAGATGCGGGCCCTGGAGCGGCTGTTGTCGGATCCGCGCAGGGATGTGGTCCTTCTGTCGGGAACAACGCATTCCGGAGATGAAGTGTATGTGGAAACGCAAGGCGATCGCATCACCGCCATGAGCAAGGATCGATCGAAGCTTTCCTTTACCGGCGGCGAACTGGTGGGGATTTCACGGATCTCGCTCTCCTTTTTTGCACGAATGCGGAGTTTCGCTGAAGCAAGATTTAAAAAGGATTACCGTATGGATTACGAGGACTGCCTGGTGCAGGCAGGGTCCGTACAACCGCTGTATTATCACAAAATCGACAATCTTATTTGGTCGGAAATCGATGATGAAGCCCATCTGCAACGAGTGCTCCATGAAGTGCTGCCCGAACTCAAACAGGCGGATAAGGAGCGGGAATCGACTTCCACGGGAGAAAGAATTGAAATCCGTTAAACGCAATATTTTGCTTAATCCCGGTCCGGCTACAACCACTGATTCGGTAAAAAATGCCATGGTCGTTCCCGATATCTGCCCGCGGGAACGTGAATTCGGAGAAATGGTGGAAGCGATCGGGGCCGATTTGATACGCGTCGTTCATGGGGGAAAAGATTACGCTATTGCTCTGTTCGGCGGATCCGGAACTGCGGCGGTAGATGCCTGCATCAATTCGACCGTGCCTCAGGACCGGCAAATTTTGGTGGTAAACAACGGCGCCTACGGCTCCCGTATGGCAGAAATCGCACGAGCTTACGGCATCGATGTCTTGGAGTACGCCTTGCCCTACGGAGATTATCCGGACCTGCAACAGCTGGAATCCATGATGCGGCAGAACGGAAAAATATCGCATGTGGGCATCGTGCATCATGAAACGACTACCGGCATGCTGAATCCCATACAACCGGCGCTGGAGCTTTGCCGGCGTTACGGCAAGGAGATTATCGTTGATACGATTTCCTCCTACGCCGGCATTCCTATCGACCTGCGTCAAACGGATTACGATTACATCATTTCCACATCCAACAAAAATATTCAGGGAATGGCCGGCGTGTGCTTTGTCATCTTCCGGCTCCAGGCTCTGGAAAAGATGCCGCTGGTCAAAAAACGGTCCTACTATTTGAACCTGTACCAGCAATACGACTTTTTTAAGCGCACCCGGCAAATGCCGTTTACGCCTCCGGTGCAGATCTTTTATGCTCTGCGCAAGGCTATAGATGAATATTTCGCCGAAGGAGAACAGGAACGTTTCCAACGATACCAAAAGAGCTGGCAAACTCTTGTGGCAGGGTTGAAAAAGATCGGTTTCCGGCTGCTTTTACCCGACGAACAACAGTCACAGCTGTTGACGGCCATCCTTGAACCGTCCGACCCACAGTACTCGTTCGAAGCGATGCACGATTATCTGTATGAACGCGATTACACCATTTATCCGGGAAAGGGCGCCAAGGAGAACACTTTCCGGATTGCCAATATCGGGCAGATAGACTACCGCGATATCGAGTCCTTTTTGGGTCAGTTGCAAAACTATGTTCGGGAACAGGGCATTCGACAATTTTAATTTTATGCGCTGAAACAGGCGATTTCATTGAAAGAAATCCGTGCAATTTATTCAGGAGTATCGTCGTTTAATCAAGCGTTTGCCTGTGGAGGAGCCGGCGGATTATCTTTTTTACCGGCCGCTGGCTTATTTGCTTGTGCTTGTTTTCAAGCGCTCTTCGATTACACCCAATCAAATCAGTCTGATCAGCATGGCCGTCGGTTTTCTTGCCGCCTGGTTTCTGTCTTTGGGGGACCGGCGTTCCATGATTATCGGCGGATGTATGTACGGGTTGGCGAATGTTATAGACTGTACCGACGGCATGATTGCCCGCCTCAAGAAGAACGGCGCCAAAACCGGGAGAATCGTGGACGGCGCCGTGGATTATCTGGTCGGAATTGCGATTTCCTTGGGTTACGCCTTCGGTCTTATGCATGCGCGTCAAAACGGGGACCTGAGCATGCCGCTGCATCCTTGGCCGCTGATCCTTATAGCCCTCGCCAGTACGATGGTTCATTGCATCCTGTCCGATAAATACCGCTCGCTGTACGAGTCTCATGTGTACGGCAAGATCGTTCATCCGCACAACGAATGGATGGAATTCGAACAGGAACATCAACGGTTGAAAAAGGAAGGCGGATCGCGGCTGAACCGTTTTCTAATCCGCTCGTATTTGTACTATTGCCGTTTTCAAGCTGCAAGAGGCTGCAAACCTTTCCGAAGGGTTCGTCCGGATCTGTATGCGCGCTACAATAACCTGATGGTGATGTTATGGAACCTGATCGGTCCGGCTATGCACATAACCCTGCTGGTGATTGCCGCTATATTTTATAAGCCGCAGATATTCTTCTGGTATGCGATTGTCTTTGCGAATCTCTGGATTGTTTTACTGTTTCCGATCCAGGAGATCCTCAACCGCAAACTCGTCAAGCATTCGTAGGAAAAGCCGCCCGGTTTCGGAATCGGGTATGTACTTCAAAAGCGAAATTATCCAGAGCCGAGGTATTGATAGGCTCTCCGTTGAATGAGAGCGTCAGGCTTATCAGACCATCCTGTTCCGCAATATGATTAAATTGAGCCTCGGCGATCTTGGTAGGCATGCATTCCAGCGGTCCGACATTGACCACGCCGTCGATTTGGCTGTCCCGCCATTCGTGCAGGGGCGCGCCGATGGTTAGGACCGCCTCTCCTCTCAGCGCTTTATTCACATAGGGCCGGGCGGCTTCTAAAACTGCCGCCGTAGAAGGCGGCGCCGTCCAGCCAAGATGCGGCGCCATGGCTGAGAACGCCGCCGATTCAATGCGGCGCTGCACAAAGTTGCTGCATTCGTCGGCAATACGATTGCGACCGGGGATTTCTCGACGAATATGAGAGCAATAATTCAGCCACTCCACCATGGGAGCAAGATGAACGCGCAAGCCGCGCGCTTCGAGCTTCTCAATCAGGCAATCGTTGCTGAACTCGACCGCTCGAACATAAATTTCTCCGGCGAGTTTGACCACAGGCAGTTTCTCCGGTCTGCGCAGTGCGGCAAACTCGGCGCCTGCCTGGTGGAGCATCGCACGGAGGCCGAAGAGCCGTCCGGAAAACACCTGCCAAAGAGCCCCTCCCTTGGAAAGCTCTTGGTTCGCCACCGACTCCATATGATCCACGAGTTTGCCATACCAGTCCTGATAGCACTTTTCCGCAGAGCCTCGGATGCGTTCTAACGGACGCGAATCCAGTTTCGCTTGAAGCAACAGATCGCTGGCCACGGCGCCGGAGAACACCAGGATTTCCGCGCCTTCGGGCGTGTCATCAAAATAGCCGGTGTCTTTGGGAGACCAGATGCGGACTCGGTCGCGCCATCCGAGCCGTTCGAGCACTGTATTGTTGAGCAGGTTGTAGACTCCGAAACGGCAAGGACCGTCCGTACTGGCCATTAGGTAAACAAAGCGCTCGTTATCTTTCGCGCGTTCCAGCCGTTGCATAAGCGAGCCGAGCGTTAAGGGCATCGGCAGGCATTCTTTTCCGGATGTATGGCGTCTTCCCAATCGCAGGCTTTCAGCGGTTGGGGCGGGCAGAGCTTCTGCGTTCAATCCCAAGCCGCGAAAAACCGCCGCCCCGACTTCCGACGCCGGACCCAGATAGGGAATCAACATCCGTTCCTTCGAGTTACTGCGTGGAATGAAACGATCCGGCCACGCCGTGCTGAATTGGATGGATTTAAAATGATTCATACTGGCGGTTGTGCTGGACGCACGAGCGTCTTCTTCAGCGCAATGCAGAAACGCTTCTACCCGCGTCTTCGTGCCCGCATCCCCGGAATGGCCGTCGGTTTCGATGATGGAGAATGGTTTGCCTTCCATCACATAAGCCGCAAAGTGCAAATTGAAACTATCCGGGCCGCAGGAATAGTTGCTGCAATAAAGTGCGTAAACTCCCGGTGTGCGTCGAACCTGATGCGCGACGCGCAGAAGGTCATGGCCGTAACTCCAGTACATGTCTGAAAACATCGGCGTTTCCGGATCCAACGGATAGCAATCGCCGGGAATTCCCACCACGCCCTGCTCGCGTAATATGGCCGGTATGTTTGAATTCAGCACCGTATTGTAAATGGTGTAGTTGCGACCCAATACCACCACCGGCATGATGTGTTCGGTCCGGCAAAAATCAAGCGCCCGGCGTCCGATCTGCCGGCAGCCATTGGCAAACGCTTCTTGCGCTTCAACCCCGGCGCGCCAGGCTTGTCGCCATGGGTTGTCCTTTAATCCCAGCTTTTGCGCCAACGAGAGGCAGCTTCTGAGGAATGTTTTCGATTGAAGGCCGCCTTCATCGAAGTCAATGCATGGCGCCAGGAGCCGCGGTCGCCGCCGCTGATCGTCTGAA
Source organism: uncultured Acidobacteriota bacterium (assembly GCA_964441405.1). GTDB lineage: Bacteria > Acidobacteriota > UBA6911 > UBA6911 > UBA6911 > UBA6911. The sequence goes on from CAYTYP010000008.1 coordinate 28,042, forward strand.
ACATAATCCGTCATACGGCGGATCAGATCGGGAGCCGCTTGAACAATCGGGCATATCGCGGAGCAACGTTGTCCATTTTGTCGTGGCAGGTTAAGCAACATCGGTATGAAAACCCAATCCGCCGTCGTTTGGACCATGCGTCCGACCAAGCCATGGAAAAGCTGCATAGGCGCACAGAAAGCCGCTTGAGCGGTTTGAATGCCGCGCTTGAGTGTGTCCGCTCCGCCGTCGCTTACAATTTCAACATCGAATCCCGCTTCATGAAAAAATGCAACAAAGAAAGGGATCAAGCCCTTGAGCATGAATTCATCGCTGAGCGCGATGCGCGGTCTGCCGCGTCGAGAGGCGAAAGGCGCAATTATTTCCTGCAGAATCTCGCCGCGCTCTCGGAATAGATCCGGCGCCTGATCCGGCAGTTTCTTTTTGCGGCCGCCTTTATCATGAAGCGAACATCCTCCTCCCCAGGTAAAGATCTGTCTGTGGTCGCGGATCACCGTATGCAGACGTTCGATGCGGCAATGATTCCCGGCGCCGCCGCAGCCACGAGTCGAACTGCATAGAAAAGTGTCTTTTTGGTCTACCTTCGCTTCGAGAAATCGAGCCGGATCGAGCGGTGCAAGTTGAGATCTATCCAGTTCGCGAGCGGCCAGCAACGCAATTCCCAACGCTCCTACGCCGCCGGGATTGGGCGGCACGATGACTTGGCTCCCAGTCTGTCGGGCCACTGCCGCGGCAAGGGCGTCAGCGGAAAACGGCATGCCCTGGCAAAAGATCACTTGGCCGACGGAGCGATTCCCCTTTACGCGATTTAAATAATTTTTAACGATTGAATCGTAAAGTCCGGAAATGATAGCCGCCTGCTGCACTCCCGCGGCAACCGCTTCATCAATGACCTCAGCCATGAATACCGAGCAGTGCTGCCCTAAAGAAACGCCGTTGGATGAACTCAGGGCGATTTGCCCCATCTGCTGAACATCCTGGACTCCGGCGAATTTCCGGCCCTGTTCTTCGATAAACGATCCGGTGCCTGCGCTGCACGCTTCGTTCATTGCGCAATCAATGATGCGCCCCTCCGCAAGCCGGATATATTTTGCGTCCTGCCCGCCGATTTCAAAAATGGTATCTACACGTGTGTCAAAGTGCTGCGCTCCCGTGGCGTGTGCGACTATTTCGTTTACAATAAAAACGGCGTCTTGGCCATAGCAGGCTGCCAGGAGCGAACCGGCGATTTCGCGCCCGCTGCCGGTTGCCCCGAATGCAACTATCGGGTATTTCACCGTCGGGCCAGTACTGAAGCGACCCAATAGATCCTGTGCAGCGCCGACGGGATCGCCCAGCGTCTGGCGATACGCTTCCCAAACCGTTTCCCGCGTTTCCAGATCCATGGCTACGGCTTTCGCTCCGGTAGAACCGATGTCGAAACCGACAATGAGGTTTCGGAGTTTGCCATTGACTCCGGCCCATGGTTGCGCTGTCATGCGACGGACTTTCTCAAGCGAATGGTTCAACGACGGAAGCTGCTCCAATTTCAGCTCGCGAGCCGGCAGCAACAGATCCTCTATTGCAGGCGGAGGCGCCGGATTTTCAGCTGCGATCAGTCCGCAGCCAAGCGCTTCCAGGCAAAGCGAATCCTCCTCGCCAATCGGGAAAATCTCCATCCCGTAGCGCGCAAGCGATTCGCCCAATACTCGACGCACTCGCAAGGAGCGGCTGATGCCGCCGATCAGAAGAACGCGTTTTGGGCTGACGCCTGGTTTGATCAGGGTAAGAACGTTTTCACATACCGCATCAAATAAACCTGCGAGGATGCGTGCACGGTTCTCTCCCTTGTTCGCAAGGTGCGTCATGTCCGTTTTTAGAATCACCGGGCAGCGACCTGAAAGCGGCGCCGGATCCCGAACATCGACGCAAAGCGAGGCGGCTTCCTCCACCGTTAGCGAAAAGCGCTCCACTAACTGGCTGAGGAAATTTCCTGTGCCCTGAGAACAGCGGTTGTTTTCGCGGAATGCGGTGATTCCCTTCGCCCGTCGCTCCAATACCGAAAAACCGTGACTGCCGATATTAATGACGGTGATTGGATCGTCATCAAAAAGAAACTGACACCCTCTCAGTTGGGCCTGTTTTGTGGGAATTCTCGGCAGACGCATTTGAGGCGAAAAACGCCCGGTAACGGTCGCTCCTGCAACAGTCTGCCAATTGTAGCGATGCAAGGCGTTCAGCAGTACGGATGCGGGTTTTTTGCCATGTTCGATCAACTCGCGTCGGCCTATCCTCCATCCGTTTCCATCCGGCGACACCTCGACCAGCTTCAGCGTTTCCGCGCCTATGTCAATGCCGATGAAACGGTTTCCTTCTGCCATGCGCTCCTTAGGATGCTTCCCATTCTTTCCGGTGATGCATTTGCCTCCCCGGATTTACTTCACAATAAATAATCTTAGCTTCAAATTCAATTGCCGTCACCTCTAATAAAGGAAATAACTCCATTTCAACTGGGGGCTGGCTTGTCCTAAGATAAAATTGGGCGAAGAGTAGAGGTTCTTCGCCCAAAGGTTAATTCTTTAAAAGCTCTGGAAAATTCCTAAGTAAACGCCGATACGGTCAGCCAACGACTTCTTTTAAAGCCGTCAGGACTCGATGGGCATCGGTCTCTTCCATCCCGGAAAAAACCGGGAGGCAAATATGCCTCGAGCACAGATCTTCGGAGACAGGCAGGGCGTCGGCGGAGTATTGACGGAACACCGGCTGTTTATGCAGCGGCTCTTCATAGACTTCTCCCGCCAAGGAGACCTCATACTGTTCACGCAAAAGCTTTTTGATCTCGAGACGATCCCGTTTTTCCTTCATGACGCCGATATATTTGTAATAATTGCAGGTCCCTTCGTTTGGAATTTTCAGAGAAGTCAGATTTTTGAATTTTCCTAATCCGGCGTCATAAATGGCGGCAATTTTTCTTCTATCGGCAATCATGTCCGGGAGACGTTCCAGGTGTTTCAATCCTATAATTGCGTGAGGCTCAGACATCCGCCAGTTGTAACCCATCCGTACATGAGCATTCACCGTGAAGCTTGCCTTCCCCTGGTCGCGATAAATCCTGGCTTCTTCGGCGATATGGTCGTCATTGGTGACAATCATGCCCCCTTCCGCCGATGTCATCACTTTCGTAGGGTAAAAGCTGAAGGAGCCGGCGATTCCAAAGGCCCCCGCGCAGGTTGAACGATAGGTGGATCCATGCGCATGAGCTGCGTCTTCTACAAGCCAAAGGCCTCTTCTTTTTGCCAGTTCCGCCAGTGCGGGCATTTGTGCGGTAACGATTCCGCCGATGTGAACGACTACGATTCCAGCGGTTCTGCACGTCAGCTTTTTTTCAATTGCTTCAGGATGAACGGAAAACGTCTCGGGATCCATATCCACCAGGATTGGATTCCCTCCGGCGTGCACTACGGCTGCAGCGGTGGCGAAGAAGGTGTTGGTTGGGACCAGCACGTCTTTTCCTTCAATCCCTAGTGCGCGAAATATAATTTCCAGAGAGCTGGTTCCGCTGTTTACCGCTATGGCATGGCGAACGCCGCAGAACTGAGCGAAATTCTTTTCGAATTCCGCTCCATACTTGCCCAGCGTCAGCTGTCCGGTGGACAGGACCTCTTGAATCCGTTCTGCAATCCATAAACGATCTTCCGGTAAAAACTGAATCTTCGCGGCGGGAACCTGGGCCATTATAAAATCCTTTCCGTAAGTTAAAAGTTGGAGTATACAAGAAATCGGCGCGTAACTGTTAGTCTGTAGTCGTCAGGTCGTCAGGGCATTTGGACCATCGACAAAGGCGCGATTTTAGATGAAATCATCACTCTGAAGATCTGAATCAATCCCTTTCTTTCGACGTCTTCATTCAATGGAGAGCTTGGATTAGCTATTGCCAAGATCATGAAAATATCGGCATATGCCACGGATCAGGATATAATAGAAATACATGAATCGGATCGGCAGATATGAAATCCAGAAAGAGCTGGGACGTGGCGCCATGGGCGTTGTCTATGCAGCCATGGATCCGCTTATCGGCCGCCGGGTGGCTATCAAAACCATCCGACTCGGCGATGTTGAGGCCGGAACCGATAGAGCGGACCTTACTGAAAGGTTGCAGCGTGAGGCAAGAGCCGCAGGGGTTCTTTCACATCCCGGAATAGTGACTATCCATGACGTGGGCGAACAGGGAACGGATGCATACATAGTCATGGAATTTATTGAAGGCGCAACTCTTGAGGCAATGATGCCTTCCGTCGTTTCTCAACCCTTCCGCCGGTTCTTGCCGATATTGAAGAAAGCCGCCGATGCACTTGATTATGCACATGCGAAAGGCATCATTCACCGCGACATCAAACCTTCGAATATTATGAACTGCCCTGATGGCACGGTAAAAATCGCAGATTTCGGCATTGCCAAGTTGTCTGCTTCCAATGCACTGACTCAATCCGGATACGCCATCGGAACTCCCAATTATATGTCTCCGGAACAGGCCCAGGGACGCACCGTTGACGGACGTTCCGATCAGTTCTCGCTTGCAGTAATAGCGTACCGGATGCTGTCGGGCAAACTGCCGTTTGAAGGGCCTTCGCTTACTGCAATCCTTGCCAAAATCTTATGGGAAGAACCCGAATATGACAGCGCAGGATTCCATTCTCCAATCCGTGAAATATTAGAAAAAGCCCTGGCCAAAGATCCACAAAGACGTTATCCGAATTGCGTGGAGTTCGTTTGCGACCTGGAAAAAGCATCGGTCGAAAGCTGCCGGGAAGAATTCCATACAGTAAACGCCGGCGGCGTAGCGCCGGTGGCAGGCGTGCATTCCCCCTCCATTGCACCCGAAACAGCCGGAAAAAAGCATGGCAGGAAATTCGTTTTTATTTCATTGACGGCGCTGGCCGGAATTTTGCTGCTGGCGGCTGTTGTTTGGATTGTGTTAAAAACGACCAGGAAACCGGCTCCGGTATTTCAAAAAGCGTCCATCGCTCCGTCCGCAGTCTCGAAAATCAAGGAGCCCGGATTGCCTCCTCCTCCGGTCCCATTAACTCCGCCCACAAGACTGGAAACGCCTGCAACAACTGCGCCTGCCCATCGGCAAATAGAGCCGCTCCCTCCAGCCGTTTCGAAAAAGATCCCGGTCGCTGCAGCAGTGAAGCCGATGGAAACAACGGCTCCTCAACCCGATCCATCATCCGGAATCCTTACGTGGTCGGGCAATCTGGAGAAAAATACTATTCTAGTCATTTCGGATACGGCCACGATTGGAAGCATTTTGGGAAAATTCCCCGGGAAGCCGATAGAAATTGAGATAGAACCAAAGGGATTGGTCGTTCGTCAGAAGCCGGGTTCAATCAACGGCTGGAATCAGATTATCCTTTACAGCGGCAATCAGAAATTTTCGAATGTCACGATCCGCTGGAAGATCGCCAATCAGTGAATTTTATTGCATTCTCACAAGCGAGGAGCCTGACCCTCAACATATTTGGTGCCCCGACAGAGAAAATAGCATATTCTAATGAATGAGAAATGAAGCCTTTCCGTTAAAGGAACCGGGAATCCAAGTATTCTGCAACGATCGGAGGAATGCATCTTATGCGTAGAGTATTAACAGCATTCGTTTTATTTATCCTTACTCTTTGCGTGGCTCATTCCCAAAATTTCCAGGGATCCGTCACCGGCGCTATTGCCGATGCCAACGGCGCTCTTATGCCGGGAGTCAGAATCGAAGCCAAGAATACCTTGACCGGAGCCGTATACCAGGTTGCGAGCAATTCGGGCGGCAATTACACCTTCTCGCAATTGCCGTCCGGCTCCTATGAGCTATCCGCTTCAGTCCCTGGATTCAGACGTTATCTGCGGACGGCCGTTGCAGTAGTGGAAGCGCAGGTGATGCGTATCGATATTGTTATGGAGATGTTGTCTCCCGACGAAATCCTGACCAACGATTCGGTTCTTCAACTGCTAAAAGCCGGCATTGATGAGGACTTGATTATTGCCAAAATCAGGGACAGCCAGCACCATTTTGATCTCTCCGTTCAGGGTATGGTCAATCTGAAAGAGGGAGGCGCCAGTGACCGCCTGATGCATTTCCTGATGGATCCGACAAAGCCGGCTGAATCCAAGGCATCGCCCGGCGCCGCATCAATAAACTCTGTTGCAGCCTCATCCAAAGAGCCGCCCAAACCAACAGAAATCGCTTCTGCCAAAACCGAATCGAATCTGCCCAAGGAAATAGGCGTCTATGTCAAAAAAAGCAACAGTTTTACAGAAGTGCAGCCTGAAGCCGTCGTTTGGCAGACAGGCGGAACGCTCAAGCGCTTTGCTACTGCGGGAATTGTACAAGGAGATGTAAACGGTAAAATTAAAGGCTCTCGCAGCAGCATAATTCTTGCTGCTCCGTTGGAATTTGTCGTCATAACTTCGGAAGGGGTGGCAATAACGGAATATCAATTGATACGTTTGCGCAAGGCCGGCAAGGACCGTGAATTTCGTACTGTCACCGGTGGGATTTTCAGCACCACCGGGGCCACCCGGGATGCAATCCAATTTGAAAGCACAAAAGTTTCAAATCGGACTTATGCGGTCAACCTGCCCGCAATGGATGAAGGAGATTATGGTTTCTTGCCGCCCGGTTCCTCTTCTCCCGGATCATCCTCAAACGTCGGGAAAATGTATACTTTCCAGGTAAGATAGTAATCAATGCGTCACCGCCGCCAGGAAGGATAAGCTTCTTTATCATAGGACGCAGTAGTACTAGAAAAGGATGTCCATAACAGCTCCGCTCCAAGACTTATTATATATTGCGGATTTATTTCCGTTCAAGCGGCGCTGCCCTTCGATGTTCAACCCGAAACGAATATATCGATTTATTCTCCGTTTCAGGCCGATCCCAAGAGTTATAACCGTGCCATCGTGAACTGCATCGAACCAGTTCACTCCATAAGCTACCCCTACATGAGGAATGAGGCGGGTAGCATCGCCCATACCCGGAAGCGCCCAAAAATCGTTCATCTGAAATTCCAATAATCCCGAAGACTGGCGCCGGTCGCGAGGGAACCCGTACATGGCGGTTAGCGCCCAATCCGCACGGCTGGAATGATTCCATCTCCCATAAATCAAGTGTGAGGGAGTAGAACCGGCTTCTTTCCGCAATTTCCAATACCGGCAACCGACGCTGAGGCGATCATTGAAATAAGGCCGGACATAGCCCCCAACAATGCGACTGAGGAGTTTAGTCTTAGCGCCATACTCAATCCCAAATGTTTCATCACTCGGTTCACGGTCTTCGATATCTGTACTCATCATTGCAATAGCCAGTATCTGATCCTCTTCCGCAAGATTATTATTCCGAGATAAAATCAGACTCTGCGTTGTTGTCACCCCGCCGATAATCCGACCGCCTGGCTTCAAATGCCGGCTTGTTATCACGGAGGAAAATATGCCGGAATACGTCTGTTCTTCAGATAACGAGTGGAATTCTCTGAAATCATCATCGGCTGCAAATCCGGCGTTCAAAAAAATTGGGACAAGCATCATAACTGCCAGGCACAGGATTTTTATTGTCATGTGTCTCACAAGATCAATGAAACAACGCATCCCCGGACTCCTGCTCAAGAATAAAACTGCAGTGCGCATCATTCAGAATGCTGATTACAACCATACTATTCAATTATTCTGAAATTATTTTGTCACGGTTAAAACATGGTATTTGTTTAAAAACAATATGGAATCTACACTAACATTTTCAGGAAAGAATGTTATTTTTTCAATATGGACCGCATAATATTCAAACGGCTTGCCTTTTTATTGATTCTGGGCTTACCCCTATGGTTTTGCCCTGTTTGCCTTTTTGCTGAGGATCCGAATCAATAAACAGGAACCGTGCCGGTTAAAACTCAAATCGAGAACACCATCACCGTCACCGCGACCCTCGGCGGGAAAGATGTGTTTGAAACGCCGCGAGCAGTCAATTTAATTTCAAAGGATGAATATGAAAGAATAAATACATTAACAGCCCTGGATGCCCTTCGAAGTGAGATCGGCCTATGGACCGAGATGAAAACAGGGACAACCAGCGACCCGGTAATGCGTGGGCTCTCCGGATCGAATATTCCCGCACTCGTCGATGGAAACACCTTAACGACTCTTTGGGGAGAAGGAGGGTTGGCGACAGACGATCTCTATGGGAAAATCGACTCAGAATGGATTGAAAGAATCGAGGTCCTGCGAGGTCCCTCATCCGTTCTCTATGGTTTTTCCTATAACTATGCTCAAGATACAACCAATAAAGAGCCGTTCCGTCACGGCGCGCCAATCAGAGGAATCATAGCGCTTCGATGGAATTCGGAGCTTTCGGGGAGGCCTTGGGTGGAAATAGGATCGGATATCGTCGGGGAATGGGATCGTATCCCAAAAGACAGGATGGATAATGATCCCGGATATCGAGTGAATCCACAAGATATGTCTTCCCCACTCGTTAGGTCCTATGGATTGCCGGGCTATTCCGAATTTAACGTGAAGGGTGGCGTGAGTCTTGGAGAGCATTTTGACCTAACACTCGCTCTATACAACTTTTCCGACAAGCAATTCCGCCGCGCTCATAGCCGTATGGACGATCCCGGAAGAAACTTCCGGACAACTTTAGCGTTTAAATACTGACGGATCTATGGGGGGCGCTTAGCCGCTTGGCAGGATGTGTTATGTTCCGACCCATGAGATCGGGCGGCTGACCGTGCCAGAGATTAAAGCATCGGCATCATTTCGGGCGCAGTTTCAAATACAAGACAGCTACAGCGGAAATTGGTTGCGGGCGTGGCATGGCGAAGCCGTGTAATTTTTATTTCTTTTTCTCACATTTTTTGATTGAATGAAGCAGCCAAGGGATTTTGAATATGTTTTGCGCTCAATGCGGCAACAAAATGTTGGATGGCGTTCGATTCTGTGCGACGTGCGGTTATCCGGTAGAGGTCCCTAACCCGCTCTCACCAGATCCTCCCGCTCTTGTAAGGCCTCAGGCCGTTGCGCCTCCGCCAAGCCCGGCAGGTCCACCACGGCAATCCTACACTCCTCCCGTTGCGCCGCCGCAGACCTTTTATGCCCCACCTCCTCCTGCGCCGACGCAGCTATCGTATGCTCCACCTCCTCCCGTTGCTCAGCCGCAGCCCCAGCCAGGCTATGGATATTCCCAGACGCCCGGCCAGCCGGCGTCAGCGGCGTCAGGCTATCCCGGATTTGCCGCACAGATCCCAGTCTCGGCTGCCGGCGGACCCATCCCGCCTGACATGCATTGGGCTGTAGTTCTAATCCTCAGCGGAGTGACCTTCGGACTCTGCGGTCTGGTGTGGTCGTTCAAAGAGGCTTTTTTTGTCAAGAAGATCGATCCCTCGAGCAAGTCCGTGACAATGCTGATGATTGCCTGCATTGCGATGATAGTCCAGGTTGCTATTTCTTTTATGGCGGGGAGGTCAGGGTCCATTGCAACGATGGCATCAGCGTCCACGATTGTGCTTCTTCTAAATCTTGTCTTCATTGTTGTCCTGTTGATAGCCGTCTTCGGCATGCGCAGGTCCCTGGTGCTGTATTACAACAGCGTAGAGAACATCGGGCTCAAACTCAGCGGCGTCATGACCTTTTTCTTCAGCATCTTGTACTTCCAGTGCCACTTTTCGCGAATTGCAGAAATGAAGAAAAGAGGCTCCTAATCTTCTTCCGTGGGCTGAATAGCGTCGTAGCGTTTCTCATGCTCTTGGTATTGTTTCATTAATTCCTCGAATTGTTGCATGCTGACGGCTCGCTGTTCGGACGTAGCGTTTTTCGGAAGCGCCTGCGCTTGTTCCATGGAAGAATGAATTTTTTGCATCTCGTTCGTAAGTGTGCGACGCTGTTCCAGCTGTTCATAGCTGAATTGCAGTACATGTTTTACCACGTGTATTTTTTCGGGCTTGTATTGCCAAGCCAATAGGCCCGCAATCATCAACGTCATCAAAATGGCTGCCGCAATTTTGCCGCCTTCCCCGGATTTTGGCATTGGCGAAGTCTCGGCAAGATCTTGATCAATGGTTTTTGCCAGTTCGGGATCCAACGGCGCGTTGTGTCTGCGGAGTTCATGAAAAATGCGTTGAAAGCCGGGGAGGTGCGACATCCACACTTTTAGGTTGCGTCCGTCTTTCATGCGTATCGTGAGGCCGTACATTTCTTCAAATGAACCGACAAGGATGGGACCGAGAGCGCGCCAGTTCAAAAATCCTATAAGAATGGCGATTGTCCGCAACCAGGCCGGCCATGCCCAGTGAGCCGGTTCGATCGCCTCCATGTCGGCAAAGGCGTAATCTCCTTCGCGAAACAGCGACTGATGGCGGAAGCCTAATTCGGTAATTTGCAGCGTGAAACATGCATAACATAAAGCAACGAAAGTGATGCAAAGCCCGAAACAGGCAAGCAGCCATAGAACAAGAGTCAGGGGCCACCAGCCGTTGGAGAAACCGAATATATCCATCGGTTCCGAAGACTTTGCATTCGAGGCGATCACAAGAATCGGCAACGCGAAAAAGAAAGTTGTCATAAACGTGCCGAGCATATCGGGCGTTACTATCGCACGAACGGTTCCGTAACGCAGTTCGTCAGGATTGTTATGGCGCCATGGAAGCGCGGCATAGACCAGCAACCCAATGATAAAAAACCAAACAGCATGTTTGCGCAATGGATATAGCAGCCAATTCGGAGCATCGTGGTACCCCGACTGAGGTCTTTGAAAGAGGACTTCGAGGTAGCGGACGTCGCCGCCATCGCGCAACACGACATAGGTGAAGTTTTTGATATCGCCGAGCTTTCCGGACAGCTCCTTTAAAGGGGTCGCATCGGTGGGGAAATACAGCAGGTAAGCGCCGGCGCCGCCGCGGACATTTCGGATGAATGTCTGAGATTTGACCGAAAGAGTGTCTCGAACCCCTTCGAAAAATTCCGACCACCGGCTTCCGGAAACTTCGATCAAACAATCCTTGGTTTTTCTTTCGATGTACTGCTCCAACTGGAGCGTCGGCGCCGTATTAATTTCCGGATCGTTCGGATCGATTGTCATGCCGCTGATCCGGTTCATCATCCGGATGTCCGAGCGCATCCGTCCGGCTTCTTTCTTTTGAAGTTTTGCGAAATCGACATCGCGCACCCGGAAGAGCGCAACGCATGGATTCACAATCGCCCAGACGGTTAATAAAGCTCCAACTAAAAGGCAGAGCCGGCGGAGAATCTCCAAAGTACGGCTTGGGCCTAAAATTGAATTGTCGCTCATCCTCTTCGCTCCTGATTGAAAGTTGGGACCATTATATCGAAAAGATGCGTCGCTACTCTGTAATTCAGCCAAATTCTGTAAATCATCCTGGACAGCCGCTTTTATATGGGGAATGATCGTAGCGGCGGAGGTTTTGCTTGAAAAAGAGCGACTCGGATTTAGTCGACAAGATCCCGGTATTTTTCAATCAACTTTCCAGGAAAGTGGAAAAGTCGGATTATGGACGAAGGCTGATAGCGTCACCTATTTTGATGATTTCTTCGTTGCGCCCTTGAACCGATAAATTTAATCTGGTGCAAGATACTATGACGAAACTCTACCAGCGGCCGTCAGGCCTTAAGATTCCCCACGGGTTGTCCATAGCGCCGACTCTTGAGCGGATCGCCGATTCACGGCGCAAACCATGCCGGCGTGTGATCCTGTATTTTTTAGCGGCGCTGGGAGCGGTATTGCTTGCAGGCTGTGGCCCACCGGATCGCTTCGTGGTCGTTTACGTTTCAGTAGATCAGATCTATTCCGAGCCGATCTTGAAAGCTTTCGAGCGCGACACCGGCATCGAAGTCCGGGCGGTCTATGACGTGGAAGCTGCAAAGACCACAGGACTCGCCACGCGACTGATCGCCGAGAAAGACTTGCCGCGCGCCGACGTCTTCTGGAACGGGGAGTTCGCACAGACTCTTCGCATGAAAAAATCCGGCATCCTGGAGGCTTGCGCGCCGGCGGCGACATCCGGAATCCCATCGGCATTTAAAGATTCCGATGGTTATTGGTACGGCGTCGGCGGTCGCGCACGGGTTTTCCTGATTAACCGGAGCCTGCTTCATCCGGAAGCATACCCGCGAAGACTGGAAGACTTTCTGAATCCAAAGTATCCGCCGGACCGCATCGGCATAGCCCTCCCGCTGTTTGGAACCAGTGCAACCCATGCCGCGGCGCTTTTCGCGACCATGGGCTCGGAGCCGGCCTCCAAGTTTTTTTCGGCGTTGAAAGACCGAGGCGTCCGCTTGGTGGATGGCAACTCTGTCGTTCGCGACATGGTTGCCGGCGGGCGCTGGATCTTCGGGCTCACCGATACCGATGATGCCCTCGGCGCTATCGAGCGGGGCGCTCCCGTTGAAGTCGTAGCGCCCGATCAGGACGGAAGAGGGACCCTCGTGGTGCCCGGCACAGTCGCGCTGATACGCGGGGCGCCGCACTCCAAGGAAGCTGCTGCGCTCATGAACTATCTGCTCAAGCCGGAAACAGAGCAGGCCCTCATACACGGCGGGTTTTGCCAATGGTCCATCCGCGACAACATCGGATCAAGTCCCATGTTCCCATCAGGCTTGAGAGCGATGGCGGTCAGTCTCGACGAGGTGAATAACATACTCCCGCAGGCGATGAAGCAGATGCGTGAGATCTTTTCCCGTTGATTGATTTTAGCTTTCCGGCGAGCAGCGATACAAAGGCAAGGAAATCACAGGCTCGACATGAATCCACTTACGCCCAAGATAGAAAAAGCATTCTATCTGCTGGCCCTGATTATTGCGTGGGCAATGCTTGCGCTTCCAGTGATGGGAGCGCTTCTGCCGTTGCTGTCTGCGTCCCCTGAAGCGCTGCGAGAGGTTTCCTTTAGCGGCCGTCATTTGCGGCTGCTGGGTCGTTCTCTGCTTTTTTCCGGAGTTGTTGCGGGGAGCGCTACCGCGCTCGGCGCCGCCACGGCGGTTCTGCTCATGGGCAACAGGACGGGAAGGAGAGTGCTGACCTTTGTGCTCGTACCCCTCGTGGTGACGCCTCCTTCTATTCACGGGCTCAATTGGACCACGACCATGCTTGCCATAGAGGGTTGGCTGCGCCCGACAGTTGGGCTGGTCCGCTTGCCTGGGGAATGGGGCGCAGCGATTATAGTACAATCGCTTGCGCTGTTTCCTTTAGCCGTTGCCATCGCTTGGGCCGGATTTGCGGTTCTTGATGCCAAACTGCTCGAAGCGGGGCTGATATTCCGGCCTGCGACTGCAGTGATTTCCAGGATTGGGATTCGGTTGGCCGGCCCTGTGCTCGGAGCCGGAGCCGGAGTGATGTTCCTGCTGAGTCTTTCCGACTACTCCGTTCCTTCGCTTTTTTCCGTGAACGTGTATGCGCTCGAAATTTTTTCCACCTACAGTTCCGGCCTTCACCCCGCTGTTGCCCTGGTAACGGCGGCTCCGCTTGTCGGGGCAATCGTTCTAATTCTAGGATCCGGCCTGAGGATCGGTCGCCAGGCTGAAGCGATGGCTCTGTCAAGGAGAAATTCTTTCTCGACTCGAAACGGGATCCGAGCGCCGGCGGCTCTTACTTGGATTGCCGCTGTGTTATTGCTGGTTCAGCTGCTTGTCCCCTTGGTTGTCATGGCATCGGTCGCGGGTTCCTGGAAGTTTATGGCCGCCGCCTGCTTGGGCGCTCGAGGCGAGATTGGCATGTCCCTCGCTGTTTCACTGGCTGCTTCCATCCTCAGCCTCTTCCTTGGGCTGGCTGTCGGATGCGCTCTGGGCGGCGGCGCTTGGGGAGCAGCCTGGTGGGTCCTGACAATCATTGTATTCGCTTTGCCGGCGCCGCTGGTGGGCATCGGGATCCTGCAGATAGCGGGGCGATTGGCTTTCTGGCCGGAGGAGGCGTTGCCGGTGTGGGTGAATGTCGTCCGATTTCTTCCCATTGCCGCCTTCATATTTTACGCGTTGAGACGGCGCACGGATAAAGGCCTGCTGGATGCGGCGCGGATTTTCGGGCGCAGCCGTCTCTTCATTTTGCGGCGCGTATCGTTGCCGCTCGTATTGCCCGGACTGGTTGTTGCAGGAGCCGTCTGTTTTTCGATGGCGATGGGGGAACTCGGTGCAACCCTGCTAGTGGCCCCTCCGGGAAGGGCCACTCTGATCATGCGGCTTTACAACCTGCTCCATTATGGCGCCTCGCGCGATGTCGCGTCTCTTTGTCTCTTGCTCTCACTGTCGGCGCTTGCGGCAAGTGGAGTCATGACTGTCATTCTGAACCGGGGCGGCAGCGGAACTATTGAGAGGCATCCAGATGCTTGATGTACGCCATGTCGGCAAACGATTTGGAATCACCGTCGCCCTCTCCGGAGTTTCGTTTAGACTTGAGGCGGGCGAGGCAGCGTTGTTGCGCGGGCCTTCAGGTTGCGGCAAGACAACCTTGCTGCGGGTCATTGCAGGTCTTGAGGCTCCGGACTCGGGCGAAATCTTGTTGAGCGGTTCGCCCGCCAGCAGGCTGGGTTTGTTGATCCAGCCTCACAGGCGCAACATTTCATTTGTGTTCCAGGAGCCACGTCTATGGCCGCATATGACGGCGCGACAAAATCTGAACTTTGCACTGTCGGCGCTCAAGCCGGATGAGCGGGCCGCCCGCTTGTCCCTGGCGGCGGAGGCTATGGACATCACCGGCTTTCTGAACCGCTATCCATCAGAACTCTCTGTCGGGCAGGCGCGCCGCGTTGCGCTCGCACGCGCGCTTGCGCCCAAGCGGCCGCTGGTTCTTATGGACGAACCACTGACGAACCTCGACGAAAAGGGCCGCCGGGGATTGCTTGAAGTCATCCGCAGGTTCTGGGTGGAGGAGCGGTTTGCGCTGCTTTACGTGACACATGAAGCCGTCGATGATGAGCACTTCATCCAACGAACGATTATGATGGACAATGGGAGAATCGAAAAGCAGTAATGAAACGTCTGGCTTCCTCTTTGGGTATTGTCGCTTTTATCGCTCTTATTGCATGGGCGCTGTTGCGTTCCGTCCCCCCCGAACCGGCAAAGCCAATTCCGCCAGGATGGAACATCGTGCGGCCGCCTCGCGATGTGGCCACACTTCTGGTGGAAAAAAATGAAGTTTGGACTGGAGGAGTAGAAGGCGTATGGGTCGTCAACCGGCGTACACTCCTGGCTCGCCCAGCCTTTCCTGCGGACGATGGCCCGAAGCACGTGCATGCGCTCCTCCGCGACATCGATGGCACGCTCCTGATTGGACATAATGCGGGCCTGACGCGCCTTGCGGACGGACGGTCGGGCAAGGTGGAGTTGCCTGCAGGTTTCACGCCGGGAATGGTTCTATCGCTCCTCCTCACGCGTAGCGGGGCGCTTTGGATAGGTACCGACCGGGGAATTGCGATACGCGAGGGAGGCGCATGGCGCACGCTCCATGTTTCCGACGGACTTGCAAATGATGTGGCGAATGCGCTCCTGGAAGATGCGGACGGCGGGATATGGATCGGTTCCTACGATGCGCCCAGAGGCGGTGTCAGCCACTTGGCCCCCGATGGCCGCTGGCAGGGCTGGACCGTGAAGGACGGCCTGCCGCACGCCAACGTCACATCACTCTGCCAGGACATGCAGGGCCGAATCTGGGCTGGCGGCGGGCTCCTGAATCGCGGCGGAGCATCGCGTTTTGAGCGTTCCGGCGAATTCTGGCGCTTGAGCCTTGTACTCGGCAAGAAGGACGGACTTGCGGGAGAGAAAGTGCGCTCTCTCTTCCTGGATAGCAAAAACCGCTTCTGGTTCGGTTCCGAATATGACGGCCTTGCCGTCCGGATCGGCGCCAAGTGGAGAATCTATCGCCAGGAGGACGGACTATCTCACCCGGAAATTAAAGTCATCCGAGAGGACGACGCCGGCAATCTGTGGATAGGGGCTCGAGACGGAATTACACACATCAAGGCGGAGGCGTTGCCGTCGGTTTTTTGATTCTAGATGCTTATCTCAAGAGCCCTTTGAGCTCGATCAAATTGGAACCGTTGAAAATCAGGGGCGTCCCTCGCCGAGCCGCTCGCACTTTTTGAGGAATTCAACAATCGTGTGGTAGCTGTCCCCCATTGCTCCTTTGAAATTGCTCATGGCCGCGGAGGCTCCGCCTTCGGGAACATCTCCGATGAAAAATTCGAAAGCATCGGCGCAGGTCTTGACCGCCAGATCGTTGATGACCTCCCCGCACGCTTCGGTGAAATCCTTATCGTCCCCGTTCTCTTTTTTCTCCCAGATCCAGTGCTGAAACAACTTAATAATTGCGAAATAGACATACAGTCTGGATTTGACACGCAAAGCGTGCGCTGTGCCTTCAGGACCGATCAGGCCGAAATCATATTTCTTCTCGAATGGCTTCTCCGCTTGGGATCCATAGAAGAGATCGAACATATCCGTAATCAAATTATTCCAGATCTCGTCTACAGTTTTCTGTCCGCCTTTTATCCAAGGGGAGGGATCGCTATTGGCGTATGCCTCCGCAATGGCTCCCGCCAAGAAGTTGATGTATTTCTGGAGATACCCGGCAGCGCTTCCGCCGAAATCCGCCCATTTCGGAGAGCGGCTCATGCTGACTAAAGCTATCTCCACCAGTTTTGGGAATACAGCTTCTGAAAGCCATTTGGCTGTAACGGCAGTGTACTCCCCGGCGGCGAGTACATTGTCCACCCCTGCTGATGACGTGGCGACCGCCTGCCAAGCCTTGGTGACCTCTTGGTAGAAGTCGCGACGCCGCCAATGAAGGAGGAACGCTTCATGCCGGGTGTCCTTATCGAGTTCATCCTTATACTTCTCATACAGCTGCATTAGTTTATCCAAGGAATCCTGGCTGCTCTGTCCCCACCAACTCCTCACCCAGTCCGCTTCCCATTCCAGCTTGCTGGCGTTGGCCCAGGATTGCTGCAAGGTTGAATAAGGACGGAGGATCATCTGATCCAAAGCCTGCAGCATTAGTATTTTCTCTTTGGCATAATCGTCGGTTTTGTCCGGAATCTTGATGGTGTCCAAACCTAATTCGAGATTCTTGGTGTAATCCTCCGGCTTTGCATTTGGCGGCGGAGTCGGGACCGATATTTCCAACTTGCCTGAAAGAGTCGTCCCTGATCCCGGGATAACCGCAGACCCTTGAATGGAATAGGTGGCGTGTTTGTTCAAGCCTTCTCCCGCCATAACTTCATAGGTGATATGGAGCGCAGCGGCATTGAAAGCCTTGGCCGCTTCGCCTTCCGCCTCGATCTTGTCTGCGAATTTGAGAGCCTTGTCCTTTAACATGGCTTCATCCACCGTCAATGTTCCCGGCTTTCCGCCCTCACCGGGGGTGTATTTCAAGACGGTGAGCTGGAACTTGGCGGCGGTTTTGCCGTCTCCAGGGATATGCACCGGCATCTTGGTTAAGAAGATGAGACCCGGACGGCGAACGTTCACGGTCAAGTTGGCTTCTTCCGTTTCGGTTGGTCCGTTGTAATCTTTTGTCGCCTTGGTCAGCCTGGCTTTGACTTTAAAAGTGGCGCCGGCGGCGTCCCGGTTGTCGGGAAAATTGCCGAGTTGAAACTTCAGAATCGCTTCCGCTGGCGGCTTGGGTGTGACGCTTCCGGAAAGTATGATGTCATGGTCTCCGGAGGAAAAGACAGGATCTTCGATAGACCATTCTTCGCCGGGGGCGGCGCCGTTGACTTTGGCCACGACCTCGATCTCTTCAAGACAATCCTTCACCAGAAAGGGCTCGGAAGGTTCGAACTTTATCTTCAGGTAAGGAAGCACCTTGATCTGGAATTCCTTCTGCAGAAGTCCGCCCATGATGCGCCCTTCCAATCCTAGATTAACAGTGACGGCATTTTCGAGGTGCGACGGTTGCAATTGGTCGTTGGGCGCAATGACCCAGGAGCGCCAGGCCTCGACATCTTGCGGAGGAGGAACATACAGGTAGTTAGCGGAATCCCCCAGAGTTTTAAGCGTCAATGTTTGATTCAATTCTGCATCGGGAACCTGGTAACAGTAGGCGGGCAGCGACAACCGGGCGAATAGGGTCAAACTGTCCGGCGTTTGACCGGACATAGGACCACGGATCCAATCCCGGTCAAGCGGATGGAGGGTCATTTCGCCGCCGCCGACTTCGATTTCGACCGCGCAGTGTCCGGTCACGGTTCCCAGGGGAGTGTTTGCCGATGCATAGACGACGCCGGGAATCCTGCCCGGCGCATAGGCCGCTTCGGCCGGTGGAATGCATATCACTTCAGCATGAAGAAAAGCGCCGCTCCCGGAAATAAACTCCTTTTGGGCCTGCAGCGTGAAACCGGTCGGAGCGGTGAAATAAAAACGAGCGGTCGACGTCATCTGGACTTTGGTCCATTTGGGATTGTTGGTGTCGCAAATGGTATAGAACTGGCGAGGAGTGCGTCCATCGGCGGGAATGAGTCTTTCGCCGTTTGTCTGTGCAGAACAGGCGTAGTTGAACGTTTCCCCCTCTTCCGTGGTTTCACCCTTGGTGACGTCGTCTTGGATTATAAGGCCGCCTACAGGCGCAGCCATGGGTGGAATGAGCCCTGCGCTCAAACCCGACGCGAGAGCAGGAGGAGCTCCTTGCGCCAACGCCCGGCCGGACCCTTCGCTGTTCCACCAAGCCACGGCATTGGTCCAATTGATGGCGTCGGTGCCGTCCCCGCCCATAATCTCGTTGGAACCGCCGTCATCCGCATGCACCGACGAGCAGAAGAGCCAATCAAAGAATATAGCCGTGGTTGCCGAGGCGAATATCCAGGCGAAGAGCGACATCCCTGCACCGTGCGGAAAAGTCGAAGCCGGCGCTGCTGGAGTCGAGGGGGTGGCCGAGTTCTTGGCAACGAGAAGATACGCGCCAACGCCGATCATCACGATCCCGCCCATAAGTTCCATCGATTTCGGCAGCAACCCGAGCAGCAGGAATCCGGCGCTCAATCCCGTCAAAGCGCTGTTGGAGACTTCCCGGATGCGTCCGACCATAGCGGGCGTTCGCGGCTTGAAGACGTTCGTCCAAAGGTCGTTCATTGCGCGGGACAACAACATGCCGGGATAGCCTGCGATAAGAAAAACCGAAGAGAACGACATGAGGAAGCCGGCTTGTGCGTTAAGGCCAAACATGGAGGACAGAAACAAGCCGCCGCCGCCGCCAATAATAAAACCCGCCAGTCCGGTGTTGCCGCTGCGTGGGATTCTTAACAACTGAGTTGGGCCTGCGGCGAGGGATTTAATGGTAGCAGTCGGGCCGTTGCGGAATAGGGAAAAAATGGTCGACCAGATCAGCGCCAACGGCACTCCCCATATTACCGCAGCCGATCCGGGACCGGCGGCGCCGCCAAGAGAATTAATATAAGGGCCCCAAGGCTCCTGAAAGTTGAAGCCTTGATTCTTCCACACCAGAAGAATCGAATGAATGGCCCAGACAGATAAACCGGTCAAGGCTGCCACCGGCAACCGTGCAAGGAATTGACGGAGGATCATTCGCGGCAGTTGGGAGAGTATGGATCCGGCGGACGCCTTTACGCTGGCGACAACCTCGCCTCCGAGCCCTCCCTTGGGTTCTATTGGAGGATTGGAAGGAATCCATGCGGAGCCGGACCACTTCAGCCACGAACTATTCTGAGGATGAATCTGCCAGACGGCTCCCGTTGCATCGGTAACGCGCAGGGCGGCGACCGCTTGCTCAAAAGCTGCAGGATTCAATTCGCTGCGTTGGTATCGGGCCAATAGTAAATGATACTGCTCTATCGCTTGATGGAACGCCGCAGCATTGGCTGCCTGTATGCTAGGAGCCCTTCCGGCTTCTTGAACCATTGGTCTTGCGGGATAAGAAGATGCCGAGGCGTCCGTGGCTGGAGTTGGCAGAGATGTAGAAGGCGCACGTGATGGCGACTGTCCAACAGGGGAGAGTGCGCTTGTTGTTGCCGGACTGGGGTTAGGCGCCGTCGATGCAGGTTGAGGCGCCCCAGACGGAGTTGATTGTGACGCTATGGGCGCCGATCTCTTCGTCCCGCAATTGCCGCAAAAAGCAATACTTTCGTCCAGCAGTGATCCGCAACTACTGCAGTATCTAGCCATGTAAAACCATCCAGTTTTATTTGTTTTTTATCATAGATATCGCCAATTCGAAGCCCTTCTCAGGATGATCAGGTTAAGTCCTAACATAGCACAGGTTGAAGCAAATCAGCATTTGTTTTCCGCCGGAGCAACTAAAGAATTTCGCGCGATTTGCATCCATCTAAAATGATTTCTGAGGGCGCCCGAACTCTGTAGTTTTTTAGTTAAATTTGCATTATAAATGCATACAGAACCGATATAGTTTTCAGGAGAATTCAGGTTTATCCTGAACTCGCATATTTACAGCGGATGGATAAGGAGGAATCGTTATGTTTTGCACAGCATGTGGCGCCAATGTGCCTTCGGGAAATGCGTTCTGTACGGTTTGCGGAACTCGCATTTCGCCGGCGCCGGATTCACTTATGCGTCCGGATGTTTTTATCTCTGTTGTTCCAAAGCCGGTGGCGCCTCCTAAAATAGAACTTTCAACTCAAGCGGCAATGCAGCCGACTCCACAAAAGCCGTCGGCTGCCTATTGCATTTTATGCGGTCATGCCGTGCAAGTTGGAATGAGACTATGCGCCCAATGCGAGTCGAAGCAGGCAAAATCCGCACCGGGCCCCGCGCCGCTACCGATTCCGCCTGCTATTTCCAAGGCGCCGGCTGCGCCGCCTGTCGTTTGCGTTTCTTGCGGACATAAGATGGAACCGTGGAAGCAGTTTTGTACCAATTGCGGCTCAAAATTAGGCGAAGCAATTCTTGCTCCGCCACCGACTCCGCCACCGACTCCGCCGCCGCCGGTAATGCCGACGATGATGGATGCTCCCGGCATAGCGCCTGTTTATTCTCCGGCGAATCAGGCGACTGCACCGTTAGCTCCACAAACCTTTGTTCCGTCTCCGGCATTGCCGACTGCGCCGCCGGTCGGAAAGAATCGGCTGATGATGGCGATGCTTTCTGCGGTCGTTATTGTCGCGTTGGCGATCGGCGCCTACTTTGGACGAGATTCAATCAAGGGAATATTTTCAAGACAGCTCAAGGAGACGACTACGCCGGCGTCCAAGGCTCAGTCTCCGACTCCTATGCCGGCTCAAACGCCGACTCCTTCCGTTCAAACTCCTGCCCCGGAGCCAGTTCCGGTGACAACTCAAGCGCCTGCTCCCCACCCGGCTCAAGCGACAACGCCATCTACGGGACCAGCGACTGTGCGAATCTCGAAACCGGTTCCTACGCCTTCCCCAACTCCAAAACCTGTTCCAGCGCCTGCCTCGGCTAAGCTCCCCCTAGCATCTCCGACTCCGACGCCGACGCCGACTTTGACTCCAACTCCAACTCCAACTCCAGCGCCGCTTCAAATCCACACTCCTAAGCCGACTCCTGTTGTTCAGCGAGGGGTTGTCCAATGGAGTGGCGAGGTTAAGAAGAATCAACTTGTAGTCATAGAAGGGAATACGGCGTCCGTGGGAACCGTCGACGGCCGGCTTCCTCGATCGCCCTGTACGATCGTTGTGCAACCGTCCGATGTGTCCGTAGCTGAAGCCCCTGCTCCAAGCAATGGTTATGACCGGATTATTTTGAGATTCCCCAAGAAGGATCGATTCGTTGTCACCATTAATTGGGAATTATTGCATTAGGAGAAATCGTTATGCGCAAGATCGTTGCCGTTGTCGCCATCATGATTGTATTGCCGTTATTTACGATAGGATTTGCTCAATCGGACGCTCCTACATTCAAGGACGAGGTTTTTGTCGCAAAACTTCTTTCCCCTTTAAGCGCCTCGAAAAATAAAAAAGGCGATAAATTCACACTCCAAGTTTTGGAGCCCCGTCCCTATACGGGGGGCATAATAGAAGCGGAAGTGAGTAAAGCCAAAGCCTCGGGAAAAGCGTCCGGTAAATCCGAGTTTTTATTTTCTTTCGATTCTTTAACTCTAAAAAACGGCAAGACCATTCCGATCGTTGCTGATCTCAAGGAGGTCAGCAACTCGAAAGGTATGGCGCAAATCGATGATGAGGGGCATGCCATTGGGAAATCGGCGACTAAAAAGAAGTTATTAAGCATCCTGGGGCTGGGCGCCGCCGGCGCTGCTATAGGACGCGTTGTCGGAGGCGGATCCGGCGCTGCTAAAGGCGCTGCAGTAGGCGCTGCGGTAGGCATGACCATCGCCTTCAGCACGCGCGGTCCGGATATCAGGTTCGAGCCCGGTTCGCAATTCCGGCTGCTTGTCAACAATCAGTAGACCTATCGCGCAGGACTGAAACGCTCCTGCGATTATTGACGCGCGGTCCGGATAGGAATGATTCGTAACTACTGTTCCCTTATCCCCTACGTCTCTCCGCCTCCCCGGGCGATGAGGATGACGCCGACAATGACCAGTGCAATGCCCATCCACCGGACGGGAGGGACGCTTTCTTTTAGTATGGCCATTGCCAGAACGGCTGCGAAAGCGTATTCGATCGCCGTCATGGGCAGCGCCACCGTTACGTCCGTCCATGAAAGAGCCGCCAGGAACAGAAAGTAAAAAACGGCATTGAGGATGGTTCCGAATATGACATAGGGATTGCAGAGAGCGTGCCAGAAATAGACAGCCACAGGCCAGGGTGAATAGTTTTCGAGACTGCCGACCTGAAGCATGCCGCGCCGTACCAGGATTTGTCCCAGAGCCGCACTCCCCGCTGCAATCGTCATGGCAACAATAACTCGCAGCATTTCTCCTCCTAATCTAAAATCAGAGATGATTTTGACCAACCTAGATCGCTAAAGGATATTCTCTGGACCCCTGCTTCACGCAGCGATGCAGCCAGCAATTCACTGGTTAATGCTTTCAATTCATCCTGGTGCCGGTATAAGGGCATCGTACGATCGATCTCAACGCTACGCTGCGTGGCAGGATGGAAACAGAATTCCGTGACTCCGGCCGGCAGATGCCTAAGAAATCGGAGCGCTAAATCCAGCGTCATGGATCCGCTATCCGCCATGCCGAAAAGATAATCGTTATGAAGAACGCGAGCCTGCCGAAGCAGCCGCTTCATAATGCTCATCCAAGGATAAAGAAAAATCCATGACGACAGGCGCGAACCTAAGGATTTTCTTGCCGCCTTCCAGGATCGGATCGGCGGTTCATTAGGAAGCCGGATCGCTTTCAACCCGTACTCTTGTCCGACCTTCAGAATCAGTTGCAACACTGTTGGATGAAAATGCATGTGATTGTGCGCATTGACATGATCCAACGCGAAACCCGTTTGATGAAAAGCCTCAAACTGAGCGCGTATTTCTGTTTCTAGCTGTTTCCTGATGCCCGGATAAAAAAAATATTTAAATCCAGCCCGGGCAAGACGTGATGAGAAGACTCCGTTCGCATCCACCAAATCCGGGATTTTACCGGGCTCAGAAATCGGGCGACCTTCAACAAGCGTCAGGTGGAGTCCTACTTTCAGTGATGGATGTCGCCGGGCTCTTTCAATGGCATCCCGGGTAAATGTCTCGCCCACCATAAGGCTTGCAGTTGTCAGGAGTCCGGAATGGTGAGCCGTCACTATTGCCTCGTTTACAGGCAAAGCCAGGCCGAAATCATCTCCCGTGAAAATGACCTTTTTCGTCATCCGCAATTTGTCATTCGTAATTCATTATGATCCGGCTCGAGCCACAAGCCGCCCGTCTCGCGTGAGGACAAAACTTGTGCCGCGCCAGACAGTCGTCTTTTTGGTAAAGGCCAGCAACCAGGTGCCTAAAGAGGCGATATCACGGAAAAGAAGAAGCCCGAGGCTGCGCAAACCCTCGCGGTCCCGGAGTCCCAAGCCTAAAACCATTGCGGCCGACGCCAGTCTCAAAGGAAAGACTCCTGCCAGAATCCATAATCCTACGGCGTCTCCCAGCCGGGTGGCTGCATATAACACGGCAAAAGGAACGGAGCGTATGAGCGCTGTTGCAAAAAAAGCCAGAGGTCGGGCGGAACGGGTATTCTGGTCCCAATAAACCTGATGGCTCCACCATTGGGAAGGGCTTTTAAGATCTACAATGGTATCTACGAAATAAGGGACGATGGCGACTTTTTTGCCAAGCTCCCAGATGCGCCTTCCCATTTCGTAATCTTCTACAAGATAATCCGACAGCGCTTCGAGACCTCCAATCTGCTCGAGTGTCTTACGATGCAATGCAGCCGAGGCTCCGAGGCAGAATTTCGAGGCTCCGCTGACATGGGCAAACAACACATTGGCCATAAAATCGGCATTAAGAGTCAGCAGTTCCATTTTCTCGAACCAGGTTTCTGCTCCGGCGGCCTTATAGAGCGTACAAGCGCAGCCTACTTCGGGATCGCTCAAGGGAGCGACGATGGTTTTTAAGTAGTCCGGTCTTAATAGAATATCGCTGTCGCTAATGACCAGAACATCGTGGCGCGCGTGTCTTAATCCGCCGATCATGTTGTTTATCTTGCCGTTGGTGCCGACTTTGCAATTCTCAATAGCCACCGCAACCCGTTCTGATCCAAATTCCCGTTGGAGATCTTTGAGCAACGGGATTGTAGCGTCCTCTGGATCCTGAACGGAGAATACCACCTGAAATTCAGGATAGTCCTGAATACAGGTGCTGCGCAGGTTTTCCCGCTGGTTTTTCTCTATTCCGTGTACAGGTTTCAGTATGGTGACGGGCGGCCATGATTCAAAGGAGCATTTAGATTTTTTACCAGAACGCCGGCGAAGCTTAATAATGGCGCAAACGCACAAAATGGCATAGATAGAACCGCCGATGGTCGGGATGAGAAAAAGCAACTCTAGTGCGCGTTGCAGTAGATGAGCCATCTGATAAACCGCCCTCCCATGGTTAGTACTTATGAATTTCTTTTGTCCAGAACAGAGGCAAATGCATTTTTACGCCACCTCAAAGCCAAGGTCTTTATATATATCGGCAAATCGACCGCACATCTCCGAGGAAGAAATTTTAAAATGGCGAAACTCCGGACGTAAGGGATACTCGTTGCGCAATCGGCTAAAATCAGCTGCGGATCGTATCTGTCTGAGGCTTGCATCGCATTTCATGATATCAAAAGCCTGAAGGAGTGTAGACAAAATAGCGTTCGGCTCGGCCGATTGTCCTGAAGGATGAATCGTTCTGGTTTCGGGATAATAAGCTTCAGCGCTCCAGCCTGATTTTATTTTGAAAAACCCGCACAACGCCTCATGCGCCATCTCGATCGCTCGAATTTTCCCATTTATCGAAATGCCTGCTATGTGAGGAGTGCCGATATCCACAAGATTTAATAAGGAAAGATCCAGCTGAGGCTCTCCTTCCCATACATCCAGAATCGCCCCCTCAATGCCGCCCTGGCTAAGGGCTGTTTTCAGCGCCTGATTGTCAATCACCGCGCCCCTGGAGGAGTTGATAAGATATTGGTTCGGCGAAATCCGCTTCAAGGCATCCTGGTCGACCATGCGCCAAGTCGGGTAAGGGCCTTCGGAAACTAACGGCACATGAAAGGTTAGAATATCAGCCCCAAGAACGTCTTTAAAATCCTGATACCTGTTGTCGCCTGTCAAATCACGGAGCGGCGGATCGCAAAGCAGCACATCCATGCCTAAAGCTTGGGCTTTACTGGCCACTCGGGATCCTACATGGCCCACGCCTATGATTGCGATGGATTTTTTACTCAGATCCCAATTTCTCCGAAATGCGATTGCAAGCAGAGCCGTAACGATGTATTCAGAAACTGCGACTGCATTGCATCCTGCCGCGTAGCTGAATCCGATTCCCTGAGATCTCAAGTATTCTTGATCCACATGATCGATGCCAGCGCTGGCCGCCACGACAAATCGGATAGAACTTTCTTTTAGGAGCGATTCATTCACTTCCGTTACCGTACGGACTACCAGTGCGTCTGCATGGCGGATGTCTTTCGGGTTCAGGCTGGAAGCTGAAAAAGGGCGCAATTCTCCCAAAGCCGAAAATGCTTCGGACCCATAGGGCAGGACTTTATCGATAGCAATAATCATTAAAAGCCTAAAAGATTTATATTCTAGGCTTTTTTTGCGAAAATGGAATGTGTTTTGAATTAAATTTCTGGATTAATCCGCAGCCATATCGTCAAAACTGCGTTAGGCCCTGTCCATAAATAACGTTTGCACTTTGGCGTGAGCGCCGAAATGCATCACTTCTTTCGTCACAGGTTGTGAGCTTCTTCCTGTACTGAAAACGCCACGATAGGATCATCGTGGCGTTTTTTTATTGACGAGCCGGCTAGACCGGCTTGTATTCTCCGAATACCTTGCGCATGCTGTCACAGATTTCACCCAACGTGCAAAGAGCGCGAACGCAATCCAGGATGGGATTCATCAAATTGCCGTCTCCCCGGGCAGTTTTATCGAGTTTGTCCAGAGCGTCGCCGGCCTTTCGGGGGTCGCGAGCCGCCTTAAGATCGGCAATCCGTTTCATTTGCATGTTGCGCACTTCAGGATTGATTTCGAGCAGCGGAGGAGGAGGAGGTTCTTTAACCTGGAATTTATTCATTCCTACGACCACACGCTCTCCCGATTCGATCTCTTTCTGGTATTGATAAGCGCTTTCTTGAATTTCACGCTGAATATATCCCTGTTCAACAGCAACCACAGCGCCTCCCATTTTATCGATTTGTTCGATAAGAGCTTCCGATTGGCGCTCGATCTCATCGGTCAGGGATTCAATGTAATAGCTGCCTCCCAGCGGATCCACCGTATCGGCGACGCCGGATTCCATAGCGATCAGCTGTTGCGTTCGCAAGGCGACCTGCGCCGATTGCTCGGTCGGGAGAGCAAGAGCTTCGTCCATTGAATTCGTGTGCAGAGATTGCGCTCCACCTAAAACAGCGGACAGCGCCTGCCAACCCACTCTCACGATATTGTTCATCGTTTGCTGCGCAGTCAGGGTGGATCCGGCGGTTTGGGTGTGGAAGCGAAGCATCCATGAACGCGGATTTTTTGCGCCAAAACGATTTTTCATTATCTTGGCCCATAACCTGCGCGCCGCCCGGAATTTTGCGATCTCTTCGAAGAAATTCAAGTGTGCGTTGAAAAAGAACGAGAGCCTGGGGGCGAAATCATCCACGGTGAGTCCCGCTTTCAGGGCGCTTTCCACATAGGCGATAGCATTGCCAATCGTAAATGCCACTTCCTGCACTGCCGTAGAGCCCGCTTCCCGTATGTGGTAGCCGCTAATGCTGATGGGATTCCAGCTGGGAACTTCTTTGGCGCAGAAGCCGAATATATCCGTTATCAGGCGCATTGATGGGCTGGGGGGGTAAATGTAGGTCCCTCGAGAGGAATATTCTTTCAAAATGTCGTTCTGAATTGTTCCATTCAGCTTCGATCTGTCTATCCCATTTTCTTCCGCAACCACGATATACATAGCCAGGAGAACGGACGCGGGAGCGTTTATCGTCATGGAGGTGGATACTTTGTCCAGCGGAATTTTATCGAACAGGATGGCCATATCTTTCACGGAATCGATTGCCACCCCCACCTTGCCCACTTCACCTTCGGCGAGTGGATGACTGGAATCATATCCGATCTGGGTAGGCAGATCGAAGGCCACCGACAGTCCGGTCTGACCTTGATCGAGAAGGTATCGATAACGCCGATTCGTATCTTCCGCCGTTCCGAAACCAGCATATTGGCGCATGGTCCAGAACTTGCCGCGATACATAGTAGCCTGAATTCCTCGGGTGAAAGGATATTCACCCGGCAAATTCAGGTCGCGCAAATAATCCATTTGGGCATTGTCCAGGGGAGAAAAAACCCTTTTGACCTGAATGCCTGAGGAAGTGCGAAAATCGGCGCTCCGCTCCCCTTTGCCCTTGGAAGCGTTTTTGCCTTTCTCATTCCACTTATCCATCTCGCTTTGAATTTTTTTAACTTCTTCTGGATCGAACATTGAACTCCCCTTCTATGTTTGCTGTTAAATAATCAAAGTAAAAATTATTACACTCATTAAGATTTTTCCAGAGGCAGTATTGAGACAGAAAGATGTGACGCGCTGCTTTTCAGCGATTGCTCAATCATCTCCTCGAATTCATCTTCGCTTAAAATGGCGATTCCTAATCCTTTGGCTTTGTCCAGTTTGCTGCCGGGATTGGCTCCCGCAATTACGTAATCCGTGCGCTTCGAAACTGTGGTGGTGGTTTTGCCTCCGAGATTTCGAACGAGCTCTTCGATTTGGGCGCGGCTAAAACGCTCCATGGTTCCTGTGATTGCAACTGTTTTTCCCTCGAAACCGGATTTGTTCGAGGAATCTTTTTTTTCTATCACTTCGCTAAGATCTAATCCCCGGCTCTCGAGTTCTTTTATTGTCTGGACGCCGACATTGCTATGGAAAAACCTGTAGACGCTTTCAGCGACTATCGGTCCGACTCCGGGTATTTGGGCGAGGCGCTCTTCGGAAGCGTCCATCAGAAAAGGCGCAGCGCCGAATTCCTGAGCAAGCAGCCTGGCGTTGTGTTCCCCTACATGCCGGATTCCAAGAGCTGCCAAGATTCGCGTCAATCCACGCTTCTTGCTCTCGCCGATGCTTTCAATAATGTTCTGCGCCGATTTATCTCCCATTCTCTCCAATTCGGCTATTTGCGGTGCGATAAGATCATAAAGGTCCGGCAAAGATTTCACGATTCCGCGATCCACAAGCTGATCTATTAGAGCAGGCCCTAATCCTTCGATATCCATTGCGCGCCTTGTGGCAAAAAAGCGCAGGCGTTCTTTCAGCTGCGCCGGGCATGAAGGGTTGAGACACCGTATATAGACGCCTCCTTCATCTCGAGCCACATCCCCTCCACAGGCAGGACAGCTTGAAGGGAACTGGAACGCCTGTTCCTCTCCGGACCTCTTTTCCAATTCCACTCGAACGACATGAGGAATGATTTTCCCGGCTTTTTCGACAATGATAGCGTCTCCAATCCGAATGTCTTTGCGAGCGATTTCATCGGCATTATGCAGGCTGACGCGCGATACCTTGGTACCGGCAATTTCAACCGTCTCAAGTTCAGCGACCGGTGTAAGTGCGCCAGTTTTTCCGACCTGGACATGGATGCTTTTGATTTTCGTGCCGGCTTGCCAGAGTTCTACTTTGTATGCGATAACCCATCGAGGAGATTTACTGGTCGATCGAAGTATGTCCCGCTGGGCGAAGCTGTTGACCTTGATGACCATCCCATCCGTTTCATAATCCAGAGAGCTGCGCGCCTCGAACGTTTCTCGGCAATAATCCAGGGCGTCTTCGATGTTGTTTTGCTTTGCGCTATGGGGCACAACCGGTATGCCGAGCTTTCGGATGCAATCGAGAAATTCATCATGAGCGGTCAGGTTCACACCTTCCAATTCACCTTCGCTGTGAGCGAAGAATCGCAATCCGCGCTGAGCGCATTGGCGCGGATCAAGGAGTTTGAGGCTTCCCGCCGTGGCGTTCCGGCTGTTTGCGAAAATCCTCTCCCCCGCTTCAGATTGCACCTTGTTCAACCGCGAAAGCTCTGTATTGGTCATATAGACTTCGCCACGGATCTCCAAACGGGCAGGTATCGTTTCATTGTCCGCGCGCAGCCGGAGCGGGATGTCCCTCACTGTTCTAAGATTATGGGTAATGTCATCGCCGCGAGTCCCGTCGCCGCGAGTTAAACCGCGAATGAAACGGCCATTCTCGAATAAAAGCGATGCGGAAACTCCGTCGATTTTGTGCTCGACTACATAGTGCGGCTTTTCGTCGGAAAGCAAGCGGCGGATCCGGGCGTCGAACTCAGTCACTTCTTCTTCATTGTAGGTGTTTTCGATGGAGAGCATGGGCACGCGGTGATTTACCTGGTGGAATCCTTCAATCGGGCCACCTCCAACCCGTTGAGTCGGACTGTCAAAAGTGACGAGACCCGGATTCCGGCTTTCAAGAGTTTGCAGTTCCTGCATCAGCCGGTCGAATTCAAGATCGCTGATTTCGGGAACGGCCTCGATATAATATTTGTAATTGTGGCATTCAATTTTTTCTCGCAGATCTTTTATGCGACTCTTAATAGACTCGTTCATAAGCTGCACTCCCGGATGCCGGCATTGTATCAGCAAAACAAGCCCACAGATTTCACAGATTTCACAAATTAAAACAGATTTTCAAGGATCTGTGAATTTTGTGAAATCGTGGTCTTGTTTTTATTTTTCTTCTGTTGAGAATATACTTAAAAATATTAAAATGGTGGGAAATGCCCTTTTGAGGAGACTGAGATGAGCGAATCTGCAATCATGGCGTCTGAATCTGCAAATAAAGGCTTTGAGATGGGATCTTCTCCTCAACCCCCAGTGAGTTTGACTGCATCTGCGGAAAAATACCAGGTCGATATAGAGCTTTTTTCACGTATTAGCAGCGAGCTCACGAAATTTGTTTCGGAATTATCCGAAAAAATCCGAGGTTCAGCCGAACAGTTGAAAATGATCGAACAGGCGGTGGAACTCAAGGCTGGAGAATTAAAAAAACTGCATGAAATTGACGCCGCGACTGTGACGCTGGAACAGTTGATAGAAGATCAACAACAGCAAAAGGATCAGTTTGAACAATTTGCCGCCAACCAGCGCAGTTTATGGGATGAAGAAAAATCCAGGCGCCTTCAGGAAAATCAAGAATATATGGAGCGCCTCCAACTCCAGCGTCAACGCGAAGAAGAAGAATACCGGCTCAGATGGACGGACGAGCAATTAAAAGCCAAGCAGGCATTGACAGAAGAATTGCAGGAAGTTCAAAAGAGAATCCAATCCAATCAGGAAGCGCTGGAGAAGAAATTGTTGGCGCGGGAGCTTCTTCTTAAAGAAAAAGAACTGGAATGGATGCAGCTTGTTCAAGAATTAGAGCAGTTCATGTCCAAGCTGGGCAAAAACTATCCTCAGACCGGTTCTTAAGGTCGGATAGAGTCAACAGCCCGGCGGGAATCAAGAAAACGCGTTCGGATCAAACACCAGAGTGAAAGGCCGACAAAGCTGCCGATGGAATCAATCCCTACATCGATGATCGATGAATTCCGTCCCGGCGTAAATAGCTGATGAAATTCATCGGTCGCCGAATAGAGAACCGCCAGAAGTATGGCGACAACAAACTGCCGGCGTGTTATTTTACTGCCGTTGTTGAAAGCATGGAAATAAGCGGCGGTCAACAATGCATAACCCAACATGTGCCCGCCTTTTTTAAAGAAGAAATCCAACGTTCCAAATCCCGGCAAATTCGAACCAGGAGTCGCCGAAGCAGTAAAAATCAATGACATTAAAAGAATTGCAGGTCCCCACCGCCCAATCCATGCCTTCATCTGAATTCCTTTCAAAAACGGATAAGTATAGCACCTTTCAAACGACTTTCGGCGCTCCTGTCCCTTTGCAGGGAACAGGAGCGCCGGAAGTCGTTTGAAAAGAGGAACCGTTTGATTCTTTCTTGACAGTGCGGAAGAGCGCCGATTAATATTGGATTTGGCCTAAGAAATGATTATTCAAGTGGTTACCAGTCTTGTTGATATTGCCTGATGAAGATACTAGCCAACGAGATCGAGGTAATTATCAGTAGCGCTCTGGAAAATATTGATTTAATCCAGACGCTCACGGATTGTATTACAAGCTTCATGCGTTTCGATCCTGATTCGGCGCATAGGATTGGTATGTCTGTGCGCGAATCCGTGACCAACGCAATCCAGCACGGAAACAAGCTCGATGCGAGCAAGTGCGTGGATATCTGCTTTGAAGTTGCGCCTGATCAGCTTTGTATTTCCGTAAAGGATCAAGGCTATGGGTTCCAGGCCGACCAGGTGCCCAATCCATTGGATCCCGGCAATCTGCTAAAACCAAGCGGCCGTGGGATATTTTATATTCGTACTTTCATGGACGAGGTTGAATTCAGATCTCTATCACGGGGGGGCACAGAAGTATATATGGTAAAAAGGATTTCCTCGAATTAAGGAGAATGAATGATGAAGATTGAAACGCGCACTATTGGAGATGTTCGTATCCTGGATTGCAGCGGCAAGATTACGTTGGGAGAAGGCACAATGACAGTGCGCAATACGGTTCGTGACATCCTTAAAAATAACGGGAAGAAAATCATCCTTAACCTGGCTGAGGTTAATTATATTGACAGCTCAGGAATTGGGGAACTGGTGAGCACCTACAGCACTGTCGCTAATAGTGGCGGGCAGTTCAAGCTGTTAAATCTGACAAAAAAAATTCAGGAATTGCTGGCTATCACAAAACTGCTGACCGTTTTCCAGGTTTTTGATAATGAACAGGCGGCCTTGGCAAGCTTTTAACAGGGGAGGGCGCCTGCCCCCGTCTTAGTATTATCTGAATAAACCGCTGAAATTGATTATTTTCGATAAGTCATTGAAAATGACAAATCCCATCAGGAGGATAAGAAAAACAAAGCCTGCCTGAACAATTTTTTCTTTTATATTTAGACTGAGATCTCGCCGCATCAGCCCTTCCACAACCAAAAGCGCCATAACGCCTCCATCCAGGATTGGAATGGGGAGCAGGTTGAAGACGCCCAACTGAAGACTTACAAGCCCCAGAAACGTAAAGAAAATCAGCGCGCTGCCTGACTTTTGAGCGGCGCGGGCGGCGCTCCCGGAATATTTGGCAATTTCGATAGGCCCGGATAATGTTTTGATGGAAGCGGTGCCTTTGAAAATCCGTCCTATAATCCTGAACGTTTGATCGCAGGTTTCATAGTTTCTACGAATGGATTGAATGAAAGCTCCAGCTAATCCGAACTTCGCCAGTACGACTGAAGACAATTCGTATTCGAAACCAGCTATAGCGCGGCCTTTCGTTTCTTCGACAGGAGTGACTGAGAGGTGCAGAATAGATGCTGCGGATTTTGAGGTCGAGGCAAGGTTTTCAGGTTTAGCGGAATGCCGGGAAATTTCAAAATCAAGAGGAATCCCGTTGCTTTCCGCAATCGTATTTAAAATTCGATCGTAATCGCGCGCCACGACGCCTTTTTTTTCTATCGATACTATTTGATCCCCCTTTTGCAGGCCGGCTTTTTGAGCGGGCGAGTTGTTTACCACGTCTTTGATGATAATTCTCCCGAGCCAGGGCCTAAATCCCAAGGATTCTGTGTCCGCGTTGTCTTTGGGAGCGGCGAAATGCAATGTCAAAGTTTGGCCATTGCGTAAAACTTTGACATTTAACGAGTCCTTGGGCGCCGTTACAAACGCTATTTCCATGTCTTCCCAGGTTTGAACGGCATTCCCATTGACCGATAGGATTTTATCTTCCGCTTGCAGCCCTGCTTTCTTGGCAATGGAATTTTCTGTTACGGTGCTGACAATC
Source organism: uncultured Acidobacteriota bacterium (assembly GCA_964441405.1). Classification (GTDB taxonomy): domain Bacteria; phylum Acidobacteriota; class UBA6911; order UBA6911; family UBA6911; genus UBA6911. The sequence continues at coordinate 61,461 of CAYTYP010000008.1, forward strand.
GCCGGTTGCTTGTTATGTCTGGATTCCGGCACTCCCTGCATATAGGCGAAGGTCCAGATAATAACCGCCAGTAGAATATTCATGAAAGGGCCGGCAATCGCTACCAGAAACCTGTGCCATTTCGGGTGGGATAAAAATTCATCCGGCGATCCCTTGCGTTCCTCGTCATAAACTTCGCCGGCCATCTTGACATAACCGCCCAACGGGATGGGACTCAAGCGATATTCGGTGCCGCCATGAGAGAATCCAGCTAGTTTAGGACCGAATCCCAATGAGAATACCAAAACCCGGATTTTAAGGAGTTTGGCCATGGCAAAATGGCCTAATTCATGAACGGTGATAGTTATACCCAGCACTACCACAAAAGCTAAAATGTATATCAATTCTATTTTCCCTCCACCCTTCTCTTATATGATGCCTTAAAGATTGATTAGGCTCAAATATGAATCGGGCGCCATCGCAAAGAGCTTTAATTCAAACCGGATAAAACGGCTTAGTATTTCGAACAGCGCCGGGTTGCATCATGACAAAGCGCTTTGGCCTCTTCTCTGGACCAGGCGTCTGCTTTTAATATGGCATCCAGATTGGAAGCGGGCTTGGGTTGATGCAAATCAAGCGTCGATTCTATGATGCAGGCTATTTCTTGGAATCGGATGGTTTTATTTAAGAATGCTTCGACGGCAATTTCATTTGCAGCATTTAAGACGGTGGGCGCCGTGCCGCCGGCGCGCAATGCCCTGTATGCCAGATTTAAACAAGGGAATTTACCCATATCAGGTTCATGAAATTCCAGTTTGGGCATTTGGCAGATATTCAGTGGCGGCAGGGGAGAGAGCCATCGTTCCGGGTATGTCAGGGCATATTGGATTGCAATCCGCATATCGGTATGCCCCATTTGTGCAAGGATGGAGCCGTCGACATATTCGACCATGGAATGGACGACGCTCTGGGGATGCACCACAATGCTTATTTCATCGGCTGAAACTAGAAACAAGCGCGAAGCTTCGATAACTTCAAGCCCTTTATTCATAAGGGTGGCGGAATCTATGGTAATCTTTTTCCCCATTCGCCAGGTGGGGTGATTTAGGGCTTGTTCGGGTGTGACAGAAGATAGAAGCTCTTGGGGAGTTTCTCGGAAAGGTCCGCCGGAAGCGGTTAAGATCAGTCGTTTGACTTCCTCTCTGCGTCCTCCTCTCAAACACTGGTGGATTGCATTATGTTCGCTGTCTACCGGAAGAATTTCCACCTGCTGCTCACTGGACATTTGCATCATCAGTTCGCCTGCCATAACCATTGTTTCCTTGTTGGCAAGCGCAATGCTTTTTCCTTTTTCCAAAGCGTAATAGGTGGGAAGAAGACCTGCAGCTCCGGAAATAGCTGAAAGGACCATCGTGGACGGAGGATGGCAGGATGCTTCAATATGGCCTTCCATCCCGTGTACAAATCGTGTATGCGCCATGGGATAGCCGCGTTGTCGCAAAAGGCTTTGCAGTTCCTCGGAGACCTGCTCGTCTCCGCTTGACGCTATTTCGGGACAAAACTGTTCGATTTGACTCGCCAGCAATGGGACATTCCTGCCGGCGCTGAGCGCTGCGATCCGGAATTCCTTCGGGAGATTGGAAACCACCTTGAGCGCATTGACGCCTATGGATCCGGTAGAGCCAAGAATAGAAAGCACTTTCATTTGTCAACCTGTGCAAAAGCGTCATTCTAGCATTATCATCCTCTATTAACGAATGTTGATTTTTTAAGCCATTTTTACGGATTGGAGATTAAGTTCTGGATAGATAGGATCGATTTCCAGTCTACGTTTGAATTTATCGGCAAGTCTTATTAATTCCTGATAGGCATGACAAGGATCGGGCCCTTGGGCTGTAATTGTTTTCTCTCCGATTCGAATGCCTGCCCATGTAGTTTTTTTCTTAGATGTCGGCGTTAATAATCTACAACCGCGATGCGCGTTGGCGAGTTCTTGCCGCAGCCGTACAGTCATTCCCTGTTGTGCGATTCTGATGCTGAGGCTATCCAGCGTGCTTCCTAAATTTTTCGAGAAAATTATTCTTATATCGGGCAGGCGGCCATAGGGATCATGGCTGCGAATCAGGCATCCTCTTCCATCCGAAGCCATCAGTACTTCAACGAGTGCAACGCTGACGCACAACGCATGGGTTATTCCGATAAAAAGGTTTTCGATCTCAGCAGCGCTCAACGATTCCGGATGTTCTTCAGTCATCGAGTCCCTCCGAAATACACGTCCAATTGATTTAGGGAAGTATACGACTGACATTTTGTTCTTCGCATCGACCATGACGACCAAAACTAATGGCAGGAAACGCCTATGCACGATGGTCGCTTGCGGCTTCCTGCATGCGGGACGCCGCAAACGTTACCATTGTTAATGATAGAGAAGAAGCAGGTAGAAATAGAGGACCGGGAAAGCGAAGAGCAGGCTGTCCATGCGATCGAGCGCTCCTCCATGGCCGGGGATTAGATGGGAGCTGTCTTTGACCGAAGCGGCTCTTTTCAGCATTGATTCAGCCAAATCCCCCAGCTGGCCGAAAATGCCAAGAAGAAAAGAAACCGCAATCACATGACGGAGCGGCAAGTCTGAAAATAAGAAATGTTGCAACAATATTGCGACGATCACTCCGGAAAGAAGGCCCGCTGCCGCCCCCTCGTTCGTTTTTTTGGGACTTAGGACAGGGGCAAAAGGATGCTTCCCCAGCATTTTCCCAAATATAAGCGCGAAGCTGTCTCCCGCCCATATGACTCCCAATAAAACGAGGATCCAGCGCAACCCGACTTCATACCCGAAATCAAAACGAACCGGAACCGCTGGATAGAAGAAGAGAGTGCAATAAAAGACGCCAAAAAACTCCGCCATCATACTCAGCGCCCGTTCTCGAACCGGACGCCGGCTCCGCCATATGGCGGATAGGAAATATGCAATCAAGGCAAGTGAAATAAGAACTGTAGCTGGAAGCCTGCTTTGGCGGAAAGAGATAAGCAGCGCCCAAAAAACGACATAGCCCAACCATGGCCGCACTTCAAATTCCATCGATCGGACAAGTCGGAAGTATTCATAAAGACAAGCGGTTCCCACCAGTCCGACGCCGATCAAGAAGAATCCTGGGGTTGCATATATAACGGCCAACAAAGTTAGAGCAATCAGGATAAAACCCGAAATCGTTCTTGTCATTTGTTTTATATTCCCCCGTACCGTCTGTCTCGTTTCTGATATTCCAGAATCGCTTCCAGCAGATGTTTTCGTCGAAAATCGGGCCAGAAGGTGGGGGTGACATAAATCTCAGAGTAGGCGATTTGCCATAGGAGGAAATTGCTGATGCGCATTTCGCCGCTGGTCCGAATCAGGAGATCAGGATCGGGAATGCCCGATGTATAGAGGGATTGAGATATCATTTCTTCGTCAATCGGAGATTTATGCCCGTTTTGCTTCAGTTCCCGGAACAGCCGGTTGAATGTATCGACTAACTCAGCTCGGCCGCTATAATTGAGGGCGACATTGAGCCGCATGCCTTTATTTCCCTTGGTGATGCGCATCGCGTTGAGCAACTCGGTGCGCACGGATTCCTCTAACTCATGGATTCGGCCGATTGCATGAAACCTGATGTTGTTTTTATGAACCTGGTCTAATTCACGCCGGATATATTCCCTTAATAAAGACATCAGGGTGCGCACTTCGTTATGCGGTCTTTTCCAGTTTTCAACGGAAAAAGCATAAAGCGTCAGAACTTCAATCCCCAACCGAGCGGAGTTTTCCACTATATCCCGAACGGATTCAAGTCCGGCCCGATGCCCGGCAATTCTAGGGAGTTTGCGTCTGCCTGCCCATCGTCCGTTGCCATCCATGATGACGGCGACATGTTTGGGCAGCCGCTCCTTATCAATGCGCTGTAAAAGGATGGCTTCCTGACTCCCGGGCTTTGCGAAGCCCTTTAGCTCCATAACACTATTCTCCAGTCCATTATGATATCAGAATTTTTTTCTTAGTATTTTACTTTTAGAAGAACCAATCCACGCGCCGGGGCCGTAAAACCGGCAAGCCTTCGGTCTCTTTTTATAAACAGTTCTTGAAATTCATCCAGGCTCATGGCGTTTCTCCCCACCTCAAGCAGAGTTCCGACGATATTCCGAACCATATGATGAAGAAAACCATTCCCTTCTATGGTTAACCATAGACGAAGTCCTTTTTTCTTCAATTCGCAACGAAATATGCGCCGGACGGCATTGGAACAGGAATTGGTTTTTGCAAAGCTGAAAAAATCATGCTCGCCTATCAATTGTGATGTTGCACGTTCCATTTTCGAAAAATCGACCGGGTAAGGAAAATGAAAATACTCGCGCAACAAATGCGGAGGCAACGCAGATCCCAGATACATCTGATATCGATATATTTTAGAAGAAGCGCTCTTCCTTGCATGGAAGCTTAATGCCGCCGGACGCGCCGACATTACCCGAATATCGTAGGGGAGCAGGCTGTTGAGAGCCCGAGCCAATTGCGCGGGAGCTATTGGGGAGCCGGTTATGAAATTGGCGACAAGTCCATGCGCATGAGTCCCTGCGTCTGTTCGTCCGCTGCCTGTCAGCGTCACTTGTTCTTGTGTGATTTTGAAAATAGCCTCCGACAAGCAGCCTTGAACAGTTGGCAAGTTATTCTGGATCTGCCAACCATGATAGGCCGTTCCATCGAAAGCTAAAGTGAGCCGGATATTTTGTCTGCGCATTAGCGGCTGCCGGGCTTGACCGCCTGGCTTCCTGCCTTGCAGAGCGGGCATTCCTCTGGATTGTAGGTGGGAATGCCAAGCACTGCGAGCGCGACTCTCGGAACTTTCAAATCGACTTTTCCACCGCTGCGATCGATCAGGGAACCCGCTGCGAGCACTATGCCTCCGGCCTGTTCCACAACGTCCATCGTCTCTTTTGTCGATCCGCCGGTTGTCACCACATCTTCAACAACAAAGCCTCTTTCGCCCGGTTCAATTTGGAAACCGCGACGCAGTTTTAGCGCGCCATCCTGCCGTTCCGCAAAAAGCCCCCGCACCCCTATGCCGCGAGCGACTTCATGAGCGACAAGAATGCCTCCGAGCGCTGGTGCAATGACGAAACTGGCTGAATCGTCCAGTTCACGCAGCAGGGCGGCCAAAGCAGACCCCAGTTCGGCTGCTTGTTGCGGATGCTGAAGCACCCGCGCGCACTGTAAATAGCGGTCGCTGTGCAATCCGGAAGTGAGACGGAAATGACCTTCCAGCAAGGCTCCAGATTTCTTAAAAATTTTAAGCACTTCATCTTGTGTCATATGGTGAATACCCTATAAGATTAGTATGGTTTACCGAGCAAATTCAGACTTATGCAATTTATCTAATATGGGCCAGATTATTTTATTCTAATAAATCCTGGCTTCTGGTTCCCAGTCCCTGGTTTCTTTTTCTTTCCCTTACACAAGACCCTAGGGGATAACGCGAACTATGATAGAATGATTTACCCTGTTGGCAAAGGAGTCATTTTATGTCAGGTCACTCTAAGTGGCATTCTATTAAGCACAAGAAGGCGGCAACCGATTCAAAGCGAGGCCGGATATTTACGCGTCTGATCAAGGAAATGACCGCAGCCGCTCGGAACGGGGGCGGAGATGTTGACGCTAATCCCAGGTTGCGGCTCGCGGTTGCTACAGCCAAGGCGAGCAATATGCCCGCTGAAAACATCAAGCGCGCCATCATGCGCGGAACGGGAGAGCTTCCCGGCGTGTCGTATGAAGATGTGAATTACGAAGGATATGGACCCGGAGGAGTCGCCATCTTTATGCATGTGCTGACGGATAACCGAAACCGTACGGTGGCGGAAGTCCGGCATATTCTTTCCAAGAATGGCGGAAACCTGGGTGAAACCGGTTGTGTCGGTTGGATGTTCGAGCGCAAAGGATATTTTGTAGTTGAAAAATCGGTCGCGGATGAAGAAAAACTTCTTGATCTGGTGTTAGGCGCAGGCGCGGATGATATGCGTGAGGACGGCGATAATTTCGAAATCTTCACGACGCCTGATAGTTTTGATGCGGTAAGAACCGCTCTGGAATCAGCGAATATTCCGACAGCCGCTGGGGAAATTTCCATGGTTCCTCAGAACTATGTCAAGCTGGAAGGGAAGAGCGCTCAGACTATGTTAAAACTGATGGAAGCGCTGGAGGACCATGAAGATATTCAGAATGTCTGGTCTAACTTCGATATCGATGAATCGGAGCTCCAGGAGGCTTCCTAGGTCAGGGCAATGCGTATAGTAGGCATTGATCCCGGGATCGGGTCTACAGGTTACGGAATCATTGAAAGCGATGGCTCCAAACATACCCCCATCCTGTTTGGGGCCATCAAAACCAATGTACGTCAAGCATTTCACGAACGCCTTCTCAAGATCTATATCGATCTAAGCAATATCCTCTCGCGTGAGAAGGCGGAAATCATGGCGATTGAAGAAGTGTTCCACGCCTCAAACGTGCAGTCCGCGTTGCGGCTTGGCCATGCAAGGGGCGTGGCGCTTCTTTCTGCGGCGCAGCATGGTTTGTCGGTATTTGAATATTCACCGCTGGAAATCAAGAGCGCTGTTGTCGGGTACGGAAGGGCTGAAAAAATCCAAATTCAAGGAATGGTCCGCCTGCTTTTGAATCTTCAGGAAATTCCTGCGCCGGATCATGCCGCCGATGCACTGGCGGTCGCGATATGCCACGCCCACCGGATGAAAAAAATTACGAATTACGAATGACGAATTACGAATTTAAAAAAAACAAAAACGTCGCGAATGCTACACGATGGCGAGGCCGGCATAAGAAACCACATGTCTGTATTCGCCGCTGGCTGCGCCGGAATTTGTGTATTCGATAAGCCGGCCTGCAGTCGCTCCCAAGTCACGGCAGGCGACGAGAATCGCGACGGTGGGAGCAAACCCGCACATGCTGATGTCTTTCTCGATAACAACGCGATAAAGCCCTTCAGGATTGATATTCAGAATCTGATCTATCGCAAATCGATCCTGACGGGCTGCTGTATCTGCCGACTCGTAGTGGGTCATATCGGAGCTTGCAACCAGCAGAGCTGAACCATTAATGGATTGAACGACCTTTGCCATGCCGTGTCCGAGAGCTTCCAGTGAGGAATATTCGACAGTTCCGATGCAAATTGCTGAAAAGCGGAAGCCAGGCTGCAAAACCTGTATGAATGGAATTTGAACCTCAAGCGCATGTTCTCTATAGTGCGCAGCCGCATCTTCCTTTAATTGAGGGCACTCCTTCATCAGCAACTGATTGATCTCTGCATCCACCGCAACAGCGCCTAAAGGAGTGCGCCAGGCGCCTTCCGGCGCCAGCGCGAGAGATTCTCCCCTGCCGGAATGATTTGGGCCTAACAGGATTATCCTGTCGGGAAGACGTACGGAGGAAAAAACTTTACCGGCTACTCCACCGGAATAAATGTAACCTGCATGCGGAACTACAACAGCTTTGGCTTCAATCAAGGATTTTGGTTTGTTCTGCAAAGATGTCACAGCCTGACGAAGGGTATTGGAATCCGCCGGATAAAATTGGCCTGCAACGGAAGGTTCTCTTATAAGCATATCGTCGCCATTTCCATAACAGGCTCTAAGCTACGACGCAGCGTCGTTCCTGGATGTGCGCCGCAAACTCCTCGGGGAAGCGTTGAATGTAACTCTCAATCGGCATAGCTGCGGCATCGGAAAGCGGACATATCGTCCGCCCTTTCATGTTGGCGCAAAGATCCAGTAAAAGCTCCAGGTCGCCGGGCTGTCCGTTCCCATTTTCGAGCCTGGTCAAAATACGGTAATTCCATTCGGTCCCTTCGCGGCATTGAGTGCATTGTCCGCAAGATTCCTCTGCATAAAATTTTGCGATTCTCCGAGCGGCGGCGACCATGCAAGTAGTTTCATCCATAACAATCACGCCCGCAGACCCCAGCATGCTTCCGGCTTTGACGACAGAATCAAAATCGAGCCGGACATCGATCTGGTCGGCTGTCAGAACAGGGACGGAAGATCCCCCTGGGACAACAGCTTTTAGTTTTCGACCATCGCGCATTCCTTCACAGTGCTCGTAAATCAGTTCCCGCAGAGAAACGCCCATCGGAAGTTCATAAATCCCGCGTTTTTTAACATGGCCGCTGACGCCAAAGAGACGCGTTCCCGAATTACGCTCCGTACCGATGGATGCGTACCATTCGGCGCCATTCTGCACGATGTGCGAAATATTGCTGAGAGTTTCGACATTATTAATAACTGTCGGCGCGCCGTAAAGCCCTACGACGGCGGGGAAGGGAGGTTTCAGGCGCGGATGGCCGCGCTTCCCTTCCAGTGATTCAAGCAGCGCGGTCTCTTCTCCGCATATGTAAGCGCCGGCGCCGCGGTGAACTATAATATCCAAGTCAAATTTCGAGCCTAGAATGTTTCGCCCTAAACGACCCTGTGCATAGGCTTCGGTTAGAGCCTCGTTCAGAACTTCAGCTCCATAAACGAATTCACCGCGGATGTATAGGAATGCGTGGTGGCATTCCAGCGCATAAGCTGAAATAATGATCCCTTCAATCAATTGATGGGGATCCTTTTCGATTATCAGCCTGTCCTTGAAAGTGCCCGGTTCACTTTCATCCGCATTGACGCAAAGATATATTGGGCCGGCGTTTTTGGGCGCAAATCCCCATTTCATCCCGGTGGGGAATCCGGCCCCGCCACGGCCGCGTAAACCTGATTTTTTGACTATTTCAATGATTTCGGCAGGCGTGTATTCGCGGAGAGCTTTCGCCAGACCCTGATACCCGCCCAGCGATTCGTAAACATCGATATGCTGAATGCCTGGAACCCCTATGTTCTTGGTAAGAATTCTGATCGGCATCTGCGTGCCTCATTTTATTTTAATGAGGCAATATTAACATAACTTAACTGCAAAGACGCAAAGAACGCGAAGGTGCGCTAAAATATGGGAAAACTTAGAGCTTCCTTGCGGCGTTAATCGTCAATCTTGCCTTCCGACTCGGACCTGCGCCGGGCGAAGCAGTTGGCCGTTATAGCAATATCCCGTCTGGACTTCTTCTACTACAACTCCGTCCCGGCTTGATTCGGCGACTTTAACCATGCCAACCGCCTGTTCCAGATTGGGATCGAAGGGCTGATTTAAAACCGCAATAGGTTCCACTCCGATCGACTGGAGCATGGAAAGGAACTGTTTCGCGGTCATCTGCACGCCTTCGATCAGGTGTTCGACTGTTCCGGTTGGGCCTGCGGCTATCGCCCGTTGCAGATTGTCCAGCACTTCCAGGAAGGGAAGGATGATTTTTTGTTTTTCCAGATCGAGTCGCCGCTGATAATCGTTTTCCAGTCGAGCTTTTGTACGGGTGATTTCCTCATCAATCTGCTTTTTCTTTTCTTCAAACTTTCGTTCCGTTTCCTGCGCACGTGTGATCAGTTCCTCTACATAGCTTGGGAAACGAGGTTTTTCTTCGATCGTTGTTTTGTCGACATTATCAAGATTCAAGAACTGTCTTTTATCTACAATTTGAAAATCCAGCGGCTCCGATTCTGAATCTAACGGCTTTTCCTGAATGACCATTTTAGCGTCCATAATAGAAATAATAGATGAATGATTGCCTCAAAAGGCGCTGATTAGGTTTCCAGTTGCAAGTTGCAGCTTGGATCTCCTGTAATTATCGCAACCGGAAACGTTCTTTAATTTAAGACTGTTGTTAATCGCTTCCGCCCAGAAGGCGTTTTATCCGTTCCTGCGTCGACGGGTGAGTGCTGAAAAGATTCATCAGGGATTTTCCCGAAAACGGATGCATGATAAACATGTGTGCAGTGCTTGGAGAAGCTTGCATAGGAATGCGTTTGGAATAATTTTCCAGCTTTTGCAGAGCTGAAGCCAAACCGTTTGGACTGCCGGCGATTGCGGCTCCGCTTGCATCCGCCTGATATTCGCGCGTCCTTGAGATCCACATCTGAATCAGCATGGCTGCTATGGGCGCGACAATGAGCGTAACCAAAAATCCAATGGCGCCTCCCCCGCCTTCATCGTCCCGATCCCGACCGCCGCCAAAAATAGCGGCGAAGCGCGCCATATGGGCAACCCACATGATTACGCCGGCTAAAGTAGCTGCAACGCTGCTGATAAGGATGTCGCGGTTTTTAACATGCGATAACTCATGAGCCAGAACGCCGGTGAGCTCCTCTTCATTCAGCAGCCTTAAAGCGCCCTGTGTGACAGCCACAGAAGCGTGTTGAGGATTCCGCCCGGTTGCAAAGGCGTTGGGTGATTCGTCCGGAATGATATAAATCTTAGGCATTGGCGTGCTGTCCTGGGCGCAGAGAAAGTCCATAATCCTATAGAGCTGAGGCGCTTCTTCACGGGTTGCCTGCTTGGCGTGATACATGCTCAACGCGATCTTGTCCGAGAAGAAATAGCTGGCGAAATTCATGATTATGCATAGGAATAAAGCCATTGTCAGGCCGCCACGACCTCCAAAAGATTGGCCGAGAACCAAGATAATTCCCGTTAATAAACCAAGAAGCAAAACTGTTTTTACATTGTTAGCCATAGCTGTAATTATACCATTAAATGAGTTCCCAGTTCCCAGTTCCCAGTTTTTCAAGTGTAAGGGCGTTGCTCAAAAAATCTTATAACTGGGAACTAGGAACTATTTTTTAAAAACCAAATCTCCTGATTTATCCGTTTCAAGTCGGATCGTGTCTCCTGCACGGATCTCGCCATTCAATAACATCAGGGCAAGACGATCCTGAATTTTCTTCTGAATTAAGCGCTTGAGCGGTCGGGCGCCATAGACAGGATCAAAGCCTTCTTTTGCCAATTCATCCAGCGCGTCCGGGCTAACTTCCAGCTTGAGCTCCCGCTGCATCAGAAGATTCTCCACCTGCTTGATTTGAAGCTGAACGATACCCCGGATCAAATCTTTGGTCAAACGCTGGAAAATAATCACATCGTCGATCCGGTTCAGGAACTCCGGTTTGAAAGTGCTTCTCAAGGCTTCCATTATCTGGGGCGTAGCCGCATCCAGATCTCCCGACGTTTCACTGATTGCATGGCTTCCAATATTGGAAGTCATGATGATTACTGAATTTTTAAAGTCTACAGTGCGGCCTTTGCCGTCTGTAAGCCTTCCGTCATCCAGTATTTGAAGCAGGACATTGAAAACGTCCGGATGAGCTTTTTCTATTTCATCAAATAGAATTACGGCATAGGGTCTGCGACGAACCGCTTCGGTCAATTGACCGCCTTCTTCATAGCCGACATAGCCAGGGGGCGCTCCGATCAGTCTGGAAACCGAGTGTTTCTCCATGTACTCGGACATATCGATTCGCACCATCGAGCGCTCGTCATCGAAGAGAAACTCGGCTAATGCGCGAGCCAGTTCGGTTTTGCCTACGCCTGTGGGGCCGAGGAAGATAAAAGAACCCATGGGCCGTTTAGCGTCCTGCAAGCCGGCCCGGGCTCGCCGGATTGCGTTTGAGACAGCCGAGAGCGCGGTTTCTTGCCCCAACACGCGTTCACGCAGGCGGGCTTCCATATGAACGAGTTTCTGGACTTCTCCTTCAAGCATCTTCGTTACAGGGATTCCAGTCCATTTGGCGACCACCTCGGCGATGTCTTCTTCGTCCACTTCTTCTTTCAAAAATTTCTTGTTCGCCTGCAGCTGGTTTAATCTGTCGTTCTGCTGAGCGAGATCCTTCTGTAATTGTACGAGCGTCCCATAACGTAGTTCCGCGGCTTTCCCTAAATCGCCGGCGCGCTCTGCTGTCTGTTCTTCAGCTTTAACCGACTCGATCTTTTCTTTGACATTCCGGATTGAGCTGATGATTGTGCGTTCCTGTTGCCAGTGGAACTTCATTCCGGCGCTTTTTTCCTTCAACTCCGCAAGTTCGGTGTTTAAAGCTTCGAGACGGTCGAGCGAAGCTTTGTCCGTTTCTTTGGCCAGCGCCTGGCGCTCGATTTCGAGCTGAGTTACGCGCCGTTCTACTTCATCGATTTCAACCGGCATACTGTCAATTTCAATGCGCAGACGCGAAGCGGATTCATCGATCAGATCCACAGCTTTGTCGGGAAGAAAACGATCGGCAATATAACGATGAGACAAAACCGCTGCCGCAACAATCGCCGAATCCGTGATGCGGACGCCATGGTGCACTTCGTATTTTTCTTTTAATCCGCGCAGGATTGCTATCGTATCTTCTACCGAGGGTTCGCCAACCAGGACCGGTTGAAAACGCCGCTCCAGCGCAGCGTCTTTTTCGATATACTTTTTGTATTCGTTCAAAGTAGTTGCGCCTATGCAACGCAATTCTCCCCTGGCAAGTGCCGGTTTCAGCATGTTGGAAGCGTCTATGGCGCCTTCGGCCGAGCCCGCTCCCACTAAAGTGTGGAGTTCGTCTATGAAGAGAATAACCGCTCCCGCCGCCTCTTCAATTTCCCGAAGAACAGCTTTCAGCCGGTCTTCAAATTCGCCCCGATATTTGGCTCCGGCGAGCATTCCTCCGAGGTCCAGGGATACCATCTGTTTCTTCTTCAAAGTTTCAGGAACGTCTCCCGCTATAATGCGCTGGGCTAAGCCTTCAACGATCGCAGTCTTGCCGACTCCAGGCTCCCCAATTAGCACAGGATTGTTTTTGGTCCTGCGGGATAAAACCTGAATGACCCGGCGGATCTCATCATCACGGCCTATTACAGGATCGAGTTTGCCCCGGTGCGCAAGATCGGTCAGATCGCGCGCATAGCGCTTTAGCGCTTGATACTTTTCTTCTGCATTCGGATCCGTAACTCTCTGGCCGCCCCGAATGGTAACTAGAACTTTCAGGATATCGCCACGATCCGCTCCATGCTTGCACAGGAGTTTTCCCGCAAAGCCATCCGAAGCTGCCAATGCCAGCAAAAGATGCTCCGTTGAAATGTATTCATCCTTAAACTGGTCCGCTTCATTGGCGGCTTGACGAAAAACAGCGTCCAGCTTGGGTGAAAGAGATATTTGTGCGCCCCGGACATTCGGCTGCGAAGAAAAGCGCATTTCCAATTCGGATCGCAACGCTTCAATCGAGACTCCAAGTTTTTTCAAAAGCGGAGTCACCAGCCCGTCTTCCTGAAAAATAAGGGCATCCAAAAGATGCTCCGGCTCGACTTGAGGACTGCCCAGAGCTTCAGCGCGGCTCTGGGCAGCCTGGATTGCTTCTTGTCCTTTAATGGTGAATTTGTCTAGGCGCATTCATAACCCTCACAATGATTTATAGGCAACCAGTCTACTGCACCCCGACCGGAATCTCACGTGGCCTTACTTCCGGCTTCTGAGGAATTGTTATCGTCAGAACTCCGTTCTTATAGTCGGCGCTGATTTTTTCCAGATCTACAGTTTCAGGAAGTCTGAAAGAACGGGTAAAAGACCCATAGAAGCTCTCAACCCTGTGATAATTGTTCTTTTGGTCTTCGTTGTCTATCTTTCTTTCACCCTTCAGCGTCAATGTGTTGCCCTCCAGCTTTACATCTATCTGCTTTTCGGTCATTCCCGGAAGTTCTGCGCGAAGGATTAGATTCCCGTCCTTTTCCATAATGTCGACCGCAGGAATCCAATTTTCCTTCTGTTCCGACATCCAGTTGGCAACTGGAAAATCATTGAATAAATCTTCAAATAAGCGACTTGTAACAGGAATTTCTGATCTCCGAATATACGGTACTAGTCTCATTTTCTTGCCCTCCTTTTTATTTAGTCTATCTATCTAATAAAATCTTAGTGTTGCATTGTCAACTTTATGGAAGGGAGCGCCGAATTTTTTATTTGCGGATCGGCGCTCCCGGCAAGTGGATTAAATATTGACTTTGATGGTGCGGGGTTTTACTTCAGGTTTTTGTGGCACGGTGATACTCAGAACGCCGTTTTTGTAATCGGCTTTTATGTTGTTTAGATCTGTTGTGTCCGGCATGGTGAAGGAGCGTGAGAATGCTCCTATGCGACTTTCCGACTGGTGATAGGAATATCCTTCGGGCTCGAGGGATCTCCTTTCGCCGCGTATCGTTAAGACCTGTCCTTCCATTTTCAGCTCGATTTCTTTTTCGTTAAGGCCGGGCAGTGAGACCATCAGGATCAGGCTTCCTTCTTTCTCGAGTATGTCTACGGCTGGAATCCATTCCTCCGATCTCCGGTTCTCCATTGAACGAACAGCCCAATCGTTGAAAAAGTCTTCGAACAACCTAAAAGGCGAGGAGGGATAGTTCCTCCCTGCCTTAGTCATTTCCGATTGAGTGATGTTGGGCGCCATGGTCCTCTCCTCCTTTTTTTAAGCTTTATAAGTTAAATATTTTTCCTGTCCGCTAATGAATCTGTATTTCTTACTACGCCCAGTTATTAAAATCGGAGTGAAACATTGTCAAAGCAACAACGGGGTCAGATCTGAAAATTTTTTAAAAATATATTTTCAAGATCTGACCCCGTTGTTACTCAAGGAAGAGGTCAAGATGTTTCAATTCGCAATTCGTCACTCGCAGTTCGTCATTTCTGTTTGGTTCCTGTAAGGAGGAGCATAAGACTGAGTAGCGCAAATGGAATGAGGGCGAGCAAATTTGATGATGCGCCGCTATAAAAGGGATTGTGCGCAATCGCCCAACGAGTCAGGCGATCGTCAAACCCCATCAGCACTCCGGCGGTAAAAGCGATGATAATTCCGGCGATTGCGCCGCCTGCAATATATCCTGAAGCCATCAAAACGCCGGAGCTCTTATCGCTCTCGGCTGCGAATTGTTCAATGCTCGGCGTAACGCCGCTTTTGCTCAACCGGCGTTTGTGATTCCAATCAACCAGCCAGCGGATCATGCCTCCGACGAATATCGGGCTTGAGGAAGAGAGCGGCAGATAAACGCCAACCGCAAAAGCCAGGGAGGGAATTCCAGCCATTTCGAGAATGACTGCGATCATAACGCCGAAGAGGACAAGCGCCCAGGGGAGCTGGCGGTCCAGGATTCCGCGAATGATATAGCTCATCAATGTGGCTTTAGGGGCGTCGAATTTGCGCACGCTTGAGCCGTCCGGCCGCTGAAAGTGGGCTCCGTTGATGCCGGGATCAACCAGGTAAACGGCTTTTCCGGAATCATCCACCAGATACTTGCCCTCCGGGCCGCCGGCATTCCCGCGTTTTTGCCAGACCTTGTAGCTTGCCGGGTCTTTCAGCGCCTGGGGCCCTTTCAGGGCTTCCCTGGTCATAAGCGGTTTAGGATCGGTAACAAGGCCTAAAGCCACCTGCGTCGCCGGTACGTATACCGTGGCGGTATCGTTGAGCTTCAGGAGGATGGGGCCCAGGACGAGCGCTGAAAGCAGCGCTCCAATCAGGATAGCGCTTTGTTGCAAACGCGGCGTAGCGCCGACAAGAAAACCGGTTTTGAGATCCTGAGATGTTGCGCCGGCGTTGGAAGCTGCTATGCAAACAATGGCGCCCACCGAAAGAGCGGTTACATAATGGTTGCCGCCTGTCCAACCCATGGCGAGAAAAATCACGCAGGTAAGCAACAGGGTTGCAACGGTCATGCCGGAGATCGGATTCGACGAGGATCCGATCTCGCCCGTCAGGCGTGAGGAGACGGTAACGAACAGGAATCCGAAGAGGACTATCAACAAAGCCCCGACAAGGTTCATGTGCAAAGGCGGAGCCAGGACAATTGCCGCGATAATAGCCAGGATGCCGCCAAGAACGATTTTCATAGATAGATCGTGTTCTGTCCGGTGGGGGTCAATGCCGCTTGGGGCTCCCATCCCGACATCCCGCAGCCCTTCCTTGATCCCGCTCCATATGATAGGTAACGAACGGCCGAGGCTGATTATGCCGCCTGCCGCAACGGCGCCGGCTCCTATATAAAGCACGTAAGCGCCGCGAATTGCGTTTGGAGTCATTTGGCTGATTGGCATAGTCCCCGGGGCGAGGGGGCCGGGAATGGCGTCGCCGAAAAATTTAATCAGGGGAATTAGAAGGAGATAAGCCATTACTCCTCCGCCGCACATAACAGCGGCGATTTTGGGTCCGATAATATAGCCCACACCGAGAAGCTCCGGCGAAATCTCCGCTGAAATGGAGCCTGCTTTGAAAGGAGCGCCGAAAATTCGCTCGGGTACATCTTTCCAACCCTTGAAGGCGACCATCGCGGTTTTATAGAGAAGGCCGATGATGAAGCCTCCGAAAATCGTTTGTCCACTGGTCCCGGATTTCAACCCCGCTGCTTCGGCGGCGCGCTCCTCTTCCTTGGCCGCATCCGAAGCCATAGCTCGTGATTCCTCTGAGGCGCCTGCCTTGAGGACCTCGGCGCACGCGGCGCCTTCAGGGTACTTAAGCACGCCATGCTGCCGAACAATCAGCGCCCGGCGCAACGGGATCATCATCAGAATGCCAAGCAAAGCGCCAAGCACGGCAACCAGCATGACTCGCGTCAGTTCGAGATCGAAGCCGAGGATCATGATCGCCGGCATCGTGACGCCGATGCCGAACGCGATCGACTCTCCCGCCGAGCCTGCCGTCTGGACGATGTTATTTTCGAGGATTGTGGCATCCTTGATCCCGAGTTTCGAGGCGAGGCGAAAAAGAGTAATCGAGATTACCGCCACGGGAATCGAAGCGCTCACCGTGAGGCCTACTTTGAGCACCAGGTATAACGAGGACGCGCCGAAAATCATGCCTAGGATTGCGCCGACAAGCACGCTTCTTAGGGTGAATTCGGGCATAAGGGTGTTTGCGGCAATGTAAGGCTGGGGCAGCCCGCGCTGGGCGTCGGCATGGTCTTTATTTGTTATCACCCATTCACCTCAAGAACTGTAATTGAAATATTTCAGATCTTACTACGAAATAGAATCGTCCCAAGTAAATTCTCCACCCTTGCCGTATCGTTTGAAGATCCGGCATATGCTGAGGGAAATCCATAAACGCTCGTCAGCAGTTTTGGAGTTTTCGCTGATTTTGTGAATCTTGGAATAGGAAATATTCCATAAGCCGTCCGGCTGCTGATGACCGATAAACCATTGCAAGGCTCTCTTGATGTCCTTGTCCTCCTTGGGTACGCCTATAAGCGAGAGGGCGTCAAGAGCGGAAACAAGATGATTCCACCAGTACGGATACTGAAACCGGATCCAGTTGTCCGGGTGCTCGTACCAGGACCAGTTGTCTTTATGAAGGAATTTCGATTTTAGTAATGCAGCCGCCTTTAACGCCGGCGCTGAATGGCGATATCGGGAATGGACTGCAAAAGCCCGAATTGCCATCCCGGTGCCGGCTGCTGAAAACGGCTGCGTTCGATCAAAGTTCTTTTCCGGTTCATCGGTCCACTGTGAAGTCAACCTGCAGACGTCTTTCCATTTGTAATCGATCATCCCGGGACTGCCGATGACCCACCCTCCGTCCTCTTGTCGCATCTTGAGCAGCCATTGCATTCCTTGTTCCACGCGCGGGTCATCCTGATACCCCGCTTTGATAAGCAGATACAGTATCGCTCCGGTGTAGTAGGGAGCATATTGGTTGGCCAGAATGCCGCGAAAATCCCTTTCACTCGACTGGCAGGAGAATACAAATTCAGCGGCTTTCTCTATTGCAGGATGAAATTTGTTCATCTCATAGGAATCGATAAGAAATCGCAACTGCCTCCATGCCTCAAGCAATCCGGCTTTCGATCCGGATTTCCAGGAGCCGTTGGTCTGCTGCTTCTTAATGATCTTTTGAACTTCCGGCAGATTCCAGATAATTTCGATGGATCCTGCATCGTTATCAAGCAGGTCCCTCTCCGTGTAATAAGAAATTGCCATATTATTTGATGCAAGCAGAGGTTTAATGGGATCGTAGTTGAATCCATTCATAAAGCAACTCTAAGACGCCCAGGCCTTAAACATCAATTTCGAATTCTGCCATCAGATCCGCTTGGGAATCGCCGCCGACCCAGAGATGGAATTTGCCCGGTTCAACGACATATTTCATCGCGCTGTTGTGGAAGCCTAAGATCGTGCTCGAAAGATTGAAGTGAACGGTTCTGGTTTCTTTGGGTTTCAAGCGGATCCGCTCAAATCCTTTAAGCTCCCGGACGGGCCGGGTCAGGCTTGCGGTCAAATCCCGGATATACAGCTGCACCACTTCCTCGGCTTCCATGGGACCAGTGTTTATTACCTCAACCGCGATGCCGATGGCCTCGCCGAACCGGATTTTATCCGGCGTCACTCTTAGATTTGCATAATCAAAAGTCGTATAAGACAAGCCATAGCCAAAGGGATATAAGGGCAAATACCCGACATCCAGGTATCGAGCGGTGTCCCCGAGAGAGCTTTGGCGCGCCCGCAACGGAATATCATCCATCATTGTCAGCGGTGTTTTACCCGGCGGTCTGCCGGTGCTTTTGTGTGCATAGTAAACAGGGATTTGGCCCTCTGTTTTGGGGAAGGTGACGGGAAGCTTGCCGGAAGGGGATTCAATCCCGAAAATGAGATCAACTAGAGCCGGCCCCCCCATAGTTCCCGGATGCCACCCGTAAAGAACCGCCTCGGCTTTTTCGGAAATATCGCCAATCGTCAATGGTCTCCCGGCGAGAATCACCAAAATAATCGGTTTTCCGGATTTGGCAATTTCGGCGATTAATGCATCCTGGGCGCCGGGAAGATTTAAATGGGCCCGACTATGCGCCTCACCGGAAAGGATTGCTTCTTCGCCGCCAAAGAACAATACGACTTCCGATTGTTTTGCCTTTTCAAGCGCTTGGCTAAATTGACCGGCGTCTTTGCTGCGCGAATAATCCAGGCCGGCAATGTAATGG
The DNA here is from genome assembly GCA_964441405.1 of uncultured Acidobacteriota bacterium. Classification (GTDB taxonomy): domain Bacteria; phylum Acidobacteriota; class UBA6911; order UBA6911; family UBA6911; genus UBA6911. The sequence continues at coordinate 80,293 of CAYTYP010000008.1, forward strand.
ATCTTGGTTAATTTGCCGAGGAATGATCGAATCGCCGCAACCGGCGTCACTGTGTCTTCAGTCTGGCCGTCGCGATTCCAGGTTCCCAGGACTTCATACGGATCGTCCGCCAATGGTCCAATGACAGCAATGGAACCTAGCGTTTTTGAGAGCGGCAAAATATTATTTTGGTTTTTTAAAAGAACGATGCTTTTTAATGCGGTTGTTTTCGCCAGATCGAAATTGTCCCGGTCCGGTTTGCCCGGCAGGCTGGCGGAATATATGGGTTTATTTTCAAAAAGTCCCAACAGGAACTTAATTCTTAAAATCCGTCTGACCGCATCGTCAATAAGTTCCTGAGAAACTGCGCCTTCCGCAACCAATGCTTCGAGATGATCCGCGTAACCGGAGCTCTGCATTTCCATGTCGACGCCGGCTGTTAACGATTTTTCAGCAGCGTCCTTCATGTCTTCACAGTACCCGTGGTCTATCATCTCCGCCGGAGATTTCCAGTCGCTGACTACAAAGCCTTGGAATCCCCACTCGTCTCGAAGAATATCGCGCAGAATCCTGGCGTTGCCCGTCGAGGGCACGCCATTAATTTCATTGAATGCGGTCATGATCGTTGCGACGCCTGCATCCACAGCCGCTTTGAATGGAGGCAGGTATACATCGCGCAACAGGTTTTCGGGAATAATCGCCGTGTCGTAATCGCGTCCGCCTTCGGCGGCGCCGTATCCGACAAAGTGTTTGGCGCAGGCGGCGATCGAATCGGGCGATGAAAGGTCGTCACCCTGAAATCCTCGCACCATCGCCGCTGCAAATAGGGCGGCCAGATACGGATCTTCGCCAAAGCTTTCGGCGATGCGCCCCCATCTTGGGTCGCGTGCGATATCCATCATCGGAGCGAATGTCCACTGGAATCCTGCCGAAACAGCTTCTTTTGCCGCAGTGCGGGCGCAAGCCTGCGCTAACGATGGATCCCATGTCGCCGCCTGGGCCAGTGGAATAGGGAATAGGGTGCGATAACCATGGATCACATCGCGTCCCATAATCAGCGGAATTCCCAACCGGCTTTCCTGGACGGCAATTCTCTGGAACTCCCGATTAATTTCCGGAACGGTTGTATTGAGCAGCGAGCCGATTCGGCCCTCTCGGATTTTTTGTTTTAAATCATCCGGAATTATTTCTCCGGAATGGGCAATCTGAACCATCTGGCCGATTTTTTCCGCCGGCGTCATCTTCGCTAAAAGAGTTTCAACCTTGGTATCGATATCTTTGTTTGTCATAAATCAAATGCGTTCCCGGCCAGAGTTCCCATTTCCCAGTTAAAAATCCCCAACGCAACTCTGAACTGGGAACTTTAAACTTTAACTGCTGGTGGCAGGTTCTGCCCTGCGCGCCAATTCTTTTTCGTTTTCCAACACCTTGGCGCGGTTCAGAGGGTACAGGAGAAGCATAATCCCTTTGCATACGGCAAAGCCTGCCGGAATGATCGTGAACATAAGGATTATTCCCAAGCGGGATTGATCCGATTGGAGCTGATTCGGAACAAATCCGAACAGCCTGAGCATCCAACCGCCTAAAAAACCGGCGATCATTGTGCCGGTTTTCAGGGCAAATAAAGAAGCGGAATGGATCAAGCCGGTGGAGCGTCGGCTAAATTTAACCTGTCCGTAATCAGCTACGTCTCCGTACATGGACCAAACCAATGCGGAGGTTGGACCCATCATGAAAGAGCCGACAGCATTGAGCGCCAGCATCAGACCATACATAGAGTGTGGAATGAAATAGAAGGAGAACCAACAAGCTGCGGTTCCAAAAGTTAGAACGGCCGACAATGGTTTTTTATCGATGCGTTGAAGGAGGAAACCAACACATAGCACCCCCAGCATCATCATGAACCGGCCCAAGGTCAGGAAAAGTGAAATTCTGTCCATCCCCATAAATACCGGTTCACTCCCGGTTTTAATAACATATTTAAAGAAGTGAATAGTGACGGAATCCCGTATCGCGATAAAGGTGGTGGAAAAAAGCGCCGCGAAGAATAAAACCACCCATGGCTGATTCCGGAATAGTTCCTTCAGTTCTTCTTTGACATTCTGGTTCTGTCCTTCCGGGGGCTGGACTCTTTCTCTGGTTGTCAGAAAAGCAATCCAAAAGAGGATGATGGAAGCCAGGGCGAACAGGCCCATGGTATATTGAAAGCCGCGCAGTTCGCTTCCGTTGCCAAGCGCTGCAACCAACCGTCGGACGTACATCGAAATCAAAAGTCCTCCGCCGTACGCCCCTATAAAGCGAAAATTGGAAGCAATAGTGCGAGCATGCGAAGAAGGGCTTAAGACCCCCATCAAGGATGAATAAGGGACATTGATGGCAGTGTAAGCCATCATCATCAACGAGTACGTGAAATAGGCATAGACGATTTTGCCTGTCTGCCCCAAATCGGGATTGGCAAACATCAGATAGCCGAAGATCCCGTAGGGTATTGCCATCCACAGCAAATACGGCCGGTATTTACCCCACCTGGTTTTTGTCCTGTCGGCGATGATGCCCATCATAGGATCGTTGATGGCATCCCAAAGGCGCGTGAGAAGGAACATCGTTCCTGCTACGCCGGCTTCTATGCCGAATACGTCCGTATAGTAGTAGAGCAGGAAGATATTAAAAGTTTGAAAGAAAAAATTCGAAGCTGTGTCGCCGAGTGCGAATCCGAAATTCTCGAAAAACGACAATCTTCCGCTTGGTTTCGTGGAGTTCAGTGGCATGGGTTCACTCTTCCGCTAAGTTCAGATGCAATGTGATTTTCAGAGGGTTGCGATCTTACTATCCCGGAGCCCGAGCGTCAAGGGACGCGGAGCAGTCGGGCCTGCGTTCTTCCGCTCCTTCGGCGCGCTCCGCGTTTATTATTTACTGGAGCGCAGGATTGGCATATCTTTTGTACCCGTTAATTTTATGAATTGAGGTAAGGAACAATGGCGCTTATTGGAGCCAACGAGCTCAAACGCAAGATGCTTATTGCTTATGATGGACAGCCTTACGCTGTTTTGGACGTTTTCTTCGCTACTCCAAGCGCTCGAGGAGCATCCACAATGGTGCGGACCAAGCTGCGGCATTTGATTACGGACGCCGTGCTTGAGAAGAGTTTCAAAACGAGCGAAAAATTCGAAGAACCGGATGTATCTCTGTCTCCTGCTTCTTTTTTATACTCCGATCCGGAAGGCTATCACTTTATGGACGAGAGCAACTACGACCAGTTTGTCATGACGAAAGAGCAGATCGAGAACGAGAGGCTCTATCTGAAAGACGGCGTTTCCCTGCATGTCCAAAAATACAACGGGAATCCTATTTCGGTGCAATTGCCGGCTTTTGTGGATTTGGCGGTTGTTTCAACCGAAGCGGGAGGCCGCAGTGACTCAGGATCAGGAGGCGCCACTAAAGTTGCTACGCTTGAAACAGGGCTGCAGGTTCGCGTGCCGCTTTTTATAAAAGACGGCATATTAGTGCGCGTCAGCACCCAGTCCGGAGAGTTCGTCGGACGCGCTTGATCCGGCTGAGCTGCTTCTTTTGGCAAGCTTTCATAGCCGCCGTTCACGAGAGACGCGGTTGTACCGATGTGATATAGTTATTGTTTTTCAGGAGATATCAGGAGATAGCCCGGTCGTGACCATCGAGATAAAGAATACTCTTAACTTGCCGAAAACCTCGTTCAACATGAAAGCCAACCTGCCGCAGCGCGAACCGGAAATGTTGCGGCGTTGGGAGAAAATGGACATTTACGGACAGATTCGGAAGGTGCGCGCCGGATCCCCCGTTTACGTGCTTCACGATGGGCCTCCTTATGCGAACGGCGCCATTCACATGGGCCATGCCGTCAACAAAATAATCAAGGACATAATTGTAAAATCACGTTCCATGATGGGGTTTGACGCTCCTTATGTCCCAGGCTGGGATTGTCATGGCTTGCCGATTGAAATCAAAGTTGAAGAACAACTCGGCGCGAAAAAAGCCAAAATGAGCAAGGTTGCCGTCCGGAAGGAATGCCGGAAATATGCGGAAAAAAATATAGAGATCCAGCGACAGGGTTTCAAACGCCTGGAAGTTTTCGGCGAATGGGCCGATCCCTACCTAACGATGAGCAATAAATACGAGGCCGATACCGCTCGCGCGCTGGGGGAGTTTGTCGGCAAAGGTCTGATCTATAAAGGGCTCAAACCGGTCCACTGGTGCTTTTCCTGCCAAACGGCGCTGGCTGAAGCCGAAGTGGAATATGAGGATCATACCAGCCCGTCCATCTATGTCGCTTTCCCGGTGGCGTCGGATCTCTCCGATCTTGATGCAGGGCTTGCAGGGAAGGACTGGTCTGTCGTTATTTGGACAACCACTCCATGGACCCTCCCTGCCAACCTGGCGATCGCCTTCCATCCCGACTATCAGTACTCGGCTGTGCGGGTTGGCGACAAGGGTTATATCGTTGCTACAGAGCTGCTGAAAACTGTCTCGGAAAAGTGTGGTTGGGCGGATCCTAAGGAAGTTGCGCGGTTCTCCGGAAAATCGCTTGAAAACCGAAAGGCGCGCCATCCGTTCATCGATCGCGAATCGCTCTTAGTGCTTGGAAACTATGTAACGCTGGATGCCGGCACTGGCTGCGTTCATACGGCTCCCGGCCATGGGTATGATGACTATGTAACCGGAATGAACTATGGTCTCGATATTCTTTGTCCCGTTGGCGATGACGGCCGTTTTCTAAGCGATGTGAATCACTTCGGAGGCATGCAGGTTTTCGAGGCGAATCCCAGGATTGTGAATTTTATGCGGGATTCCGGGGCGTTGCTGTATACCGAAAACTTCAACCATTCCTATCCGCATTGCTGGCGCTGCCACAACCCGATTATTTTCCGTGCTACTCCGCAATGGTTTATCGCGCTCGACCGTGACAATTTCCGTGAAAAAGCATTGGAAGCGATAAAAAAGGTGCGCTGGATTCCAGCCTGGGGAGAAGAACGGATCACCAACATGGTCCGGGAACGGCCCGACTGGTGCATTTCACGTCAGCGAGCCTGGGGAGTGCCGATCATTGCTTTTTACTGTTCCGGTTGCGGGCAGGTGCTGTTAAAAAAAGAAATCATCGACCACGTCGCCTCCGTTTTTGATAAAGAAGGCGCTGATGCCTGGTATGCGCATTCTCCTTCAGAACTGCTGCCCGAGGGAACTGTTTGCAGCAAGTGCGGCGGAAAAGATTTCAAACAGGAGTTCGATATCCTGGATGTCTGGTTCGATTCAGGCAGCAGCCATTTGGCTGCTCTTGGGACCAGACCGGATATGCCTTGGCCTTCCGATCTTTATCTCGAAGGAGGCGACCAGTATCGCGGCTGGTTCCAGAGTTCGCTTTTAATTGCGGTGGCGTTGCATGGCGCCGCGCCCTATCGCGCAGCTATCACGCATGGTTGGACGCTCGATGAACAGGGCCGAACGATGTCCAAATCGAAGGGGATCGGCGTTGATCCGAACGATCTGGTCAAAGTTCGCGGGGCGGAGATTGCCCGGCTGCTTGTCAGCTCGGTCAGTTATGTAGAGGACATTCGGATTTTCAATGAGCTGCTCGACCGATTGGGTGAAGCTTACCGGAAAATTCGCAATACCTGCAGATTCATGCTGGGAAACTTAAGCAATCAACAGGACGCCCAAAAACCGCGTTTCGATCCCACTGCCGATCGAGTTCCTCGTGAAGGCATGCTGGAAATCGACCGTTGGGCTTTGACAAAAATGGAACTCCTGATTCAAAGATGCCTCAAAGGCTACCAGGACTACCAATTCCATCAGGTTTACAGCTCGTTATACCATTTCTGTACTGTCGATATGTCCTCTTTTTATCTCGACATCTTGAAAGATCGGCTCTACACCCATGCAACGCATTCGCTTTCCCGTCGATCGGCTCAAACCGCTTTATGGGATATCCTCGATGCGTTTACGCGCCTTCTTGCTCCGATCTTATCGTTCACAAGTGAGGAAGTTTATGATGCTATGCATGAAGGGGCGTCGTCGGAACAAAGAGCTGAATCCATACATCTTCTCCTTTTCCCTCAGCAGAAAAATCTGCAGATCGATGAGCGCCTCCTGAATGAATGGGAAAAACTCAGAGAAGTGCGCGAATCCGTGCTGAAAGCGCTGGAAGAAGCCAGGCAGTCCGGAATGATCGGCAATTCACTTGAGGCTAAGGTCGTGCTCCGGGTTGCGGGCGAAACCGCGGATCTTCTTGAGCGCCATGAATCCTATCTGCGATACATTTTCATTGTGTCTCAAGTTGAATTTTTACGCGATGAAACCAGCCAGGCTATCCAAATAGATGTGGTGAAAGCCGACGGACAAAAGTGCGAGCGATGCTGGAACTATTCTACGGAAATCAATCAAGACAAAGAATTTCCTACTCTCTGCGAGAGATGCGCATCGGCAGTTAGAGAAATTACGAAAATGGATGAATGAGATACAAATACTATTTAACGGCTCTTGGAATAGTTGCCCTCGATTATATTACCAAGCTGATCGCGCGCTCCGATCTGGATTACAACCGGGTCGTTGAAATCATTCCAGGATATCTGCGCTTATCCTATGTCCAAAATTCCGGCGTGGCCTTTGGAATTTTGGACAGCCTTCAATCCGGTTGGAAGCCCTATGTCCTGGCGGCCATGGCTGTAATAGCTATTGCGGCAATAATATTTTACAGCCTGCGGACGCGGCCGGATCGAAAACTCCTGCAATGGGCGCTGGCCGTCACCATGGGCGGGATTTCAGGCAATTTCCTTGATCGCATTTTTCGCGGGTATGTGATTGATTTCATCGAATTCCATATTCGTGAACGCTTTTACTGGCCCAATTTTAATATAGCGGATTCGGCTATTACCATTGGGATAGCGCTACTTCTGATGGATGCCATAATTCATCCCGCAATGGAAAATGTCGCCAAACAAGTTGCCGCGACGGATAAGGCTAATGAATAAGCTGAAATATTTTTCGGCTCTCAATGCAAAGCCGATAGTCGTTTTCTGCATAGTTTGCCTGTTCGCTCCTCTAGTCTTGGCTGCAGATCTTGGCGCGATTGTTCAAGGAATGCAGCGCCGATATTCATCCGTCTCCACAATAAAAGCGAATTTTCAGCAGATGTACAAAGCGCCCGGCATTGAGCAGGTCGAATCCGGCGTGTTCTGGTTGAAGAAACCAGGGCTGATGCGTTGGGAATATCAAAAGCCGGAAGAGAAATTGTTCATTGCCGATGGAAATGAAACCTTTCTTTTCGTTCCGAAGGACAAGCAAGTGACGGTGCAGCCCTTCAGTATTTCCGATATGCACAGCACGCCTCTGAAGTTTCTTTTAGGGGCAGGGGAAATTTCTAAAAATTACAATGTTTCTCTGGAATCGGAACTTAAGCCGAAATTCGAAAACACTGTTTTGCTCCGATTGACTCCCCGCAAAGCCGAGGCGGAATATTCTTTTCTGGTTCTTGAACTGAATAAATACAATTATGAGATTCAAAGCCTCGCGATACGCGAGCATGGCGGAGATACGTCCCGTTTCACATTCACGGATATTGCGGTGAATGTGAAAGTGGATAATAAAAACTTCCGGTTTAAGGCTCCCAAAGGAGTGGAAGAGGTGCGGTTTACTAATGAAGAGTAAATTGGATGCGCTGAATATTGACGATTGCGCTCATGTCGGAACTGAAGCGGCTAAAGAAGCAGGCAAACTGCTGCTCAGTAAATTGAACACCTGCCTCAATGTGGCGCATAAAGGCATTATCAATCTTGTTACAGAAGCGGACCTGGAATCAGAGAAACTGATAGTCACGCGCATTCAGCAACGTTTTCCTGCGCATTCAATATTGGCGGAAGAAAAGCATAGCGATGCGTCGGTGGGAGAGGTTTGCTGGGTCATCGATCCTCTTGACGGCACTACCAACTATGCCCATGGTTTCCCGATTTTTACCGTTTCGATTGGGCTCCAGGTTGCGGGAGAATTGCGATGGGGCGCAGTTTACAGTCCCGTTTCGGGAGAATTGTTCACGGCGCAGAAAGGCGCAGGCGCATTCTGCAATGGCGCCCCGATAGGCGTTTCAACAGTGGAATCTCTAAGCGCAAGCCTTCTTGCCACAGGATTTCCCTATGACATCCGGACCCATCAGCAGAACAATCTGGATAATTTCTGCGCTTTTGCGCTGCGATCCCAAGGAATAAGGAGAACCGGCTCTGCGGCGCTTGATTTCTGTTATGTGGCGGCAGGGCGCATCGACGGATTCTGGGAACTCAAGCTTAATCCATGGGATTGCGCCGCCGGTTACCTGATTGTGAGTGAAGCCGGCGGGTCTGTGACAAATTTTCGCGGCGAGCCTGCTTCCATTCACGGACGCGAGGTCGTCGCCTCCAACGGTTTAATACATAATGAAATGCTTGAAGTTTTACGGAGTGTGGTTTCCAATCGTCAATCGTAAATCATCAATCGTCAATGGTGTTCTATGTTACTACGCGAAAAAATCAGTATAGATCTGACTGCAGCTATGAAATCGAGAGATGCGGAACGGCTTAGCGTGATTCGCATGATGAAAGCCGCGGTAAGGAATAAGGAAATTGACACGCGGAAGGAATTGAACGACGCCGAAGCCATTCAGGTGTTTTTGAGCCTGGTCAAACAGCGCCAAGACTCAGTTGAGCAGTTTACGAAGGGCGGGCGCATGGACCTTGCGGATAAAGAAGCTGCGGAAATAAAGGTTATTGAAAGTTATCTGCCCGCGGCGGTTACAGATGGGGAAATTGCCCAAACGGTCGAAGCGGTAATCCGTGAAACCGGGGCGAACTCGGTCAAGGATATGGGCAAGGTCATGAAAGGTTGTATGGCGCAATTCGCCGGCCGTCCGGTTGACGGGACCAAAGTCAGCGCCTTCGTGAAAGAAAAGCTTGCCCTAGACGGAAAATAAAAACGTCACGGATTTCACCGATTAAATAAATATTTAAAAATCTGTGAAATCTGTGAAATCTGTGGCGATTTGTTTTAAAATTCAAGCCGTGCTCCAGCAAAAAATCGATCGTCTGCCGATTGAACCTGGCGTCTATCTTTACAAGAATGCCCAGGGGAAAATTATATATATTGGCAAAGCCCGTTCGTTGCGCCAGCGGGTGCGTTCCTATTTTCAGGAGAACCGTCCGCTCGATTCCAAGACCCGGCATTTAGTTGCGGAAATCGCCGACCTGGAGTACATCGTAACGGATAGCGAAGTCGAGGCCCTGATACTGGAATCGACTCTCGTCAAAAAAAACCAACCCCGTTTTAACGTAAATCTCAAAGATGACAAAAGTTTTCCCTACCTGAAGCTCACGGTTAACGAAGCTTATCCGCGCATTTTCATTACCCGGCGCATCAAAAAGGATGGAGCCTTATGCTTCGGGCCGTTTTTGCCGGCGAGTTATGCGCGCAACACTCTGAAGCTGGTTAATAAATATTTTAAACTGCGCGCCTGCAATCTTGAAATTGACGGCGCCATGCCCCGCCCCTGTCTGGATTATCAAATGAAGCGCTGTTTGGGGCCCTGTGTCGCCGGTCTATGTACAAAAGCGGAATATGACCGGGCCGTGGAAGATGTGAAGCTCCTTTTGTCGGGAAAGTCGGATGAGTTGATCCGGCAACTGGAGCGACGAATGGCAGAGGCTGCCGAAAAGATGCTTTATGAAGCGGCTGCGGTTTATCGTGACTGGATTCTTATGGTTCAGGATAGATCTGAGCGCCAAAAGATGGTTCTGGAAGGTCAGGACGATTGTGATCTTTTCGGCTACTATCAGGAAGGCTCTCAGCTTGCGCTCGAGGTGTTTGTGATGCGTGGCGGCCGCGTCGTAGGCAAGCGCGAATTCTTTTGGGAGGATCTGGAGTCCATCGACCCTTCCGAATTTTTTTCACAGGCGCTCACACAGTATTATCTTCAGGACACGTTCACTCCAAAAGAGATTTATGTCCCCGCGGACATCGAGGATGCGGAGGTGATGGAGGACTGGCTGTCGGGCAGAAAGGAGAGCCGGGTGTATATCCGATCGCCCAAACAAGGGCTGAAGTCGGAAATGCTGGACCTCGTAATGCGCAACGCCAAAATATCATTTGATACGCGTTTCCGCATGTTTAAGTCCAAAGGAGAGGATCTCCTGAAGCCGCTTCAGGAAGCCCTCGGACTCCATTCCTTGCCCCGGCGCATCGAAACGTTCGACATATCTCATGTTCAGGGAACCGATACGGTGGCCAGCATGGTCCTTTGCCGGAATGGCGAAATGCAAAGGAATGGCTATCGCAAATTCAAAATTGAAAGCGTCAAGAGCCCGGATGATTTCGCCGCAATGCGCGAAGTTGTACGCCGGCGTTATGAGAGCATGCTGGAACAGGATGAAGGGAATTTACCCGATCTGGTCCTCATTGATGGCGGCAAAGGGCAGCTTTCGGCTGCAGTCTCCGCGTTGGATGATTTGGGCTTGGAAAGCCAGGAAGTTGCAGCGATTGCGAAAAAGGAAGAGATCCTGTTTGTAAAGGGAAGAGAAGACAGGCCTATAGAGTTGCCCAAAGATTCGCCTGTTTTGCATTTGATCCAGAGAATGCGGGACGAGGCGCATCGATTCGCCGTGAACTATCATCGGAAACGGCGGGAACTGCGCGATTTCGATTCTGAATTGATGGACATCCCTGGGATTGGCGAAGTGCGCAAGAAAGTGCTGTTGCGCGCATTCGGCAGTCTTGATCGAGTCAGGAGCGCTGCTTTCGATGAACTCGCCCCATATGTCGGGCCTAAAGTCGCTTCTCAGATCATCGAGTACTTCAGTCGTCAGTCGACAGTAGACACTGATGACTGACCACCGCCGACTATGATATTATGTTCATTTATCGGAGGATAAAGATCAGTGATCAAAGCGTTTGTTCTTGCAGGAGGAAAGGGTGCGAGGTTGCGTCCTCTTGTCCTCCATGTACCAAAGCCAATCATTCCGCTGGCCAATATTCCTTTTTTGTTTTTTCAGATTGATCATATTAAGAAAGCACAAATTACCGAGATTATTCTCAGCCTGTCTTACCAGCCTCGGAAAATTATCGATATTTTTGGCGATGGAATGAACTATGGCGTCACGATGCGCTATACGCACGAGGATCTGCCGCGAGGCACGGCAGGCGCTTTCAAAGCAGCCGAGAACCTTATCGACGACACCACAATTGTTTTGAACGGCGATGTTCTTACCGATACGAATTTGCGGGATGTTCTTCAGTATCATAAAGAAAAGAAAGCTGAAGCTACGATTGTCATGGCCCGGGTAATGAATCCTGTCGGATATGGCTTGGTCGAAACAGATGCGGATGGACGCGTCTTGCGTTTTACGGAAAAGCCTCCTGAAGATGATGTCACGGGCGATACCATCAATGCCGGCATCTATATTCTTGAACGATCCGTTCTTGACCGCATCCCCGCTGAGGATGCGCAAAGCTTTGAGCGCGAGGTATTTCCTGCCATGGTGCAAGAAGGCGCGCGGGTTTATGCCTACCTGACTCATGGGTATTGGCAGGATGTTGGCAGCCCGCAAAAGTATCTCGAGGCGACTTTCGGCATTATCTCCGGAAGGACAAAGCTGCCCGAATATCCTCAGAGAGCCTGCCCGCCCAACAACTGGGCAAAACATGAAGTCTCGATTGATACATTTTCGATCCTGGATGGGAAGTGCGTTATAAAGGATGGAGTTGCGATCGAAAATTCCGTTATTGGCGAGGCATGCCGCATTGAGGAAGGAGCTTTGATTAAGGATTCGGTTGTTTGGAGCGGGACTAGAATTTTACCGAACGCCCGCATCGAACGCGCTATTGTCGGAAGGCAGTGCCACATTGGCGAAGGAGCGCGGCTGCGCCCAGGTACTGTTTTGGGAGACAAATCGGTTGTTTCCGATTTCAGCATTATCTGACAGAGAGACTCCAACGCCAGTCCAATGCATAAGCCGTTCTTGAGCGGCCCTAGGGATCCTTTCTGAGCCGATCCCAATGGGCTGAGGCGTTTAAAAGCACGGGCGTATCTTCCGGGATTCGATCCATTGTCGACTGTTGATTGCCAATTGTGTTACCCTCTTGCCTATGAATTTGCCGAATACGTTGACGCTGATACGGATATTTTTAGTGCCTATTGTTGTCGCGGTTCTGTTGACCGTCGAAATCAGGACTTGGGCATTTTTAGGCGCCAGCTTGTTTCTGGCTGCGGCCCTTACAGATCTTCTGGACGGGTACTTGGCGCGACGACGGAAGCAGGTAACTACTCTTGGACGGCTGCTGGATCCGATTGCAGACAAACTGCTGATTTCATCCGCTCTGGTTTCATTAGTCCAATTGGGATTGGCGCCGGCCTGGATGGTGGTGATTATCATCGGGCGAGAATTTGCAGTCAACGGACTTCGCAGCATCGCAGCCCATGAAGGATTTTCAATTGACGTATCTCCCCTCGGCAAAGGCAAGATGGTCACACAGGTTGCGGCGGTCGTCGGCATCATATTAGGGCGCAAATATGGCGGCTGGGTGCAACAAACCGCGACTGTGCTGCTATGGGCGGTAGTCTTCTTTGCGCTCATTTCAATGGTTGAATATTTCCGGGAATTTTGGTCCAAACTCGACAGCAGTATAAAACACCGCGAAAAGCAACGATTGAGAATAATGGAGCGTCGCAAGCAGCGGGCGGCTGAGCGCCAGGAGTTAGGACGCCTGCGCAAACTTGAGCGCGCAAGAAAACGACAGGAAAGAATAGGCCCGCCCACAACCAGTTAAACGGGAGAAGGGCTATGTTCGATGAAACCGATAAGATAACACTCTTGAAGCTTGCAAGAACAACGCTTCTATCTTATTTCAATGATGGAACAATGCCCGCTTATCAAACCTCACGAGCTTCATTGCTCGAAATAAAGGGGGCCTTTGTATCTTTACACAATCACGAAGAGTTGCGAGGCTGCATAGGCCAGCTATTTCCAGATTGTGAACTTTATAAAATCGTACAACACTGCGTCTTGAGCGCAGCATTGGAGGATGCAAGATTCTTTCCGGTAAAGCAGGAAGAGTTGCCGGATCTGAATATAGAAATTTCCGTTCTGTCTCCTTTTCAAAGGATTAAGGATATTCAGGAGATCCAGATTGGAAAGCATGGAATTTATATAGTTTATGGCCATTCCAGAGGCCTGCTGTTGCCCCAGGTGGCGACAAGTTATTCTTGGGACAGACTCACCTTTATCAAGCAAACTTGCCGAAAAGCCGGATTGGCGGAATCCGCATGGCGTGATGCTCACTGCGTCGTTCAAATCTTTGAAGCTGAAGTATTCGATGAAAAGATGATTCCAGCAGCCCTGAGCCGCTGATATACGCAGACGCATACGGATTGCATTTTGTTTGGAAATCAATGCCCGCCGGCACAGGTCAGCGGCTAATCCATGAAGGCATTTTATTCAGGGTTCCTCAATATCCGCTGTATGGCCTATCCGCTTAATTCATGATATATATTTGAGATATGAAGCTTCGCGGTCTGAGTCTGTTACGCATCGGCCAGATAGAAATTATTCTGGACTATTCTTGGTTTGTCATTTTCATTCTTCTGGCCTATACCATGGCAGAGACCAACCTGCCGCTTGCGCATCCCCATCTCACTAAAACTCAGTATTGGGCGATGGGAACTGCAGTCGCTTTGCTGTTCTTCCTTTCAGTATTGATGCATGAACTAGCTCATTGTTATGTCGCAATAAAACAAGGGATCAGGATTAAAAGCATCCGGCTGCTATTTTTTGGCGGCCTGACAGAAGTTTCGTCGGAGGCGAAAAACGGGCGACACGAATTTCTTGTCGCGCTGGCCGGTCCTGCGATGAGTATGGTTTTAGGCATGGCCTGCTTCATGGTTTGGGCCTCTTCCATACAAATGGGCGGATCGATAGCTCTCGGCGCAATTGCCCAGTGGCTTGGATTTTTCAATGTCGCTTTGGCGCTTCTCAACTTTATCCCGGGATTCCCACTTGACGGCGGACGCATACTCAAAGCAATCCTTTGGGATCGCTGGAACGATAAAGGCCGGGCGACAAAGATCGTCAGTCAACTTGGGAATGGATTCGCTTTATTCCTGATTGTTTTCGGAATTCTGCAATTCATAGCCAGCCGAAGCATGATTGCAGGGCTTTGGTTTTTCCTTATGGGACTGTTTATGAAACAGTCCGCTCTTGGAAGCTATCAGGCTGTCATGTTGCAGCGCGCTTTGTCAGGCGTCAAGGTGCGTGAAATCATGACAGAAAAAATGGTAACGGTAGACTGGCTTCTTTCGGTGGACGAACTGGTGCGCGAATACATATACAAGCATCAATTTACGTATTTCCCTGTTTTCAACCGTGATGAATTCATTGGCATGGTCTCGCTAGACGGAGTAAAAACGATTGCCAAAGACCTTTGGGCGTTTAAACAGGTTAGGGATATTATGATCCCAGTTGAGCAAATGCTTTGTTTAAAACCGACTGAGGATGTAACAGAAGCTTGGGCCAAAATGGCGTCCAGTGAAATAGGTCGTATGCCGGTAATCGAGGATGAAAAGCTCGTAGGCATTGTCACCCGTCGAGATATTATGAATTTCTTCAAAATCAAATCCGACCTGGACGCAGCATAACGAGGCTGGCGCGGATGCCGAAAAATAAACTTTTTCGTTGAGATTTCAATGCGCCGGCCAACAAGGGAGAAACGCTATGATTCGATCAATCTTAATAGCTTTGGCCGATTCGCCGGATAATTTGAGCGCAAGGAACTATGCTTTTTGGCTTGCAAAGAAGAAGGGAAGTCGGATCCATGCCGTCGCGCTGATCGACATCGCTGCTTTCGAGATTCCGGTTCTTGGAACGCCCGACGGTTTCATGCCGTCTGTTGTCCCTCCTCCTATAAAAGAAAATGGATCTTTGTTGGGAGAATTGTCGGAAGCCGCCCAGAAGAGCCTGCAGCATTTTGCCGACCAGTGCGCTTCCAGAGGCATCCCCGCTACGGTAGAAATCAAAACCGGAATTCCAGGGGAAATTATTGGTCGGATGGCAGTGGCCCACGACATCGTGATTGTTTCACGATCGGGTTATAATCCCATTGCCTCTTCACAAGAGACCATGGATTCGCTGGTGGCTCCCGCCATTCGGAATTCTGTTCGTCCTGTCCTCGTTGCTGCAACGGAATTCCGAGAAGAGAGCGATATCCAGAAGATCCTTGTCGCCTATGACGGCAGCCGATCATCGGCTCGTGCTTTAATGGCAACGGCTGAAATTGCCGCCCGGCCCGGAGTGGATTGCCTCCTTGTCACTGTCGCTCAGTCCCAGAATTCCGGGAAGGAATTGATTGGGCCGGCGGAGGCTTTTCTGGCGCACCATGGCGTCTCTCCAAGAACTCACATTGCGACCGGATCCAAGCCTTCGGATGTGATCTGTGGGATGGTAGCAACCGGGAAGGCTGATCTTGTCATTATGGGCGCCTACGGTCATCGCCCTTTGAGAGAGGTTTTATTCGGCAGCACGACTGAAAAAGTCCTGTCGCATTGCGCGGCAAATGTGATTTTGCAATCCTGAGATTCGCTGCAAAGATGTAAAGAACGCGATGGGGCGACAAGCTATTTTTTAAAGAAAGAGCGAGTGAGAAAATTCAGAAGCGGACGCATTTCGCCAGGAATCGCCCCGTCATGGGCCTCTACGGTATGGCTTCCGCTTTCGTTTTCAACGGTTACTTTGTAATTAAACCGATCAGTTCCTGAACTTGGAAATTCCAATTCAGCCGGCAATTCGAAAAATCGGGACTTGTCCAGCAACTTCTTCAGCTGATGGGCTTGGTTCGACGGGAGCTCTGAGGAATCCAAAATTCCCTGAAGCTTTCGTCCAGTGAAGCCTCCGGTTCGCTCAAAAAGTATTCTCATTAATAAAATTCTACACTTATTGAAAAGTTAATGAAATAGAACAGCCTCTTCCGAAACATTAAAGGCAAGAATCCCGGCGGCGGTTCACCTCTTCACCCCACCCAAGCCCCCCTCTTTTCAACAACACGCCGCCGGGTAACGCAGTGGTCAGTTGTCAGTCCTATATAGATATATCATCAGACAATCCCAAACTCCGACCCCTGACCACTACTTCGAAACGCCGGCTGCCGATTTCTGATCGATGCGGCGGCCTTTTGCACGCTTCATGCCGGTCAGCGAGCAAGGACCGTAACCATATCTGGCTAATTCTTTCGCCAATTTCTTTCGTCCTCTATAGAGATGATTAATAACATTCTGATAAGGCTCGGGATGCAACTGAGAGACGATTTCGCTTGAATCGAGCCCAGCCACTAAAAGCTCCATTACTTTCCGCTGACAAGGGGGCATCTCCGCTACCTTCTCACGGATGATGGTTCTTAATTCTGTGTTGGACAACTTGGCTTCAGGTGAGGAAGAAGGGTGTTGCTGCGTCGGTTGTTCTGCACTGCTTTCTATTCTATCCAGCGAGGTATGACGGTTGGATTTACGGTAGTAATTTCCAACCTTGTTTCTCAGAATCCCAAAGGACCATACTAGAAGCCCTTTTCCCAAATCACATGAAGGCGGTTTTGCAACCATCGTGAGGAGCGTGTCCTGGACGAGATCCTCCACGTCATCATAATTTATTCTTATAACCGCAAGTTTTCGAAGTGCAGCTCGGATAGCGGCAATTTCCTCCTCCGCCCATTCCTGGCGCCGTTGTTTTTCAATATTTTCCACGGGAGAGTTTTCAGCAACGAAAAGACGTTCATATTCCTGAATGATATAGGCGGGATTGCACACTGGTAGGCCCTCCAATTCAAATTTTTTATTCCAAAACAAACGATCGTTTTGAATTTGAATTCGAGGGAAAATAATTGGGGCTGAAAGAAAACTAATTCCTGAGGACTTTGTCTGTCAAGAAGTTTTTTAACGAAAATAAAAACGCCGCGGGTGAACACAGGTTACATGGAATTTAAAACATTAACTAGTCGGTGAAATCCGGAAGATCCGTGGCGTTTTGACTCTGTTATGAGAAGGATTTATTTTGAGGGCCTCTTGGAAAGTTCATTGGGGGCGTAGTAACCTGGGCGAGCGGAAACCCTCGCTCCCGGAGCATTCACTTTCACTTGGATTCGTCGATAGGCTCCGTCTTTTATCGCATTGCTTGATATATAGCCAATGGAATACTGGTTTTTCAATTCCTCATCCACTTGGGCGTAGATGTCGTTCAGCTGCCCAAAGTTGGTTGGATAAAGCACCCGTCCGCCGGTTTCGTATGCCAATTTCTTTAAAGCGGAATCTGCTTGTAAATATGCTTCCTGCGGAACTTTCTGGTAATAGCTTGTCTGCGCTTGCTCTTCCATCGCCTCTATCATTCGCCGTACTGCTTCTGTTTTACTTACCACGTATATGGCTGCTTCCGAATGAACGGCCGCCTGCAGCGCTTCGTTATATTGTTTAGCGCTGACATTATCCATTCCATCGCTCATGATTATCATGGCTTTTTTTTCGTTTATTCCCTTGAATACGTTAGTGCTGACCAACCAGATGGCGTCCCAAAGCTTGGTCTGTTCGTCTTTAGGGTAAATCGAACCCAAAACATCATCGACCCGGTTGATTTTTCTTCCCCAGTCAATTTTCAATCGAACGTTGCTGCCGAAGCATATCAAGGCGAATTCGTCATCTGAGGAAAGATGATTCAAAAACTTTTTTGTGGCGAATTTGATAGCCCCCCATTCATCGCGAACGCTGCCGCTATTGTCGAGAACGATAGCAATGCGGGTGGGAACTGCTTCCTGTGTAAAAAAAATGATTTCCTGCTCTTCGCCATCTTCATAAATTTGGAATGCGCTTTGCGGCAGTCCTTTGAGGAAATCCCCTTCGGACTTTCTTAGGGTGACCGGAACGTTAACCATATTGACTTCAACGCCGATCCGGAATCCACCATCCTGTCCATTGGTTTTCTGGCTCCAAAAAAAAGCGATAGCTAGGGCGGAAAAGCAAACCAATAACATTCTTTTATATTTTACCATTATTGTTTCTCCAGCGCCGCCGGAAGCTTTTCATAGATCCCGCCGAATCCGCCGTTGGACAGAATTAGAATCAGGTCTCCCGGACGAGCTTCTTTGGAAACCTTTTGGATTATACCTGTTACGTCTCCCAGGTTCCATGCGGCGCGGCCCATGCGGCGCAGGTCTTCAACCAGCCGTTCCTCGTCAAGGCGCTCGTTTTCCGGAATCCTCTCAGGCCTGTAGAGAGCGGGCAAGGCGATGCAATCGGCGAAACTGAGCGCTTCAGCTATTTCCGTTTGAAAGATGTTGCGACGACTGGTGGCCGAGCGAGGTTCAAAGATTGCCCAAATGCGGTTGGGGTGAAAAGCGGCTCGAACAGCCTGCAAAGTTTCCCTTACAGCTGTTGGATGATGCGCAAAATCCTCGTAAATGCGAATTCCATGGATATTGGCTCTTAACTGCAGCCTGCGGCGCACTCCAGAAAACGATTCGAGCCCTTCCCGAATGACGTTGCCCGGAATTCCCAGATGGTTCAGTATCGCGGTAGCGGCAAGAGCGTTACGGATATTGAAATCGCCAAGGACTTTCAGGCTAAAGCGTTGAAACAAAGATTTTCCGTTAATCGCTTCAAAACAAAGGCGTTCGTCTCGCACTTCGATATTGCGCGCGCTCCAGTCGCTTCCTGTGGTTAGTCCGAAGGTCTCGATTGGGCAGAGACAATTTTTACTTACTTCCATAGCCGCTGGACTATCGGCCCCTACGACCAGGAAACCTTTTTGAGGTATGAGGTTGACGAAACGGCGGAATTGCAGCTTAATCGACTCCAGATTCGGGTAAATGTCCGCATGATCGAATTCCACATTCCCTATTACGGCAAAGTAAGGCAGATAGTGGAGAAATTTTGGGCCTTTGTCGAAAAACGCCGAATCATATTCGTCTCCCTCGATAACACAGTAATTGCCCTCTTCAAGTCCATAGCTAGACTGGAAGTTTTCGGCAATTCCCCCGATGAAAAAATCCGGCTGAAGTCCGGCTGCATGAAGCGCCCATGAAATCATGGATGTGGTTGTGGTTTTTCCATGCGTACCAGTGACGATAATGGGAAATTTGTCACGAAGAAAGAAATTTTTAAGCGCTTCAGGATAAGACAAATAGGGCAGCCTTGAATTTAATACGAACTCTATCTCGGCATTTCCCCGCGACAAAGCGTTGCCCACAACCACAAGGTCGGGTGCAGGTATTAAATTATTAATATTATAACCATTAGCTACTTGAATATTTTTGTCCGCCAGGAAATCGCTCATTGGAGGATAAACGCCTTCATCAGAGCCCGAAACGCTGTAGCCTCTATCTTTTAGCATCGCAGCAATCGAAGCCATGCCTGTGCCGCATATCCCGATAAAATGAATCCGTCGAATAGTTGATGTCACCATAGCGCAAGACTGTACCAGAGAAAACGGGATCAGATCTTGAAAATTTAAAAAAAATTAAATTTTCAAGATCTGATCCCGTTTTTCGTCCGCGATTTGACTCGTTAAGGGGATTAAAATAATCATGATCACCGACGGCAAACCCCTAGCTTGCGCTCCTTCGCGGTTAATAGCGTAAGATATGGAGAAAGCCGATGTATTCTCTGATTTGCACTTTTTTAATGTAATCTCCCGGCCCGATTTTTTCCGCAGCGTTCATTCCGCTGATTACACGTCCAAAACAGGTTTCTACCCCATCCATGTCCGGTTGCGGCGCTAAGGTGATGAAAAGTTTGTTGGTTTGAACGTCCCTTGCCGTAACGGCCATTCCAACGCTTCCTTTTTCAAATGTATGCATATTGATTTCGCAACCGGTATTCCGGTCGAGTTCCGTACGGGTGCGAGGTCCTTCCGACTCTATTAGCGAGAAAGGAATTGTCCGTGCAAATCGGAGCCCTTCGAACGCACCCCTGCTTGCCAGCAATAGGAATTTTGCGGTTGTGATGGGAGCGTCCTTCCTGAAAAGCTCAATTTCGATATTGCCTCGAGTTGTTTCGATTATTGCCGTAGCCGGGAAATACCGGTTTGAAGCCAGCGCAACGCAAACAGCTTCGGTATAAGGTTCTGTCGAAGGGTTTGGATTTTCGGCCGCATCTTTCGAAGATGAAAAGAGCCGGACATTGCCCGCCGGATACTTCAACCGCGATAAAGCGACAGTCAAGAAATTAAAATAAGTGAGCTCTTCCAACGACTTTTTGTTCGAATGATATTTCAGGCGTTCGGTTAACCGGTCCACCTCGGCCGGAGTTCCGGTTCTGCCCAAGGCTTCGATCGCGCGCATCTGTACCGGAAGGGAAGCATCGTCAAGGAGGCGCAGCAGTTCCGGAATAGTCCGGGAATCTATCGGCTGGCCTTGTTCTTCAAGCCGTTCGCGATTTTCAATCAAACCGATAGCAAAGGCCGACGCCTCCCGGACAGCGACGTCGCTAGGGTGAAGAGCTTCATAGAGCCAAGGAAGCGCGCGTCGATCTCCTATTCGTCCGAGAGAGAGCGCGCATGCTCTCCGCACTTCCGGATAAGGATTCGATTGCAGATTGTCTTTGAAAAATCCATCTTCCCCCAGCGCTCGGTTGGACTCGCGTTGGATAATCGCAGCAAAAAGACGATTTTGCTTGATCTCGTCGGGTTTCAGCTTGCGCCGCCCGCAGGAGATGCAGAGCAATAGCAAAACTATCAGAAGCGCTGAAATAGATTTTCGATTGGCGATGGATGATTCGCGATGGGAGCGGGCAGTTATTTCAGATTTCATCGTGTCTCGGATCCGCGATACTTCAGGCCCGTAATTTCATAGGCAACTTGCTTCGGGTTCCAATAATACTCGACAGAATCGACTCCGATATTAAAAGAGCGTTTTTCCAGGGGTTCCAGCGGTTTTGAACCCGGTCCTGGTTTAAGAACAAAAGCGGTTCGTTCCTTCGAAAGTTTGCCCCAGACGTCATACAGGGTTATATGCAGTTGCACGGCTTCAAGCGTGCGATCTCCGTCATTGAAAATAATTCCCGATATGAAGGCGGTCCGACTATTGCTGATGCTTATCCCTAAAGCCGCACTGACTTTTTCAATACGGATTCGGGTTTTGTAGAATTCGAAGTTAGTGTCGCCGGCCTTGAGCAAACCCGGCACGGAAATAGTTGTTGCCTTGGGTTCCGATGGCTTCCCCCGCTGGTGATAAACATACAAAGCGATTCCGCCAATGAGAACGACCAGCAATCCTGCCATAATAAATAAAATGATTGGGTGGGAGGGCTTCTGCGGCTCAGAAGAAAATTCAACCATTTGGCAATCCCCTTGTTAAATATTCACAACCGTTCCAGTATATCAGATCTGCCGGCCGTCCGCACCTGTCCCTCCTGTTCTCGATAATATTCAAAAACTCCCAAACACGATGCAATATACGGATTTCACCGTGGAATCTGTAATACAAACATGTAGGTTTTTGTTTTCTAGGTGTATGATACATTAGTAAGGACAGACAATTTTTCAATCCCATCAGATAGGGTGAATATGCGCAAACGAATTACTTTGATAAGCATCCTGGTTGCCTTGTTTGTCGTTCTTGGCGGCGCGACTTTTGCGATCGAAATGTATTTCGATTATCTCTGGTTCCTTGAACTCGGGAAGGCCGCAGTGTTCACCACCACTCTTTATGCAAAGAGTCTGGTCGGATCCATAACGCTGTTGATCAGCTTTCTTTTTGTTTATCTGAATCTCTTTTTTGCAAATCGAGGGCCCGGCCAGATCGAGATTGGAATCCCTACTCCGACCGGACAAATTACCGCCTATCGGATGTCCACGGAAACAGTCCGGCGCATATCCGGATTGCTGGCTCTTGCGGTAGGGCTTTTATTCGCAGCCAGTGAAGCGAAAAATTGGGAAATAGTCTGGCAATGGCTTCACCGCGTTCCCTTTAATGTCAACGATCCGGTTTTTTCTCGCGATGTGTCCTTTTACTTTTTCTCATTGCCGTTAATGCGTGAAGTTGTGCAAGTCTTCCTCGTCCTGGGTTTTTTGACCCTGGCCGGATCGCTGGCGCTTTATTATTTTAAAGGCGTTCTGGCGTGGAAAAAGCTGCAGATTCAAGGAAGCAGGACAAGGATAGGGATTCACATCTCGTTTCTGGCGGCTTTTATTTTTTTGCTCCTTTCAGCCAGCGCTTATCTGAGCCGCTATGACATCCTTTTTGGCGACCACAGCGTATTCTCGGGTGCATCCTATACGGATTTGCACGCTCGCCTTCCTATGTTGAGTTTGCTGGTCGTTGCATCTCTGGCCGGCGCATTGCTTATGATCCTCAATGCTTTTGCAGCCAGTAACAGAGGCGCTATTGCTGCAGTAATCCTGTATTTCGCAGTTATGTTTCTCGGGAACATATATCCTGCATTTGTTCAGAAATTCAGCGTCGACCCCAACGAACTCGAAAAAGAGAGCCCTCAGATTGAACATAATATCCAAGCGACGCTTCAGGCTTATGGATTGTCGAACGTGGCAGAACGGAATCTGTCGGGCGACAAGGCGCTGACGCCGCAGGATATCGAAAAAAATATGGCCACCATTCATAGCATCCGGCTTTGGGATCATGAACCTTTGCTCGATGCTCTCAAGCAACTGCAGGAAATCCGGCTTTATTATGATTTTGTAAGCGTCGACAATGATCGCTATATGATCGACAACGAATTGCAGCAGATTATGCTGTCTCCGCGTGAATTGAACTCCACGAGCCTGCCCGAGCGCAATTGGATTAATGAACGGTTAAGCTACACCCATGGCTATGGGTTGACTTTAGGGCCTGTCAACCGGGTGACCTCGGAGGGATTGCCGGAACTTTTAGTGAAAGACCTTCCGCCGGTTGCCACCAATCCGGCGTTCAAAATAAAACGACCGGAAATTTATTACGGCGAGCTAACCAAAGGTTATGCGATCGTAAAAACTCAAAAAGAAGAATTTGATTATCCTTCCGGGGAAGAAAACGTTTCCACGATTTATCAGGGAACCGGTGGAGTCCCGATCCATTCTTTTTTCCGAAAGCTGCTGTTTGCTGTTTATTTTAAAGATGTCAATATCCTGCTTTCCCGTTACCTTAATGCAGACAGTCGATTCCTGTATCACCGCGATCTTAAAACCAGGTTGGGCCGAATCGCCCCGTTCCTGGTCTTTGATCGGGACCCCTACATGGTTATCTCCGAAGGACGGCAATTCTGGATTCAGGATGCCTATACAAAATCGTATCGCTATCCTTATTCCTATACCACTCCGGGGGTCGGCAACTACATTCGAAATTCAGTAAAAATGGTCATGGACGCTTATAACGGCGGAGTCGAATTATATGTCTCCGATCCGAAAGATCCGCTGATCCAGGTCTATCAAAATATATTTCCCGGCGTTTTCCGTCCGTTATCGGCGCTTTCACCCGATCTCCGGCAACATCTGAGATATCCGGAGGATATCTTCAACGTGCAGACCAATATTTACGCCACCTACCATATGACCTCTCCACAGATTTTCTACAACAAAGAGGATCTATGGCAAATACCTGTCCTGGCCGGCGGTGAAAGTGAAGCTCCCATGGCTCCGTATTACACCATTATGCGGCTTCCGCAGGAAAAACATGAGGAGTTCATACTGATGCTTCCATTCACACCGGGAAGGAAAGACAATCTTTCCGCATGGATGGTGGCGCGGAGCGATGGCGAGAATTATGGTGAACTGGTTGTTTACCGTTTTCCCAAACAAAAACTTGTTTATGGTCCAAAACAGATCAGCGCCCGAATCAACCAGGACTCGGAGATTTCGCGCCAGATTTCATTATGGGATCAGCGCGGATCAAAAGTGATGCTGGGAAATCTGTTGGTCATTCCAATAGAAGAAGCGCTGATTTATGTGCGGCCGCTTTACTTGCGCGCCGAAAGCGGAAAAATACCCGAGCTGAAACGGGTCATTGTCGCTTATGAAAACCGGATCGCTATGGAGGAAACACTGGAAGCTTCTATCTCCAAAATATTCCAGGGAGAATTGGCGCAACCGGACTTTACGAGCGACGCTTCGCTTTCTCAGCCGACGACCGCGGCGGAAAAAACCACGCCGGCCGGCGGCTCTGATTTGGTTCAAAAAGCTACCGACGCCTATGAGAGGGCTGTCAATGCCCAACGGCAGGGGGAAGCGGAACTCAAAAAACTGGGCGACATTCTGGATCAATTGAAAAAATCGTCCAGGAGCAAATAAGAGGATGAATAATGGCAGGCTCACAATCATTTGATATCACTACAGGATGTGATTTGCAGGAAGTCGATAATGCGATCAATCAGGCGATGAAAGAAATCCGACAACGCTATGATTTCAAGGGACTGAACGTCGGCGTCGATTTCAAACGGGCCGAAAATAAAATAATCTTACGCGCTCCGGATGAATTCAAACTTCGGGCGATGTGGGACGTTATTCAGGAGAAGATGATCCGGAGACAGGTTCCCGTGAAGAACCTGCACCCGGGAAAAGTCCAACCTGCGGCCAGCAGCACTGTTACACAAGAGGTGGATTTGCAACAGGGAATACCTATCGAGACGGCGCGAGCCATCGTCAAGCTCATAAAAGAATTGAAAATGAAAAAAACACAAGCTGAAATTCAGGGAGAGCAGGTGCGTGTTTCATCGCCATCACGCGACGATCTGCAGAACATAATGCATCACATCAAAGAACAAGATTATGGCGTTGAGCTGAAATTCGGCAACTATAGAAACAATTGACGATTGCAACCGTACGAATGAACGCTTCGTTTGAGTGCAATCGTCAATCGTCAATCGTCAATCAAAGATCCGTCTTGCCCAAGCCGAAATACCTGATCCAGTCTTCGACATCGACTTGGTCCTGAGATTCCTTCGCACCTCGGCCCAGCTTCGGACTGGTTTTCATTTTGGAATCGAATTCGCTCCAACTCATGGTCGCCGCGCCGGCGTTTCGGCAGCGGGACATTAATTCACGATCGTTGGTTACGATAATTACTTCGGAAGAATGTTGGATTTCTTTTAGGCGTCGCAGAATCGCATCATCCGTTGAAAGAGGAGCGCTGTACCTTATCCCGACTCCCGGAGGTGAAGTCGAGCCGCCTGGATCATCGCCGTCAAAATAGACAATGAACTTTCCCCCTCGCGAAGCATGATAAGAACTAAGAGCTGATAAGAACGCCCGGCGTATCTTAGGATTTTCCTTCGCAGCCGCAGCCGATTGGCCAATCAAGTTGTTGCCATCAAACCAGTAGGGCATCTCGATACCAGTTTGCCATAAATATCCGGCCTTTTAAACGCATTGTACGCAGTCGTTGATTTTCCGGCTGTGTTTTAAATAATTCGCCTTTAGTATCGGAACTTAATTTAGTATCTTGGGAAGCTTAAGGATTTGTGTGTTTGTGAACGAAACGGTTTATTTATGTGGTTTTTATGCACCCAAATTTCATTGAAATAACTTTCCGGACGTCTATTGATTCCGATGAGTTTATTGCATGGATGCAAGAGGAAGAAGCGCTTGGCAGTTGGGAAAGAGACGGAGTCCTCCATCTATTTTGGCCGGAAGAAAGATGGAATCCTGGGATTGTGGAACATTTGAAAAAAGCTCTGGCGGGCTTGGGCGCTAAAGAGTGTGAAACTGATTTGACGGTCCAGACTATCGCAGACCAGGATTGGAATGCAATCTGGACGGCTTCACTGCGCCCGATTCAAATCGGGAAGCGCATCCGGATCCGGCAGAGTTGGAATGCCGGCGATCCTGAGTTTAAGGGCATCGAGCTTGTAATCGACCCTAAGAGAGCGTTTGGAGCCGGCTATCACGCAACAACTCAGATGATACTTGAGTGGTTGGAGGATCATACCTTCGCCGGCGCCCGCATCCTTGACATTGGGACTGGAACCGGAATTCTCGCGATGGCTGCCTTGAGACTGGGTGCGGCGTCGGCTTTGGCCATCGATAATGACCCGGTAGCGATCGAATGCGCACGGGAATATGCCGCCCTCAATAGCTTTGGCGATGAATTGGATTTCCGGATTGCTTCATTTGAAGATGGCCGCCTGGGTTGTTTTGACAGGGTGGTCGCCAATCTGGATATCAGGGCTTTGCCTGCATTATCCGATGCCCTGCCGGGATTGCTTGTGAAGGACGCACTCGCATGTATTTCCGGTTTGCTGATCCAGGATTTTGAAGAAATTGCCGAAACCTTGTCTCGCGCTCAATTAAAAATCATAGCTCGCTTTGAGCGCGAAGAGTGGATGGCGCTGGAGGTCGTCAGTAGCCGGTAGTCAGTCGTCAGTCGTCAGTCGTCAGTCGTCAGTCGTCAGTCGTCAGTCGTATTTTTTAACAATATCTAAAAAAACAAAAATTCAATAGCCTTCTCTTTATATTGCCATCACCTAATACGAAAATCCTACTGACTACTGACTACTGACTACTGACTACTGACTACTGACTACTGCCTTATTGATCCTGTCGGGAGTCAAGGGCATTTGGAAAACGCGGCCGCCTGTCGCATCGAAGACGGCGTTTGCAATAGCGGCGCCCACTGGAACAACTGCAGGCTCACCTCCGCCCTTGGCTTCGCCTTTCGCTGTCAGGTCGTCGTTTTTGACCAAGACGGCTTCTATCTCGGGCAGCCAGGAAAAGCGTGGCACTTCATAATCGCCAAAATTAGCCGTAAGTATTTTGCCGCCTTTATAATGGAGTTCCTCGGTGAGAGCGTATCCAAGACCCATCATGACGCATCCCTCGATCTGCATTTTGGCGCCATCGGGATTTACGGCAATCCCCATATCCTGCGCCGCGACGATTCTTTTTACCTTCACTTTGCCGTTGGTGACCTGGATCTCGGCAATTTCAGCGACATAGGTTTCGGCGTCGATTCCGCAACCGATTCCGATTCCACGGCCGCTTGGTCCAACGGCGCTTTTATAGCCAAAACGTTCTGCCGCTGTTTGAAGCACGCTCCTCATCCTCGGATCGGATGTATTTTTTAAACGAAATTCCAGCGGATCGATTTTCAATTTGGCGGCCATGATGTCTATATGGGACTCCCGGGCGAAAACGTTAATATTCGCGCCGGGGGCGCGCCATGTGCCGGTGTTGAACGGGTGCACTTTCGATCCGCCTCCCATAGGACCGCCGTAAGCGTTTATAAGATGGTGAGGAATATCGTAAAACCGCTCGGCGCTTCTTGTCCCTGCATAGTAAACGTGATAGTCCCAAAGGCAGATTTTCCCTCCGCTATCCACGCCGGACTTGATTTTCACGATGGCCGCCGGCCGATAGTTGTCATAGAAAAACTCTTCCGCCCGACTATAGGAAACTTGAACCGGTTTGCCGGTGATTTTGGCCAGCCGTGCAGCCTCGACTGCTTGAGGCGCATAATTCTTGCCGCCGAATCCCCCGCCCACAAAGGGGGTAATGACCCGTACATTTTGACTTGTAAATCCAAGGGCTCTTGCAATTTCACTTTGATTCGTGAAGGGCGTCTGAGTCGAAACCCAGACCGTCATCTTGCCGCCATCCAATTTGGCGCAGGCGATATGAGTTTCAATCGGCGCATGTGCGCCATAACCGTTAAAATAGCTCTGTTCCAATATTGAGACGGAAGATTTTTCTCCTTCGGACAGATCTCCTTTTTTCTCGCTTTGCTGCGCCCTGGGAGCCGCTTTGAGGAGGTGATCGAAAATGGTTATATTATCTACATCTCCCTGTGGTTCATCGAATTCCGCTTTAATAGCTGAAAGCGCATTTTCAGAGATTTCGGGATCAGCGCTAAGAGCCGCGACTATTCCATCTTGATTGATGATGGTCACTCCAGGAATCTTTTCAGCTGCAGATGTATCCACCTTCTTAAGTGTGGCGCCGTGAGCGGGAGGCCGAAGCAGTTTTGCGTAAAGAAGATCCGGGAATTGGAGATCCGCGGTGAATTTCGCTTTGCCGGTCACTTTATCTTTGGCATCCAATCGAACTGGCGATTTGCCGATGATCGTAAATTGCGAAGCGGGTTTTGTTTGAGGTTTTTGGTCCAGTTTGCGGGTGATTTTTTGCCCTTTGGCTAACTGTGCGAAAGTCACCTGATTCTTTTTATCTGAAGTGACAAAGATGACGCCGTTTTGAGCGCTCAATAGCGTTTTGGCCGTCTTCAACTGTTCCGCTGCCATTTCGATTAAGATAGCTTTGGCTTCCGCGGCTGCGGCTCTTAGCGCGGGTCCGTAAACGCGTATCGACATGGAGCCAAAAGTTCCCATGTCATAAGGGCACAGATCCGTATCGCCCATAACCATTGTTATGGCTTCAAGTGAAACGCCGAGTTCCTCGGCGGCCATTTGAGCAAGGGCCGTTGTGTTGGACTGTCCCTGTTCAATTTTTCCTGAGAATACGGTAATTCCCCCATCTTCTCCAATCCGGAGATATGCGTTGAAATCGGATGCGCCGCCCATTCCCATCATGCCGCCCATGGGCGGACCAAGTCCCTGACGAGGAGGCCCTTGGCCGAATCCTTGGGCTGGAGCGGGTGGATCAACGTTGAAGAACACGATGATTCCTCCTCCGACCAGCTTCATGAAATCACGCCGCCCAAAATTTTCTGCTTGGGCATTTTCGATAGCTTTGGATTTTTCAACTTTCATGGCGCCCCCTCATCTTTTTTTTGCAACGCTTTCGATTGCCTGAACAATTCGCTTATGACCGCTGCAGCGGCAAAGATTGTTATCCATTCCCGCGATAATCTGCTCGCGAGTCAATTTCGGATTTTTCAGCAGCATGGCATAGGCGTTCATGATCATGCCGGGCGTACAGAATCCGCATTGGACGGCGCCGTATTCGACGAATGCCGCCTGCAGAGGATGAAGAGTGTCGCGTTGCGCCAATCCTTCAATCGTAATGACTTCTTTGCCTTGGATTTCCTTAACCGGCAATATGCATGAGCGGACGGCTTCTTTCCCCACCACTACAGTGCAGGAGCCACATAAACTCCTGCCGCAACCATATTTTGTTCCAGTTAATCCCAAGTCTGTACGCAGCACCCACAAAAGCTTTCTGTCCCCATCGACATCCAGTTTTGTCGGTTTCCCATTGAGTTTAAAGCTAATCGTTTGTTTCATAGTAGAACTCTCGTTTGTCAGTTTGAATTGTCACTGATTCTATCAAATCGGAAATTCATAGCAATGAAAATGTTTCTATAGGGCAGATAATATTTTTTGGGAAAGGCGGCTATTGGAGTCTTTGGGGTGGTGCCATAAAATAAAGTAAATAAACCATTTATGGCGGGGCCGACGAGACTCGAACTCGCGACCTCCGGCGTGACAGGCCGGCGTT
>CAYTYP010000009.1:0-105784 GCA_964441405.1 uncultured Acidobacteriota bacterium
GGCTGTGAAGTATCGGTTCAAACGAATGGAATAGCGTAATCCTGTATACATTCACCATTGCAGGTAATATTCAAGTTTAGGAAATCGTTTTGTAGGAATTAAAGTCCAGGATGACCTCCCTGGCCACGATCTTGCAAAGGTCAATCAGAGCCCGGATGAAGCAGCACGTGTAATATTGAATTCTTCGACGTGAAACCGAGAAGTCAAATGACAGAAAGGAGGCACAATGGCGGATGAACCGCAGGGTTGTGCACGTTTAACAGGGGCTGTGGTTCCGGATAAAGGAAACAGCGCCCAACCGACCGAAATCACTGATTATCAAAAGGAAAAGATCATGGCTATTCACGTGGGGCAAAAAGCTCCTGAATTTGTTGCGCCGGCGTATTATCAGGGGAAATTTACCACTGTCAAGCTTTCTGATTATTCAGGTAAATGGCTGTTACTCTGTTTCTATCCGGGAGACTTCACTTTTGTTTGAGCAACCGAAGTGTCGGCGGTTGCCGACAAATACTCCGAATTACAGAAGCTGGGGGTGGAAGTGGTTTCGGTGAGCGTAGACAGCCATTTCGTACACAAGATGTGGAACGATCATGAGTTGGCGAAAATGGTTCCAGGCGGCGTACCCTTTCCTATGGCATCGGATCAGGCAGGCAATTTGGGTCGTGCATATGGTGTATTCGATGAGACCCAGGGAATAGAAATGCGCGGGCGTTTCATTATTGATCCGGAAGGCGTGATTCAGGCGATGGAGGTATTGACGACACCCGTCGGCCGGAAATTCGCCGAGTCGGTGCGCCAAATCCAGGCCTTCCAGCACGTCCGGGCTGCCAAAGGCGCTGAAGCCACTCCCGCGGGGTGGATGCCTGGAGATCTAACGCTGAAGCCGGGGCCTGATCTTGTTGGGAATGTCTGGAAGGTTTGGTCGCCTAAAATGGAAAAATAGGCGCCACACTATTTCAGGTCCTGATGCAATGCGCATGGGAGCATTCGTTCCCTCAAAGGCGGATGTTCCCATTCAATAATAAAAAAACTGTCATGGCGACGGGACTCCCAGGCTCGCACAATTCCACCTGTTCATTGGACCAAGGTCTTAAAATCACACTTGCATGACTGACGGTATATCCAAATTCTCTAATTTCGTCTCCAGGTTCTGCCATGTTCGCCGGATATCCTCGGCAGCCTGACCGCCATATTCCACAACGGTGACGCCTTCAATTTGCGCATTAGTAACCGCTCGGTCATAGCGAATCCTGCCGGCAAGAAAAACTCCCGATGACTGTGCACTGTTCTCGATCTGGTCGGTGATCTGGGGATTCAGCTCCCATTTGTTGATACATATCATTGTGGGAATTCCGAAGTGCGCGGTCAGGGCAAGAACCCTTTCCATGTCATGCACGCCCGACAGAGTCGGCTCAATCACAATGAGAGCCAGCGATGCGCCTGTTATGGATGCAATGACCGGGCAGGCAATTCCAGGAGGGCCGTCGACGATTATCCATGAGCTCTTGAGTTCATCCGCAATCTTGCGCGCTTGTTTCCGAACTATAGATACCAGCTTCCCTGAATTCTCCGCTCCTATCGCCAGCTGCGCGTGCAGCATCGGGCCAAAACGGGTGTCCGATACAAACCATTCGCCGCATACCCGTTCCGGAAAATCTACAGCATTCTCGGGACAAAGGCGGACACAGACGCCACATCCCTCACAAGAAAGCGGATCGATAAAATAGGACTGTCTGCCCTGAATCGATCGAACAACCCGGACCGCATGAAATCTACACTCTTCCCGGCAAATGCCGCAGGAAATACAGTCGTCCGGTCGAATTATGGCTTCCCGGCCGCTTTTAAATTCCTCACGCTGTTTAATCCGTGGTGACAATACAAGATGCAGATCCGAAGCATCGACATCGCAATCTGCAATCACGACGGATTGGACAAGGGCCGCAAACGAAGCCGCAATACTTGTCTTGCCCGTACCTCCCTTGCCGCTGATAACAACCACTTCTTTCATGCGATCCCCACCCCATTCTCAGCGCCCGATTTGCGGTGCTTCGCTTTCCGCTGTATTTCGGAAATCACCCGCCGACAGAGACGTTCGAATAACTCCCTCAATTCCGGAACCATCTCAACAATCAGATGGCCCCGCGAATAAGCGGATGCGGCTCTTCGATCATCCGGGATTTCCATCAATATCGGGATATGCTCGCTTCTGCAGTACTTCACCACGAGCTGATCCAGGGAAACAGCCCGGTTGATAACAACTCCAAAATCCAGCTCCAGGCGGCGCATTGTTTCCACTGCCAGCTTCAAATCATGAAGTCCAAAAGGCGTAGGCTCTGTTACCAGCACAACATAATCACTCCCTTTCACGGCCGCTATCACCGGACAGGAGGCGCCGGGAGGACAATCGACAATCGTTATCCCTTCTCCGGCAGAAAAACGCTTCACGGCTCGAATGAGAGGCGGAGATAATGTCTGGCCTACATCCAGACAGCCCTGAACGAATTGAACATGACGGCCGCTCCCGGTTTCAATTGTTCCTATTTCGCGCGTGCTTTCGCTTATAGCCTTCAACGGGCAAACCTTGACACAACCCCCGCAACCGTGACAAAGAGACGGGAATACCAGCGGTTTGGTTTTTAACGCAACAATAGCGTTGTATTGACAGACCCGGCTGCACTCGCCGCAGCCGTTGCACGCCTTTTCATCAACAACGGGAAATGGAAGACTGACCCGTTCGCGACAGGAGATCTCTGGCTTCAGAAAAATGTGACAATTGGGCTCCTCAACATCACAATCCAGCAGATGTACCGGTTCATTAAGGCATATTGCCAGATTTACAGCGACCGTTGTCTTGCCCGTCCCACCTTTACCGGAAGCAATTGCAACGATCATTGCCAATGCCCCGACACATCCGAAGAGCCCGAGGTTTTGAGTTGACCGGCTTTGTATTTTTCAAGAGCCTTCGAAACCGTGCATCCTTCGGCTCCAATGACTACCTCGATACCGGCAGCCTTGAGCGTTTCAAAGGCTTTGGGCCCGCAGTGACCGGTAATCAGCACCTGAGCGCCAAGGCGGGAGATGGTCTCAGCGGCTTTTATTCCCGCACCTTGCGCAGCATCCAGGCTTTGTGCATTGGATATTGCTTCATAGGAACCTGTTTCCGTATCATAGAGGATGAACTGCGCCGCCCGGCCAAAACGCGGATCTACTGCAGAATCCAGTTTCTCCCCTTGTGAACTAATTGTGATTTTCACACATGCTCCTTTCTTTATACCTGTTTTTTGGATCAATATATTGAGGATACCCACACCTTATTCTTAAAAACCGCGGCATTCGTTACCTTTAGTTTTATGCATAAGCCGTACCAATCGTCGAATACTCACGCTTTTGCTGTTGTTCCGCAGCATATTTGAGAAACCAATGGGGAAACCGGAGGTTGATACATTGCATAATGCAAGAAACTCGCTCGGCCTTATATGCATATTGCATGAAATCCCCGATTGCTTTGAGAAAAGACAGGTAGTGGTGCAGGTAGTGGCACATTCAATGTTCCTGTGAAAACCCATACCGGGAAGCGAGAATGTCGATTTATAGCCAGGTAAAAGGGATACGAACAGGAATTATTACGCCTTGGCACGATCTTTGCCTGTATTAGTTGAGGCAAAGGCTCAGGCGATCATAGAAGTGCGGCAAAACATCATTAGAGAAGGCAAATGAGACATGGCAACAGAATCTGAAGTAAGAAACGCATTGGGAAAGGTCCAGGATCCGGAACTCGGGCAGAGCATTGTCGACCTCGGGATGGTGCGCGATCTGCAGGTGGCGGACGGAAAGGTAGCATTCACCCTGGCGCTAACCAACTTATCCTGTCCATTTAAGGATCGAATGGTCGGCAGCGCAAAGCAGTCAGTGCAAGCGCTGAAGGGAGTTAAGGCCGTCGATATCTATCTGGAGGAGATGACGGTAAAGGAGAAAGCCGCATTGACCAAAGAAGATGCTCCCAAGAACATGGCAGAACAACTCAATGACGTGAAGCACGTAATTGCCATCATGAGCGGAAAAGGCGGAGTGGGTAAATCGCTTGTCACAGGGCTTCTGGCAACCGCTCTACGCCGCATGGGACATAACGTAGGAATCTTGGATGCGGATATTACCGGCCCCAGCATTCCCAAGATGTTTTTCAAAAATGGCGCGCGCCCCTCATCCAGTCCAATGGCGTTATTGCCGCCAAAGACAAAATCCGGCATATCCATCATGTCCATAAACCTTCTGCTTGAAAACGAAGATCAGGCGGTGATCTGGCGTGGTCCGCTTATCAGCAACACCATCAAGCAGTTCTGGACCGAAGTCCTCTGGGGAGATTTGGATTATCTGCTGGCAGATCTGCCGCCCGGCACATCGGATGCTTCGCTGACCGTGCTTCAATCTCTTCCTATGAGCGGAGTTGTTTTGGTTACATCGCCGCAGAACCTGGCGGGGATGGTAGTACGCAAGGCGGCTCATATGGTGCGAGACATTGAAATCCCCATACTGGGTTTAGTGGAAAATATGAGCTATTTCGTGTGCCCGGATACCGGATCCCACCATGAAATTTTCGGAGCGAGCAATCCTGAGCTCATGGCATCGCAGCTCCATATGCCATTCCTGGGATGTCTGCCCATAGATCCCAGCATCGCTTCCCTATGTGACCGGGGCGAAATCGAAAGTTATCCTGGAGACCTTTTCGGACCTATCGCCAAACGAATCGTTGAGCTTGCCCCGGTTGCAAGCGCCCCTAAGATACAGAAACAGGCATCCTAAGTTTTCAGGAGGGCATTTGTTATACATCGGGTTTCTTCATTATTGGCATTCAACGCGGGCCAAGGCAGTGAGTGGCACGCAATTTGCTACAACTTAAATTATGAGAGTTGCAATCCCATTATGGCAGGGGCGGGTTTCACCGGTTTTCGATGAGGCAAGAAGGATTCTGCTTGTTGACGTTTCTGAGGATAAAGAACAGCATCGGCAAGAAGAATCTCTGATAGCGCAAAACCCCTTCGAACGGGCTCAGTTGCTTCCAAAGCTTGGCGTAGATCTTCTTATCTGCGGAATGATATCTCAAACACAGCAGACCGCACTCGCTTCTGCAGGAATCAACATTATCCCTCACATCTGTGGACGCATGGATGAAGTGATTGACGCATTGCTCGACGGTCGCATCGAAAACGGGGCGCTGCGAATGCCCGGATGCGGCGGCCGCAAACGACTGCGCAACCGCATGGTCCGATTAGACCGAAAAGAGGATGGAGAATAATGATCACTTACGAATATCAGTGCGAATCCTGCGGGCGACAATTTGAATTTCGACAGGCTATTACGGAAAAACCCGTTGAAGAATGCCCGGAATGTAATGGGAAGCTCAACTTGGTTGTCAGCGGAGGATCGGGATTTGCGATCAAGGGCGGCAGACAGGAGCATCAAGGCGGGAATGGAAACAGTTGCTCGTTCGAGTCAACGGGAACAACCTGTTGCGGTCAAAAACAACGTTGCGAGAAACCTCCTTGTGGAACCTAGCAATGAATGAGAAACGTTTTCAACACATCTACGGACCTGTTCCCTCCCGTCGCCTGGGGAGATCCCTCGGGATCGATCTCGTTCTTTTTAAGACTTGTACATACGACTGTATTTATTGCCAGTTGGGACAAACCACGAACAAGACTCTCGAACGAAAGGAATATGTTGCAGTTCCAGATATTCTAAGCGAGTTGGAGGAGAAACTGCTTTGCTCGGATCCTTTTGACTATATCAGCCTGGCGGGTTCCGGAGAACCCACTCTGAATAGCGGCATCGGGGATCTAATTATCAAGATCAAAAGCATGACGAATATCCCCGTAGCGGTATTGACCAACAGCTCGCTTCTCTGGATGAGTGATATTCAAGAGGCCTTGATGCCGGCGGATCTTGTGCTTCCCTCTCTGGACGCCGGGGACAAATTTCTTTTTCGATACGTAAACCGTCCACACAAAGAAATTTCCTTTGATCAAATGGTTGATGGTCTTGCCGGATTCACCAACCGCTATAAAGGAGAAGTCTGGCTGGAAGTCCTCCTATTGGCTGGAGTCACCGGAATTCGGGATGAAGTTGAAAAAATAAACTCCATCTTAAGAGGCGTTAAATTGACCCGGATTCAAATGAACACGGTCGTTCGACCTCCAGCCGAGGCATTTGCTACACCTCTATCTCGGAACCAGATGATTGCCTTAACGGGAATATTACCGGGCAAAGTCGACATCATCAGCGATTTTCAGCAGGGAGATTGGCCCAAACTGTCGAGCTTTGACGCCACGAGGAATGACGTTCTTTCATTACTTTCAAGGCGACCTTGCACCAGCGCCGATGTTGCACACAGTTTGAGCCTGCAAACTCCAGAAGCGCTTAAACACCTTAATACGCTCATGATGGACGGGAAAGTGTCAACGGTTCGCATGGACGGAAAAATCTTTTATGGCACTTTGGGATCGAACGATTCGTGGAGGTCCTGAAATGAATGTCCTATTGGTTGCAATATTCATTCTAGTCTGCTTTGCCATAGAAGCGGCGTACTCAATGTCGAAACATTCCATCAAACACGATAAACTCGTGCCGGGAATGCGGCACAGACAAACAGAATTTCATAAAAGCATCCCGAAGCAACCATAAAGTCTCTATCTGATTTTGAGGAAAAGGCGACAGAATGCCTGAAAGGATCAAAGATATTATTCCAATATTGAAAAGATCGTTGAAATTCGGAATTGGATTGTCCCTTGCAACCCATTTTTGTAGAGGAAACCCATGGCAAAAAACACAGGAAAATGCCCTTTAACCACGCGACAAATCATGGATGAATATTTTATCGAAAACCGTCATAGGATTCTTGATGTTGCAGCTTTTCTCGACCGTCTCGATCGTTCTTCCGATGGAGAAGATCCTTCTAAAGACTTTCGTATCAACCCGTTCCACAAGGCTCTGGCAGTTCTGACCGATTCCAATCCAGACCGCCTGCGGCGCATTCATATGATCTTCAGCGATCCCACCGCCCAACCGCGTGAAAAGACGGATCAGAAAGCCGCGTGGGGCGCATACAATCCTTCACTGGAGGTGCTGTGATGTTTATCGAACCTCATGCACATATGGTTTCCCGCACCACGGACGATTATCGACAGATGGCGCTGGCCGGCTGTGTGGCGATCGGCGAACCGTCATTCTGGGCCGGATTCGACCGACTCTCGCCGGACGGATTCGAAGGCTATTTCCGCCACTTGACGGAATTCGAGCCTAAACGGGCATCCCAGTTCGGGATTCAGCATTATGCCTGGCTTTGCCTCAATCCCAAGGAAGGTGAAGATCGCAATCTGGCGTCGGGAGTGCTGAAAATCATACCCAAATACCTGGACTTGCCCAATGTAATCGGCATCGGCGAAATCGGGTTGAACATTGTGACTCAAAACGAACTCGCCACATTCTGCGATCATGTAAGTCTTGCCCTCGAACACAACCAGTTGATTTTGATTCACACACCGCATCTTGAGAACAAGCACAAGGGAACGAGAGTCACTATCGAGGCTTTACTTAAATTCCAGAACCTCAATCCGGAACGTGTGATGATGGATCATGCGGAAGAACACACGATCGACATGATTATGCAAAATGGATTCTGCACCGGAATAACTTTATATCCCGAGACCAAAGTTTCTATTCCGCGCGCTGCGGACATCATTGAGAGGTATGGCCCCGAGCGCATTTACGTGAATTCCGCATGCGATTGGGGACACAGCCTGCCGCTCGCCGTGCCCCAGTTTATGATGGAAATGAGGCGCAGAGGACACTCGGAAGCACTGATTCATCGAGTGGTCTATGAAAATCCTGCCAAGTTTATGAGCCAGTCGCCGAAATTCCGGTTAAAAAGGGATCTCGTTTGATTGCCCTTAACGAGAATCGATACTAAAAAAAGGTGAGGGTAGCAAACCCCTGGTTTCTATTGAATGACCGCAGGAAAGAAGGAAACATCGTGAAAGTTGTCATAATTGGCGGAGTAGCCGCCGGCCCAAAAGCCGCGTCCAAAATTATTCGAATGAAGCCCGATACAGATGTCACTATCGTTGAAAAGGGCCAGTTCCTCTCCTACGCAGGGTGCGGGCTTCCCTACTATGTATCCGGAGAAATTAAGGAGCAGAAAGAATTGATGGAGACTCCAGCGGGAGTCGTGAGAGATGCCGCGTTTTTCCTCAATGTTAAAAACTTTAAAGTCCAGAACCATACGGAAGCATTGGCAATTGACCGTACAAGCAAGCGCATTCGTGTAAAAGCTCTGGTTACAGGAAAGGAGTCCTGGCTTCCTTATGACACGCTTGTATTAGCCACTGGAGCTTCTCCAGTGATTCCGCCTATCCCCGGTGTGGATAAAAAGAATGTATTCACACTTCATGGCGTCCATGACGCGGAGGGAATCAAAACGATACTAGCCCAACATAAAGCCAAAGACGTCGTAATCATCGGCGGCGGGCTCATCGGGGTGGAAGCTACTGAAGCATTGGCCACCCATGGATGCCGAGTGACTATCGTGGAAATGCTGCCTCAAATACTCAATATGCTGGACTGGGAAGTCGCACGCCTGGTTGAAAATTACATGGAGTCGAATGGCGTCAGAGTGATGACCAATACTAAAGCCATTGCCCTGGAAAATCAGGGAGGGACAGAGGACAGGGTGACTCATGTGCAAACAGATAAAGGGGACCTTCCCGCAGATATGGTCATCCTTGCCATCGGTGTGCGTCCCAACACTTCCTTGGCAAAACAGGCGGGTCTGGCAATAGGAGAGAAAACCGGGGCCATTCAAGTGGACGGTCACATGCGCACTTCTGATCCGGACATCTACGCCGCCGGCGATTGCGTGGAATGCATGGATCGCCTGACAGGTCTTCCCTGCTATGTCCCGCTCGGCTCCACAGCCAACAAGCAGGGCCGCGTGGTTGCCGTGAACATTTGCGGCGGCCATGAATTATTCCCCGGCGTTTTGGGCAGCTCAATCTGCAAAGTATTCGACTATTGCGTCGCCCGCACCGGCATGACGGAGCGCACTGCAAAATCCCTAGGCTATGATGTAATCGCAGCAATGGTTCCCGGAGCGGATAAGGCTCATTACATGCCCCAGTCCAAAACGCTGTTATTGAAAATCATCGCAGACAAAAAGACGGAAAGGGTGCTGGGCGTTCAGGTAACGGGACCGGGGGAAGGCGCTAAAAGAATTGATGTGGCGGCTACGGCCATCACGGCAGGCATGACATTGGATCAATTAGCCCATCTGGATCTCTCTTATGCGCCGCCTTACTCGTCCGCTATGGATAATCTGATCACGGCGGCAAATGTGGCGCGCAATAAGCGTGATGGTTTCATGGTTGGCATTTCCGCAGAGTCCGTTCAACGCAAAATGCAAAATGGAGAGGATTTTGTTTTTCTGGATGTTCGTTCTCCACAAGAATATGCGCAAGTGCATCTGCCCAAGTCGACATTAATACCACTGGGCGCGCTGAGAAAACGGCTTGCCGAGATTTCTAAAAACAAGGAGGTCATCACTTACTGCGCCATTTCACTGCGTGGATACGAAGCGTCCCTGATTCTGAGAGCCGCTGGATTCACGGATGTCAAGGTCCTGGACGGCGGTATTGCCATGTGGCCCTATGAAAAAACGACGCCATAATTTAAAATTTAATTATTCAGCAACTCCTTGGCGGATATCAGGATCTCAATAGTTGCTTTCTCCCGTAGCTGTTTGATCAGGGCGCTCAGATTCTCCTGGGCTTTCTGAGCTTTTAAACGCTCGTGAATCTGCGGTTTAGCTTCTTCCAGAGTAAACAGCCCTTCTTGTTTCTTATCAAATACCTTGACGATGTAATAACCATATTGCGTTTTTATGAGCTTGATTCCTTCCAATGGAAGAGAAAACGCCGCTTCTGAATACTCCGGAGCCAATCCGTCTCTGGATGCAAATCCGATATCGCCGCCGTTCGAAGCGGAAGATTCCATGGAATTTTCCCGTGCAAGCGCGGCAAAATCCTCTCCCTTCCGGAGGCGGGCCATAAGAGCTTCCGCACGTTTCTTCGCGGCGGCGTCCTGTTCGGGCGCATTGCCCGCGGCTCGTATCAGGATGCGGCTTGTCCGGACGATTTCCGGGTGGTGGAACTCCTTGAGATTGTTTGAATAATAGTTGGCCGCCTCACCCGAAGCGACGACGACCTTCTTGTTCACAGTCGCGTCTACGTATTTGGTTATCGTTAAATTTTCGTAAATGCTCTTTTCTAGATACACACGGTCGGTGTTTTCGCGAGCCAGCGTTTCGTTCATTTCAGCTTCGTTTTTAAACGTTTCGGCGACCTTTTGCATCTCGGCCTTGACTTCCACCGGGGTCGCTTTTATTCCGCTTGCCACCGCTTTTTGGTATAGAAGCCTGGAATTAATCAGCACGGTGATATTGTTCAGAATTAATTCATTCCGGAACTCCCTGCGCAGATCCTTCCATTCCGGATCCCCCATGGCGCTTAATTCATTCCGGACCAATGCATCGAGGTCCCGGCCAGGAATCGCTTCCCCGTTCACCTTGGCGACAACAGACGGGAAAAGTGCGTTGGGAGCGGCAGGAGGGACGCTGGTCGCTTCTTTCGAGCCCGGAGGCAGCTTCGCCTGAGCGAAGGAAGACGCTGATTCCCGAGCTTTCGGCTCGGATCGAGAAAAGCAAACTGCCGCAAAAAGCAATAAAAACATTGCAACGATATAGCTCATTGGCTTTTTCACGACGGCAAGCTCCTCCTTCTTTAACATAATCCAACCATCCTCGGGGCAAACTCGTCCGGATTGAACATTGCCATTAATGCGGATTTTTATGACATGAATCGCAATTCATTCCGGCGGCAACGTTGGCTTTAACTTTTCCCGGGCCGTGGCAGGACTGGCAGCCTTGGGAAAAAGAATTCAGTTTCTCCTTGAAGCTGATCTTGCCGGCGCTATATTGATTTAGCATGAGGACGGCTTGCTTGGCGACATCCGCAACCAGCCGATTGCACCGCTCGAAATGTTCTGTAGTCAACAACTTGTGTTTTGAAGCGTTGGCCCATTCGGTTGAAGAAAGGTGGCAAAGATTCGAATGCGCCACCGATGGAACAATCGGGATGTCCAGTTTCGGCTTTATCGGTTTATAGGATGGCAATTGGGCATTCTCATACCAGAGCGAGATTTCATTACAGAGAGCGAAGAGATCATCCTGGTTTTTAGCGAAAAGGTTAAAGAGAAAACCGCAGGCGTTGACGGTTCCGCAGAGAGAGCCAAGGCCTCCAATGCCGCCGCTTCCGTAAACAGTGGCCTCAACCGGAATAGTATTATAAGGAGAGCCGTATTTATCCGCCAGAGTGCCGATAATAGACTCGACGACTCCATACATGCAGCCGATCTTCGCCCATGCGGATTGATAAGCGCGTTCCTGAATGTCGGCGGGGTTGATTTCTTTCCAATCCCACGGGAGGGTGGTCGCCGGTTTCGATGCAGACATGATATTGGCAGAGCCCACTATGGCTCCGCCAACAGCCAAACCTCCAATCGCAGAGCTGAGGTTCAAGATTGTACGACGAGTGATCTTTTTGCCCATAAAAATGCTCCTCTCTTCCACTGGAAACAATGGTAGAAGGTTCCAAAGAATATAAAAGCAAAATGATGTCCACTAAAGCAATGGAATAATGTTTGCTTAAAGTATGGCTCGAATTA
Organism: uncultured Acidobacteriota bacterium; assembly: GCA_964441405.1. Lineage (GTDB taxonomy): Bacteria > Acidobacteriota > UBA6911 > UBA6911 > UBA6911 > UBA6911. Next base: position 11,770 of record CAYTYP010000009.1, read on the forward strand.
AACTGTTCAGGGCATTGAGTTGCGGTTTTTTAAAGAAAACAACAGATGAGAGTTTGAAACACATATGAGCAAGCTTCCAATCGCCAGGTTAACGAATATTCGATTTCACATAGTTGCGGTCTTTCTTCTTTTTTTCGCTGCAGGCGAGGTTCGATCCGCTGAAACAAGCGCGCCGGTCGTACGCGCGGTTCTTTTCGCTTCACCGACCTGCGCTCATTGCACCAAGGTGAAAGAAGAGGTTCTTCCTCCCCTTGTCGCCCGTTATGGATCAAAACTCCAGATAGCGATCCTGAGCATCGACACCGAAAGCGGGAGCGAACTGTTCCTGTCGGCGTGCATGAAGTACGGACATCTAAGCCAATCCGTGCCCTTTCTCATCTTGGGAAACACCGCCATGGTAGGATCCAAGGAGATTCCTTCAAAATTCCCCGAGCTTATCGAGAAATACATAGCTGAGGGAGGCGTAGACTGGCCCGGCATCCCGGGCTTAAGCGCCATGCTGGCAGCCAGGCCGGAATTTGCACCGAACGTTCCGCAACATGCGGAGCCTTCCTCCGCGGCTCACGCAACTGTCACCCCAGAGCCCGAAGCGGCCGCCGCAAAACCTCAACCCAAGCCTTCTCTCGTCCGGGAAACCGAGACGGCGGAGAGCCGATCAAAACAGCCGACGACAACCGCAGCGCCGGAGCCGGTTCCAGCGTCGACGTCGAGACCGCAAACATCCGAAAGCGCTGGAGCCGTATCGGTCGCAAACAACACCGCCGCGCCTTCAATTCCTCCGGCGTCTGCAGATGCATCTGCCGGTGCGGGAACCGCGACATCCTCGCCTGCGGTCAAGGCGGAGCCTTCGGGGATAATCGATCTGACCGGCGGCGAAACGAAATCCGGAATTTTAACTAGAATCAAGCGCGATATCTATGGAAACGGGCTTGCCATCCTGGTATTGGCTGGAATGATCCTGACAGTCCTGGCCTCACCGGCAATATCTAAAAAAGAGAAATTTGCGAATTCTGCAGCGATACGGCCGCGTTACGATTGGCTGATTCCGCTCCTAACGCTGGCGGGCATAGCGGTTGCGGCGTATCTGTCCCATGTTGAAGTGAGCCAGGTGGAAGCGGTCTGCGGCCCTGTGGGCGATTGCAATACGGTGAATCAAAGCGAATACGCAAAGCTTTTCGGAATCCTGCCTATCGGGGTTCTCGGACTGATCGGGTTTTTTTCTATCCTCGCAACCTGGACCATCCGGCGCCTGGGTTCAAGAAGAATACAGCATTGTGCATCCATTGGAATTCTAGGCATGACATGTTTCGGCACGCTCTTTTCGATTTACCTGACTTTCCTGGAACCTTTTGTTATCGGAGCAACTTGTCTGTGGTGCCTGAGTTCCGCCATGATCATGACAACGCTCTATGCGCTGTCACTCAAGCCGGGACGGCAGGCATGGTCGGCGCTAAAAATACGCTGACCCAACCCATCGGGGCCGGCGTCAGAATCCATTGCAGAGTCAAGAATTAGGTTTCACGCGATGGGCGATTGGGGGGAAATTCTTGTCACTCCACAGGTCAGACGATGCTTTGGTCCGTAACTCAGGCCGATTATACGAGCATTTTGCATGGATCCAGAACAGGAATGTTGCAAAATGCAATAATCTTCAACGTCTCCAGAACAGCAAGATCGGGCTGCGCTTCCCTTTGGGTGAAAGCGCAGCACTTTGCAACGGATCAGATTAAGATTTTGAAAGTATGGGCGGGTTGGCTCATCGAAGATATTTTCAGGCGATCTTTTTCCCTGCATCGACTCCTGGGGAAACAGAGAAGATCTCGGTGATTCTGATTACGACGGCGCCTTTGGATTGAAGCGGCAAACCCAGTTTTTTTCCTTCTTCTTCCGTCCAGGTCTGAGTTTCCTTAAAAACAGGGCCATCGGTAATAATGGCTACGGAGCCTTTGAACTGATACCCTGCAAAGCCTTCCCAAACGGACAGCGCGCACGCCGGATTTTCTTTCAGGTTATTAAAAGTCTTGGTCATAAAAACAGCCGAAGCGAGAATCGTTTCCTCGTCCAATATCTTCATAAAATTAATCGGAACTACATTGGGAACGCCATTTTTATCTGCCGTGGCTAATTGCTTGATCCCCACCCGATTGAACATCTCCTGCATTTCCTTGGTCATCTTTGCCATGTCGATTTCTCCTTTTTTAGTCCAATATAAAAAGTGCTTCTCTTAAAATACTTCTAACGCCCACATGCACACATCAGACAGGACATTTAATATTACTTTTTAAGCAATATCTTTGCCAACTGGCTTCGATCGATCATCCTAATGAACATCATAAAAAACTATCCTGCCTTTGGTCGCTAATACGGCACTATTGCCGGATCCCGAACGGCCCGCTTTTTATAAGGATTTATTTTAAAGCTGGGAATTGGAATAGAAGCTTGACTTTATAAAAGTATGCCGCATTATAGAAGACATTCCTGGTAATAAGGAGACGAATGTAATGAAGTTGGTATTTCTATATTGAAAGTGATGTGAGCTGTGGGGCTCCCCGTGTGGGAAGCCCAGTTTCCCAACAGCGGCAGTTTGTTGTAAGGGGAAATTAAGGCGCACATCCAACCGGATGCATCCTCTGCTATAATCTCGCCTTTATTTTCCTTTCACAAACTCCACTGAAAATCTCGCATCGCGAACATCCTATGCTCGTCTGCAGGTGTGTATTTGTTTCGGCATTTGCTTCTGCAAGGTGAAACAGGTTCCGCCGAAGACGAGTTATACAATATCTTTGCGAAAGGAGTATGCACATGATGTGCCGTAGAAAAAGTAACAATACAAAGGGGAACCGGCGACGACTGCCGGCATTTTTGGCGGCGATTTTTCTCATTCATCTTTGTTCACTCCCTGCTTTCTGTGGAGTTAAAACCAAAATAGATGAGGACCGATGGTTTGAAGTCGGCGTCAGAGTTCAGGGATGGCGCCAGTCTGTCAGCGAAGAGAAAGCCCATCACCTGAATGACTTCATGCTACGAAGAGCCTATCTCTATATGCAGGGACAGGTGGCTCCCAAGCTGACATTTTTCACCCACATTGCGGGCGACCGACTTGGGCAGGAAGGAGTAGACACTCCCGGTTCAGGACTGGGAACCGGCTTCAGCCTCCGGGATGGATGGATTGCCTATACGCCGTTTGAAGAACTTAAAATTCAGGCGGGCAGAATGTATGTCCCTTTCACCCGATCGTTCGGGACAGAAAGCATGTTTGCTTTGCTTACTTTGGATATGCCGTTTGCTCAGGGAGGCGTTCGGGCAAAAGGCTTTTACCCCTCCAATGTTGGGAGAGACGATGGAGTAACGGTATGGGGAAACCTGGCTAAAGGGATCGTCCAATACCGGTTGGGCGTATTTGACGGCCAGCAGGGCGCGCAGAATGTTCAGAAGAGTCCCCGCACCGCGGCCAGAATTTCCATAAATCCACTCGAAAGCGAAGGCCAGTTCTACAACAAAGGAAATTATCTCGGATCCAAAAAGGTGCTTTCTTTTGGAGTGGGATTTGATCGACAAGCTGATTTGAATTGGGGCGTAAACCGCCCGACCTCGGACTATTCAGCATGGACGGCAGATGTTTTTTTTGATCATCCGATCAAATCAAGCGCCGTCAATGTGGAGTGGGCTTATACCGGAATCAAAAACTCTCAGGAATATGGAGACGCTAAAACCTGGTATCTGCAGGGAGGATGGTTGATGCCCTCGTTTGCCAAAAAACTACGGCTGCAACCATATGCGAAGTACGAATCTGTTTATAGGAATACGGCAGCAGACACAAAATATGCCGGCGGCGGCATCAATCTGCTATTCAAACAGCATGATGCAAAACTCACTTTTGAATTCGACAAAGTTCTGCCGGAATCCGGATCAGCAGAACATTCGAAATCAATTTTTACCATTCAAATGCAGGTTGGCATTTAGCCGTTATCCAATATCGGTACGGTCAATCGATGCTATTAAGGGAAGTATCTATCACAACAGTTGTCTTTAACCTTATAGGAAAAACCTATGCGTAAATTAGTTCAGTTCTTTGCAACTCGTTGGGGAATGATCTTAGTAGGTGCGGTTATCGGGATCTTTGCCGCACTGCTGCAAAAGTGGGGGAATCCGGCAAACATGGGGATTTGCGTAGCCTGTTTTGAACGAGACATTGCAGGAGCGCTGGGACTTCACAGAGCCGCGGTGGTTCAATATATGCGACCCGAAATCCTGGGATTTGTCCTGGGCTCCATGATTGCAGCCTATTTTTTTAAGGAGTTCAGAGCGCGTGCCGGATCAGCGCCCATTGTGCGCTTTATGCTGGGCGTTTTCGCTATGATTGGAGCTTTGGTTTTTCTGGGATGCCCATGGCGGGCAGTGCTTCGTCTGGCAGGTGGCGATTGGAATGCAATTTTCGGTCTGCTCGGGCTAATCGGGGGCATATGGATTGGCACGCTGTTCCTTAAGAGCGGTTACGATCTGGGGCGTTCCAATACCACCTATGCTTCCGTTGGATGGCTGTTTCCTTTAACCATGCTTGGATTTCTGGTGCTTCTGTTCATTTTCCCACAAGTGGCAGGACAGGATAAGAACGGCCTTTTGTTCTTCAGCCTTAAAGGCCCCGGCTCCATGCATGCGCCTGTTTTGGCATCACTGGGGATTGGACTCTGCATCGGATTCCTGGCGCAGAGAAGCCGGTTTTGCACCATGGGCGCTATCCGTGACTTCATCCTTTTCAAGCAAACGCACCTTCTTGGAGGATTTCTCGCGCTTGTTATAGTCGCATTTCTTACCAACCTGGCATTAGGCCAATTCCATCCCGGTTTTGTAAACCAGCCTGTAGCGCATACGATGAGTTTGTGGAACTTCGGCGGCATGGTACTAGCCGGATTAGCCTTTGCATTAGCCGGAGGATGTCCGGGACGGCAGCTATTTCTCGCAGGCGAAGGAGATGGGGATGCTGCGGTTTTTGTTATGGGGATGATTACGGGGGCCGGCATTGCACACAATTTCGGGCTGGCAAGCTCACCGGAAGGAGTAGGCCCCTACGGGATCCCCGCAGTGATTATTGGACTGCTGGTTTGCATTTTTATCGGGTTCACCATGAGAAAGCAATCGGTCTGAATAAAGGAGGAGTGATATGAGTTCCATTGTCGATGCAAGAGGGCTTTCCTGCCCGCAGCCTGTATTATTGACCGTTAATGAAATCAGGAAGGTTCAGAAAGGGGAGATTGTCATCCTCGTAGATACGGACACTTCCAAAGAGAATGTTTGCCGCGCGATAATCTCAAAAGGATGGACCCTAAAAGGCGTGGAATCGGAAGGCGACGGGTATCGGGTCAGCATTTCCAAGGATTGATAATTGTCTGCCGCAACTATTTTGAGCAGCACGATGAATTTGAAACAGCGTAAACTTGAATTCATGATTAATATCGGCATTAGGGGATTATCAACACTATGATTTATCTCGATCATGCAGCAACTTCCTGGCCTAAGCGCCCTGAAGTTCTGCAAGCCATCACCGATTTCCTGCAGCGAGCCGGGGGCAACCCCGGCCGCTCCGGCCACCGATTGTCGGTCGCAGCCGGACGCATTGTCTATAATACGCGTGAAGCTCTGGCGGAATTATTCAATGCACCGGATCCCTTGCGGGTGATTTTTACAGCAAACGGAACATGTGCTGTCAATCTCGGACTGTTTGGATTGTTGCGCCCAGGCGATCATGTGGTTACCAGCGGGATTGAACACAACGCCGTCATGCGTCCGCTGAGAGGATTGCAGACTAAGGGAATAAGCATAACCGTAGTTCCCTGTGCCGCGGACGGCTCCATCGATCTCAAGGATGTCGAACAAGCTGTGCAACCCTCGACTCGTATGGTCGCCGTCACCCATGCCAGCAATGTCATGGGAACCATTCTGCCGATTGTGGAGATTGCAGAAATTGCACATCGGGCAGGCGCCTGGATACTTGTGGATGCGGCGCAAACAGCTGGAGTTTTACCTATTGACATCCAATCGATGGGCATCGACCTGCTGGCATTCACAGGCCATAAGGGATTGCAAGGGCCTCCCGGAACCGGAGGGCTGGCAATCGGCGAACACGTGAACACGGAAGAAATACAGCCGCTGGTACGCGGAGGCACCGGCAGCCGTTCTGAATTTGAAATTCAGCCGGAAGATTGTCCCGATAAGTTTGAAAGCGGCACTCTCAATGGCGCAGGAATCGCAGGCCTGGGAGCAGGCGTGCAATGGATTTTGAAAGAGGGGGTAGCATCCATTAGAAGCCATGAGATGAAATTAGCACAGCTGTTGATGGAAGGCCTCGAAAGCATTCCGGGCATCGCTGTCTACGGTCCCCGGGATATCAGGGACCGCGTATCGATCGTATCCTTCACAGTTGCGGAGCATCGGGTATCGGATATCGGGTTTCGCATGGATGAGGAATATGGAATTTTAAGTCGCGTCGGACTGCATTGCGCACCGGCAGCCCATCGTACGATAGGCACCTTCCCTGAAGGCACTGTCCGGTTCGCTCCAGGAGCGCAGACAAAAAACGAAGAGATACTGGCTGCCATCGACGCATTAAAGGAAATTCTGAGGAAGCATTAAAAATATGTCGGATTTTATCACATACGGCGTAGTTTTATTTCATACCAGTTCAGCCGCTCTTCAAGCGGAAAAATTGCTGATCAAAAATGGGGTTTCGATCAAAATGATTCCAACTCCCCGCGAATTCTCCAGCGATTGTGGCGTTTCTCTTCGATTTAGTTGGAAGGAAGAAATACGAATACGTGAATTGCTGGAATCCACCCGCGTGGACATAGGATCGATACATCCCTTGAAATAGGCGATTTTGGCCCTTCGCCAGCTAACGCCACTTGGAAGCCTTTGTTCTCGGAATTTACAGTTTGACAAACACCGCCCAGCCCTCTATAAGATATTTAAGATGTGATTAGTTTTTCTGTCGGAGTTTGAATGCAAAAATTTTTCGGCTTTACCTGAGTGTTTAACAGAGAATCTACCCGGGTTTGGTAGCTCAGGGCAAAGCTGAAGAATCAACACCCTTCCATATAAAATCGGGATCCCACTTCTCCTTATCCCTGAGTAATACAATAACAATCCTATAGCAGCAACGTCTGATAATCAGATGAGGATGAAACCGCAATCCATCCGAGTGCGCAGGATATGCGTATTGTATTTTGCCGACTGTCAGAGGACGCGTAAAAGGGATCACGGCAGGAGATAATAATTATGACACTAGAGTCCGAGTGGAAGCACAAATATGGAATCCTGAAAGACTATGTCCGATCCAATCCGGAAATCCATATTGAAACCTATGAAGTTAGCATTCCTGAGGATTTGCGCGGCAGCTTCTATAAATATTTCAACAACGTCCGAAGAGCAATTGTTGAATCATGGAACAGTTCCCTTTATTTTGATGCTTATTCCCTATCGAAAAATTATGTAGCGTCTGAGAATGCCTTATCCGAAACATTAAATCTCACCATTGAATTGCCGCTGGATTTGTCCAGTTTCCTTCATAACCCGATAGAAGGCATGATGCGCCTGATCTATAACCGTCTCTTCGAGCTGGTTCAGGGGAAAATACTCGAAGATGATTTTGAAAGGATAGCGGAAGGGGAGCTTGCAGCAGAGGCAACAGGAATGTTTCGGATAGGGTATGAAACCTGGGCCGCGCTTGCCCTTATCATCCAGCTGGAGCCGGATAAAATTTTTGGAATTGCTCTTGACGGCGAGCATAGACCTCTTCTGACAGAGATGCGTGAGATTGCCTTCGGACGCCAATTCCATCACCCAGCCAAGCGCATCCCGGAATTCATTTTTCATTCAAATAAACTGGACAGCTATGTGGCTTTTAAGATGCCTTTGGCAAGAGAGGTGAATTCGTACCATGTTCCGGCTGAAATTCCCACGCAAAGATTGTTGAGAAATCGCAACGGAGATACATCTTCTGCTCTTGATCACAGAATGATCTTTCTGTCTATTGTCAAAGATCTGAAAGAAACACCCGTATTTGTGGATATTCATCAACAGACAGTCAACAGTCCGGATATCGGCATAGAATTTGTCATGGAACAAGACCTCTCGGACTCGGAAATTATCGGACAGATTCAAAATCGTTTGGAAATCATGAAACCACGCTTTGGAGGAGCGATGGTGCTTATGGATTCAAAGCCAAAATCCGAATCCTTTAGGACAATTGAAAATTTAGATATCTTTTCAGTCGGGCTAAAGCCGTCAGGATTTCAACCAGTTATAAACAAATTAGTTTAGCAATCGATTATCCATATTGCATCCGATGAAAAAAAAAGGCAAATGCGATCAAAAATATTAGCCGCAGGCGCTTTCTTCAAAAGGAGGTAGTAACTACTATGGCCGATTTAACAGGAATTAACGGACAAAGAGAAGATTTCAGGGTAGTCGGGAAGACAGACCTGCCCGGCAAACTGTCATGGACGGTCGCCTCAGGCCTCGCTAAATTTGGAATCGACTATGTCGTTCCCAACATGCTGGAAGCGAAATTCCTGCGCAGTCCGCACGCGCACGCAAAGATAAAAAGTTTCAACCTGGGAAAGGCCAAGGCTGTTCCCGGAGTTGTGGACATAGTCACATGGAACGATGAGGATTTAAAAAAACTCCGGCGCAGCGGCGTGGGCGGTTCGCCTCAGCCTTTCATTTCCGATGTCGCTGAAGAAGAAAATGTGGAAGTGGGCTTCATCGTCGTTGCGGAAGATGGGGATATCTGCGATGAGGCCTTGAGACAGCTTGACGTACAATGGGAGATGCTGCCCGTTATCGTGGACATCAAAGAAGGAAGAGACCCTAACGCCCCGGTGATCCGGCCGGAGGATAGAAGCGGCCCCGACAACCCCTTCGGAGGGGGGGGACGCAATACTAACCCTCCGAAAAATGGGAATGTTTCCTATTCAAACCAGAATCAGGGAGATGTGGAAAAAGGATTCAGTGAAGCTGATTACATCATCGAGTACGATCTGAATATGCCTACCTATGCATCCGCTTCACCCAATCCTCACGGATCTGTAGCATGGTGGTTCGACGACCCGTACCTGGGGACCGATAATCTCCACATCGAAGGCGCCGTCTGGCACGCCAGCGGCGGCAAAAATGCGATTGGACAATTGTATGGCTTGCCGCCGGAAAAAACTGTACAGGAAGGCCTCTTCCAGGGGGGCAAATACTGCGACTGGACCATACGCCGGTCTCAGCAGATAACCCCGCTACTTGCGAAAAGGACTGGAAGACCCGTACGCTGCGTCAACACCCGCAGAGACACCTTTGACTTCATGGTCCAGCAGCGTTTTATGCACATGAAGGTTGGTTTTAAAAAAGACGGCCTGATTACGGCTTTCGATGATTTCTCCATCGCCGACGGCGGCACTACGGGCAATTCATTTTTCGGGACTATTGGAGATCAGGGTTACGGACCTTACATAGGAACCAAATGCCTGAACATACGTCAGAAAATGGACGTCGTAGACAGCAATCGCGGCCTTATGGCTTTCAGCTCGCAATTCTGTCCCTTCAACTGGGACTCGGTAACGATGGCGATCCATATGATAGCCGAAAAACTGGGCAAAGATCCGATCGACATTGCCAGGCTGAACCTCCATGGACCGGACGGGCAGAAAGACGAAAGGCCGGTTCCCAGCTTTGACGCCTGCATCGAAGCCGGAAAGAAAATGATGAACTGGAACTGGCACAAAAACGGCGCGAAGAAACTGCCTGACGGCAGGATGCACGGGGCCGGTTTCAGATACCAGATGTGCCCCAGGCATGCAATGGGGAGTGATTTTCACGCTGTGCTCGAGCTTCGGAACGGAGTAGTACATATGCCGATACAGGGTCCTCATGCAGGGGTGTTTTCTGTTGAAGGCGATGCCATGATTGCCGCTGAAGAGCTCGGCCTTGAAGCCACCGATATCAGCATTGATTATGATCCCAACGCAATGTTCGTGTCTATCAGCGGAGGGGCGGACGGACTTGTAGCAACAGGTTGGGTCATGAAAGAATGCTGTCATATATTCAGGCAGCGCATCTTTGAAGCAGCTATTGCTGAAGCGGACAAACCGGCAGCTGGAGGATTCGGCTTCGGCGGCCCGCAGCGAAAGATGCCTTCAAACCCGTTGAAGGGAAAAAAGCCGGAAGACCTGGATATCGTTGGCGGGAAAATCGTACTCAAGTCAGACAAGAGCGCCGGGATATCGATTAAGAGTCTCTCGTCCAATGTATTCGCGACATTTGCCGGGCATCCTCCTACACCACTATGGCCCAGCAAGTATGACACGTTGAATACTCTGTACTGCGAAGTGGCTGTCGATACGGAAACGGGACAGGTGGAAATCCTGAGATATGGAGCCGCGGTTGACTCGGGCAAGGTAATCAGGCGCATCTCTCTTGAGAGCCAGCTCGACCAGGTGGCGTTTTTCAGTCAGGGATGCCAGATGTTTGAAGACTATTATTACGACAAGAGTACCGGCGTCAAACTCAACACCAACATGATCGAGTACAAAAAACCGGGCATGCTGGATGTGCCGCAGCTGGATACGCATTTAGTTGAAACACGCTCAGGCAACGGAACCTACGGCGCAAACGGCATCAGCCATTCAATGGCAAACACCCATCTGATAATATGCGCTATTTACAACGCCATTGACAAATGGGTGGATCCGCCTGCCACACCGGACAGGGTGCTTAAAGCATTAGGCAAGGCGTAAAACAAATGGTTTACGGTTCAAGTTTTATGGATAGCGCTCCCCGGGGACTTATGCCGCGGGCGTTAAGAAGTTTTTGATCTTCAGCGAAATCTGTGGATATAAATCCTTGAAGCTACAGGCTGTGGGAAAGTGGGAAATTACCAAAAAGCAGCAGTCCTTTCCCACTTTCCCACAGGCCTTCGGCTCTTTTGACAAACAGTCCTTCGGATATCGGCGCCCCTGACAGCCGATCCCAAATCGTCACAATCCGGTCGGAGTCGCGTACGATTTCAAAATCGGGTTAAGAGTCGATAGCGGACATATCTCGGAACCTTCCTGATTGAGCAATTAGTTAAGCCCTCAATACTCAAGGTGGCAACTTCGGCAAAGATATTGATCAATCGCTTTTTGGCATATATCTTGCTTGGAAATAAAAGGAGCAACGGATATCGAATCGGTCGTTGCCGTGGATGAGAAAAGTATGCGAATCAACCACAGACCGGTGGATGTCACACTCAGCGATCTATGGAAAATAAAGTTAGCTGTCGCCCAAATACAGAAAATATTTCCGGATGCATGATCTGCGGCAGTGATTTGTTCTGTACCCCTGACATGCCGCTCCGCGCCAATTGCTTTTACTGTGGCTCAGAAAACAGGACGCATGTTTTTTGTCCGGAAGGACATTATGTCTGCGATAAATGCCACAGGGAAGACGTCTTGGGACTAGTTGAACAGATTTGCATTGACAGTGATCTTACGGATCCGGGCGAATTGGCGTTATGTATTTTTGATTTGCCGAAGCTGCATATGCACGGACCGGAATATCACAGCATTGTGCCGGCTGTTTTAGTAACCGCTTATGGGAACTGTGCAAACAACAAGGATGTCTCAGCCATTCAAGAAGCGATCTTGCGGGGGAAATCGATCTTCGGCGGGATATGCGGAACACATGGGGCCTGCGGAGCCGGAATCGGCTTAGGAATTGCTTATGCTATTATTCATCAGGTAACGCCCTATTCCAAAGAAGAACGAGGCAATGCTATTAAAATGACGGCCTTTGCGCTGACGGCTATCAGCCGGCTAGGCGGCCCTCGTTGCTGTAAAAGAGATTCAATGGTCGCTATTGAGACAGCAAAAGAACACTTTAAATGCTTCACCGGTTCCGGCGAAAACAGATACCTATGCAGTCAATTTATTAATAACGAAATGTGTATCAAAATCGAGTGTCCCTATTATCCGGCCTAATAAAAAATGAAGATATCCAAAAGGAGAAAATATTATGTGCAGCATTAAATCGGCGCAGCAGGGATTGACACGAAGGAATTTTGTTGCAGGTGCGGCCGTCGCAGCCGTGGCAGAGTCGGCGGGGCTCACGAATATTGCTCATGCCGACGTGGCGCCATCCGGGGGGAAACCGGCAACCCCGGTAGAAACGATGAACGCTTACGGCTCTGATCTCTTAAACATGCTGGTGCTGAGAACCTATCCGATCGCAATAAAAATGCTGAAGGACGCAAGTGAAATCCCGAAGGGCGCCGTAAGACCGAAAAAAGACCTTAAAGAGCACTATGCCGCTTGCCAGGCTTTTGGCATTGTACGACGGCGTGGAACAACACTGGCGATGTTTATCGAAGACCACTGGTGTTTCGAACCGATCATCGGCTATGGACTGGTAGAACCTCCCAAAGATTTTTTAGAGGGATCCGGAAGCGCTTTCTTTGTTGAAAACAAGGAAGGCGCCAAGCAACGCAGCAGCGAAATAGCGCTCCTGCCTCACGGCAAATACGCCGGGATGGTTTTGGCTCCGCTTCATAAAGCCAACTTTTCACCGGACCTGACGATGATCTACTCCAATGCATCGCAACTGCGACACATGCTGTTCGCCTTGATGCTTAAAAATGGACGCCGTGTCACCTCCACCCTCGATCCGATCTGGTCCTGCGTGCACTCCATCGTACCGTCACTTTTAAACGGAGACTGTTATGTGACCGTACCCGATCCCGGAGATTTCGAGAGAGGTTCGGCCGGAGATGATGAGATGATTTTCACCGTCCCGTCCGGAAGAATGAAAGAGTTTATGGACGGAGTATATCATTATGAGAAAATGGGCATGGGATATCGCAGTTTCGGTCGCGAAGTAAAGGGCGATTTCCAACAACCGCCCTTCTACCAGCAGTATTTCAAAAAGTGGGGTTTGGATGCGCCGAAATAAAGAAACTCCAGTCGCTTATTCCCGGGAAAATAAATACTCTCGACGTGAGGCTATAAAATTAGGGGTGGAGACGGCGGCGCTGGGAGTCGTTAGCCCTGCAATATCTGCCGCCGCAATGGAACCAACCCCAAATCCACAGGAGGCGAAACAAATGTCGACCATCAGCGAATTCAATAAATATGGCGAAGAACTTGAAAAGATTCTAATACTGCGGACATCTCCCATTGCCGTTAAAATGCTGGAAAAGGAAGCAGACATTCCCAAGGGCGCGATCCGGCCGAAAAAAGACCGCGGATATCACCTCGCTCAATGCCAGGCTTTCGCCTTGTCACGGCGAGAGGGAACAACGGTTGCCATGTTGAAGGAAGACAACTGGTGCCCAACCTCGGTCATCGCCTACGGTCTGGAGAAAAAACCGGAATCACTCGCGAAATGGGTTCATCCTTATGATTGTTTTGAGCATGGAAAATATATCGGAATAGTCTCAGCGCCTTTGAAAAAAGCTGATTTCCTCCCCGATGTGGTCCTAACATATCTTAAGCCGGCGCAGCTGAGGGGATTGCTTCTATCCATGAAGGTCGAAGATGTCCCCCAGGTCAGCGGCCACTACTTCCCTCCCTCCTGCGGTTGGTCCGTCGTGGATCCTATAAAAACAGGCAAGTACTGGGTTGTCATGCCGGATCCCGGAGAATATCAGCGAGCTCTCACCGAGGAAGGAGATATGATTTTATCCGTTCCCCAAGGTAAAATGCAGATCCTGATGGCCGGGTTGCAACAAGGGGGGATGTTCTCCTATCGAGACCACCATATGGCAATGTTGCCGGATTTCGAACGGCCCGCTTTTTATAAAGATCTATTCAAAAGCTGGGGGCTGGACTAAAAACGCATATGGCAACATAGATTCTTTAGAAAGTCGGGGCAATGCCGATGTGCTTTCCCGGAAACTGGAGGTGTAGATGCAAAGCGCCGGCAATGCCCTGATAGTCGGGGGCGGCATCGCGGGATTATCGGCGGCGGAAACGCTGGCCGATTTCGGCTGGCAGGTGCTGATAATCGAACGGCAAAGCCATCTCGGCGGGCACAGTCACCACTGGGCATGTATGGCCACCGAGTCCTGTAATTATTGTTCAGCCTGCACTGTCTGTGATCGCATACGCCGTGTTATTTCACATCCACGCATCCATATCCGCACACAAGCCCGATTGGTGAAGCTTGATGGCAGGGATGGGGCGTTCGAGGCTTTAATCGAGCCGGAGGGAAGCGCGGATTCGGCATGCCGGTCGCATCCTCATTTTCAATTATCCGCCCCGGAGTCTTTACCGGTGGCTAAGGTTGTGTTAGCGACAGGTTTCACGATTTTTGATCCTGCCGAATTGCCGATGCTTAATTATGAACGTTTCGGCTCGGTGATGACTATCGCCGATGTAGATGAATATATACTGCAAAACCGATTGTCCGCATTTATAACAGATACGGAAAACCGTGTAGCTTTCATCCAGTGTGTCGGTTCAAGGGATCGCCGACATGGTTGGAACCACTGCTCACAGTTTTGTTGTAAAGGATCGATTCGGCTTGCACGCAAATTACTTTCCCAACGTCCGGACTTGAAAATAGTTATCTATTACATCGATCTGCAAATCGGGGGCAAAGAGTTCCGTAGGTTCTTCGAGGAGATGCAGGGGAAAATCCGTTTTGTCCAGGGAGCGCCGGCCGAGATCCTGCCGGCGGAAGTGGGGGCAGGACTGCGCGTGAAGACATTCAATCCTGAAACCAACAACATCGTTTACGAAACTCATGACCGCGTGATCCTCGCCGTAGGACAGACGCCCGGTTCGGACGCCCTCCGGACTGCCGGACAGCTCGGTCTTGATCTTGGACCGGATGGTTTTTTTGCCTTGGCAGAGCCGGAACACAGCACCCGTTCCAGCCGTCCGGGAGTCTATCTCGCCGGCGCTTGTTCAGGCCCTTCGGATATGGCGGGAAGTTGCCTGCAAGCAATGGCGGCAGCCGCCGAAATTGGCTGTCCTGCGAATAACGAGCGCGCGCCAGCTATTCGCGATCGGGAGTTCCCATGCAGGACACGATAAAAATATTGGTCTTTATCGCAAGCAATCCGGCGATGGAGAAAAGCCTGCCGGCGCATCGTCTTGCCGAAAAAATTGCCGATCGTGGATGGCTGGTTTCGATAGCGGCGGCGGATCCTCCCTATAATGCAATTGAGGCGCTACTTGAAACCTGCCGCAAGCAACAACCTGACGGGGTTGTGGCCGCCGGCCCGCTTTCGTTTCTCGATCGCATTCCAGACGTTATCGAAACCGAATTGCGTGGAGGCCTGCAACCGATTCCGGTTAATTTAGCTGAATGTTGCGCCTTTTTACACGCCGACCAGGCTGATGCATTATCCAGCGCAGAGCGTCAGATCGATGTCGCCGTCGCGCGTTGCGTTTCCTGCCAACCGATTGAGTGGGTGGAGCGTCCCGTGCGGCGAGTAGTGCTGGTTGTCGGAACCGGCGACTCAGGCGCCCAAATCGCAACCTGTCTGTTGTCCCATGGATTGGCGGTCATCGCGCTCGCTCAAGGCCCAGAGCCCCAAAGGCCGATGCCTGAAGCTGTGGAGTTGATTACGTCCGCGAACTTGCAATCTCTATCCGGCTTGCCGGGGGATCTTGAAGTTGGGATCTCACGACCGGAGGGTGTTTTGACAAAACGCGTTGGAGCGGTCATTGTCGCGCAGGAGGCCCAACAGGGCCGCCCGCCGCTCTCCGATTTAACGCTTGCCGATAAGCGCGTCAAGCGGCTGAACGATCCGGCGGCCGGCGATAAAACCGAACGGCATCCTGGCGTACGCTCGCTCGCGTTTCTCCTCGATCTTGAGTTCCCGGAGTCGCGTACGGTTGCGGCCCAAGTGCGGCGATTGGCTTTAGAGGCGGCGGCTAATGGCGTGGCGGTCACGGTATTTTATCGCCACGCGGCAGTCCACGGCAGAACCGGTCAGCTGGAATACGACCAAATGCGCCAATCGGGAGTGCAAATGTTCCGTTACGATCGGCAGCCTGTTGTCGAGCCATTGGATAATGGGGTGCATCTCGTCGGCCGCGACATGATCTTGGGAGAAGCGGCAGTGGAAGTTACCGTCGATCGTTTGATCGTCGCCAATCCACTACAACCGTCGCCGATCAGCGAGGAACTGGCTCGCCGTCTCCATCAACCGGTGGATCGCGAGGGCTTTCTGCAACCGGCGAATGTTCGATACCTGCCCGTGGGATCGCCTCGCAAAGGCGTGTACTTCGCAGGCAGCGGCCGCCAAGATCTTTCTGCAAGCGAAGCTCGGCTCGAAGCGGCCGCAGTAGCCGGACAGGCGGCCGCGCTGCTGAGCGTCTCGTCCATGCGGGAGCCCAAGGCATTGGCGCTGTACGACCGCGACTTATGCGCCATGTGCCTGACCTGCCTGCGAGGTTGCTATCACGGCGCTATCCGGTTGTCCGAAAACGGCGGATCCGTGTGCTTTGAGCCGGGAGCCTGCTGGGAGTGCGGACTATGCGCCTCGGTCTGCCCGCAAAAAGCGATTACCCGATTATCCTCGCCGGAAACCAAATTGCACGCAGCGATACAAACCGCCGGAAAAACTTTAGAAGGCGAGGCTCCGGTTGTGGCGTTTTTATGCCGGAACTCGCCTGCGCTGGCCTTGCTGCGCGCAGGACAGCTGGGATTGCGACTGCCTCGACAGGTTGTCGTAGTCGAGGTCCCTTGCGCCGGATACATCAGTCCAAGCGAGGCGCTGGCCGCACTCAACGCCGGAGCCGACCGTGTGATTGTGGCGGCCTGTCACGAGGACAACTGTCGTTCGCTTCAGGGCGCGACCTCAGCTTGCAGCCGCTCGAAACAAGTGATGGACGATCTCGATGCGCTGGGTCTGCTGCACGATCGGGTAACTTTTGCGGGCGTGGCGGCGAACGAGCCTTTCCGCTTAATCGATATTCTTTCCGGCTCCGCGACTGTAAAAGGGAGAAAGGAGGTGGCGAATGTTTAGCCCCATCGATTTCAACCAAACCGCCGCAACTCCGCTCAGAGAGCAATTGATGAAAGAAAGCGCTTGGAAGGCAAACCTTCAGGACTGTATGGTCTGCGGCAAGTGTTTATCCGTATGCCCGCTCGCAGGCTACGAGGGCTTTGATCCGCGCCGGTTGGTGCGGCTGGTGCTGCTCGGGCGCGAGCAGGAAGTCATTGACTTCGATGGTATTTTCCAATGCACGGGATGCGACCGCTGCACCTGGGCATGTCCGATGGAAGTCAAAATCGGCGACCTGATAACCCGCGCCCGCGGCATGCGCCCGAACGATAAAAAGCCCGGCAAGGCTCAACTCACCTGCGAGCTGCATCGAGACAAAGGCAACAACATGCAGATCGTGACCGAGGAGTGGCTCGAAACCGTCGAGTGGATGCGAGAAGAGCTCGAGGATGATATTCCGGGAATCCAGACCCCGATCGACAAGCATGGCGCAGAATTTTTCGCTACCATCAACTCCAAGCTTCCGCAATTCCATCCCATGGAGCTGCAGAGTATTTATAAAATATTCCATGCGGCCAAGGCCGATTGGACCCTGCCGAGCCTTTGGTGGGAAGGAACGAACTACTGCATGTTTTCCGGCGACTTGGAAACCTGGGAGCATAACCTGCGAATGCAGGTTGCGCAAGTGGAAGCCCTCGGCTGTAAAGTGATGGCGTATACCGAATGCGGTCACGGCTATTACGCCACTTTGGCGGGTTACAAGAAGTTTGATATCCAACCCAAATTCGAAATAATTCATGTGGTCAATCTCTACGCCCGATGGATCCGCGAAGGCCGTTTCAAGCTCGATCCATCGCACAATCCGGATTTATGCACACTGCACGATCCCTGCAACGCAGCGCGTAAATCAAATATGAACGGGTTCCCGGACATCATGGACGACTCTCGTTTTGTCATGAATGCGGTCTGTTCGAACTGGGTTGAGTCCTGGCCTAATCGAGAGGACAATATCTGCTGCTCGGGAGGCGGTGGAGCGCTGATCTCGGGATTCAAAAAAGCCCGGATGCAGTACGGCAAAACCAAGGTCGAGCAGCTGGACCGTACCGGAGCCAAGTGGATCTGCACGCCGTGCGTAAACTGTTTCGATGGAATCGGCGACCTGGCCGCGGAATACAAACGTCCATGGAAGCCGGTTCACCTCTGGCTTCTTCTGGCAAGAGCCATCGTATTGTAGATAAGGGAATTTCATGCCGACTAAATTACAGAAGGCGCTAACGAAGGGAGAGTTCGTCGTCACCGGCGAGGCGGGGCCGCCTAAGGGCGTTAACGTAAGCCGTTCGTTGGAAGAGGTGGAGCCCTTGAAAGAATTACTGCTGGCTTTTAATGCCACGGACAACCAAGCCTCCATAATGCGCATCAGCTCGCTGGTTTTGTCCTGCAAGCTGATAGAACGCGGGTTGGAACCTATCTTTCAAATCACGGGTCGCGACCGCAACCGGCTCGCAATCCAAAGCGAGATCCTATCAGCCTATGTGATGGGCATACGCAATGTGCTTTGCCTCACCGGCGATCACCCGACCTTGGGAGATCATCCGGATGCAATGCCGGTCTTTGACCTTGATTCGGTCGGCGCGCTCCAGGCGATAGCCGCGCTCAAAAGCGGCGTGGACCTCGCGGGAGAGAAGCTCGACGGCGTTCCAACCGACATTTTTCAGGGAGCGGTGGTTGCGCCCGGCGCTGATCCGCTTGAGCCTCAGCTGATGAAATTCGATAAAAAGGTAAAAGCCGGAGCTCAGTTTTTTCAAACGCAAGCGGTATTCTCCGTTCAGGAATGGGAACGCTTCTATGAACACGCTCACAAAGCCGGCGTCCCGGTCCTGATGGGCGTCATCCTGCTTAAGAGCGGGGCGATGGCGCGCTATATGAACAAGAATACACCCGGCGTCAACGTACCCCAGGCGCTTATCGATCGTTTGGATAAAGCGGATACAAGCGACCGGCCGAAAGTGAGCGTCGAGATCGCCGCGGAACTGATCTGTAAGATCCGACCGATGTGTCAAGGCGTTCACATTATGGCGCTGGGTTGGGACCAATATATACCGGCGCTGCTCAAGCAGAGCGGCATGCGAAACGGGATGGCGCTATGATTGTTGCGGAGCGAAAACCGATTGCAAAAATTGTCGAAATGGTCGCCCCCTACGCCAAGGTGCTGGTCGTGGGTTGTGGCTCCTGTGTTGCGGTTTGCCTGGCCGGCGGGGAAAAAGAGGTGCAAATCCTGGCTCAAGAGCTGCGGCTCAAAGTGCGGAGCGACGGGCGCAATCAGGCAATCGACGAGGTGACGCTGACGCGTCAATGCGACAAAGAGTACCTGGAAATTATTGCCGCGCGAGTGAAGAACTACGACGTGCTGCTTTCCACCGCCTGTGGGGCGGGCGTGCAATTTCTAGCCGAATGTTATGACTCCTTACGGGTGCTTCCCGCTCTGGATACGCGCTTCATCGGCGTCGCTCTCGGCTCAGGTGAATGGCAACAGCGCTGCATCGCTTGCGCTGATTGCGTCCTAGATCAAACCGGCGGGATCTGTCCGAAGACCATGTGCGCCAAAGGACTGGTAAACGGGCCTTGTGGCGGCGCCCATCACGGCAAATGCGAGGTCGACTCTGAGACCGACTGCGCATGGACTTTGATTTATAATCGGCTGAAAAAGCTCAATCGGCTGGATCTCATGAGCGGCATCGCTCCGATGAAACGCTATAAACCTTCCACGCACCCGGCGCGCTTTCACCATAAGGCCTACAAGCGTTTCAATAGCAGCGACTCCGGTTAAACGGCATCGAACGACTCGCGAAGCAGCGAGCCTTTATCCTTGATTCCTTTGCATTTTGTAAAGATGCTCCCAGGCCCGGTCCGTTGATTCTCCGCCCGGGAAGTCACCGTCCGGAGACAGCGGAATTCCTTGAAAATACCAGGACCGCCTCAGGACGAATGTGTATCCACAGTTCATCCCCTTCGGCGATCCGGCGGGAAGATTCTCTATGCCATGGATGATAGGCGATGAGCGGGAAACCCGCATCAAGCTCTACTTCAAGATAGGAAGGCCGAAACCGTATTTGGGCGACTCTGGCTTTTAGATGATTCCCATCGCCGGAACCGCTATCTTCCGTGGCCAGTTCAATCTCTTCGGGACGGATGCCAAAAGTGACAGGGCCTTCCAAGGCCTTATCCTTGCTGTATAAAATGGATCCTGAAGAAGTTCTTATTCGGCGCCCTCCATGGATCGCCTCAGCAATTCCTTCATGGAGGTTTCGCGTTCTCGTAAACTCGGCGATGAATAAGCTGGACGGATTCGTGAGTATTTCCTGAATAGTTCCCACCTGCTCAATAATTCCCTGACGCATAATGGCGATGCGATCGGCGACGAACGAAGCCTCATCAAAACTGTGGCAGACATGCAGGAATGCGCGATTCAAATCCCGCTGAATCTTCCTGAGTTCGATCGCAAGTTGCGAACGCAGGTTTTCGTCCAGGGCGCTCAAAGGTTCATCCAATAGAAGAATGCCTGGTTGAGTAATGAGCGCTCTACCCAAGGCAACGCGCTGTTTTTCACCTCCGCTCAGAAAAAGCGGCAAACGATTTTGAAGATGTGCAATGCCCAATTGATCCATCATGGCTGCGACTTTTACCTGGATATCCGACGAAGGCTTTTTGCGCGCTTTCAGACCATACCCCAGGTTTTGCCGAACAGTCATATTGGGGAACAGAGCGTAGTCTTGAGGCACATAACCCACGTTTCTCTCTTCCGGATAGCGGCGAGTGACATCCTGACCGTTGATGCCGATGCTGCCGGAATCCGGCGCATATATGCCTGCGATGCATTCCAGCAAGACGCTCTTCCCTGCACCCGTGGGCCCCAAAAGAACGAAATATTCTCCTTCATTAATTTGAAGATGAATATCCTGCAAATGGAACTCGCCAAGATGGATATTTAAACCTTCAATTTGGATCATAGCGTTACCAGACGTATCCTTTGCCGCCCAAACGGTGCAGAATATAAATGCTGATTCCACTGATCGCAACCAAAGCAAACGCGATTCCAAATCCATATTCGAGATCGCCGTATTCAATGGCCGACCACATGGCAACAGGCAGAATATCCGCTTGATGCAAATGCAACGTCTTCAAGAGAGGCGAAAAGCGGGACAGCGGCAGTTCGCGGAATGTTCCGCAGAATAGAAGGACCGCGCCAAATTCAGCCATAGCCCTCGCCCATGCCAGAATAAATCCGGCAAGCAGTCCCGTTCGACTCAAGGGAAATGTCACGGTCCAAAAAGTCCGCCAGTTCGAACTTCCCAGCGAGCGGGCCACGTGCTCGAATCGCGGATTGACGCCGTCAAAAGCAGCCTTCCAAGCACTTAATCCAATAGCTAAAGAAAGCGCCAGCTGGGCAATGACGATGCCCGGGAAAATGGAATGGACGACCTGCAGGTGCAGGGATTGCTGCAACCTGTACAGGAATCCATACTGAAAAACAACGATCAGGCAGAGCCCGACGGAAGAGGCGGGCAAGATAATCACGGACGAAAAAAGCACATCGATTACGGATCGCCCTGGAATCCTGAAGCGCGACAACGCATAAGCCGCCGGAATGCCCAGGATGGCGGCCAGCAAAGCGGTTAATGTGGATGTGCCCACCGATAAATAAACCGAGCGCCAGAACGATGGGTCCTTCCATAATCCTCCGGCGAACTCATGAGCCCGACTCGCTTTTCGCCATAAATCCATTCCTTCGGCGACGGCAAGCTTTTTGGGAAACAACTCCCCGGCATTGCTTAAAAAAAGCCAGCATGAAGCCAGGACAAGCATAATGGCTGCGGCATAAAAGAATGCTATAAATAAGTGGTTTGCTTTGCGGCTTGGGCATTCGGAAAGAGCCGGCGGCGGAGCTTTACCAGACATAGCTTTTCCTCCCGATGATACGCACGGCGCCCATGGTGGCGATCGCCATCAATATACAAAGAAGGCTCAAAGAAACAACCCACCCCATCATGCCTCCATTCCAATCCAGATAGACTGCAAATGGAAGCGTATCGGTACGCCCCTCTGTTCCGCCGACAAATAACATTAACGCTTCCCATTCCGCAGCAGCTCTCGCCCAGACTACGATCAAACTGGCGATGATTCCACGCCGGGCCAAAGGAAGCGTGATTTGAAAAAAGGTTCGAGGCCGGGACGCTCCAAGAGACCGGGAGACAAATTCGAAGCGAGGATTAACCGAATCAAATGCCGTTTTCATCAGTCGCGCGCAGAAGGCTGCGGTAACCATAAATTGGGCCAATACCACGCCCGCCGCCGTATGGCCGAGATTGATTCCCAATAGCGACAATAGGTTTCGTATCGGAGGCGTATGGGTGAACCCGAAAAGAAACGCCCCTACAGCGGCAGGGGGAACAAGCACCGGCAGATCGACAAGCGTAGCCATCAGCCTTGGGCATGGAAAGCGAAACCTTGAAAGAGCATATCCGGCGGGTATCCCGAGGCAAAGCGACAACGCCGTGGCTGCTGTCGCCGTCCAAACAGTCAGCAACAGTCGAGCCCAAAGTCTCGGATGACTGAAAAAATAAAGGCTGTCGCTAAATCCCAGATAAATAGCGTTGCTTAAAACGAGCAGCAAGTATCCAACCAGGATAATACTTACAGAAGCCAGACATAGAGCAGGCCATATTCGGCTGTGGCATGCAACGACTTTCTCTTTTAAATATTGTCGAATCACGTAGAGCTCTCAATTCCCTGAACGAAGGGTCTTTTGCTGGCGGATCACTTCACCCAACAGCGGTCCGACTTCTTCAGCCGTCGCTTTTCGGGAAGGATCCTTGACAATCGCGGCGGCATTGGCAAGCCACCCCATGAGCGGTTCTGTGGAAGTATCTCCCGCTGTCAGAAATCCTTCCTTATCCTGTTTGATGGAACCGACAGCATACGCATGACCTAGAAAGGCCTTTCTGCCTTGGTCCGAAAGTATGAATTGTTTCAGCAATTCCGCCTCTCTGGGATATTTAGAGAAGGAAAACCTGGCTACCGGAAGGCGTATCGCGCCACGATACGGTATGGAGAGGGGAAGGATCTCACAATCCCGCAGATATAGAACCGCCGTGGTAGCCCATACAATCGTGGCATCAATAAGATTATGCTGAGCGGCATTGCCGAGTTCAGGAATGCACTTCGCGCTCAATGTTGCATTGCGCTGAACCTCGTCCCAAATGCCGGCCTTTTTAAATACTTTTTCATGCTCAATCCCGATGGCGCATGCTTTGGGGTTTCCCAGTCCCACCCGGATTCCCGGCTTTGCGAAATCTTCGACGCATCGAATCTGCTTGGGATTTCCTCGCGGCGTCAGGATGACGGTAACAAAATAGGCGGCGATGTCATGATTGGGATCATAGTCCGTAATAAAACCTCTTTCCGCCGCCTGGAGGAGGTAAAATTCCTCGCCCGGCATGTAGAGATCTCCTTCCCGGGATCGGCTGATGTCGGCAAGAAAGTAGCCGGAGCCTTTGAAAGAAAAATTTACATGCACATCAGGATGGCTTTTTTTAAATCGCGTCTGAATGTCCGTGAGGGCCGAACGCTGACCGACGCCTGCGTGAAAAAGCAGATTTCTTTCCCGGCTGCATTGGGTTAGCGGAAACAGCAGACAGATAATTCCAACGCGTAAAAGCATATGTTTAAATCGAATATCGGCAAACATGATAAAGAACCATCCAAACACTAAAAAGAGATTGAGACAGATGCGTGTACGGTCAAGGGCGCGCCTGCCTGATACGTTGATCCAAGCGTTGTGTAATCGGATGTATTGATGATGCTGATGTACTTTTTATCGAAAATGTTATTAAAAGCAAGCGCAATATCTATTTTCTTAACCATAATTTGGGGGATGGCCGCTGCATAAGAAAAACCAAAATCAACAATGGCTGCGCCATCGATCTTTTCTTTCTGTAAAATATCTCCATACCGGCTGGAGGTATATCGGACAGTGGGAGAAAAGATAAAACCCCCGATACTGTAACTTACAATCCCTTTGGCCAAATATTCCGGAGCATCGGGCGCCTGATTCCCTTGAACATCGATAATGGAACCGGCCTGATTGTGAATATTCTGCGAAAAATAAAATCGGTTGTACGAAAAAGATGAATACAGGGACAGGCGTTTCATGGGCACTGCGCCGGCCTCCAATTCAGCCCCATAGGCGTCAGCATTGAAAACAGACGAAGGGAATGTGGCTTTAAGAGAAGCGTCGTAATAGGTGGCGGCTTTGTTTTTATGCCTGGCGAAATAAACGGTGGGGACTATGTAAAGCTTGCTTGTGATGTATCTTAAGCCGGCGTCATAGTTGTCTGCAATCTCGATCTTTTGTTCATCCCAGAGGTTCTGCAGCGTTATGCCTTTTGCATAAAAACTGCCTTTTTGCGAAATAAAAAACGGGTAGAGACTCACGCTCATTCCATGATTTCTTCCATAGGAAAAATAGCTGCTGAGGGACTTGTTCAGCAGATAACTCAGGCCAAAATTGGGAAGAACTTTATTAAAGGTTTTGGCAAGCGCACTTGCATTCGCTTCACTGGAGGGCGCCCTTTCAAGAGCTTCTTTGTATCCTATGTCGGAAATGCCCGTGGCGTTGTAGGTGGTTATTTCCGGCATGGAATATCGCATATATTTAACGCCGCCTTCCATAGTCCATGAACCTATGGAGTATCTCCCGGACACAAAAGGCGTATCCTGCCGATGCTTTGAAGAATTGGAAAGGATCTGCCATTTGTCAAAAACAAGGCCCGTGGGGGACACCTTGTATAATTTCCAGGAGGAGGGTGGCCCCGGTCTTTCCTGATTGAGATATGAATAGCCTATATTAAAATCAGCTGTTTGTATCTTGCGGGAGTATTGCGCCACAACGCCGCGGATCGCATGATCTATGTTCCATTTTCTGATTCTATTGCTCCCGTCATTCGTTGTGATCGTTTCCTGGTAATAACCCTTGTCTCTCCAATAAAACGGTTTGACAGTCACGCTGGAATCGGCATCGGGCTTGTATTCGATATTCGCAAAAATATTATAGTCTTTGAAAGAGCTTTTATTGTATCCGTAGTACTGATAGTCGAATTTATCGTTTGAGTACTCGAAATTATAATTTCGGCTCAGCGATGAAACTTTTTCATAATTGAGGGGCCGATAGGCATTGCCCACTGCATGGTTATAGATAGAGAACGCTTCAATTTTCAGCTTATCGCCGATCGCTTGAGTCAACCCTATCATTACATTATTTCGATCGGCACCCCCCTCGCCTTTCCACTTGTCGGCGTGAGTATTGGAATAGGACAGGAACCCTGAAGTTTTGGAGGGGGACAATCCTGTGGAAATCCGCAAAAAACTTCTTCGGAAGTCATAGCTGCCCAGCGCCTGTTTCAATTCGAGACGAAACCTTTCATCGGGCCTTTTAACTTCCAGGTCGATTTTCCCGCCAATATTCGTCAACCCAAATGTTTTATCCGCAGGGACCCCGCCTTTATAAATGGAAAGGTTGCGAAAATTTTCCAGATCGTAGATATTAGCGCCGCCTCCCGGCCTACCGGAAACAGGAATATTTTCCACATTAACAGGCGTTGAAGGATTGCCTCCAGCGGTGGCCTCGACTCCCCTGAACCTGAAGGATTCGTGATAATTGCTGCTGTCCGCAAGGCCTGCCGGATCCACACTCTGCTGATTCACCGAAGGTATAAGACTGATAGCTCTTAGTATTGACATTGTCGATGCGGGCCCAAGGGTGTGGATTGCATTTTCCGTCATTCTGGTTTTGGTATTGGTTTCCGTAAACATCGGCCCCACAAAATCTTTATCTTTGAATTTCCCTTCGATGTGTATTGTTATCGTCTCCATTTCAAACGGTTGGCTCAGGTCCTGTTGGAGCATCGCCTCCACAACGCTATGGAGGGAAGCGACTTGCATTCGCATTTCGGCGACGCCCCAAGGTTCGGGAGGAGCCGAGGGCAGAACGATATGCGCAGTCGGGTGCAGTTTTATCCAGCGTTCGATCCTGTTGCGAATCGCCACTACACCATCTCGATTGTCCATTAATTCTTTGTCTCGGGAGCTATGGAGTTGCTGGAGCGCTTGCCTCCAATGATCCACCTGCTTTTTTTGAGCGATAACAAGGGGAGCGCCAACAAAGAATAGGGTCAGAACCGCCACCCCCACCTTGATCCAACGATGCCTGTAACTCTTAATGCCCATATGTCTCCTGTATTGGACAAAAGCGAGTGCATTATATACACGACATTGTCTTTTTATTACAAGATTAATTGTGTGGGGCAGGATTCAGGTTTCCGAATAAATACAACGGATCTGCTTTGAAAATGGATAGATATTGGAATTAACCGCGAAGGCGCAAAGGAGGGCGAAATCAAATAAATAATTAATTCCAAGCGATCCTTCGAGCTCTTTGCGTCTTCGCGGTTAAAAAATCCGTTCAACCGGCAGAGGCCGCTTTTCTAGTTTGCAGCACGGACGTTAAAATATTAACTTCAGCGTCGCCCGAATGTTTCTGCCAGGGCTTAAAGCGTACAGCTTGTAAGTATCCAGAAAGTCCTTATACGCCCTGTTGGCTAAATTGCCTATCCACAGATCGAAAGCGAGAGCGGTATTTTCAAAACGCCGTTGCACGCCGCCGCCAAGATCCAATAGCGCATAACCTGCCGTGTCCAGCGGGAAGGGTTCGTCCAGACCTGAAATTTTTCCTTTTCCTGTTAAAGTGGTTTTGATTTCAATGAATGGATGGATCCAGTCAGCGGACGAAGCGCCATGAAAGTGAGCGCCCGCTATTGCCCGGACCGGAGGCATGAAAGGCAAACGCGTTCCAGTTGCAAGGTTCTCGGACCGGAGGGCATCCCCTGCAACGCTCAAGGTCAACCACTTCGTGGTATCGACAGATACCTGCCCTTCGAAACCTTTGACGACGGCGTTGGACTGGCTGAATATGCCGACCGGCAACCCGCCCTGCATTTCGCCGGAGAGCTTTTGGTAGATATAGTTATCAAACCTATTGTGAAACAGAGCCAGGAATCCCCGTACCCGCTTTTCTTCCAGGCGCAGCGTGAATTCTGCGTTGCGGTTCGTTTCTTCCTGTAAAGAGGGATTCCCTTTTTCATACAAAAGAGCTCCATCATGCGGACCCTCGGCAAATAACTCATATTCGGAGGGATTGCGCCAACCCCGGCTGATGCTTACACCGGCAGAAAGAACTCGGGTGAATCGATAGACGGCGCCCACCGAACCGGTGATAGGAGTATAGCTTTTATTGAAATTGTCGGGGATGCCGCGCCCGGGATTCGCAGGCAACTCCAAACGTCGATTGTCATATCGCAGCCCCAAGTCTAAGACAAACCGGTCGAAATTTCCTGAACGAATCAGACGGACCTCTTCAAAAACAGCCGCCGCCCAGGTTCGATTTTGAAAATAGGGAAGCAGCGTGACAGGGCCGAAGGAATCATTCTTTTGCCTGGTATATTCCAATTGAAGCCATCCTCGGAATGGACCGGACGGTTTATGTTGAAGCGACGCCCGATAGCTCTGCGTCAGCAACTGCAGATCAACCTTAGCGCCCTGCGATCGACCCAAGGGAAATGCTCGTCGTGTGTTTCTGGAGATATTGCCGGAAAGACGCCACTCTCCCCAACCCGAGGGCGCCGTGGCCTCAATCTCGCCCATGTCATTTTCGAGATTGAGGCGAAAATCCGGTTGTGCGGGGATGTAAAAGCCAAGATCGTTTTCCCAGTTTCGGTATTGCCCCCTTACACGAAAACCGGCAGGAGACCGATAGCCGATTTCCATGAGGCTCGACTGTTGATCATAATCGGTATTGGGAAGATCGCCTCCCGGCGTGCGGATGTTATCAGCTCCGCGGCGAGTCCATGCAGCACGGCCGCCAAAGTTGCCGCCGGCGCCCTCCATTTGAACATGGCCGATCTTGGCATTGTTATTGCCGGCAAAGCCAAATAGTCCTTCTCCATGAAAAATTGGATTGCCCGCCTCAGCTGTCGGGAGCGGCGCCGACACCAGGTTGGTCAATCCGCCCATCGCCTGGGTTCCGTATAAAACGCTGGCAGGACCGCGAATGACCTCGATGGAACTTGAGTCATAGGTCTCGATATTCGGCATGTGCCGCCGGCTGAATTGATAGTAATCATGCGGGAATCCGTTGCTCAGCACTCGTATCCGCTCATTGGTCTGCCCTCGGATCATCGGCGCTCCGCCGGCCTCTCCGGTCGATATATTGCGAACGCCGGGCAAGCTGCTGATAGCTTCGCCTACGGAAAGCCCTGCCCGAGCGCGCACCTCCGAGGCATCCAAAACATTGGCAGACTGAGCGACGTCCGCCCTGTCCACAGCCCAAGGCGCAGCGGTGACAGTTACCGTTTCATGAAAGCTCGGCAGCGGTTGCATTTCGATTTCCAAGTCCGCCGCCGCAGGGACCTGAAGAATACTGCGTTGCTCAATGTGTTGAGGGTGAGAAATCATCAGTGTGTAGCGGCCCGCATGAACGTTCTCCAATACAAACAGTCCTTCAGCATCGGTGACGGCTCTATTGCCCGCTTCCAGGAGACGCACTAAAACGCCCGACACAGGCTCTTTCAGATCGGCTCGGACAGTACGGCCTTTTAATATATGGACATCTGCGCCGCTGGCTACGCCCGCCGACAAGAGCAACAGTACAAGGGCGAGTAGAATGAAATCGCAAAAACGAAGAAAGATCCTCGAATATATAAAAGATGATCGAAACATAGTTCCTCCTCAATTGGATGGAATATCAAAATAAAAAAACCGTTGATCTCAATTCCATCTATGGGGAGGAGGTGCACGAACTGCGACCGATGCCTGTACGGAAGTCTCTCTGCTCAAAATCGGCGTCAGCAAAAACGGCCGGTTGGTTATCCCCGGGATCGGCAAAAAACCAGAAGTATTGAAACTTAAAATCGTATGGCTGAAGACCATGCAAAGCAGGCAGTGATGAGTGGAATCAGCAGACTCGTTGTGATCGATAAAATGCAGGCACTGATGCAAGAATGCCGATGCCAGCAAGGCGATCACAGCAACGCCCATCGCCAGTAATAAAATTCTAGTTCTCGTTTTGCGGATATTCATCCTCGTGTCGTTTGCTTTCGAATCGCTTTAAAAGTAGAGAGCTATTTAGCATACCAGCAGGCTTTATTGCAAATATATTTGCAATAAAGCCTCCTGTGGGATATCTCGGGGCAGCTTTGCCATCAGCGGCGCTGGATTAAAAAATCTGTAACTCGGAGTACCTTGGTTGCATTTCTGCGAAAATGTCTCAAAGGAGAGCACGCATCAGGGAGGGTGTTTTACCTTCAAACTCTCTTAAAAAATAACGGCACTGTTAGCCGACAACCCGGCGGAGTTTAACGCCTTGCCTCCGCCTATACGACGTGCACCACGAAAGGCAAACCCATTTTTCGAAATTCTATGCTTTAGCCTCGATCGATGAAATGCCGCGCAGCCTCTTGACGGCATCCGCCAGAACGCCGACGGCGGCGTCAATGTCTTCTTCCCGGGTATCTTTGCCGAGTGAAATCCTGATGGAACCTTGCGCTTCCTTGGGCGATAGCCCCATAGCGAGAAGCACATGAGAAGGTTCCGGATCGCCCGTGGAGCATGCAGAGCCGGTAGAGACGTAAATGCTCCGGAGATCCAATCCAAGGACTATGGACTCTCCATCCACAGATTCAAAACTCATGCTGGAAGTATTGGGCGCGCGCGGCGCCGATGCACCGTTGATTTTCACTCTTGGCGCAGTTGCGCTGATCTGTACTTCGAATCTGTCGCGAAGTTTTTGCAGACGCTTATATTCGTTTTCAGACGATTCCGATGCCAGGGCCAACGCGTAAGACAGTCCGACAATGCCGGCTACATTCTCGGTCCCGGCCCGGAGGCTGCGCTCATGAGGCCCTCCTGTTAGAAGAGGATCGAGCGGGGTTCCCTCACGGACATACAACGCAGCCGTCCCCTTGGGCCCGTAGAATTTGTGCGCGGAAACGGAAATGAGATCGGCGCCAAGATCACACAATCGGATGGGAATCTTGCCCGCTGTCTGGACGGCGTCGGTGTGGAATACAATCCCTCGCTTTTTCGCCAGGGCGGCAATTTCCCTCACCGGTTGGAGAACTCCGGTTTCGTTATTGGCATGCATGACGGTGACAAGGATAGTTTCGGGACAAAGGCTCTTTTCCACATCCTCAATTCTGACAGCGCCATCAGAACAGACGGGAAGATAAGTGATCCGGAATCCTTCTGCCGCCAAGGCCTTGCAGGTATTCAACACCGCATGATGTTCGATGGCTGTCGTTACAATGTGGCGGCCGCGACTGAGAAGCGCTTTCGCCACTCCGCGCACCGCAAGGTTATCCGATTCTGTACCGCAAGATGTAAAGACAACTTCTGAGGCCTTGCAGCCAAGATGCCTGGCAACGCGCTCCCGCGCCTTTTCCACTGCAATTCTGGCTTGATTGCCGAAGCTATAAGGGCTGGATGGATTGCCCCAATGTTTGTTCATATAAGGAACCATGGCTTCGAAAACCCGACTGTCCAGGGGAGTTGTCGCGTTGTAATCGAGATATATCACTTCTTCTCCTTATCCGCAGACTGTCTTGCTTCCCAATCCTTAAGAGCGGCTTGAAGAGCCAGCACGCCTAACAGAGAGCAGTGCTTTTTCCTTTCCGGAATTCCACCAAGGGCTTCGACAACATCATCATCGGTTATACGTTTAGCCTCTCCAACCGAACGGCCTTTCGCCAGATCGGTCAGCATGCTGCTTGTTGCAATCGCCCCCGGGCATCCGAAAGATTTAAATACAATCTTCTCGATTCGTTCTGATTTCACAGAGATCCAGAGTTTCATCTGGTCGCCACAGGAAGGGTCGCCTACCAAACCATAGCCGTCCGTCTCGCTTTCCGACAACTCGCCTACGTTGCGGGGATTGGTAAAGTGATCGATGACATCCTCATTATAAAAAAGGACCGGCCCGGAATATTCAGACTGTTCCATACTCTCGTCGTTCGAAGGTGTTTCCATAACGCTCATTCTCCCTGATTCTACTTTGGACGCTTTTTCCCTGAAGTATCAGGCAATCCATGTGCCAATAGAGCTTCAGCAATTCAAATGCTAATTAAGCAAAACTGGAAGACAAACCAAATAGGACAGCAATGCATAATGCACGATTTAACTTATTGCATCATTGCAGAATGCAATCGGGAGGATGAAGCTCTAATCCCCTTCTCCTATGGATTGGCTTATGCGGTAGAATTAATAAATCCGCCTGTCCTCTTTTAAGTTTTACGGCTTTTCTTGGAGCTTGTCGGCCTATACCAAATCGCGATCGATGAATTTGGCGGAGCCTCGCACCAATGTCCGCCCATTCTGTTCCAGTTCCGCCTCCAAAACGTAGAGAGGAGGTTCGTATTCGCGGATCCAGGCCTTTACTACTGCAGGCTGATCGATTGCCACTGGAAGCAGAAACCGAACGATAAGCCTGGCCGTCACCGCAACTTTTTGATGGGCAAAAAGGCAGTTGGCCATCGCCGAATCCAACAGCAAAGAACTGACGCCTCCGTGCAGAAAACCCGGATACCCCTGATATATCTGGCTGCAGGCAAACTCTGCCTGGACGCCCTTGTCGTCTCGCACGCAAAACTC
This sequence comes from uncultured Acidobacteriota bacterium, assembly GCA_964441405.1. Classification (GTDB taxonomy): domain Bacteria; phylum Acidobacteriota; class UBA6911; order UBA6911; family UBA6911; genus UBA6911. The sequence goes on from CAYTYP010000009.1 coordinate 43,502, forward strand.
AAGCGCCAGACCCGATTCCCTCTCCGGGCTGCAGCCGATACAATCCGGATGGGCTTGTTTTCTTATAACTTCAAGAGACTGCTGAGTAGGATTTGTCATATCAGAATTGTTCGTAATTACCGGACCGTGAAGAACAGACGCTTAATTATAGGCTATCCGCACAGCTTCGTCCGAAAGGCAAGGCTTCAGGATCTCCGCCCAATGCGGCTTATCCCATGATCCCAATTTTTGGTGCATGGTGAAATACTTCTGGGGAATCGGATGAGTCCCGGCGACAACCTTTAAGCCGAATTTCTCAGGAATCAATTTCATAAACTGCTCAAGATAGGGGCAAGGCGGATATCCGACGAGGAATCCGGTGGCCAGATGAATGACCTCCGCTCCATTATTTTTCATTTCTTCGGGGGCGTATTCGATATTCCCTCCCGGACAACCGCCGCAGGTTGTGAAACCCACAACCTCAACATCCCTGCCCGCATAGGATTCGAATGCCCCCTTCCTTTCGCGCAGAGACCTAAAGCACTTCCCTCCGGCGCAGGTTTGATATCGCCCGCAGATAATTATACCGATCTTCACTTTATCGTTCATCTCAAGCCTCCTTTATAGAAGGCATGGAAAGGCGCCTAATGGCCGCACTGGCCTCCATGTTCCCGGCAGGAATCATTCATGGAAATTTCCTGGAGCTGATTTTCTCCCAATAAAGCTATGTTCTCGTTTACGGTAGCAGCGCCTGCCCTGAATACCTTCACTCCCATCGCATTCAATTTCATGATGGCGCCCGCGCCGATTCCACCTACAACCATTGCATCAATGCTGTTTCCGCCGAGCGCCATTACCGGGTTGCAGGCTCCATGCACATGATTCGCATTTGTATTATCCACCGTCGAAACCTGTTTCAGATCGGTATCGACAATAATGAATGCGGGAGCCGATCCGAAATGACCATAAACCGCACTTTCCAATCCTTTGTTGAACTCTACTGCAAAACCTACCTTCATCTTTTTCTCCTTTGATCAAAGTCAAGAGGAACGCCTGTCCGACAAAGGCTATTACCTCCTAAATATTCGCCTGTTACCCATGCAATTTGCTGGCCTCAATATATAAAATTCCATAAGCTTACAACGTTTATATTCTAATATATCTATCGGGGCGCGCAAATTGCATTACCGGATACGTAGTATGCTATCTGGAGGCTTAGGTTAAAGAGACGGTTTTACTGCCGCCCGGAGGATTTTTATGTTGGTGGATGAGATAGTGGATCATGGACTCAAATCAGCGAACCAGCACATGGCTTCAGATATCAGGATAGGCCTTGGCTACACAGCAGTGCGGTTGGAGGATGGAAGCTGTGGTTTAGCATATACTTTGCATGAAAAAGAATACCAATCCTGCTGCGTGATGCCTGATGCCGGCAAACTGGCCGGCCGCAAAGCGGCGGAATTAATACCGTGGATGCAATCGCCGGATGCGACGGCTTGCGCTGTCGGGCTGGCGACGCTCAACGCAATTATCAATCCGCCTGCAGCAGCTTTGGAATCGGATATCCTGGACTTGCTGCTTGTCGGCCCTGAAGATGCGGTAGGAATGATAGGCTACTTCGGACCTCTGGTAGAACCTATTAAGAAGCGGGCGCGGGCATTGCACATTTTCGAACGCCGGGCGGAACCCGAATATGAAATATTGCCGGAATCGGCGACACAGGAGCTTCTACCTAAATGCCAGGTTGTTATTCTGTCGGCAACGACGCTTTTAAACCATACGATTGACGGTCTGCTTCATTTGTCCAAGACAGCCAGGGAGATAGCTATCCTTGGACCCTCTACTCCTTTTCTTCCTGATATTTTCAGTCGCCACGGAGTAACGATGCTGTCGGGGCTTCAAGTCGCAGACCCCATGCAGGTTCTTAAAATTGTGAGCGAAGGAGGAGGCACGCGTCAGTTCGGCCGGGCAGTCCGTAAGCTTTCATTGCGAACCTGAACGAAACCACCTTTAGCGGATCCACGAATTTAATATCCCCGTCTACCAATTTCTTTTGCATAATGCAAGAATATTTGTACGAATGAGTGCATAATGCAATTGTTCACAGGAGATGATAGTGCAAAAACCATCGGATGGACGGGAAAAAACAATACTCGATTCGATCAATGAAGGTGTTTTCACAGTCGACCTGGAATGGCGCATTACAGCCTTCAATCGAGCGGCCGAACACATCACCAAGGTAAGCAGGCGAGAGGCTCTGGGACAACAGTGCTGCGATGTTTTTCGGGCCAGCATCTGTGAAAACGCCTGCGTGCTGCGACGAACCATGTCCAGCGGCAAGCCGATTTTAAATGCTACCACACACATTGTAAGCCGGAGCGGAGAACGGATTCCCATCCGCATCTCAACAGCTCTCCTGAAGGACGATAACGGCCAAACTATCGGCGGAGTTGAATCTTTTCAGGATCTAAGCCCGATCGAACAGCTACAGAAGGAACTGAAATCCCGATACACATTCGAAGATATAGTCGGCCATAGCGCAGCCATGGTTAAACTCTTCGAAATCCTCCCGCAAATTGCCGACAGCTCCAGCACGGTACTGATTGAAGGTCCCAGCGGCACCGGGAAAGAACTCTTTGCGCGGGCAATCCACAATCTCTCCCCGAGACAGAAGAAGCCCTTTATTGCCATCAACTGTGCAGCGCTGCCGGACACGCTGCTGGAAAGCGAGTTGTTCGGGCATAAAGCCGGCGCTTTCACCGATGCCCGGCGCGACAAACCGGGACGATTTACGCTGGCAAACGGAGGGACTTTATTCCTGGATGAAATAGGAGACATCTCGCCGGCTATGCAGATTCGTCTCCTGCGCGTGATCCAGGAACGAACGATTGAGCCGTTGGGATCGGTGGAAACCATTAAGGTGGATGTACGCATCGTCGCTGCCACAAACCGGGAATTAAGCCAACTGGTTCATGAAGGACGCTTCCGGGAAGATCTATATTATCGCATTCGTGTCATAAGTTTGAATCTGCCCAGCCTAAACCAGCGCCGAGAGGATATTCCTTTGCTTGTGGATCATCTTGTAGCAAAGCTCAACCGGATTCAGGGCAAGGGAATCGAGGGCGTATCGGAAGAGGTCATGGCGCAATTAATGGAGTATGAATACCCCGGGAATGTTCGCGAATTGGAGAACATCATCGAACAGGCTTTTGTGTTATGCCGGGGGCGGCTCATTGAGTTGCATCATCTCCCGGCGGAACTTCGGCCTTCCAGCCCGTCCGGATATGGCGGAAGCAACCCGATGTCGTTACAGGCGATGGAAAAGCTTCTGATCAGCGAAGCGCTGCGACGGCATAAGGGCAGCCGGAGCAAAGCAGCCAGGCAGTTGGGGGTCAACCCGAGCACGCTATACCGGAAACTAAAAGCCCTGAAGATTGGAGAGTGAAACGATGCCTTCAGAAATCACGGGCTTTAACCAAATTAAATTTCATGCAATTGGAATAATCCGAACGCCTTTTCCGGAAGCTTCGGGCACTCCCATCCAGGCAGCTTATGGAAAGGATATTGAAGGACAGGTATTGTTGAATGAGGATTATGCGGCCGCACTCGACGACATCGAAGGCTTTGAACGGCTCTGGTTAATCTATTGGATGGATCGCATCGGGCAATACAAACCAAGGGTAACGCCTTATCGGGACACCAGGGAACACGGGCTGTTTGCCACGCGCTCGCCCAGCAGACCCAATCCAATCGGAATGTCCGTAGTCCGGCTGCTCAGAAGAGAGGGCCCGGTGCTGCACATAGCCGATATCGATATTCTCGACGGCACCCTATTACTCGACATAAAACCTTACATCCCGGAATTCGACGCCCATCCCATCTCAAAAGCCGGATGGTTTGACGCTCCCGGCGTGGATCGGCGCGCAGCGGACGGCAGATTTCATAAAACGGCCGCCGCTATTAAAACCCCGGATTAAAAAAACAACAAAAAGGAAATAAAAATGCCTGTACGGCATTCAGGGCTGATTCTGCCGAAGGACCTCAGCCAGGCGCAGCTGCAAATTTTGCACTTATCCGCGGCTCCGAACGCAACTTCTGCAGTGCTGGTATCCCCATTACGCATCGTGCGACCTTCTGCGCCGTATGGGTTACGCTCGGAAGTAATTGATATATATCGCCTTATATCCGAGAGCGCGAATTTGAGCTAATTCTGCTGCATGTGGCCAGCCGTTTGCTGTATATCTGGCGTAGAAATTGATTCCCGAAAGGATGGATTTATGATGAAACGGTTTATTTTTGTGCTTGGGTCGATTGCTCTTCTGGCTGTCTTCTCCCTTGCCGCGGACCAGCCCTCCCAGGCCGGCGGTGGCATGATGCGCGGCATGGGTGGCATGCATGGCATGATGCGCGGAGGAGGAGGCGGCATGGGCTGCAGCTTCGACTTTTCCAAGCCGGTGAAATTGGTTGGAACGGTCGAGAGCGTGTCCATGGCCCAGGGCCAAGGCTTTCCAAACTTTGTCCTGGCTCTTGCAGACGGAACAACAGTTACAGTTGTCACGGCTCCGTTAAGGGCTGTGCTCAATGCTAATTACAAGATTGAAGTCGGCGATTCAATGTCGGTCGACGCATTCTCTTCAACACAATCTGATGTGTTTAGCGCTGCAGTGTTGACTAACTATAGCAAAAACAACGCCGGCTTGACTCTTAGGGATGCCTCAGGCGCGCCGGTCGCTAACCCCGGCCAGGGAAATGGGCGCGGCCGCGCCGGTCGCGGCAACGCGACCTGTGGAAACTGTCCGAATCGCTAAGCGCCCTCATCCCGGAGGCGCAATACTCGGCGAACGCCGGCGGTTTTGACGGGCATTGCGCCCCGGGAGTTGATAAGATAGAGCGAAAAACGGGCGGAAGCGATGACAACGGGCAGTCAGGGGATCGGAAGAACTCGAGCGCAGGGCCAAGCATCCTCCTTTCTGATTCGCACTTTCCTTCTCATCATAATAATAGTCTGTGCGGCTCTCGCGTTAAGCGCAGTTTACAACTTCGTGATGCTCTCGCGCCTTGCTTCGGAATACCTGCACAACCAGGCGCGGAATATTGCCAACGCGATTGAAACCCAAGCCCGCGGCCCCGATCGTCGCCACAATCCTGTATTCTGGAAGAGCCTGATTGACGAACACATGGAGTCTTTCGGCGGCGGCACAATTGCCTTTATCGCACTGCTCGACGGGGCGGGCGCTCCCGTGGCATCCAGCAAAGGCTTCGATCCCAAGCTCCTCAAGATTGTCCCCGGCTCCACGCAGTCTGGAATCTACGCGTTCAATTTTCCGCTGATGTCGGGTCCCCGGATGGGGATGATGCGGGGTTCTCCCATGGCAGGCCGGCAGCTTCGGATCGGGATGAGCGCCTCCGCAGCCCACTTCATTCACCGTCAGGCAGTGACTCAAGCAGTAGTTGCGGCCGCCGCGATGATTGTATTGGGGCTACTCAGCTACATGTTACTGCGCAATGTACGACGGTTCATCGCGCTCCAGAACCAGGAGCAATCCGACAAGCGCCTGCGCATGCTCGGCACAATGGCCGCTTCCCTGGCCCACGAAATTCGCAATCCTCTCGGCGCGATGAAAGGATTGACCCAGCTCGCACAGGAGGAGTTGCCGCCGGATCATGCGGCTCAACCGCAATTGCAAACGGTTGTGAGCGAAGCCGAACGGCTCGAAAAACTTGTCACGGACCTGCTCGATTTCGCAGGCGCCAAAGAACCGCAGATCAGCGAATTCGACCTGGCGGCTTTAATCTCTGATATAAAAACCATGTTAAATTCCAGACCGGAAGCATCAAAAGTTGCGATCCGGATTTCTGCAAATCCCAATCCATTATTTCTTCGATCCGATCCGGCCGGCCTGCGTCAGGTTCTGCTGAATGTTCTCATTAATGCAATAGAGGCAACTCCTCAAGGCGAAACCGTTACACTAACAACAATGCTTGACGAGAGTCATAAATCCATTGCCATTCGTATTGATGATTCCGGCAAGGGTTTGGACAACCGGAATCTTGACGAATTGGTTCAGCCATTCTTCACGACAAAAATACGAGGAACGGGTTTGGGTCTTGCAATTTCCAAACAGATAGTCGAAAGCCTTGGCGGCAGTTTAAATTTGGAGAACTTGCCAGGAGGCGGAGCTCGCTGCTCCATAAAACTGCCGCTGGACCCATTGCAGGCGCATCAATGAAATTCAGCATCCTTGTGGTAGACGACGAAGCGGGTCAACGCCAGTTCATAAACGGATCGCTCGCCAAGGATTATGAAGTTGTGACGGCGGCGAACGGGTCGGAAGCATCGCAGCTCCTTTCCCATCGCAGCTTCAGCCTCGTGATCACCGATGAACGCATGCCCGGCATGGGCGGGATTGAGTTGATCCGGTGGATGCGGGAGAAATCCCCGGAAACACCTGTTATTGTGCTGACAGCTTATGGCTCGATTGAAACCGCCGTAGAAGCCATCAAATTAGGGGCGGAAGAATATCTGATAAAACCGCTGAAAAGCCCGGAAGAATTGCGCATGGTTGTGGGCAAGGTTCTGCGCAGCCGCGCAATGAGAGACAGAAGCATCCTGCACCAGCAGGAGACTGAAGCCGCACTTCCGCTTGATGTGGTGGCCGAAAGCGAAAGCATTAAGCGGATCTTCCAGTTAGCAGGCCAGGTGGCCCCACAGCCGACAACCGTCTTGCTGACCGGCGAGTCGGGAACCGGCAAGGAAGTTGTCGCTCGATTTATACACAGCCGGAGCCCACGCCGGGAGCATGCTTTTGTTGCAATCAACTGCTCGGCGATTCCCGAAACCTTGCTGGAATCCGAGCTTTTCGGTCATGAAAAAGGATCCTTTACCGGAGCTGTTCAAACCCGGCGGGGCCGCTTTGAACTGGCGGACGGCGGCACACTCTTCCTGGATGAAATAGCCGAAATGGGCGTGAACCTGCAGGCCAAGCTGCTGCGGGTGCTTCAGGAACATCATTTCGAGCGCATTGGCAGCGATCGAACCATGACAGTGGATGTCCGAGTTATTGCAGCCACAAACAAAGATCTTGCTCAATCCATTGCGAACGGATCATTCAGAGACGATCTGTATTACCGGATTAATGTGTTCCCGATTCACCTCCCGCCTTTGCGTGAAAGGCGCGATGACATTCTTCCCCTGGCGGAGTTCTTTTTAAAAAGTCTTTCAACTCGAATGGGAAGACCGGCTTCATCTATAAGTCCGGAAGCTAGAGAATTGCTGCACAGTTATGACTGGCCCGGAAATGCACGGGAACTGGCCAACGCCATTGAACGCGCTCTGATTGTTTCGCAGACCGGGGCCATAGACATCGAAGACTTGCCTCTGAAGCAAGGTTCGAGCAGCGCGCAACCGGGGCGGTCCGGAATGCTCGCACAAATCGAAAGAACCGCGATCCTCGAATCGCTCGCGCGAAATAATGGAGATCGGAAGGCGGCTGCGGAAGAGCTCGGGATCAGTTTGCGCACTCTTCAGTATCGGCTAAAAGAATACGGAATCGCCGGGCGAGATTAGAGTAGAATGATGAAAGATGACGAAAGAAAATGTCAAATCCCTGGAATCCTGGATTTGGGATGCGGCCTGTTCCATTCGGGGCGCGAAGGATGCACCCAAGTTCAAGGACTACATCCTTCCTCTCATCTTCACCAAGCGCCTCTGCGATGTCTTTGATGACGAACTGAACCGCATCGCGAAGGAAGTCGGCTCGCGGGCCAAGGCGTTCAAGCTGGTGAAGCACGACAAGAAACTCGTCCGCTTCTACCTGCCGCTTCAACCGGCCAACCCCGACGACGCTGTCTGGTCCGTCATCCGCAAACTTGCGGACAAGATCGGCGAGCGACTCACCACGCATCTCCGCGCCATCGCGGATGAAAACGCGCTGCTCAAGGGCATCATTGACCGCGTGGACTTCAACGCCACCACCCACGGCGTGCGCGACATTGACGACAACCGCCTCTCCAACCTCATCGAGCGCATCAGTGAAAAGCGTCTCGGGCTCGGCGACGTGGAGGCGGACATCATCGGGCGCAGTTACGAATATCTCATCCGCAAGTTCGCTGAGGGCGGCGGGCAGAGCGCTGGCGAGTTCTACACGCCGGGCGAGGTAGGCGAGATCATGGCGTTGATCATGGACCCCGAGCCGGGCATGTCCTGCTATGATCCCACCTGCGGCTCCGGCGGTCTGCTCATCAAGTGCGAGCTGAGGCTGGATGGAAAAATGAAGGCCGCCGGCAAGAAAACCTTCGCCCCGCTCAGACTCTACGGTCAGGAATCCACGCCCACCACCTGGGCGATGGCCTGTATGAACATGATCATCCATGACATGGAGGGCCGGATCGAGATCGGCGACACCTTCCGCCATCCAAAATTCCGCAAGGGCAATCGCCTCCAGACCTTCGACTGTGCGGTGGCCAATCCCATGTGGAACCAGACAGAGTTCACCGAGAAGGACTACGACGCCGACGAACTCGACCGCTTCCCCAAGGGCGCGGGCTTCCCCGGCAACAAGGCGGACTGGGGCTGGGCGCAGCACATCCTCGCCAGCCTCGGCGACGCGGGCCGCGCCGCCATCGTGCTCGACACAGGCGCCGCCTCGCGCGGCTCCGGCAATGCGAACACCAACAAGGAAAAGGACGTGCGCCGCTGGTTCGTGGAGCAGGACCTCATCGAAGGCGTCATCTACCTGCCGGAAAACCTGTTCTACAACACCAGCGCGCCCGGCATCATTCTCTTCCTGAACAGAGCGAAGGCGAAACAGCGCCAAGGGAAATTTTTCCTGCTGAACGCCTGCAGCGAGTTCGCCAAGGGCGACCCGAAGAACTACATCCCTGAGGACGCCATCACCCGGATCGCCGATACCTTCAAGACGTGGCGCGAGGTGGAGAAATACAGCCGCATCGTCACCCGCGACGAGATTGCGAAGAACGACTTCAACATCTCCCCCAGCCGCTACATCCATACCGGCGCCGGTGAGGAGTACCGGCCGATTGCGGAGATAGTTGAGGAGTTGGAAGCGTTGGAGGGCGAGGCACGGGCTACGGACAAGGCGTTGAAAGCCATCCTCCACAGGATCATGACATGAACGATCAGCCTGCCAACTCCCAGTTGCTCATCTATCAGGCCGAGGACGGAAAGACCAAGATTGATGTCCGCTTTAGGGAGATCTTCGAGAGCGGAAAGCTGGTCCCCGAGGCCACTATTCGAAATTTCCGAATAGTTCGACCGGAGGGCAGGGCATGAGCGCAAAAGCAAAGGAGCGCGGGCTTTCCAGCCCGCGGCCTCAAGGCAATGGCGGGTTGGAAAACCCGCCCTCCGTTACCGAATGGTCTTCAGTCCTCGTTCCTGACGCCTTGTCGTGTCACTCCATAGGACGTGAAAACCAGATTCCGTCGGCGGAGATCAAACCAGATGGACAATTCCCAGTTGTCGATCAAGGCCAAGCGTTCATCTCAGGCTATTGTGACGAAGCGGCCCGAGTCATTCAAAATGACCTGCCTCTTGTCGTATTCGGTGACCACACCCGCTGCTTCAAGTATGTGGACTTCCCATTCATCCTGGGAGCTGATGGAACAAAGGTGCTAAGGCCGAAGGCAGATTTGTTCGATCCAAGGTTCTTCTACTTCGCGCTGCGCGGACTCGATATTCCTACCCGTGGATACAATCGTCACTTCACGCTTCTCAAGGAGCGGTCATTGCCTCTCCCACCCCTCGCCGAGCAGCGGAAGATAGCGGAAGTATTGGGGCTAGTGCAGCGGACGATGGAGCAGCAGGAGCGGCTGATCGCACTGACCTCGGAACTGAAAAAGGCGCTCCTGCACCAACTCTTCACCCATGGCCTTCATGGCGAACCCCAAAAACGAACCGAAATCGGCCCCGTGCCGCAGAGTTGGGAAGTGGTGACGCTTGGCTCGCTGGCAAAAATCGGCAACGGTTCGACGCCGAAACGTGACAACGAAGGTTACTGGCAAGGCGGCACGATTCCGTGGCTGAACAGCGCAAAGATTCACGAACGGTTCATCACTGAGGCCGACCAGTTCGTAACCGATCTCGCTGTCAAAGAATGTCATCTCCCGCGCGTGAAACCCGGCAGCCTTCTCATTGCGATCACCGGGCAAGGCAAGACGCTCGGCAACTCTGCACTGGTTTCGTTCGAGACCTGCATCAACCAGCACCTTGCCTACGCGCAGTTCACTTCACCACGAGCCGTGCCGGAATTCGTCCTTTGGTTCATGCAGACGCGCTATGAACATTTGCGCTCTATCAGCCAGGCTGGCGGCAGCACGAAAGGCGCGTTGACTTGCGGTTACCTGAAGACTTATCCCATCCCGGCGCCTTCGCTTGACGAACAACGCGAAATTGTTGGCGTCTTCGCCGCGCTCGACAGGAAAGCGAAAGTGCATGAGCACAAGCACACCGCGCTCACCGCCCTGTTCCGCACATTGCTGCACCAGCTCATGACTGCGCAACTTCGGGTGATCGGACTAGACCTGCAGGAGTTGGAGGTAAACCATGTCTGATATAACCAACATCGAAAAACGGAGTTTTGAGAAACTCCTCGGCATGGGAAGCGGATATGTTTCCAATTTTTCGAACAGAACGTTTAAGGAGTTCATCTTCGACAGCACGGGCAAGAGAATCTACAACGTCGCCTATGAAAACGGCAGCGGTTCAAAGGCTCAGCGACTACGTGCATTTTGGAAAACTGAATCAAACAGCATCGTGGCTAAGCTTCTCAATGATCTCTTGGTGTATGTAGTTGAACTGGGCGTTGACGCTAATTTGAAACAGTGTCTTGAGAATTGCAGGCGAATTATTCTACGGCTATCCCAGAATATGCCTGTGGCAGAGATTGGTGCCATCACTCCAAACTCGGCCGAAAAGGACTTCTCCTTGTTGGCCAAGTCCGTCAGAGAGGCAATCGAGAAAAACGAACCTGAAACGGGTTTAGATCGTCTGCATACGTTTGTTACCAAGTACCTGAGGGTGCTCTGCCAAAGGCACGGAATCAGTACGGAGAAAGACAAGCCACTTCACAGTCTTCTTGGCGAGTATATAAAGCACCTCAAACAAGACGGTGATGTCGAATCGGAGATGACGGAACGAATACTCAAGACTAGCATCTCGAATCTGGAGGCATTCAACAAAGTTCGAAACGAGCAGAGCCTCGCACACGATAACAAGATTTTGAATTACGACGAGAGCCTCTTGGTGTTCAATCACGTGGCTAGCACGATCAGATTTCTGGAGTCTGTCGAGCATCGTATTTCTAGTATCTCGAAACAAACCAATAATGAATTGCCAGCAGACGACATTATTCCCTTTTGAGGCGAGCCATGCCCACCCTCACCAAACCTAAAACCGTCCAGGTCCGCATCCTGAAAAGAATTAGGAATGGGGAATTATCGGAATTGAAAGCGGCCATTGCGAAGGAAAGACTATGAGCGACGAACCCAAATCCCAGGTGGTGCTTTACCAGACGAAGGATGGCCGGACCCGGCTAGAAGTGCGCTTTGAAGGGGAGACTGTGTGGCTCACGCAGGGGCAGATGGTGGAGCTGTTCCAGACCACCAAACAGAACGTCAGCTTTCATATCCAGAACATATTTGCAGAGAAGGAGTTAGAGGAACATTCAGTTGTCAAGGAATCCTTGACAACTGCCACCGTTGGGATGAACTACCTGCTGTTCCGCACTCTGCTGCACCAGGTCATGACGGCGCAGTTTCGGGTGTATGATCTCAAATTGGATGAAATTCTCTCACAACCTGTGAGAGGAAAGGAATGCCATTCATGACCACGAAACTGTTCCTCAGTCCCGACTATGTGGCTTTTGTCAACGACCTGAAGGCGCGCATCCAATCGGCCCATCTCTCAGCCGCCCGTGCCGTGAATCGCGATCTGATCCTGCTCTACTGGGATATTGGGCGCGGGATCGTGGAGCGACAAAAGACTCTGGGATGGGGCGAGTCGGTGGTCGAGCTATTGGCGCGTGATCTGCAAGCCGCGTTTCCTGAGATGCGCGGTTTCTCGGCGAGGAATCTTTGGTATGTGAGGCGTCTTTTTGCCGAGTATGCGGAGCCTGTAATTCTGCAGCAGCTTGCTGCAGAATTGACTTACCAAACAGTAGGTGGCGGGTCGGAATTGGAGGTACTGGCAAAACTGCAGCAGCTTGCTGCAGAAATTCCCTGGGGGCACCACATGCTCCTGATGGATCGTATTCCAGACGCCAAAACCCGCCTCTACTACCTCCGTGCGACGGCGCAGCTTGGCTGGAGCCGAAATGTGCTGCTGAACCAGATCAAGGCTCAGGCTTACGAACGCGCGGTGTTGGAGAAGAAGACGCACAACTTCGCCATGGCGCTGCCGGAGTATTTCGCGGAGCAGGCCGACGAAATGCTGAAGAGCCGCTACAACCTGGAATTCCTCGGCATCGCGCAACCGATGCGGGAACGGGAACTGGAGGACCGGCTGATTGGGCGGTTGCAGCAGTTCATCCTGGAACTCGGCTACGGCTTTTGCTTCGTGGGCCGGCAATACCGGCTGACGCTGGGGCGGAAGGAATATTTCGTGGACCTGCTGTTTTACCACCGCTTCCTCAAGGCACTGGTCGCGTTCGATTTGAAGATCGGCGCTTTTGAGCCGGAACATGCGGGGAAGATGGATTTCTACCTGAACCTGCTGAACGAAAAGGAACGCGGCAAGGACGATCTGCCGTCTATCGGCATCATCCTTTGCGCGGAGAAAGACGACGTTGAGGTGGAGTTCGCGCTGAAGACGAAGGCCAATCCTATCGGCGTAGCGGAGTATCAGCTCCAGCCAAAGCTCCCGGCGGAATACAAAGGCAAACTGCCCACGGCGAAACAACTCGCGGACGTAGTGCGGAGCGAAAGAATTAGGAATTAGGAATTAGGAATTAGGAATGAAAAGCGGGAATGTGGTTCAGGAGAAATCTTATGCGTTTGTGCTGCGAATCGTGCGGATGTATCGGCATCTCACGGAACAGCGAAAGGAATTCGTTCTCTCAAAACAGATCCTGCGCAGCGGAACTTCCATCGGAGCCAATGTTGAAGAAGCTATCGGGGGCAGTCCGGCAGGGACTTTCTTGCCAAGATTAACATTGCTTACAAAGAAGCGAGAGAGACGCATTGCTGGCTGCGCTTACTACGTGATTCCGGCTATCTCGCGGATGACGACGCAACTTCAATTATCGCCGACTGCGAGGAACTGCTGAAACTAACAGGGAGCATCATCAAAACCATGAAACAGAAAAATTCCTAATTCCTAATTCTCAATTGAAGGATTGAATATGCCCACTCCCGGAGAACATAAAACCGTCCAAGCCCGTATCCTGAAATACGCGCAGGAGATCGGGTGGACTTACGTGCCGCGCGCAGAGGCGGAGCGGCGGAGGGGCTTTGACCCGGACGGCGCCACGCCGCAGGAGCGGGCGCGCAAGGCATCGCTGTTCTTCGGCGATCTGCTGCACGCACAGGTCCGGGTTTTCAATACGAAATACCAGGAGGCCGAGGGCGCGTTGATTGGCGAGTTTCAACGTTTCCACGCCGACATTTACGGCAACCGCGATTTTCTCAACGCGCTGCGCAACCAGCATAAATTTTTCTGCGCAGAAGAAAGCCGGGAGTTGGACCTGACGCTGATTGATTACGGCGACCTCGCCCGGCCGTGCGAGCAGTGGCGCAACGTGTATGAGGTGACGGAGGAGTTTTACACGCATAATGGCAAATACGGCACGCGCGAGGATGTGGTGTTTTTCATCAATGGCATCCCGGTGCTGGTCATCGAATGCAAGAACGCGAGCAAGGACGAGGCGATCGCGCTCGGAGTGGACCAGATTCGCCGTTACCACGCGGAAACGCCGGAGGTGATGGCGCCGCAGATGATCTTCACCGCCACGGAGGCCATCGGCTTCGCCTATGGAGTGACGTGGAACACGGTGCGGCGAAATCTTTTCAACTGGAAACATGATGAGACGGGCAATCTCGAAGCCAAGGTGAAGAGCTTCTGCGCCGTGCCGCATCTGCTGCGTTTCCTGAAGGACTTCATTTTCTTTGCCGAGAAAGAAGAGGAGTTGCAGAAGATTATCCTGCGTCAGCATCAGGCCGGTGCGGTGGACAAGGTGGTGGCGCGGGCGCTCGATTCCAAGCGGGTTCGCGGTCTCGTGTGGCACACGCAGGGAAGCGGCAAGACTTACACGATGATCGTAGCCGCCCAGCTTCTTTTCCGGGCGCCGCAGGCGGACAAGCCAACGATCCTGCTCTTGATCGATCGCAACGAACTGGAGGACCAGATGTTGAAGAATCTGGCCTCGGTCGGCTTGGACAACGTGGGGCACGCCCACTCCATCGCCGAGTTGAATCGCCTGCTGAAAGCCGACTACCGCGGCATCATCGTGACGACCATCCACAAGTTCCGCGACATGCCGGCCAACCTGAATTTGCGGCGGAATATCTACGTGCTGATTGACGAGGCGCATCGCACGACGGGCGGCGACCTCGGAATCTTCCTGATGGCCGGCCTGCCGAATGCAACGTTCGTCGGCTTCACCGGAACGCCGGTGGACATGACAGCTTACGGCAAGGGGACGTTCAAAACTTTCGGCTGCGAGGACGACCAGGGCTATCTGCATAAGTATTCCATTGCCGAAAGTATCGAGGACGGCGCAACGCTGCCGCTTTACTACCAGCTCGCGCCCAACGAAATGCTTGTGCCTCACGAAATCATGGAGAAGGAGTTCCTCGCGCTGGCCGAGACCGAGGGCATCGCGGACATTGAGGAGTTGAACAAGATTCTCGAACGCGCGGTGAACTTGAAAAATTTCCTCAAGGGCAAGAAGAGGGTGAAGCAGGTGGCGCATTATGTGGCCGGCCATTTCCGGGAGAATGTGGAGCCGCTGGGCTACAAAGCGTTCCTCGTGGCGGTGGACCGCGAGGCGTGCGCGTTTTACAAGGAGGCTCTCGATGCCATCCTGCCGCCGGAGTATTCGGAGATCGTGTTCACGGGAAACAATAACGACCCGGCGCATCTGAAAAAATGGCATCTGGACCCGAAGCGCGAGAAGCAGATCCGCAAGAATTTTATCAAGGTCGGCGAGTGGCCGAAGATTCTGATCGTCACCGAGAAGCTGCTCACCGGCTTTGATGCGCCGATTCTCTACGCGATGTATCTGGACAAGCCGATGCGCGATCACACGTTGCTTCAAGCCATCGCGCGGGTGAATCGCCCCTATGAAAACGAAGCGGCGGAGATGGTGAAGCCGCATGGCTTCGTCCTCGATTTCGTGGGCATCTTCGACAAGCTGGAAAAGGCGCTGGCCTTCGACAGCGACGAGATCAACGCCATCGTCAAGGATATCGGCCTGCTCAAGCATCTTTTCAAGGCGAAGATGGAAACGAAGGCTTCGGCGTATCTGGCGCTCGTGACGCAGGGCTTCAATGATAAGGACGTGGACAATCTGATCGAGCATTTCCGCGATAAAGAACGGCGCAAGGAGTTTTTTGCGGAATACAAAGAAATTGAGATGCTTTACGAAATCATCTCGCCGGATGCGTTCCTGCGCCTGTTCATAGATCCATACACGACGCTTTCTTCAATTTATGCCGTGGTGCGGAACGCCTACGCCAAAAAGGTGTATGTGGACCGGGCATTCCAGAAGAAGACCAACGAACTGGTGCAGCGGCACGTCGGGGCAATAATGATGGCTGAGTCGCCGGACGAGTATGTTGTGATTGACCGTTCTACTATCGAAACCATCAAGCAGTCTGATGAGGGCAAGGCGACGAAGATCATCAACCTCGTGAAAGCCATCGAGAAGACGGCGGAGGAGAATTGCGATGACCCGTTCCTCGTGGCGCTCTCGGAACGCGCCCAGTCTGTACAGGAGAGTTTTGAGGATCGTCAAACCAGCACAGCCGACGCGCTCGCGGAGTTGCTGAAAGAAATAGAAAAGAACGAGCAGCGCAAGAAAGAGCAAGCCGCAAAGGGACTGGATGGTCTGACTTACTTCGTGCTTTGCAGGTTGACAGATGACGGCATCTCCAACCCGGGACCGGTGAGCAAGAAGGTGCGCGAGGCATTCACAAAGTTTCCAAACTGGCAACGCAGCGAAGCCGAACTGCGCGAGCTACGAAAACTGGTGACATTCGCTGTCTTCGCCGAGGAAGACGACATGGAGAAAGTCGCCGCAACGGTCGAAGCCCTGTTCACCCTGTTGCAAAAGAGTTTCCGTTCATGAAAAGCCGGCGCGACAAACGCAACAAAGAAGAGTTCAAGACCCGCGTGCAGGGATGGGCAGCCAAACTGGGGGTAAAAATTCATTCACTGGCAGTGCGACCCATGCGCAACAAATGGGCATCATGCTCCACCGCCGGAAACCTGAACTTCAATGCCGAGTTGCTGAACCTGGATCGCGAGACTGGTGATTACGTCATTGTTCATGAACTTCTGCATTTCTCCGTGCCCAACCACGGCAAACTCTGGAAAAGCCTGATGCGCGCGCATCTTGGCGATTACGAGCATGCGGAGAAAGAACTACAGAAACTTACTCTTAGATCGGCGAAGCAACAATCATCGTGCCGACGTCCTCGCCTTTTATGATCCGGGTTTCTACAAATATGACCGGCCCGGGAATGCACGGGAACCGGCCAACGCTATTAATGGAGATCGGAAGGCGGCTGCGGAAGAGCTCGGGATCAGTTTGCGCACTCTTCAGTATCGGCTAAAAGAATACGGAATCGCCATCCGCAGCTGATCCCGGTTTAAAAGAACCTCATACTGTAAGTAAATCGAACGCCGCGCCCCATTTCCGGAGCGAGATCTTTAATGAAAGACAGGTGATTTCTATAAAGCCTGTCCCCGATATTGGATGCCGCCGTGGAAAATACATGCATCCGATTGCCGCGCGCCAGTGTAATAATAGAAATTCGCCTCTGCATCAAAACGAGATCCTTGATAGCGAAGCGACAAATCAATTCCATTCGCAACCTCACGTTTCAAGTTGGGATCGCCAACCTCAAAAGCGAGGTTCCCGATATACGGTCCGTAATTATAAAGCTCTTCCACTGCAGGAGCGCGATAGGAATGCGTATAGTTGGCGACGAATGCCGCATTGTTCCAAAGAGGCAGGTGAACGCCGGCGGCTCCTGAAAAGCCGTTAAAAGAGCGGTAAGACATTCCAGCCGGACTATATCCTGTATGGTCCATTCTGCCGCCGAATTGAAAACGAACCGATTCCAGATCGATTTCCTGGAGTGTAAAAAGGGCGATGCCATTGCCGGTTGCCGGAGGAGATGATGAAACTCTCCGGCGAATGGAATGCCCAGGCGTCCTTGGTTGAAAGCATAGCTGAAACTGAAAAAGGGGCGATTTGTAAAACATCCCAACCCGACATCCCCTGATGTCATGCGGGTTTGGGAGTTGCTTAGGCGCCCTTCAGGACTCCAATAGTCGCTGGCCGCCTGTTGGGACCCGCTGCCCCAGAAAAGCCAGTTTTTATAGCCATATTCAACACTGGCATGACCTGAAGCCTGATGGTTATTGCCGCCGCCAACGGCTGTCAGTTGCCCTCGAAAACCAGGGTGCGAATTTTCATGAAGGACTCTCAAAACGACGCCGTTTTAAAATTATGCTGAATGCAGCCGTTCCTTGACAGCATATCAGCCTAAAGCGAAACGACGCCTTCATTAATTAATATTTCCAATGTCCACCGCGCTGCATTCCCCACTACGGTCATACATTTGGAAGGATCCGAATGCCCGCCCGCGGCTATAAACGCTTTCCAGTCGGCAGGATCATTCAGATTGAAGGCTCTGCCATAAATTTTTTTCTGAACTCCCGGACACAAAATAGATCCGTACTCCTGAATAAATTTATCGCACAGCAACCGGGCGATCTGCATGGCGGATTCCAATTCCCCCTCCGCTTGTGGGATTATCTGCGTCCTGGATACCATGGCTGCGGTGCGGCCGAAATAATAGTCCAGCACGATCATTCCTCCGATAACGCCGCCGCATCCGCCTGTTGCCAGCCCGGCTTGGCCGCCACAAGAAGAAGTAGCAATTTTGACGACCATATCGTCGAACCCTAATATTTCCCTGAGAGCCGCTACCGTGCATTGAGAACAGCCGCCTGCATATTTTTCATAAGAGATTCCAAGTTCGACGGCTTTATCCAGCAATTGCGGCAACGATAAATTTCTATATTTTTCAGATGGAACCATAGGTCTTCCTTAATAAATAACCAGGCGGCTATAATAGCAAAAATACCTAAAAATACGGCTACAGCATTTTTCTTCGTTTTATCCCCTGCAGCGGGGATGTCATGCAAACCTGCTTCCTGATAAAAAAGTACGTGGAGGTGAACCATGGCTGACTTTTATCAGACAGGAATGGTTGCCACATTGCATCGTTTGAAGCAAAACGGCGCCGTCAGGCTTGAAAAAGGGCTGAATGAAATCGCCAAGCGCAAAGGGATCGCACTCGTCTTACCCGCGCTCTATCGGGAGTTTGAATCTCCAGCCATGAAGCGCATCGTTGAAGAACTGGCTCATGTCGAATACCTGCGACGCATCGTTGTTGTCCTGGATAAAGCAAACGCAGCGCAGTACGAAAAAGCTCTGTCATTTTTCTCGGATTTTCGATGCCAGGTGACCATGCTATGGATAAACAGCGAACCGGTGCAGGCTCTGATGGGAATGCTGGAGGACAGGGGACTTTCGTCGGGCTTCGATGGCAAGGGACGCAGTTGCTGGTTGGCCTACGGATATATATTGGCTCAAGGGGATTGCAGCGTCATTGCTTTGCATGATTGCGATATCGTCAACTACGATCGGCGGATGCTTGCCCGGCTTATATACCCGGTAGCTCATCCAAACCTCGGGTTTGAATTCTGCAAAGGATATTACGCGCGTGTCACGGATCGCATGCACGGCCGCGTCACGCGGCTTTTAATGACACCCTTGATCCGCGCAATGGAAAATATGGCGCCCAGCGCGCCCTTTCTCCGGTTTGTGGACAGCTTTCGCTATCCTCTGGCCGGTGAGTTTGCCATGAAAATCAACCTGGCTCGTGTCAACCGGATCCCCTGGGATTGGGGACTCGAAGTCGGGGTGCTCGCTGAAGTCTATCGGAATTGCTCACTGGCGAGGATCTGTCAGGTGGATCTTGCAGACAACTACGAACACAAACATCAGGACCTTTCCATTGAAGATCCGGCAAAAGGATTGCAGCGCATGGCGCGCGAAATCATCAAGTCGTTGATGCGAACGCTCGCCGCCGAAGGAGTCATATTCACCAAGGATCATTTCCGGAGCCTTGAAGTCCGCTATGTACGGATGGCGGAGGATACTATCGACCGCTATTGCGCGGACGCAATGCTCAATGGACTGGAATTCGACCGGCACTCCGAAGAACTCGCCGTCGCCACCTTTGCCCAGAGCCTCCATCAGGCGGCGCAGGAATTCATCGAACAACCGCTGGGGCTTCCACTCATGCCCAGCTGGAACCGCGTGCAGGCGGCCATTCCGGATTTCTTCGACCTTCTTCTGAATGCTGTCGATCCGGCGGTTGAATACGTCCCTCGATTTGCATCGTAATGGATTGAGCATGAGCGAATATTTTGTTTCTAAGGAAACTCATCAGGCGCTGAAAGGAATCGGCGCTGCCGACATAGTGATCGGCGTGCCCAGTTACAACAACGGCCGAACCATCGGTCACGTGATTGCGGCCGCACAGGCTGGTCTGGAAAAATACTTCCCTCAGTTCAAGGCGGTAATCGTCAACTCGGATGGCGGATCCAGCGATGGCACGCAAAAGGCTGTTTTGGAAACAGGCTTGAACAAGGAACGACTTCTCCTATTGACGACTCCGCTATACCCCGTGCATAGGCTGTCATTCCCGTATCATGGCATTCCAGGCAAGGGAAGCGCATTCCGCTTGATCTTTCAAACTGCCAGGCAACTGGGCGCCCGGGCCTGCGCTGTAGTGGACTCGGATTTACGTTCCATTACACCGGAATGGATTGACTTGCTTTTGCGGCCCATCCTTCACGCCGACTTCGATTTTGTGGGCCCGTACTATCACCGCCATAAGTACGACGGAA
Organism: uncultured Acidobacteriota bacterium; assembly: GCA_964441405.1. Classification (GTDB taxonomy): domain Bacteria; phylum Acidobacteriota; class UBA6911; order UBA6911; family UBA6911; genus UBA6911. The sequence continues at coordinate 63,645 of CAYTYP010000009.1, forward strand.
CAATCACCAACAGCATCGTTTATCCCCTTACACGGGCGCTCTATGGCTTGCGGCTGCGTCAGCCGATCGGGGGCGATTTCGGAATATCCCAGCGGCTTGTCGGGCGATATCTCTCAAGGAATGATTGGGAAACCGACACCGCTCGATTCGGAATCGACATCTGGATGTCTACTATAGCAATCGCCGAAGGCTATCGAGTATGCCAAAGCTTTCTCGGAGCCAAGCTGCACGATGCCAAGGATCCCAGTCTTCATCTGAGCGATATGCTTTATCAGGTTGTAGGAAGTGTGTTCCGGCTGATGCAGGAGTATGAATCGGCCTGGACATCAAGCGTCGGCAGCCAGGATGTGGATTTATTCGGATTCTGCTACGGCGTCGGCCTGGAACCCATCGAGGTCAACACGGAGCGGATGATTTCGGCATTCCGGCGAGGATGCGAAGAGCTTGGCGAAATCTGGTCGGCGGCGCTTTCCCCGGAAACGTTTACTGCAATCCGTGAGATTGGTCAGAAAGCTTCCGGAATAGAAGGATTCCATATGGACGACAATCTTTGGTCTCAGGTGGTTCTTGACTTTGCCGTCGCCTATAAGGAACAGCCTGTGGAACGCGGGCATTTACTGCGATCGTTGACGCCTCTTTACCTGGCGCGCGTCGCATCTTTCGTTCACCAGACCGAGCAGCTTGGCTCTCCTGAAGTTGAAAAGAGAATAGAAAACCTGTGCCTTTCTTTCGAACAGAAAAAGCCGGACTTGATCCGGCGCTGGCGCAATGAGTCGGATCCTGCGCTGCGTCAATCCGTCCGGATGGAAAACATCGCGGATCCGAAACTAAGTGTGGAGGGTTAAGCCAATGCTTGGTCTCCTGGAACAAATTGTCAGGCAAACAGCCGAGCGGATTTCTTCACAGATTTTAACGTATGCTCCCGGCTTGCTCGCCGCTTTATTTATCCTTGCAGTCTCACTGATTATCGCCAAGCTCGTGCGCTGGCTTGTCATTAAGATCTTCAAGGGGATTACCATGGATCGCTTTTTGAGAATTAGCGGACTTTCTTCGATGATAGCTCAATCAGGCCGGCTGCAAACGCCACAAGTCGCAGCCAAGACAGCCTATTGGATCATCCTTGTGGCGGGAATCCTTGTGGCGTTGAACTCTTTCAACTCCGCTCTCTCCTCGCGCTTGACCGAAAGGATCGTTTTACTTTTCCCCAAGCTGGCGGCTGCAGCGGCTATTATCATCATCGGAGCATGGATCGGCAGATATCTCGGGCGCACGACTCTGGTTTGGGCCGTGAACGAAGGTTTGCCCTGGCCGAGAAAACTTTCCGCATTTGTCCGGGCGATCTTCACCTTCGCGGGAGTTGTTGCGGCTGCGGACCATCTCAATTTCGCCAAGGATGTTTTCCTTGCAGCCTTTATCATGATAGTAGGTGGAATTGTTCTGGCCGGCAGTATCACCCTTGGTCTCAGCGGGCGAGAATCCATGCGCCGTTACCTGCATGAGAAAAAGAAAATGTCGGCAGAGAACAGCGATGACAGGCCGGTATGGAGGCATTTGTAACAACCGTAGCGGCTGGAGTTCTAGGAGGAGAATCTTATCGCTTCAGGCTTTTCCGCCGCCTGTCCTTCAATCGGCAAGTGCCGGTCCAGGATGTCAAGAACAGCTGCGTTCCAAGCTTCCGGGCCGATGCCTTCTTCACACAAATGGCCCTGCGGAACGGCAGCCATGAGTTCCTTGTATGCAGGTGATTTCAGAATGAGCGGATAATCCACCAGCTTTAAAAAACCCGCATCATTGGGCCCGTCGCCAAGTCCGACGGTTAGGACATGGTCAAAGGCAGTTTGATAATAATGAATCAGCAGGGCTGCACAGTGCGCCTTATCATTGGCTCCCAGAATATGGTAGAAACAGCCGCCACGCGTCCAGCGCCTTTTTTGTTGTTCGATAGCGGCCGTCAGAATCCGAGGGTCGCCTTCAATGATTTTGAAAGGCTCATCGTATTCCCGCTGTTTGGCGAGCCGGGCAGTTTCCAGCGGCATGCGACAACAAGCGCTGATTTCATCAACGCTCATTTGGTGGAACCCTTTTACGACACAACCACTTGCCGCCGCTGCCCGGCTCAAACTATGAACGAGGTCCGGATATGGATCGCCGAACTCGATTACAGCGCAATCACCACGATGCGTCAGAGCATTGAACGCCCACGGGAAACAACTGTCCGGGATATACAGAGCTCCTCCGTTCTCCACGATGAACGGATCGTGATTGCCGAGCCGATATCGTATGGCCTCCACTTCCGCGCGGGTTTTGCTGGTACAGAAAACTAGTGGAATGCGCATACGCTTCAACAGATCTAATGCCGGAAGCGCGGCTTCGCACGAGTAATCATCGTCCAGGAGCGTGCCATCAAGATCTGTTATAAATACCAGCATATACTTATAATTAAACCAACGAGCCGGTAAAGTGTATCCCTTATAGACGGGAATTCTTATGGAAAAAGCCATGAGTCCTGGAGAAACATCATGAAATATCGTACCGGAATAATCCTGCTGATTGGATTCGGCAGTCTGGTTGTGCTTATCGGAGTCCTTGGATTCAGCGGTTTTCGAAGAGCCGAGCGCATATACCATGAAGTGGCGGCCATTCACGAAGCATATCGGAAAACCACCTCCGTGCTCGGCGATATTCAAAGCGATCGATACCTGTCGAGTATTCTGGTGCGCGACTATCTCCTGGATCCGACGCCCGGAACTGCCCCTCAGTACCGGAAGGAATTGCTCGAAATCCGATCCGCTCTCGCCGGTCACATCGCCTCTCTGAACCTCTCAATCGGCAAAGATGAGGGGAAGATTCTCGAACGCCTGCGCCTCGAAACAGACGCTTATTGGGACTCTCTGGATCCGGTTTTTGAATGGACTCCGCAGGAAAAGGCGGAGAGAGGGTCTACCTTTCTAAGAAAGCGGGTTATCCCAAGCAGAAATAACGTTTTATCCATCACACACGAAATCGATGATTTAATTGCAAGGAACTTGATAAAAGAAGAAGAGCGCATAAAAGTAAATCGTATCGATTTTCAGGCGTATCTGCTAAAAATGTTTGCATTGTCCGTGCTTCTCGCACTGGGAGTGGCCGGAACGAGCATCTTTCGCGTCTCGAAGGTGGAGCGACATTCAGAGGAACAACGCAATAGGGCCGAGCGCGCAGAGAGAGAACTGAGGCATCTTTCTCAAAAACTCGTGCAAATGCAGGAAGAGGAGCGTAAGACTATTTCACGCGAACTTCACGACGAAATAGGACAACTCTTAACGGCGATCAAGATGGAGTTGGGAAATCTGGAGCAACTCCGTAACGCCGCGGGGCAGGAATTTCAGGAGCACCTGGCGGAAGCAAAAGCAGTCACCGAACAGACGATGCGCTCGGTGCGCGATCTGGCCATGGGATTGAGACCTTCGATGCTTGATGATATCGGGCTCGGTCCGGCGTTACGGTGGCAGGTTCGAGAATTCTCGAAACGAAGCGGCATCCCGGTGTCTATTGAAATCGACGGAAATATCGCCGTTATTTCCGAAACCGTGAGCACTTGCATCTACAGGGTGACGCAGGAATCTCTGACGAATTGCGCGCGTCACTCTCAAGCGAAACATATCCGGATTACGGTTCACGGAAGCAAGGATCATATTTATGTGACGGTAGCGGATGACGGGATCGGCTTTGGATCCAGAGATTTCAGCGGCGTCGGACTGGGGTTGATTGGAATGGAAGAACGGGTTAAAAAACTGGGCGGATCGTTGACAATCTCCTCGCAGGATCAAAGAGGCGCTTTTTTGGAAGTTCAATTGCCGTTAAGCGGAGCGGAGGCGGAACTATGAGCGAGATTCGTATTTTGCTGGCGGACGATCACGGGATCGTCCGAAAAGGGCTTCGTTTTATCCTGGAGAGGCAATCGGGGATGGAGGTGGTAGGAGAAGCTTCTGATGGCCGCGAAGCTGTCAAACTGGCGGAAGAGCTGGCCCCGCATGTCGTCATCATGGACGTCGCCATGCCGCAGCTCAACGGAATAGATGCTACCGCTCAGATCGTAAAGACCCATCCGAAGACAGGCGTCATCATTCTTAGCATGTATTCCGACGAGGCATACCTGGTTCGAGCTTTGAGCGCAGGCGCAAAAGGATACTTATTGAAAGAATCGGCCGAAGTGGATCTTCTCAGAGCGGTCCAGGTCGTCGCTCATGGACGACCGTTTTTCAGCCCGCAGATTGCCCAAACTCTTCTCGAAGACTACATGAGAACGATGCAGCAACGCGGCCTTGAGGATTCATACGAGGTATTGACGGACCGCGAGCGTGAGGTATTGCAACTTTTGGCCGAGGGAAAGTCCAATAAAGAAGTAGCATCGATTCTTGATCTGAGCACTTATACCGTCGAAACTCATCGTACCAATCTCATGCAGAAGCTGAACCTGCACAACACGGCCGAAATCGTGCTTTACGCCGTCCATAAAAAAATCATAGCCTGAGCCGGCGTTATGCTTTACGACTCCGACTGAGTCCACTTCATCAATCTTATTAATTGTTTTTTGAATGCATCTATGGTATTTTACTCATCGTATTGAGTATTTTATCTCACATCATTGAGTAAATATTATTCAATTAATATTATTATGTTTAAAAGACAACAACATTCCATTCTTCTGGATCGCCTGAAAGAGCCCCGACGCTATATTCAGATCATTTCCGGTCCTCGCCAGACAGGAAAAACAACCATGGTAAACCAGGTATTGGAATCTGTTTCCATGCCTGGCCATTATGTCTCATTTGACAATCCCAATTTGCGCGGCGTTATCGGACTCGATCAACAGTGGGAAACAGCTCGATTTAAAAGCCAATCTGCCGGCGCGGTTCTGGCGCTCGATGAAGTGCAGAAAATTCCCAACTGGTCTGACCATATCAAAGCCCTTTGGGATGAGGACACTCGATCCCAATGCAACCTCAAGGTGGTGTTATTAGGTTCCTCTCCGTTCTTGATCCAAAAGGGATTGACCGAAAGCCTGGCTGGACGCTTTGAGTTGATTCGCATGCCGCATTGGAGTTTTTCCGAAATGGAGGCTGCTTTTGGATGGGATGTCGACCAATACATCTTCTATGGCGGTTATCCAGGGGCTGCGCCCCTTGCAGCCGATCCTGTGCGTTGGGCAAATTACGTCGTAGATTCGATCGTGGAAACAACCATCGCAAAGGACGTTTTGCTGATGACACGCATCGATAAACCTTCCTTGCTGAGACAAGTCTTCATGCTCGGCTGTGATTATTCAGGCCAGATTTTTTCTTTTCAGAAGATGCTCGGACAGCTTCATGATGCTGGAAACACCACCACTGTCTCTCATTATATTGAATTATTAGCCGGCGCCGGCATGTTGGCCGGCATTCATAAGTTTTCGGGGAAACGCATGCGACAAAGAGCTTCGAGTCCGAAATTAAACGTTTTGAATACAGCATTGATGACCGCGACCGGCAATCTAAGCTTTGAAAACCTGCGAAATAAAAGCGACCGGTGGGGACGGATTGTTGAATCAGCCATAGGAGCGCACTTGCTGAATGGCTCATTAGGAACTCCTATCGAAGTTTATTATTGGAATGATGGAAATAGAGAAGTTGATTTCGTACTTAAATCAGGGGAGGAAATAATCGGGATAGAAGTAAAGAGCGGTCGAAAAAGAGAATCGACTCCCGGAATGGGAATGCTGGCAAAAAACTATCTCCTTAAACGCAGCCTGCTTGTCGGAACAGGCGGAATTCCGGTAGACGCTTTTTTAAAGACTCCAATTCCCTATTGGTTTCAGTAGTGCTTTTCGACCCATGGTAAAATATTCCCAAAACGAATTTCGGCGTTCGTCAGCGGCTTTTTTGGAACAGAACTATGTGACTAGATTGCCATCCAACTCGTGTGCGGAGGAATAAATCTTGAATAAAGAAAATATGAGTCGGCGCGAAATGCTTGGGAGCTCAGGCAAAGCTGTTGCGACATCCGTTGTGCTGTCTTCCTTAATGCCGGACCTGTTCGTTTCGGCATTGATAGGGGCAGACGCGGCAGCCCTGAAGGCCGTGGCGGGATCCGACCGTGTGACAGTGCTTCCCGGCAAGACCTACCTCATGGGATGGGCGGGATTTAGCGATGCGGCAAAAACGGGAAACAACCCCGAAAGAAGCGCGCCTGCAGCTTTAAATTTTCACATGGTGCAAGGAGCAAATCCACCCAACCGGACAATCCTTCTTCCCCAGGCAGCAGCGGCCGATTCAAATTCCTCATGGCTATCTGTCGATCTGGGCTGGGGAGGCTGGGGCGCCAGACAGGGGAGCAGGCCGTTGACTGCCAAGATTCATGCGGCAACGCTTCTTCCCGGCAGCTATCAAGCGGCAATTAAAGTCAATTCCCCGGGATCCGATAATTCAAGCCAAACGATACCTGTAAATCTCAAAATCGAGTCTTCAACCTGCACCTGGACGAAACAATCCGGTCCCGGGGCCGTCAAATTTGCAGATTCACATGCGCTCCTCACGACTGCAACTCTTTCCGCACAGGGCGACTACGTGCTGAAACTTACGGTCAACGCCGAAGGAACGACCGCCGCATCCACCTTCAATGTTTCGGTGGAAACGCCGCCTCCGGCGAGACAATTGGACGCCGTCTATACCAAAGACTTTAAAATCAATAGTCCGCTCTGGAAAGCCAGGGCAAAGGCGCTGATAGTCCACTGGATCCCCCACTGCATCGATCGAATCAACCGTACGGATCTGACGCAGGGACAGGGCGGGATCGACAACTTCATTGAAGCCGCAAAAGCGCTGCGCGGCGAGCAGCATGGCGCTCATAAAGGATATGTGTTCTCCAACGCCTGGGTTCACCAGACGGTCGAATCCATGAGCATCGCACTGATGATCGATCCGCAGGGCGATCCGGAGATCATCCAAGCTCACGAAAAAATGAAGGCGACCCTGCAAGACTGGATTCCTAAAATCCTTGAGGCGCAACATCCGGATGGCTATCTTCAAACAGCTTTCACGCTGCGCAACGTGCAACGATGGCCTGATCGCTGGACGCCTCAGGGAAGGGAAAATCACGAAGGATACGTCGCGGGTTATTTCATTGAGTCCGCAATCAATCATTACCTGATGACGAAAAAGAAAGACGCGCGGCTTTACAACGCGGCCAAGAATCTGGCCGACTGCTGGTGCAACAACCTCGGACCGGCTCCAAAAAAAGAATGGTTCGACGGCCATCAGGAAATGGAACAGGCGCTGGTGCGCTTCGGACGGTTCGTCAACGACATGGAAGGCGGCGGAAAGGGCGATCGATATATTCAGTTGGCCAAGTTCCTGCTCGACTGCCGTAAAAACGGCGACGAGTACGACCAAAGCCATCTGCCGGTGATTCAGCAGTACGAGGCTGTTGGCCACGCAGTGCGCGCGGTCTACACATACTCAGGGATGGCGGATGTCGCGGTGGAAACGCACGATCCCGACTATCGGAGCGCGGTAAAATCGCTTTGGGACAATATCGTCAACAAGAAGTACTACATCACCGGAGGCGTCGGCAGCGGCGAAACCTCCGAAGGCTTCGGCCCTAATTACTCGCTCGGGAATAACGCCTATTGTGAATCGTGCTCGAGTTGCGGCGAGATTTTTTTCCAGTGGAAGATGAACCTGATGTATCACGACGCCCGGTATGCGGATCAATACGAATTGACTATGTACAATGCGCTTTTGGGCAGCATGGATCTGCAAGGAAAGAATTTCTATTATCAAAATCCGCTGGATTCGAATTCCTTGCGCTATCCGTGGCACGCCTGCCCATGCTGCGTCGGCAACATCCCTCGCACTCTATTAATGGTGCCGACCTGGACGTATGCCAAAGACCTGGACGGCATTTATGTAAATCTGTTTGTCGGCGGCGCTATAAATTTAGAGAACATTGGCGGCGTCGACGTCGAGATGGTTCAGGCCACCAACTATCCGTGGGACGGCGATATATCGATTACGGTGAATCCGAAAACGGCGAAAAAATTCAGCCTGCGCGTCCGGATTCCGAACCGGGACGTCAGCGCACTCTACCGGAGTTCGCCTGAGGCCAACGGCATCGTCTCTCTTTCGGTCAACGGCAGGACCGTCAAGCCCGTCATCAACAAGGGATACGCCGTGATCACACGCACATGGAACCAAGGAGATAAAATCGAGCTGGTTCTCCCGATGAAAATTCAACGGGTGAAAGCGAGCGACAGGATCAAAGCCGATCGCGGCAAAGTAGCGCTGCGGTATGGGCCGCTTGTCTATAACATTGAGCAGGTGGACCAGGACATCACCAAAGCGCTCAGCCCTGCAGAGCCGCTCTCAACGGAATGGAAACCGGACCTGCTTGGCGGCGTTCTGACAATCAAAGGGAAGTTCACCGACGGATCGCCCATGATAGCGATTCCTAATTTCGCGCGCGCCAATCGTGATCCGGCGCCGGCGGCAGTCGTCGCCGCTCAAGGACAGTCGCCCGTTCCTCGTCCGCCGACGTCCATTGTCTGGATCACGGAAGCATGAGCTACTGATACTGGATGTATAAGGGAACCGGATTCAGGCGCAGCACCTCTGGAGGGGTGAGGAGCGGATTCCCTTTTTTGGTGTCGTTGTGATAGAAGAGTTTGAATCCGGTAAACTGAACCGGTTCTTTTACGATGTATGCCTTATAGGTATCTCTCTTCAGCCACGGGGCTCCCCAACCATCCATATTCATGATCACCTGAACTTCCGGATAAAACTTTATCTGCTTAGCGTTGGTAACCATGTTGCGGGTGAACCGGTGCACAATGAAAACCTTTGGAGGAAGATTGTATTTTTTCACAATATCAAGGAGAAACGAAGACACATAGTTGATGTCGCTTGCATCGTAAGCGCCGACTTTGGTTCCTGGGAGTTTTCCGCTTTTAATCAGGTTGAACTCAGGATCGATAGCCAAGTGTACGTCCGGATTCTTTAATATCCATTCGAAACGGGGAAGAAGAGTGCGGATATCATCAAGTCCTGTCTGAATATCGATGAATAGGATGGCCTTTGATTCCTTGGCCCAACCATAGACTTCATTGATTATCTTGTCCGGCATAACCATGCGATACTTGCCGGCCGGCCCCGGCTTCTCCTGAGCGACAACCGATATCAGGTGAAGAGCAGTTTGCACCGGGTGAAGGGGATCGGATTTCTCCCATTTAGCCGCCTCACTTTTGAGACGGCGCAGCATTTCATCTTTCGAATACGCCCCCAACGCTCCCATCCGTTTGGATAATGGATTGCCATAATAAGCAACGATCCGTTTATTGGGGAGAATCGACTCGGGCAACGGCTTCGGATATTGCACCGGCCAACCGCACTGTTGTGCGAATTCAGGATCTTCGCCCGCCAGATATTTAACTTTGGGAGGAATTGTCGGAGATTTCTCTCGTTTGCTGTTTTTCGAGAGAGACTTGCTTGGAGCAACCGTTGAGGATTCCGATAGATTCTGCCGCTGTTGAATCTTATTTTTCTCTCCTTTGAGCGCATTCGCCTTTTGATTGGGGTATGCCGGTAAAACGAGCAATGAAAAGAGGAATGGGAGCAGGAACTTTGCGGGACAGTATAATCTAGTCATATGGTTTACGATCCTCATTCTCCGTTGTCTATAATATGTGAATATGTGGGCAACCACTTGTCATCGATCCCACCCATCAATTTATGGGTGTCTATTATTTCATCTATTATTTCACCATATTTCATATTATTTCATTTATAGGATGTCTCCCCGCCAAAGTGCGCGTAGTAAGTCCTCAACCGGCAGCATTTCTGTTCCATCATCTTCACGATAGGGCACTTGCGTTGAACACACTACAATCCGGCGTTTCAGCGGGAGCTCTTCTGCCAGCGCAGGGACTTATTTCGTTCAATAAGCAGATGCACCTCATCGAGCAGCGCCGGCAGTTTCCGGATCTCATCAATGATTGCAATGCGATCTGATTCGGTAAGCCGCTTGCGAATAAGTTCGGGGGCTGCACTGATTTCCCTGAAGGTGTCGGCTTCAAGAAGGTCGTAATAGACAGCCGCGGGAAAAAGCAATCTTAATAAAGCACTCTTTCCAGTCTGCCGGGGGCCAAACAGAAAGACAGATTTGCGCTCAAGTGACGAATCCAATGCTATGGCTCGGACATACATATCCAGTAAATAATTTCATGAAATTAGTAAAATACCTGTTGCAACCCTAGCGTTGTGCTATTAACCAGCGCAATGGATAGAGTGCCGAAGGAGGGGGTCGAACCCTCATGCCCGCAAGGGGCGCAGGATTTTGAGTCCTGTGCGTCTGCCAATTCCGCCACTTCGGCAAAAAACCAACTTGGTCGCACATAGTAGCCTAACCCATCCCTCGGAGTCAATCGCCCAAGCTCGAATACCTCAATTGAATAGGTCAGGGTTATCTGGTATAATGATAGTTCCCGGAGGTATTATGGATTTCCGCATAGGAGAAAAAGTTGTTTATCCTAACCATGGGGTAGGCATCATCGAGGAGGTAAGCCGTCGAAGCGTAAATGGTACACCCGAAGAATTCTACATGCTCAGGATCCATTCCAATGCATCCCTTGTCATGGTCCCCACAGCCAACGTTAAAAGCGTCGGCTTGCGAAGAATTATAAAAAAAGCAGATGTAGAAGGATTGTTTAAGCTCCTTCAAGAGGATTTTTACGAACCTGAAGCGGACTGGAAAGGCCGCTACAAGGATCATTCTGAAAAAATGCGAACCGGTTCCATCTTTCAGGTGGCCGAGGTACTGAAAAACCTCGTTTACCTGAGCTACAGAAAAAGCCTTTCGTTTCGTGAAAAACGAATGCTGGACCGCGCCAAGCAGCTCATTATCAGTGAAGTAGCGACCGTTCGCGGTTTAAATGAGAAATCTGTCGAGGATCAAATAGATCGCGTACTGTCTGAGGCATATACACGTTCCGTTAAAACGTCCGCCTAAAAATTGTCACCGCTGCTATTTTATCTAATTATTCTTTTTATTCTCCTCGGCCTGTCGATATTTTTTTCGGCTGCCGAGACAGCGTATATGGCTGTCAATCGCGTCCGGCTAAAGTACAAAGCGGACGCGGGAGATAAAAAAGCCCAAGAACTCAAAGAAATTGTATCCAATCCCGACCGCCTCCTGGGAGTGCTTCTGTTTGGCGTAACGGTGTCGGAAATCGCCGCCGCCAGCCTCGTAACCTATATAATTTCCGATTACATAGCCCAAGAGTATTCGGATATCGTCAGCCTGGCAGGATCCATACTCTTCGCCATCATCGTACTCATTTTTTGTGAGTTGACGCCCAAGATCATCGCAGCTGTTCGCCCGGAACAAACGGCCGCCTCTCTTCTTTTGCCGGTTAGGATTACCATCTTTCTTTTGTTTCCTCTCGCCAAGTCTGCGTCATGGATAGCCAATCACATTGTCCGAATTATCGGCATGAGCGCTGTCACGAGCCCGTTCGCTCACAGTCTGAGTGAAGATGAAATAAAAGCGGTGATCGCGGGCTCCAGTGAATCGGCCATGCCGGACGGCAAAAAGGAGATGCTTCATAACATCTTCGAAATCGGCGACACTCAAGTACGCGAAATAATGATTCCCCGGATCGAGGTTACGGCAATAGAAATCGGAGTCGATATTTCCGACATCCTCGACATAGTCAATAAAACCAACTATTCCCGCTTCCCGGTTTACCGTCAGAATTTCGATAATCCTATTGGAATTCTCTATGTGAAAGACCTGCTGCAATATGTACAGAAATCGGGAACCATCAATCTGCAAGTCCTTCTCCGCCCAGTTCATTTTATCCCGGACAGCGCCCGCCTCGATATTGTTTTGCGCCAGCTTCAATCCATGCACTTGCACATGGCCATCGTCGTGGATGAGTTCGGCGGAGTCGAAGGAATCGTAACCCTGGAAGATCTGCTGGAGCAAATCGTAGGAGAAATACGCGACGAACACGACACGGAAATCGAATCGATCCGAGAACTGGGGCCCGACCTCTTTTCAATCGAAGGGAATTTGCCGGTCAGAGATTTCAACCGCTTTTTCGATCAGAAAATTCCTGAAGCCCCGGAATACGCAACTATCGCAGGATTTCTCGCAGCTCTGACAGGGCGCCTGTTGCTCGAAGGGGAAAGCGTACGTTACCAGAGCTTTATCCTTACCGTTGAGAAAACCGAAGGATTTCGAATTGTTTCGGTGCGGATTCGCTCTTCAGCGCCAAAGCCCGACAAAAAAGCAGGCGGCAAGGCGGTTAACGTCCACGAACATAAAACTGGGAACGATGAACCCTGAACCGGCTATTTCATAGATTCGCTAAATGCGTCACCGGCTGCCAGTATCGTTTCGTGAATATCCTTCCTGGTATGCGCCAGCGAAATAAAACAGGTTTCAAATTGCGAAGGAGGGAAATAGATTCCTTTTTCCAGCAATGAATGGAAAAATTTAGCGTACCGCATCGTATCGCTGGCCTTGGCTGACTGAAAATCATTGACCGGTGCAGAGGTAAAGAAAATGGTAAACATTGATCCCACAGAATTGATTTTCACTGGAACGCCGGCATTATCGGCGGCTTTAAGCAACCCGGATTTCAATTCATCCGTCAAGCGCTCAAGCTTTTCATAATTCCCTTTTTTCTTGAGAGCGAGCAATGTGGCGATTCCTGCCGTGACAGCCAAGGGATTTCCTGACAGCGTGCCTGCCTGGTAAACAGGTCCCTCGGGCGCCACCCATTTCATAATTTCCTTATGACCTCCATAGGCGCCGACAGGCAGACCTCCTCCAATGATTTTCCCAAGACAGGTTAAATCGGGCTTTATCCTCAGATATTCCTGCGCGCCTCCATAAGCCAAGCGAAAGCCTGTAATTACTTCGTCGAAAATCAGCAACACCCCATGTTCCCGGGTGAGCTTGCGCAGACGTTGGAGAAACCCGGTTGTCGGCAGCACCGTCCCCATGTTCCCGGGGACAGGTTCGATGATGATTGCGGCAATCTTGGAACGGTTCTTTTCGAGAACCTGCTGAATCGTTTCCGTATCGTTAAACGGAACAGAAATTGTATTGCTGCTTTCCTGTGGAGTGACTCCAAGGCTGTCGGCTAATCCTAAAGTCGCAACGCCGGAACCGGCTTTCACCAACAAGCTATCGACATGCCCGTGATAGCATCCATCAAACTTTATGATTTTGTGCCGCCCGGTAAACGCCCGCGCCAGCCGTAAAGCGCTCATGGTCGCTTCCGTGCCTGAATTAACCAGCCGCACTTTTTCAATGGAAGGAAAAGCCTCAGCAATCATCTCCGCCAGAATGACTTCATTTTCTGTCGGAGCGCCAAAACTGGAGCCGAGTGCAATCTGCTTTTTTAGCGCCTTCTGAACTTGAGTAGGGCAGTGTCCTAATATTAGCGGCCCCCAGGATCCGAGATAATCAATGTAGGAATTGCCGTCAACATCCGTAATGCGGCTTCCTTTCCCGGATATAATGAAGCGTGGTTGGCCTCCAACGCTGCGGAAAGCGCGAACAGGGCTGTTCACACCTCCGGGGATTTTTGCCTGAGCGCGAGCAAATAGAGCTTTTGAACGTTTCATTTTACCGGTCACTCCCATCCTTTTACGTTACGAAAGAAGCTTGGCCGCTTCCTTGGCAAAATAAGTAAAAATAATGTCTGCGCCGGCGCGACGAATGCCGATCAGCGATTCCATCATTACGCGAGGCAAATCAAGCCATCCCATTTGACCCGCCGCCATCAGCGACGAAAATTCTCCGCTTACCTGATACGCGGCAAGGGTATGCGGATAGCGGTCCCGAATCATTCGAATGACGTCCAGGTAGGGACCTGCGGGTTTCACCATCAGGATGTCCGCGCCCTCTTCAATATCAAGTTCAACCTCTTTCAGCGCTTCCCGCGCATTTGCGGGATCCATCTGATGGCTGCGCCGGTCGCCGAAAGCCGGTGCAGACTCAGCCGCCTCACGGAATGGGCCGTAATATCCCGAAGCGTATTTAACTGCATAGGAAAGAATCGGAATATTCTGATAGCCGTTCTCGTCGAGAACCGACCGAATCGCGCCGACTCTTCCATCCATCATGTCGGAAGGAGCAATGATATCGGAACCAGCTTTGGCCTGAGAAAGAGCAGCTTTGGCAAGCAAAACCAGCGTCTCGTCATTGCAGATCTCATCGCCGGAAATCAATCCGCAGTGTCCATTGGACGTGTATTCGCAAAGGCAAACATCCGTTATGACCAGGAGTCCACTCGCTTCCCGTTTCAGCGCACGCACCGCTTGCTGCACGATGCCGTCGTCATTATATGCGGAAGTCGCAAGATCGTCTTTTTTATCAGGAATGCCGAAAAGCAATACTCCCGGGATTCCCAATGATTTCAACGAGAGCGCTTCCTCAACCAAAGTATCGACGGACCACTGATAGTTCCCCGGCATTGAAGAAATTTCTTTTTTTACTCCTTCCCCGGGACAGACAAAAAGCGGATAAATCAGCTGCTCAGGTGAAAGGCGCGTTTCACAAACCATCTTGCGGACAATCTCGTTCATGCGAAGCCGCCTCAGGCGGGTAACCGGGAAACCCATGATTCTCGCTCCCATTTTGTTGAAAAATTGATTATATCATTCTTTGGGTTCAGTGGGTGCAATCGGAAGCGGGACAATAGCTTTATAGAAAAACATTGAATCCTGAACTAGGAACGGGGAACCGTTTATGGTAGAAGTTGAAAAATGCCGACAAAATTGCGCCCTTTGGAGATCCAGGTCCGGAAGACCATTGAGGAATACGGCATGTTGACCCCGGGGGATCTAGTGGTTGTCGCCGTATCCGGCGGCGCTGATTCCGTTGCTCTTTTGTTATGTCTGCATCGACTGGCTCCGGAATTCCAACTCTCTATCGCAGCCGCCCATCTGAACCATCGAATCCGAGGAGCCGAAGGGGACGCAGACCAGGAATTCGTCCGCGAAATGAGCTCGACTCTGGGCGTCCCATTTATCAGCGAAGTTATTGAAGTAAAACGAGAAGCGGCTAGAACTAAAGAGAATCTGGAACAACTGGCGCGACGGGTCCGCTACTCCTTTCTCCGCCGAACTGCAGCAAGCCTGAAAGCTCAAAAAATAGCAGTAGGCCATACAATGAACGACCAGGCCGAAACCGCCCTTTTCCGGTTTCTACGCGGCAGCGGAATTCAGGGGTTATCGGCAATTCACCCTATCCTCGATGGAATAATCATTCGCCCTTTGCTGAAATGCCCGCGAACCGGAATCATAAAATATCTGAAGCAACAAGACGCGCCCTACCGGGAGGATTCCACCAATAAAGACCTTTCCTATACTCGAAACCGAATTCGTAAGGAGCTGCTCCCCTGCCTCGAACAGCTTTATAATCCCAGACTTATCGAAACTCTCAGCCGCACAGCCGGCCTGGCCTATGAGACTTGGTCTTTTATGGAGTCTGAAGCCGCAAAAGCTTTTGAAGCGATGCGCCTTGAAACCGAAAATGGCGTTTCAATGGAAGTCGCCGAAATTGCAAAACTCCATCCGGCGTTGCAAAAACAGGTTTTACGCTGCGCATTGAAATCCTGCATGGGATCATTGTCCAATATTGCCTCTATCCATATTAACAGCCTGTTGTCCTTATGTAACCACGCGCATAGCGGAGCACAAATGCCATTGCCCAACAGGTGCGTCGCTTTCCGGCAATTCGACCGGCTTTTGCTTATTAGAGGCGCGAGGATATCCGCCCGGGATTTGAGCTACAGCTACAGTCTCAATATACCAGGCCAATGTTTTATTCCGGAAATAGGCGCGCTGTTCAGCGCCCAAAAATGCGGCATGCAATCCGCTCTTTTGAAAAATAATTCAGCTAAACAGGCGTTTCTGGAACCGGCGGTTTTGCCTCAAATCCTTACCATCCGATCTAAAGAGCCTGGAGACCGCTATGGAGGCTTGGGCCACCGGAAGGTAAAAAAGATGCTGATTGACCAAAAGATTCCGTTAGCTCAACGACCATTTCTGCCGATGGTTGTTGCAGGGAGCCATGTCATTTGGATTCCTGGATTTAGACCCGCTCGAGATTATGAAGCCAAGCCCGGATCTGAAACATGCATAGCTCTTGATTTTAAAACGGATTTAGACAAATGACATAGCATCCGAGATGGCTGGGAGTTTTTTTTTAATTTTTTTAATACGGAGTGCAATCCGGCAATCCAGATCCTATCATTAAAGATGAAAATTATAACAAGGTTACATCATGATACCTTATGAGAGCTCTGGTATAATAGAAAAGGTGAATTTCGAGACAATGCGTTCGGCCAGGTCGTCGGCGCATCCTATTCAGTCACGAAATTCCGATGGGAGGTTTCTCATTTGAGCACCAACGTGAAGAATATTTTGGTCTGGCTGGCGGTAGTCGTTTCCCTCGTCTTGTTATGGCAGCTCTTCTACAACATTCGTGACGTTAATGTTGAAGACAGGGATTTTTCTGCTTTTTACCAGGACCTTACACAAAAGAAAATTAAGTCCGTAAAAATAAAGAACAGCAATGAACTGGAGGGAGTGGACCAGAGCGGCAATAAATTCAAGACCATTATCCCTAATGAAAGCAGCTGGGATATCGCCAAGGACCTTGAGAAAAACGGAGCTCATGTAACAATCGAGCCCTCCTCAAACTCATCGATAATGTATGTTTTCATTTCTTCATGGCTTCCCTTTATCCTTTTAATCGGCTTTTGGATCTTTCTGATGCGCCAAATGCAAAGCGGAGGCAATAAAGCACTTTCATTTGGCAAGAGTCGAGCCAGGCTTATGTCAAGCCAGCAGAAGAAAGTGACTTTTAAAGATGTCGCCGGGGTAGAAGAAGCCAAGGAAGAACTGACTGAGATTATTGAATTTCTCAAAGAACCCCAGAAATTCCAAAAATTAGGAGGCCGGATTCCAAAAGGAGTTCTCCTAATGGGACCTCCAGGAACCGGCAAAACGTTGCTTGCCCGAGCTATTGCCGGCGAAGCCAACGTGCCTTTTTTCTCTATCAGCGGCTCGGATTTCGTTGAAATGTTTGTAGGAGTCGGGGCAAGCCGGGTTCGGGATCTTTTCGAACAAGGGAAAAAGAACGCCCCCTGCATCATATTTATTGATGAAATCGACGCCGTAGGAAGGCATAGAGGCGCAGGTCTTGGCGGTGGACATGACGAGAGAGAGCAGACCCTCAACCAACTCCTGGTTGAAATGGATGGCTTTGAGTCCAATGACGGAGTAATTCTGATAGCCGCAAGCAATCGCCCCGATGTACTGGATCCAGCGCTGCTGCGGCCGGGAAGATTTGACAGGCAAGTTGTGGTTCCGCTTCCCGATATCCGCGGACGAGAAGGCATTCTGAAAGTCCATACACGCAAAATACCCATTTCCGACGATGTTAATGTTTCGGTTATTGCGCGCGGGACGCCCGGTTTTTCCGGAGCATCTCTTGCCAATCTGGTTAATGAAGCTGCCCTGTACGCCGCCCGTTACAATCGAAAAACGGTCGCGATGAGCGACTTTGAAGGGGCCAAGGATAAAGTTCTTATGGGCAAAGAACGCAAGTCCATGGTTATTACAGAAGATGAAAAAAAGGTTACGGCCTATCACGAAGCCGGACACGCTTTAGTAGCCCACACGATTCCCGGAAGCGATCCGCTGCACAAGGTAACGATCATTCCCCGTGGCATGGCGCTGGGTTTGACTCAACAGCTTCCGGAAACAGACAAACACAATTACACCAAGGAGTTCATTGAAGGCAAGATCGCGATTTTGATGGGTGGGCGCTGTGCAGAAAAAATGTTTCTGAATGTCGAGACCACCGGAGCGTCCAACGACATCGAAGTCGCCACGGAAAGAAGCCGAAAAATGGTAACCGAATGGGGTATGAGCCCGGCTATGGGCCCGCTGGCGTTCGGGAAAAAAGAAGAGCAGATATTCCTCGGCCGCGAAATTTCCCAGCATCGTGATTACAGTGAAGATACGGCCATCAAGATCGATCAGGAAGTGAAACGGATTGTGGATGAAGGATACGCTCGCGCCTGGAAAATTCTGGAAGAAAACAAGGAAAGTCTCATCCGTCTGGCCGAAGCGCTCCTGGAATACGAAACTCTGGACAATTGTGAAATCGATGCGCTAATTAAAGGTGAACCTTTGAAGCCGAGAGAAGTGGTCACCGACATTGATTCCCAAGGACGACCAGCAAAAGAGAAAACGCCCGGACACTCTCCTCTTCCGCAGTTGATCAATCCGAAGGGGAAGCCTGCTCCGGCTTAAGCTTTAAAATAAAAACGCCACGGATTTCACAGATTTGACGGATATTTTAAATTATAAAATCCGTGGAATCTGTGAAATTCGTGGCGTTTTTTTATTTTTGAACAATGACTATGATGCGAAAAACATTCAAGCTCAATGCCGGCAATAGAGTTTTAGAGCTCGGCATCCGGACGCTGGTAATGGGAATACTCAACGCCACGCCGGATTCTTTCTCAGACAAAGGGCGCTATTTTGACCGGAGCGCAGCCGTCGGGCGAGCATGGGAAATGGTGGAAGAAGGAGCGGATATTCTCGATATTGGCGGAGAATCCACTCGACCGGGATCCGCTGGGATCAGCGTGCAGGAGGAACTGGAACGAGTGCTTCCGATACTGGAAGCCCTGGGCAGCCGGTATCCATTGCCAATTTCCATAGACACATCCAAATCAGAGGTGGCCGAAGCAGCGCTCGAACGAGGCGCATCGATTATCAACGACATCACCTCACTGCAAAAAGATCCCCGAATCGGATTGGCGGCAGCCAGACATAAAGCTGCTGTGGTCCTGATGCACATGCGAGGCGAACCGCATAACATGCAATCGATGCCGCCAAGCCCCGATATACTTGGCGAAATCGATACGTGGGCTCAAGATGCGGTTGCACGCGCTCAAAGCTCTGGTGTATCCTCCGAATATCTAATTTTGGATCCGGGCATTGGCTTCGGAAAAACAGCGGCTCAAAATATGGAAATCATTCGCAATCTGGACCGCTTGGCCGGAGCCGGTTTCCCCATCCTGGTGGGAACATCGCGAAAATCTTTTATTGGTTCCATCTTAAAAAAACCGGCCAATGAGCTGATTTTGGGAACCAGCGCCACCGTTGCTGCGTCTATTATTTTTGGAGCGCACATCGTGCGCGTACATGACGTTGCTGCGATTCGAGAAGTTGCGGATATCACGGATGCAATTATTCGAACAGAAGCGAGCGCTTGAATTCTTCCGCACAGAAAATTTTCTGTGTTTGTCGTGTAAGTGCTGGCACGACCACCGGCGCCTGAAAGGAGCAAATTGCTGATGGATTCGATGCTGGAATTATTCCGATTTACTCCCTTTACTGTTCGCGACCTTATCGATATTGCACTGGTGGCATTTGTCATCTATCGCTTCCTCCTTCTAATGCGGGGCACCAGAGGAGCTCAGATGACATTCGGCATCGTAATGCTCCTTTTATTTTATTGGGTCACTCGATACTACCGCCTGGCGGCAGTCCAGTGGCTGCTTTCCAATGTTCTCACCTACATCGTCTTTGCCATTATCGTACTCTATCAAAGCGAAATAAGACGAGGCCTGGCAAATATTGGAACCAATACAATATTCGGCAGACGTCGTCACCGTTGGAATGATGGCGACTATGAAGAAATCGTATTAGCGGCCTCGACCCTGTCATCAAAAAAAATTGGCGGTCTTATAGTCCTCGAGCGCAATATCGGTCTGAAAAATTATGTTGAAAGTGGAATTGCTCTCGACGCTGTCCTGACTTACGACCTCCTCGTCACTATCTTCAGTCCCAATACGCCGCTTCACGATGGAGCCGTCATCCTACAACAAAATCGAATCATCGCCGCGGGCTGTTTCCTCCCGTTGACCTTGGATCCCTATCTGAGTAAAGAACTTGGCACGCGTCACCGTGCAGCTATCGGCGTCACCGAAGAAACGGACGCCGTTGCAATCATTGTATCGGAAGAAACCGGCACCATATCGCTGGCTCTCGGCGGGAAAATAACTCGAGGGCTCGAAGGCGCCAGCCTTCGAGCGACCATCAAGAATGCCATGGAAGGCCGATCCTACGCTCACCTTTCTCCCCTGATCCATCAGCGTCCGGAAGCTATATGAAACGCTTCATTAAAGAATTCCTCCTGGAAAACTGGTCCTTGAAAACTACGGCGCTGCTTTTGTCTTTGATTTTATGGTTATTTGTCCGGGGAGAGCCAGGACCGGAGAGTGTGGTTCGGGTTCCGATCCAGGTCCAATTGCCCAGCCGTATGGAGATTATCAACGAGCGCCCGACAATGGTTGAAGTCACAATGCGGGGCGCAGTCTTTTCCAACAGGTGGTTTGGCCAGCCGCTTCCTAACTGCATCATTAATCTACAAAGTGTCAAGGAAGGGGAGCATATTGTCGGGCTGAATACAGACAATATCCAGGTCCCGAAAGGATCGGGAATTGAAGTGTTGCAGGTGAATCCGGCGAAAGTGCACATAACACTGCAACAGACTTTATCGAAAGTAGTGCCGATAACCGTACCGATCCAGGGGAAACCAGCGCGCGGATTTGAGGTTTATGGGAAGCAGATTAAACCCTCCTTCATCACCATTACCGGGCCTCGCAAACACATTGAACCGGTCCACCAGGTCTCTACAGAGGTTGTCTCGATAAACGATCAGAAGCAATCCGGACATTTTTTAGTTGGTTTTAATATAAAAGATAATTTTGTCCGGCCGACGCCAAACAATCCGGTCCACGTGGACATCCAGATAGGTCCGCACCGACAACCCTAGACAACTGCCGACTTGAGGTAAATACACGCATTTGCTATTCTCGATGCTTGATATGTCTACAGATAAGATTAAAAATCTACGCGAAATAGTGGAGTTACGAGCCCGATTGCGGGAATCAGGCAAAAAAGTTGTTTTCACCAACGGTTGTTTCGATGTCCTCCATATCGGCCATGTGCGTTATTTGAACGAAGCTCGGAAATTAGGAGACGCTTTAATTGTAGGGATCAATAGCGACCGATCGGTTCGGGAAATCAAGGGAGATTCCCGCCCAATTACGCCCGAAGTAGAAAGAGCGGAGGTGGTTGCAGCGCTGGCCAGCGTCGATTTCACCGTCATTTTTGACGATCCCACTCCCAAGGAAATCATAGATGCGATTGTTCCGGATGTGCTTGTGAAAGGTGCAGATTGGGGGATTTCGGAAATTGTCGGACGGGACACCGTTGAAAATGCCGGAGGTGTAGTGCTCAATATGCCTTTGGTTCAAGGATCCTCGACAACAGAAATTATCCGGAAGGTTCTCGAACGCTTTGGACGATCCTAACCCGCATTTCTCACGCGAGAATCTCGATTTGCCGTGAATCAATTAAAACGAACGTTTGAAACAGTGATTGGAAGCGGCGCTTTCCAGGAAATGGCAGCTCGGTTAAGCGAAAACTGTCGGGTCCTGAGCGCCTCCGGAACGACGGGAGGGGCCAAAGCCCTGGCTATCGCAAAAGCCATCCTGATAGAAAACCGGCCTTTTGCAGTCATTGCGCCCTCGAATCCTGAAGCGCAGAACCTCGCGCAGGAACTTCAGTTTTACCTCGACCTGCTCTCCCCCTCGCCGATTGAAGTAATGCACTTCCCCGGATTTGAGGTGGATCCTTATCGCGGGTTATCGCCTCACCCCGAAGTCGCCGCCGCAAGAGCCAGGACCCTTTGGCAAACGCTTCAAGATGGTCCGCGCGTTTTGGTAGCCTCGATTCGAGCCGCTTCCATTCGATTGCATAATCCGGAGCGTTTTCTTAACTACTGCCTGGAGTTGAAGCAGGATGAAGAAATCTCCCCGGAAATGATACGCGAGCATTTATTCGAATCCGGATATGTTGAAGATGACCCGGTGACAGATCCCGGAGAATTTTCGCTTCGCGGCGGAATTTTGGATATTTTCCCACCGCACCTTGAAAAACCAATTCGGCTGGAGTTTTTCGGCGATCAGATCGAATCCATCAGGATTTTTGATGTCGATTCCCAGCGTTCAGTGGAAACAGTCCGCTCCGTTGAAATCATCCCAATGCGTGAATATTGCGTCCGGCGTGAGATGTTGCAGAAGTGGGCTGAACAGGTTTCTTCCCTCTGGAGCGCTCCTTTCCTTCCACACCTGGAAGAAGAACTCGCACTTGCAAAGCAGGGCGAAATGTTTCCCGCTTTTGAATTTTTACTGCCGGCGATTGATCCTCCTGAAAACAGTATTTTTAATTACCTTAGCGGATATCGCATTGTCACCTTGGAACGAGAAGTCCTGGAGAACGCCCTGGCAAAGCAGCATTCGGAGCTATACCAAAGATTTGTAGACCGGATAGAAGCTCACAAACCGGTCCTTGCCCCGGAGCAGATTTACATCACTGTCGACGAGCTTCGTTCATCACTCGATCGTTTTCCAAGATTGGAAATAGAGGAACTGGGAGTCGCCGACTCTGAATTATCACCCATATACATTTCCACTCAAACGACAAGAAAATATCATGGCAACATACGTGATTTGATCGCGGATATCTCAAAATTCCGAGAATCAGGCGAAAAAATTGCTTTTATTCTTTCGAATCTCGGCCGCGCGGAGCGCATGAACGATATTTTGAGAGAATACGAAATTCCCGCACATCTCTGCCGGACAGGAGAACAGGAGGAACCGGGCGCCCGACAATCGGAAAGCGCCATTCTTCTAGGAATCGGCAATCTCCATTCCGGTTACTATCTTCCGGCGGCAAATCTGCGGGTGCTGACCAGCCACGATTTGTTCGATGAATCTGATGTCGGAGCCGGGCACAAAAAAACAAAAAATGCGCAGCGCAATCTTTTCATTTCGGATTTTCGCGACCTTAAACCGGGAGATTTCGTAGTCCACATCGATCACGGCATCGGGGTGTTTAATGGGTTGAAAACCATTGGAATGCAGGAGGGCTCTAAAGAGTTCGTGCTCCTGACCTATCAGGACGACGCCAAACTCTATGTCCCGGTCGAGCGCTTGGATCTGATTCAAAAATACAGCAGCATGGGCGGAACGCGCCCCACATTAGACCGTTTGGGTGGAACCAGCTGGTCCCGAACTAAAACCCGCATTAAAAAATCCATGCGGGACATGGCGGAAGAACTTCTGAAACTGTATGCCCAGCGCCAAATGGTTCCCGGATATTCATTCTCATCCGATACTGCCTGGCAACAGGAATTCGAGGATGCTTTCGAATTCGACTTGACCCGGGACCAGGTGGATGCGCTCGCCTCGGTCAAAAGCGACATGGAAGCGGCGAGGCCTATGGACAGGCTTCTGTGTGGAGATGTCGGGTATGGAAAAACCGAAGTCGCCATGCGCGCAGCCTTCAAAGCTGTGATGGACGGGAAACAGGTGGCCATACTCGCTCCCACCACCGTCCTTGCATTCCAACATTACAACACGTTACAGCAACGCTTCACCGCTTTCCCGGCGCGCATACAGCTGCTGTCGCGCTTTCGCAACGCAAAAGAACAAAAGCAGATCCTGGAAGACCTGGAAATGGGCAGGGTCGATGTAGTCGTCGGGACTCACCGGCTGTTATCCAAAGATGTTGCATTCAAAGATTTAGGTCTTGTAGTGGTGGATGAGGAACAACGGTTTGGAGTCTCTCATAAGGAAAGACTTAAAGCGTTGAAAACCCGGGTGGATGTGTTGACTCTTACCGCGACTCCAATTCCCCGAACGCTGAACATGGCGCTGTTGGGGTTGAGGGATATGTCGACTATTGAAACACCTCCCAAAAACCGGCTCGCTATCCAAACATCGGTCCTTAAGTACAGCCCTGACGTGATTCGCTCCGCGATTGAAATGGAACTGGCGCGCAACGGCCAGGTATATTTTGTACACAACCGCGTCGAAACCATCCACACGATGGCGGCAAAAATTCTGCAGCTTGTGCCCTCGGCAAGAATCGGAGTAGCCCATGGACAAATGGCTGAACAGGAATTAGAGCGCATCATGTTGAAATTCGTTCAGGATGAATTGGATGTTCTGGTCGCCACAACCATCATCGAAAATGGATTGGATATCCCCAGGGTGAATACAATCATTGTGAATCGCGCGGATCTTTATGGCCTCTCCCAACTGTATCAGCTTCGTGGAAGAGTGGGCCGAAGCGACCGCCGCGCTTATGCGTTCCTGCTCGTTCCCTCGGATGAAGCCCTCTCTGAAATTGCCCGCAAGCGGTTGGCCGCAATACGCGAATTCAGCGATCTTGGGACAGGTTTCCGGGTAGCTGCGCTCGACCTTGAAATAAGAGGAGCCGGGAACCTGCTGGGAGGAGAACAACACGGTCATATCGAAGATGTCGGTTTCGACCTTTATTGCCAACTGCTCGACCATACGATAGAAGAATTGAGGGGAGAAAAACCGGAAGAAGAAATTTCGACCAGCATCAACCTGAATCTCGACATCCGAATTCCCGAAGATTACATTTCCGACTCCAGTCAGCGGCTCCGTATGTATAAACGCATTTCGTCCGCAGCGACAAGTGAAGAACTGGCCGCTCTTCGTCAGGAAATGGTAGACCGATTTGGCCAATACCCCGTAGCGGTGGAGAATCTCTTCCGCTACGCTCAATTAAGGCAGGTGACTCTTGCGCTCCAGATCCAGTCGGTTGAAAAAAACAAGAATCAGATCTTCATCCGTTTTGTGGATCATTCAAAGGTGGATGCAGAAAAGCTCTTGAAACTCGTCACGCGCAATAAAAAAGCTTCATTTTCGCCTCAGGGTCTGCTGACGCTCGAAGTTCAGGATGCCCCGCCACAGGAGCTGTTTAATTCTCTTGATCGAATCCTGGATGAAATACGTATGTAATGGATGGATTTGCCGCAGACGGCTTTTCCTGTATGATTGTGTTTTGCCATAAACGTCACTGTCCCGAAATGAACTGTTGATGGGATATTTTATAAGGAAAGCCCTATGAAACATTTATTGTGGATCATCCCTGCGCTTTTCTGCAGCATGGTTGCCGCGGAAGAAGCCAGAACAGTTGATCGCATTTTGGTTCAGGTTAATGACGATATTGTTACGCTGTCCGAACTCAACAAGAAACTTGATGAATACGAACTTGAACGCCAATATTCCGGCCAAGAATTGGTGAAAAAGAGACAGGAAGGGAGAAAGGCGGCGATCGAAGATCTGATTCAAGAGAAGCTTATAGACCAAAAGGCCAAGGAATTTCCCACCCCTGCCGACTTGGACTCGAGAGTCGCAACGTATATTCAGCAGATCCTTAAACAATATGATTTAAAAACAACGGAAGAACTGGATAAGGCATTAGCTCCCCAAGGATCGAATCTGAAGGAATATCGCGAACGCATCCGTAGAAGAATTCTCAGGGAAGATATAATCCGAGCATTCGTTTATTCCCGAATATCACTGCCAAACCAGGAAATCGAGAAATACTATAAAGATCATATCGAAGAGTTCTCTACCCCTGAGGAAGTCACGTTAAGCGAAATTAATATCAACGGCAAAGACAACATGCAAGAAGCGGAAAGTCGAGCCAACGATATTTACAACAGAATTTTAAAGGGAGAATCCTTCGTCGTTCTTGCAAGTCAATACTCCAAAGGACTTAATACCAGCACTTATCAGC
The DNA here is from genome assembly GCA_964441405.1 of uncultured Acidobacteriota bacterium. Lineage (GTDB taxonomy): Bacteria > Acidobacteriota > UBA6911 > UBA6911 > UBA6911 > UBA6911. The sequence goes on from CAYTYP010000009.1 coordinate 89,384, forward strand.
TTTCAAAGCTCAATTCCGACACAATTAAAACTATAGCAGCCCTTAAGGATGGAGAGATATCCAAACCACAGAGACTTAAGGATTTATTCGTAATTTACCGCCTGGATTCACGCAAACCTGTAACCGTGCGCCCTCTGGTGGAAGTCAAAGAGACTATCCAATCACAACTTTGGGAACAGAAATTCTCTCCAGAATTTGAACGATATATCACACAGCTGAAAGAGGATGCTTACATCCAGTACTTTACCGAAATGAAGTGATTAGCCGGCAAATCAGGAAGGAAACTTTGCCAAGCCCGGCCCTGTGGGTTATGTTCAAACATTTAATCGTTCCCTGGTATCACGGAAAGGGTCCGCGAAAAACTCTTAAATGTCAGAACCTAGCTCTCAGAGCCTGAGCTTGGATAATGGTAAATTCCATTAGAATAACAAGCATATTCCATGCCAAAGCATTTTTGCAATCAATAACTTAACAGTGGTTGATTTTAAACAACTTACAGATATCTTCGTCTTTTCCGAAATGAATAAAATTCAATTAGTTGAATTCTGTTGGTTTTTTTGGAGTAAAGCTTTCTATTTTGATGCGGTCCCCTCGCTCAGATCCTCCTAGGCAATTTCACAGCGAGAGTTTGGAGCGATTCAAATCATGATATTTTCAAGCAATGCGGATGTATTAAAAAAGATAGGTTGTCAATTTTTCCGGGCCGATTTTCCAGAAGTTGCTTTAAATGAAGGACCCTCGATCTGCAGTATTCGCATTCCGCCAGATGCCCGGCCAGCAAAGTTTCCATTTCCGGACTTAACCTTTCCCGGTACGCCTCATAGCAGAGCATATCTAAAAGCGTTTCAGTGCAATCCGAAGATTGAGAATAAATCATTTTTTTGCCTTTAGCTATGTACTCATTCCATGCAAACCAGCTTAAACACTATAGGAGAACGTAAGAAACGTCTTTGAGCCAACTAAAAACTTATTACTAATGATTTAATTAATTAGTAATAAGTTTTTTTAATATAAATCGAAAAATGAATCGATTAAACTTACAGTGCCCATGACTTCCATAGACTTTGATGATTATAGGGAAATGGATTCGATTAAGCTGGTATCACGCTGCGCAGCCGACCAGCAGAATACTTTTCTGTGGACCGAGTTCTTGAAGCGCTTCAGTCCAAAAATTAACAATTTCATTCGAGCGACATTGCGGCAGTATAAAAATACAACTGCCGGTCCTGCTGATTCTCCGGCATTTGTTGATTCAACCCATGAATCCGATCTATTCCAAAATGTTATTCTTCGCCTCGTTCAAAACAACTGCTCAGCGCTCAAACGCTTCACGGGAACCACGGAATCGGAGTTCCTGGTTTATCTTGCGGTTATCACTCGATCCACTGTAAGAGACTCTGTTCGATATCAATCGGCTAAAAGGCGTTTTCATCGCTCCGCATCCCCTACCGTCCGGTACGCCAATTTCAATAAAGACAGCGAGTTCATCCGCGAACCGAGCGTAGAAGACAAGGTGGAAAGAGGAATACTGGCGCGAGAACTCGAGCAACTTTCATTCAAGGCTATTCAGGATAATTCGGGCGAGCCTAATCGCGATATGTTGATATTCAAGCTATATTTCTATCAAGATCTTTCCGCGGCTCAAATCGCCTCCTGCCAGGGAGTAGGGCTGTCCAAAACGGGCATTGAAAAAATTATCGGCCGGCTCAAAGACAAGATACGAAAAGCAGCCGGCGAGGCGCGGTCATGAAAACAACCAACAATCGATGTCTTGACGACCGGGAATTCTACGAATTTCTTACTGGGAAGGGCGAATCCAATTCCAGAGTTCAGGCTCATCTCTCCACGTGTTCCAGTTGCCGTGAAAGTCTTGCCGAGTTGATTCGGACTCTGGATGAAAGCGCATCCGAACCGGCCGGGGATCCAAAGCCTCAAGAAATAGACAATGCTCTGACTCTTATCCAGAACGCCGTGCGTCCGGTATCCGGAAAAAAATGGTTGCATCGCTGGGGCTCAATAGCGGCTGCGGCAGTTGTGGCTATCGGGCTGAGTTCCGTAGGATTCTTACTGTACGTCCGCTATAAATCGCAATCCTATTGCAATCAAGCTCAAGCGTTATTACAGCAGGTCTATCAGGCGCGCAGCCCGAATGATCTTCGGCTGGATCTTCCTTTTAAGTCCGAAGTGACTCAAAGAGCGGGCTCAGATAAAAGCGAAGCTCACGAGGGCGCCGAAAGATTATTCAACCAGGCTCTTGGGGTAATGGATGGGATGAGCCAAGCCCGGCTTGGTCTCGGCTATCTCGATCTACAAAAAAAACAGTTCGGCAAAGCCGAATCGGAATTCCAAAAAGTTTTGGAATCCAAGCCCTCCGATCTACAGGCTCTGCTGGGCAGAGGAGTAAGCCGTTTCGAGGCAGGGTTGGCCTCTACGGATCCAATAGCTCGAAAAAATTACCTCGACCGGGCGCTCAACGATTTCGAAGAAGCGCTGAAATTGAATCCCGGATCTTCGGAAGCCCGTTATGACAAAATTCAGGTTTTTTACAATACAGGACGTTACAAAGAAGCGCTCCGGGAAATAGAGGCTTATCTGTCTCGCGACTCCAATTCCATCTGGGCGGCCAAGCTCAAGGATCTCCGGATCCGGATTCAACTGAATAATATTGCACTCCTGGTTAAAGAAGCTGAACGCGCCGCACGGATGCGAAACGCCCAATCACTCGAAACGCTTGTGCGCCTTGCACCCGAAAAAATCGCGACCAGCGTCATCACTTTGTTCCGAAACGCGCTTGCAGCAGAAAACCGGCCGGCAATGAATGGAGCGCCGGACTCCGCTTCGCTGCAATGGGCGGCTCAATTTATGGCGCAATCCTATCGAAAGGCGACAGGCGATAACAGTTGCGAACGCCTCATTAAATTTTATGCGGGCCTTTCGCCTCCACAAAGAAAAATAAAACAAAAACTGGATGCCCGCCTGGAACAACTCATAAAACTCTACGATAAAAACAGCTTCCAATCCGCAATTGACCAAAGCGAATCTCTCATTCGAGATTTTAAAGCTATCGGCGACTACTGGCAGTTGGTCCGAACCTACCAGTTGCGTGGAAGCTGTTATTTTATGGGGAAAACCAGCCATGCCGCCGCTACTCGCGAGTATCTCGGGATGCTGAAGCATGCAGAATTGTCCGGACATTCGGAGCTAATTGCAAGATCGCTTCAATGCACGGCGACATCTTATTCTTGGATGGGTCTCTTCGAAAAGGAGCCCCAATATTTGTCAAGACTGGAAGAAATGGCCCGATCGCCTCAAATGGATTACTTGAGCATTTACATTTTTAGTTATCTCGGAGCGGAATATTTGAATGCCAATCAACTGGATATCAGCTTACAGCACTTCTTATCCTGCCTGACTCTTTCCTATCGTCTTATGGATCTGCAACAACTTATTTATGCTTTGGGAAATCTTGGTTTCATTATGGAGAGAACGGGACGATTTTCCGAGGCCAGGAAATATTATGAAGAATGTGCTGTATGGTCGAAAACAGTCCTTAAGGACGGATTGCAGAGAGCTAATTCAGAAGCAGAAATGCAATGGCTTAATATTCAAAGCCAACTCGGCAATCTTGCGATCAGGATGAACGACTTTACAACGGCGGAAACAATATTTCTGGAAATATTACAAAGTCGAACGAACCGGCCGCGTGAGCTTGAGGCCAGGAACCGGATAGGCCTCTCCAAAGCCTATTTCGGGCAACATAAGTTCACCCAAGCAGAGGCGGAAGCAAAAAAAGCTTTAGCCCTGGCCACAGAAAATTCTTATCAGGATACGGCATGGCAGGCCAATTATGTGAAAGGAATGCTGCTGGAACAAAAAGGGAATGAGGATGAAGCGCTTGTATTTTTCAATCGAGCCACCCGGATCATCGAAAAAATGCGTGCGGCAATCACCACATCCGACCTGCGGCAATCTTATTTTTCTCAGCGTTTTGACCCGTATCGTAAAACCGTTTCATTGCTTTTCCATACAAAGAAAGATTCTTCCATGGCCTCCTTGTATGCGGACAGGGCCAAAGCAATGACGTTGAGAGAAAGCCTCCATTTACAAGACGCAAGCAAAACAGAAAAAAAGCCATTGTCGGATCTTCTTCATGCATTGCCGCCCAGAACTAATATCCTGGAGTATTTTTTCGGCATTAATGAAGTATTTGCATTTATAACAAGCAGGAGCGGCATGGCCGCAGTTTCGATACCGGCGTCTCAAACGGATCTGCAAAAATTAATTTTAAAATACCTGGAAAGCATTAAGGACAATAATTCAAACTCGTTCGCCGGGTTTTCCCGCAAACTATATGACACCCTGATTGAACCGATACTTTCCAAAAAACAATCAGCAGGAGCCGATAATCTGGTAATTCTTGCAGACGGTCCGCTGCATCTGATCCCTTTCAGCAGCCTGCTCGACAAGAACGGGCGCTATCTGCTCGAAAGCTTTGCTATTTCCTATGCGCCTTCTCGCAGCGTCCTGCACCATTGTCTCGACAGGCATAAGGACGGAAGAATCGATCGAAAAAGCTCTATCCTCTTGCTGGACGGAGGCTCCGATCTGAAAGGCTCCGGCCGTGAATTAAGTTCTATTTTGAATCTTTACCCCAAAAACACACTATTGTCGAATCCCGAAGCTATTTTGTCCGGCGCATCCTTTGACCAATATGAAATAATCCATTTCTCCGGTCATGCCCAACTCCAGATGGGCAGGCCTCGACTTATTTTCCATACCTATGCCGGTGAAAAATATCTGGATTTTCACACAATTCACAACTGGAAGTTAAAGAACAACCGGCTAGTCGTTCTTGCAGGATGCAACACAGGCCTTGGGCCAATTTTTGATGGTGAAACCCCCTGGGGCTTAGCTCCATCGTTTCTGAACGCCGGTGCGCCGTCCCTTTTGGTCAGCCTTTTGCCGGTGAACGATCTTTCGACCGCCTCCCTTACTTCCCGTTTTTATGAATTGTTGGCAAGCGGGACCTCTAAAGCTCAGGCATTGCGTTCCGCTCAATTATCTCTCCTGAAACCGGGAGCAACAAATCGTCCGGCATCATGGGTTCCATTTGTTCTGGTTGGAGATCCTCGCTAATCGGCGATCTCGGGTGAGCCTGTCTACTGCCCCCGCCAGTTTCCTTTGATCGGATCAAAGGAATTTTTTGGTGTGCAGCGCAAGGATTTCTACGTTCTAGTATGTGTGCAGCCAATATATCAGGATAAAAAAGCAACGGAATCGACTGGATTTCAAGACTTCTATCCCCCACCCCTGGGCAAGCAACAGCGGCGAAAGGAATCTCGCCGTATGCGCCGGCAGCACAATTTGTCCGGGTTATAACAGGAACTGGATTATGAAAAAAGCATGGATGTTAATTTTGGGGCTTTTGTTTCTCTGTATTCTCCCGTGCGCCAATGTATTTGCGCAACTTCCGCCCATTTATCCCCCTTGTTGCGGATGGACGCCGAAAGGTCCGATTGTGGGCGGAATGCCATCTCTTCAGACGAAAATTGTGATCTCAAACCAATCACTTGAACTTCAAGGCCTCACACGGGATCAGTTACTGGAACAGCTTGCCAACACATTCTTTACCGGGAAAAAAGCAGTTGATCTGGTAATTCTCTCAAAACAAATTGTCAGCAAGCCAATTCTCAGCAGCGATGGGACATGGAGTGTGATGTCCGCAGAAGAAACGGTTTATTACCGGATGTCGCGATCGTCTATAACCACCGATTACCTGAACGCCGTCACCGAGATGGGCTTAACGGATGGCGATTCATGGATCAAAATATTTTACAAAGATGAAGTTATAGATCCGAACTGATCCATATTCTTGCCTTGGCCTCAAGTTTTTGGTGGGCGTATGCAGTATTTTTACGTTCTATCATTAACAGCGAGGCTTAGGCATGTCTATGGAAGAGCATTATGAAATCCTGGAGGCAATACCCAATCCCATTATCATAGCAGACCAGGACAAGAAAATAGTCCTGGTCAATGGTTTGGCGGAAGAGCTTTTTTCCTGCGCACGTGAACAAATGCTCGGCAGAAACGTGGAGGAGCTTGTTTCGGAATGCTCCCGAGACCAATACCGAGCAAGTTTTTCAGAACTTCTACAAAGACCCGGCAGGTTGAAGCTTAATTTATATGCTTTGTCAAAGGACGGCCGGGAATTCCCGGTTGAGGTCAATTTCAGCCCGCTGGTCGCCGGTAAAAACATTTCGATATTAAATGCCTTCTCCAGTTGCAGCCATGGAACCGAATACGCCTCCGCGCAAACAATTGAAGCCGATAAACGCTATTTTGAACTGTATGAAAATGCCGGCGATATCCTATTTACATTGGATCTTTCCGGCAAATGCCTCTCGTTGAACAAAGCCGGAGAACTGATTTCCGGATATAAGCGCGATGAAGTTCTGGGCATGAATATCTTGCAGATGATTCCACTCGAGCATCTGGAAAAAATCGAAGCAGCCTTTTCCAGAACGACAGCCGGCGCCATTAGCCAGACTATCGAAGTGGAAATAATAACCAAGGATGGGAGGCGGATTCCCCTTGAGGTCAGGGCAAAAGCCATTCATCAGAATGGCAAAACTGTTGGCGTCCAGGGAATCGCGCGGGATATCCGCGAAAGAAAGCTTCTACAGAGGCAATTGATCCAGGCGCAAAAAATGGAAGCGGTTGGGCGATTGGCGAGAGGAGTCGCTCATGATTTCAATAATATCCTGACCGTCATCGGATGCTATAGCGATCTCTTGCTGAGCGAACTCAATCCGGGCGATCATAAATCGGGGTATGTGCAACAGATCAAGGGCGCCGGCAAAAAAGGGAGCTGGCTGGCGTCGCAATTGCTGGCTTTCAGCCGCAAACAGGCAAGATCGCCCAGAATCCTCGATATCAACGCCGTGGTTTCCGAATGCGCCAAAATGCTGGACCATATCCTAGGCAAGGACATCAATGTGCAAACACTGCTTGCGCCCGACATAGGCATGATCAAAGCCGATCCGGGGCAAATTGAGCAGATCCTGTTGAATCTCGCGGTCAATGCGGGTGACGCGATGCTCAATGGCGGGCGACTCGTCATCTCAACCCGCAATACCGAACTGGACGAATCTTATGTTTCAGGCCATCTCGGCGCTCACTGCGGCAGTTATGTAACGTTAGAGGTTTGTGATACCGGACCAGGCATGGATCCCGAGACTCAAATACACATCTTTGAGCCGTTTTTTACCACCAAGGGAGAGGGCAAAGGAACCGGTCTTGCGCTAGCAACCGTGTATGGGATCGTAAAACAAAACAACGGGTATATCTGGGCGGAAAGCAAACCCGGTCAAGGCTCCATTTTAACGATCCACCTCCCCCGGTCGCAGGAAATCATCTGCACGGATCGTCCAGCGGCGTCCACTATTAAAGGCGAGGCCCGAGACAATTCTTCTTGTCCCGAAAGTGCTTGATCCCTGCACAACATTTCTGTAGCCTTACCATGTTTTATTACAATTTCGTAGGCTATGGATATGCAAACCGCCGAATCAAATGAAATCAAGAAACTGACCGCCCTGGCCGAACTGAGTCAGGCCTTTTCCGGGAGCCTCAATCTAAAACACTCTCTTCATAGGGTCCTGGAGATTCTGGAACAACGCCAGGGAATGTTCCGAAGCGCTGTTATGCTTTTTCGGGAAGACTCCGAGCTTCATATTGAAGCGTCCAACGGCATCAGCGCGGAAGGCCAGCATGCGAAATATCGTTTAGGCGAGGGAGTGACGGGCCGCGTAGTCGAAAGCGGGAAACCGGTGATCGTTCCCCAGGCAAGCCACGAACCCATGCTATTGAACCGCGCAGTTCAGAGAAAAAACCTGAAAGATGAGCTGACCTATATTTGCGTGCCTATCATTATCGGGCGAAAAACCGTTGGGGCCCTTGGGGTCGACATGCATTTCAAACGCGACAGGGATTACGATCGTACGGTGAATTTTCTACGTGTAGTCGCAGGCATGATGGCCCAGGCTATCAGGGTCGAACGTTTAGTAGAAGCTGAAACCCAGCGCCTGGTGGCGGAAAACATACACCTCAAGGAAGAACTCCGCGAACGTTACGATTTCTCCAATATGATAGGAAACAGCGGCGGCATGCGGCAGGTCTATGAACAAATATCCCAGGTAGCCGGAACCAACACCTCCGTCCTGATACGAGGAGAATCAGGCACCGGGAAAGAACTCATCGCGCATGCCATTCATTACAATTCCCCCCGGGCGAAAAAACCTTTTGTTAAAGTCAGCTGCGCCGCTTTACCCGAGACGCTGATTGAATCAGAACTGTTCGGCTATGAAAAAGGCGCTTTCACCGGCGCTCAGTCCCGCAAAATAGGAAGATTCGAATTGGCAGAGGGCGGAACGCTCTTCCTGGATGAAATAGGTGATTTGAACCTGGCGACTCAAATTAAACTGCTGCGCGTAATTCAGGAACGGGAATTTGAACGCCTGGGGAGCACAACAACAATTAAGATCAAGGTTCGGCTGATCACTGCCACGAATAAGGACCTCGAAAAGGCTATTGCCGAGGGCGCCTTCCGGGAAGACCTCTATTACAGACTGAATGTCTTCACTATCTTTGTCCCGCCGCTGCGCGAACGCAAGCCGGATGTGATGGCGCTAGCGGACTATTTCCTCGAAAAATATACCAAAGAACATTCGAAGAACATTAAACGCATTTCGACTCCTGCCATCGACATGCTCATGAGTTATCACTGGCCGGGAAACATTCGCGAACTGGAAAATGCCCTGGAACGCGCCGTGCTCATCTGCGACGGCAACGTTATCCATGCCCACCACTTGCCTCCTACGCTTCAAACGGCAGAAGCTTCCGGCACAATCGTAAAAGTCTCGCTGAATGAAGCCATTGCTTCCTATGAAAAGGACCTGATTCAGGATGCGCTCAAAACCACCCGAGGCAATTGCCGCAAAGCAGCCAGGCTTTTAAGCGCCACAGAACGCATCCTTAACTATAAAGTGAAGAAGTTCGGAATCGACTGCCGAAGATTCCGCAAATAGGCAAAATAAATGGCGTCCGGCTAGGACCCCAATTTCGGAGAATTTCCGATGTCTGAATCGACTCCAAACGATTTTGAATTGCCGGTTGGGGCAAAAATGAAACGTCCCCGACTCAATATCCCTCGCACGCAATTGGAAATTTATTGCGAATTGCTTGGCGCTGCCGTTGTGATCAGCACGATAGTCTATCTTGGCGTCCTTTGGTCGTCGCTGCCGGCAACAATACCCGTTCATTTTATGGCAGACCATTCAAGTGGCGAGGGGAAAATCCCAGGGTCTGGGATTCTGGTTTATGTTGGTTTTTCTGATCTTTCTTTTCGTAACCCTCGCACACTATATCTTTCAAGCCTCCAGGGCCAAGTAATTATTCCAAACGGAACATTTGTTATTACGGATTTCGTGGATATTAAAAATTAACAATCTGTGAAAGTCCGTGGAATCCGCGGCGCTGTTTGCTTTTAAACAATTTGGTATTGCATTTTACTTCAAAAGCACTTACCGTTTTTGAGACGCGGGTTGCCATTTACTTACTCAGAGCCCACCTATGCAAGGAGGCAGAGCAGTATGCGCCTCCCCGCAGGGAAAGGTAATAGCTCTGATGGATGAGCAAAACAGTTCAACTTCACTTCCGAAAACACATGGATTGTCTACTCCCGTCATCGAACAGGGTGAATGCGGAGTCGGATTCGTCGCCAATGTCCAAGGAGAGAAATCCCATGACATCATTGTCAAAGGGATCCAGATCCTGGTGAATCTGCAGCACAGGGGCGCAAGCGGCAGCGATCCGGTGACAGGCGATGGCGCCGGCGCCTTGATCCAGATCCCTCACGTTTTTTTCGAGCGTGAATGCGCGAGATTAGGTTTTACATTGCCACTGCCGGGCGAGTATGGAGTGGGGATGGTTTTCCTCCCCGTCGAACGGAATCAACGGCTTCTCTGCGAGGGCATACTCGAAAGAATAGTGAGTGAAGAGGGATTGGGCATTCTCGGTTGGCGGGATACGCCCATTGCCGCAGACTCCATCGGGCGAATCGCCCGCGCTTCTCAACCCTACATCGAGCAGATATTTATCCGCCGGGCGTCCGGCATGGATCAGGAAACGCTGGAGCGCAAGCTTTACGTGATCCGAAAACGCGCAGAAGCCGAAGTAGAGCAGTCCGAGATCCGGGAAAAAAGTTTTTTCTGCATTCCTTCACTTTCTTCGCGAACCATTGTTTATAAGGGTCTGCTGCTGGCTACCCAGATAACCAGTTTCTACAAAGAGCTTTCGGATCCATTGACGTCCAGCGCGCTTTGCCTGGTACATCAGCGTTTTTCCACCAATACCTTTCCAACCTGGAGATTGGCGCATCCATTTCATTTCATCTGTCACAACGGCGAAATAAATACCGTTCGGGGGAACATCGCCTGGATGGAAGCGCGGCAGTCCACTTTAGCCTCTCTCTTGTTCGGAGAGGATATAAAAAAACTGTTTCCCGTCGTGATGCCGGGCGGAAGCGATTCTGCGATATTGGACAACGTAGTCGAGCTTCTTCATTTATCCGGCCGCAGTTTGCCTCACGCAATGGCGATGCTTATACCGGAAGCGTGGGATGGCGATCCCACAATGCCGGCGGCAAAAAAGGCTTTTTATGAATATCATGCTTCCCTGATTGAACCATGGGACGGCCCTGCGGCTATCGCCTTTACCGATGGGCGCATAATCGGAGCAACGCTCGACCGGAATGGACTTCGTCCGGCGCGTTATCTTGTAACCAAAGACAATTTGATCGTCATGGCGTCGGAAACCGGAGTGCTCCCCATCAAGCCCGAGGAGATTCAATATAAGGGCCGCCTCCAGCCGGGGCGGATGTTGCTGGTCGACATGGAGAAAGGCCGGATTGTTTCCGATGAAACAATAAAGCAGCAACTCTCCGAGCGTCAGCCGTATCAACAATGGTTGAAAGAAAACCAGACCACTCTGGAAGACTTGCCCGATCCACCACGTTGGCATCCCACCGATTTCGATTCAATTTTGCAAAGACAGAGATCTTTCGGGTACACGAGAGAAGAGCTTCAAATGATCCTCGTTCCCATGGCTTCTCAAGGACAAGAACCTATTGGTTCCATGGGAACGGATACGCCGCTCGCCTGCCTCTCCGACAAGCCGCAACTGCTGTTCCATTATTTCAAGCAGCTTTTTGCGCAGGTAACCAATCCGGCCATCGATCCCATTCGAGAAGAACTCGTAATGTCGCTTGCCAGTTTCATCGGAACCCAGCACAATCTCCTGGATGAAACGCCTCAGCATTGTCATACGTTAAAACTCCGACATCCTGTCCTGACAAATCACGATCTCGAAAAGCTGAGACGATTGTCCTGGGGCGATTTCCTGGCCACGACTCTCCCGACTTTTTTTCGAGTCGAGGGAGGCGGGAAAGAGCTGGAACGCGCTCTGGCCGGTCTTTGCCGCCGGGCATCGCTCGCGATTGATTCGGGGTACACGGTCTTGATCCTTTCCGATCGCGGAATCGAAAAGGAATATGCTTCGATCCCCAGTCTGCTGGCCCTGACTGCCGTGCATAATCATCTGGTCCGCGAGCAAACCCGAACGCGAGTAGGAATCATTGTAGAATCCGGCGAGCCTCGCGAAGTAATGCATTTCGCTCTTTTACTTGGCTATGGCGCTAGCGCCGTCAATCCTTATCTGGCAATTGAAACGATTGAAGACCTGCACCGGCGCGGCTGGCTGCCCAACGGCCTATCCGCAACAGACGCCATCCACAACTATGAAAAGGCCATTAATAAAGGACTGTTTAAAGTTTTATCGAAAATGGGCATTTCCACCCTTCAGAGTTATCAAGGAGCGCAGGCGTTCGAAGCGATCGGACTGAACCATTCTCTCGTGGAACAATATTTCACCGGGACTCCGTCCCGCATTGAAGGAATCAACCTGGACGTGCTGGCAAAAGAAACGAAACTCCGACACGACTATGCATTTCAAGCGATCGCGGACTCCGAAACAGAACTCGAAACCGGGGGACAATACCATTATCGAGTCCAGGGGGAGTATCACCTGTTCAATCCCGATTCCATAAGCAAGCTTAGAAATGCCGTGCGAGCTTCAAGTTATGAAACGTACCGGGAATACTCCAGGTCGATCCATGACCAGAGCCGGCAATTATGCACTCTGCGCGGTCTTATGAAGCTGAAGAAAGTTGCGCACCCGATCGCGATAGACAAGGTTGAGCCTGCGAGTGAAATCGTCAAGCGGTTCGCAACCGGCGCCATGTCCTTCGGATCCATCAGCAAAGAAACTCATGAAGCCCTGGCGATCGCAATGAACCGCATCGGTGCAAGATCGAACACGGGCGAGGGGGGTGAAGATGAGGAGCGCTTTGCGAAAAATGCCGATGGAGACTGGCGCAGAAGCGCAATAAAGCAAGTGGCGTCGGGACGCTTCGGCGTAACCACGAACTACCTGGTGAATGCGGACGAACTCCAGATCAAAATATCTCAGGGTGCAAAACCTGGAGAAGGAGGCCAGCTGCCGGGACATAAGGTCGACGAAGTCATCGCCAGGGTGCGCCACTCCATTCCCGGAGTGCCGTTGATTTCACCCCCGCCGCATCATGACATCTACTCCATCGAAGATCTTGCACAATTGATTTACGATTTAAAAAATGTAAATCCACAGGCGCGTATATCCGTGAAACTGGTCGCCGAAGTGGGAGTCGGGGTGGTCGCGGCCGGAGTGGCAAAGGCTCATGCCGATGTTGTTCTGATCAGCGGTCATGATGGGGGGACGGGCGCTTCCCCGCTGACCGCAATAAAGCATTCGGGCGTCCCCTGGGAACTTGGACTTGCCGAGACGCAACAAGTCCTCGTGATCAATGACCTGCGCAGCCGCGTTCGCCTTCAGACAGATGGGAAATTACAGACAGGTCGCGACGTGGCGATTGCCGCGCTGCTGGGCGCTGAAGAGTATGGCTTTTCCACCGCCCCTCTGGTTTCACTGGGATGCATCATGATGCGCAAGTGCCACCTGAACACTTGCCCTGTCGGGATAGCCACTCAGGATCCTGCCCTCCGCCGAAAATTTCAGGGCCGGCCCGAACACCTTATCAACTACTTCTTCTTTGTAGCGGAAGAACTTCGAGAGCTGATGGCGGAAATGGGATTTGCTTCAATGGATGAGATGATCGGCCGAGTAGACATGTTGGATATGCAGGATCCCGTCGATCACTGGAAAGCTAAAGGCCTCGACTTCACGTCTATTCTTTACAGCCCGCCGGTTCCCGGACGTGTCGGGAGACGCTGTCTCATTGCACAAAACCATGGGCTGGATCAGGCTCTGGATTACAAGCTGATCGATCAGGCGCGCGATGCGCTGGATGCAGGGACGTCCATTCAAGTGAAACTGCCGATCCGAAATGTGCATCGCACGGTCGGCGCCATGCTGAGCGGAGAAATCGCCCGCCGAACAGGGTCGGAGGGTCTGCCCGATGATACTATCTGCTTCCATTTCAACGGCTCTGCGGGTCAAAGTTTCGGCGCCTTCCTGGTAAAAGGAGTTACCCTGACGCTTGAAGGCGACGCCAACGACTATGTAGGCAAAGGGCTTTCAGGAGGCAGAATCATCGTCTATCCGCCGAAAAACTCAAGGTTTGCTCCGGAAGAAAGCACCATTGCAGGCAATGTAGTTTTATATGGCGCAACCAGCGGAGAAGCTTTCTTCAACGGAATGGCAGGTGAAAGATTTGCAGTGCGGAATTCGGGCGCCACTGCCGTAGTTGAAGGCGTCGGAGACCACGGCTGTGAATATATGACACGTGGACTCGTGGCGGTTCTCGGACCTACAGGACGGAATTTTGCAGCCGGCATGACGGGAGGCCTTGCTTATGTTCTGGACGAAACCGGCGAATTCAGTTCCGTCCGCTGCAATCATTCCAGCGTTTCCCTTGATCCATTCCAGACTGAGGATATTTCAGCGCTTCATGAACTGATTCGCCGCCATCTTGCTTTGACCGGCAGTCGGCGGGCGCAACAGATTCTCGATAACTGGGATTCGTTTCTGCCGAAATTCGTCAAGGTTTTTCCCAATGAATATAAACGGGTTCTGCAGATGACAAAAGCAGCGGGCCAGCAAGAGGAGCCGATCGCCCATGGGTAAATCAACAGGTTTTTTGGAATATAAACGGGAGACGCCGGAAAGAAGGCCCGTCAGCGAACGCACCCAGGACTTCTTTCCTTTATACCTGCCTTTCCCTGAAGAAAAATTGCAGATCCAGGGCGCTCGCTGTATGGATTGCGGCGTCCCCTTCTGCCACGTGGGCTGCCCGCTGAACAACCTTATTCCGGATTGGAACGATTTGGTTTATCGGGGACGCTGGCAGGAAGCCAGCCGCGTTTTGCATTCAACAAACAACTTTCCCGAATTTACCGGGATGGTTTGCCCTGCAACTTGCGAGGCTGCATGCGTTCTTGGCATTAATGAGCCTCAAGTCACTATTAAGCTGATCGAAAACGCCATCGTCGAGCGCGCTTTTCATGAGGGATGGATCCGGCCGGAACCGCCTGAATTCAGAACGGGAAAACGTGTGGCCGTCATCGGCTCAGGGCCTTCCGGTCTGGCCGCAGCCCAGCAGCTTAATCGAGCAGGTCACACCGTCGTTGTTTTTGAGAAGGCGGATCGTCCCGGCGGACTGCTCCGATACGGAATCCCGGATTTCAAGCTGGAAAAAAGCCTGCTCGACCGCAGATTGGAACTGTTGGCTAAAGAAGGGATCCAATTCCAGACAGGCGTTCATGTCGGCGCAGGTCTCCCGGTTGCGTCCATTAGAAGGAAATTTGATGCTTTTCTTCTGACCGGAGGAGCCGAAAAACCCAGAGACCTCCAAGCGCCGGGACGAGAACTGAAGGGCGTTCATTTTGCCATGGATTTCCTGACTCAACAGAACCGCCGCTGCGCGGGCGATCGCATCGACCCCAAAGAAGAGATCGTTGCAACCGGGCGGCGAGTGGCGATCCTGGGCGGGGGAGATACCGGAGCGGATTGCCTGGGCACGTCTCATAGGCAAAGAGCTCTCTCGGTTCACCAAATCGAAATTATGCCCCTTCCGCCAAAGGAGCGCGATCCTCAAACGCCTTGGCCGACATGGCCTCTTATGCTGCGGACTGAGAGCTCGCATGAAGAAGGGGGCATACGCGAATGGGGCGCAGCCACTACCCGTTTCACCGGAGATGATCAAGGGAATGTCACACGACTGCATGCGGTGCGGGTAGGCCCACCTCCGGAATTTCAACCCATCCCGGACTCAGAATTCACGCTGGAGGTTGATTTAGTCCTGCTGGCTTTAGGATTCACCGGACCCGATCCAAGCAAAATGCTGGAAGAACTCAATGTTGCATTGGACGCACGAGGCAATGTGGCGACGAACGGAAGCTATCGGACTTCAATCCCGGGAATTTTTGCCGCCGGCGATATGCGTCGAGGCCAATCTTTGGTTGTATGGGCGATATCCGAAGGACGCAAAGCCGCTCAAGCCATCCATCACTATTTATCCGAACAAAAATAAAAAAACGCCGCGGATTCCACAAATGATACGGATTTATAATTCTTTAAATCCGTGCAATAGGTGAAATCCGTGGCGTTTTGTTTTTACAACTTGCCCTTTGCTACTTGATATCCGTATCGGGGAAAGCGCGACACGCTGCGTCATAATCCTTCCACCAGCCCTGCAGCAAATCCATATTCGTCGGCCTGGGTTGATCGCCGCCTCCGGCCAGTTTTAAATATTCCCACAACACCGGCTTGAAGTGAGGATGCGCGCACTTGTTGATGATATCCTCAGCCCGGCGCCGCGCCGATCGTATTTCCGTATTCAATGCAAAACCCTGCTCCGTAACAACGCAATTGATATCGTGTTCGGTATGATCGACGTGTCGAACATAAGGCATGACGCAGCTTACCGTTCTGCCGTCTTTCAGGCGCCTTATGGAAGGCGTGTGCACGATGCTGAGATAGGCATGCCGGAAGAAATCGCCGCTGCCTCCAAGTCCATTGATTACCCTGGAACCATCCACATGAGTGGAATTGACATGTCCGTAGATATCGACTTCGATCGGCGTATTCATGGCTATGACAAACAACCGGGTTATCAATTCCGCGTTATTGGACAGCCACATGGGGCGGAGAACCACTTTATCGCGGCAATGCTTGAACAGGCGCATGAACTCATGCCTCCCCTCTTCGGAGAATGAGAATGCCGTGGCGGACGCACTTTCAAATTTGTCGTCATCTTCGACATAACGCATCATGCCGTCCTGGAACACTTCC
>CAYTYP010000010.1:0-102989 GCA_964441405.1 uncultured Acidobacteriota bacterium
CGATCAAGTTCACGGTCGACAAGTACGAGCCCGAAGAATATGCGGAGATGTTCACCGAATACCGGCTTCAGACGGTCAGCCGCAATGACGTTGCCAATCGCCCGATGTTCCTGTGGTGGAACTTTCGTGAATTCTATAATCTTAAATTCAAACAGAATCGGAATACCAAAGGTTTGCTGACGCTCGCGGGAACGCCCAAAGACGGCTATTTCCTATTCAAAGCATTCTTCAACCCTAAGGAGCCGGTGGTGCATCTCTGCGGGCGACATCACTTTCTGCGTGCATTCGATCGCGACAACGGCATCAAGGCATACTCCAACGCTGATGCACTTCAGCTGACTCTGAATGGCGTCGCTCAGGAAAAGATCAAGAACGGCAGTTATCGTTTGCCGGACGCGATGTTCAAGAACCGGCTAATACCCGGAATTCCGGTGGCGAATGTATTCCTCTGGAAAACGCCGCTGAAGCCGGGGCGCAACGTCATTGAAGTCGCCGATGGCCGTGGACATAACGATCGAATGATCCTCTACCAGGAGCCCGCAGATACGCAGGATCCCACCGCGCTGGTGCAGGATTTGAAAAGCTCCAACACCGCGAATCCCGCTCGCTTCATAAACCGCCCGGTCGAGTCCCAGGGGCCGGTCTATGCAGACGTCGACGGCTCTTCGGACAACACGTTCGATATTTTGCCGAAGGAGGTCAAAGGCGCCGCCTGGATCGCCACCCGGCGCATGAGCGATCCCAACCTCAAGACGGATCTCGCGTTCCGCATAAATCCAACATCTAAAGGCGCAACAGTCTTTGTGCTCTTCTCGACCGGCGATTATCCTACGGTAACGCTCAAGCAGCCGGACGCTGTCATTAAAGGCGCTGCGGACGTAATGCGCAAAGCGCTTGTCGCCGCAGGATATAAATCATCCGGAACCAAGGCTGTGTGGCGCGACCACATGCTCAATCGATCCTATGCGGAACTCTGGAGCCGCAACGTCAAACCTGGAGAAAAAGTGAGTCTGCCAGGCCAGAGCCTCGACTACACAGTGATGATACGCGGTGTGAGCAGCGCAAAGTAAAATTCTTCCTTTTACCCGAAACTCCGGTGCAAATTGCGATATACTCCGGTCGATCCAAAGCAACCATGATCCTGGAGAATCGAGGCGTACAACCATGTTGAACTATAATAATTACATCAATGGGAAATTTGTTTCTGCGACGGGCAATGGGAAGATGACGGTCGTCAACCCGTCGGACGGCAAACCGATATGCACCGCGCCCGATAGTACGGCCGCTGACGTCAACGCCGCCGTGGACGCCGCCGTCGCTGCGCAACGAGAGTGGGCCAAGCGGCCTGCCGTTCAGCGCGCGAAGGCATTGCACTCCATTGCGGACAAAATCCGCGGACAGGTTGAACCGCTCGCTCGTGTCATCACCGAGGAGCAGGGCAAAACGCTTCCGCTCGCGCGCGTCGAAGTCGTATTCACTGCCGACTACATCGACTACATGGCGGAATGGGCGCGTCGCGTGGAAGGTGAAATTGTCCCCAGCGACCGGCCGGGTGAAACCATTCTGTTTTTCCGGCAGCCGATCGGCGTGGTGGGAGGCATCCTGCCTTGGAATTTTCCCTTCTTTCTGATCGCCCGCAAACTCGCTCCGGCATTGGTAACAGGCAATACGATCGTGATCAAACCCAGCCGAGAGACTCCGCATAATGCGGCGAAATTCTGTGAACTCATCGCAGATATTGATCTGCCGCCCGGAGTGGTGAACGTGGTTCACGGTCGCGGCAGCGTGGCGGGCGACGCCCTGGCTTCCAATCCACGGGTCGGCCTGGTCAGCCTTACCGGCAGTGTGGAGACGGGCGTCGTAATCATGACCGCCGCCGCGAAGAATGTTACCAAGGTGAATCTGGAACTTGGCGGCAAGGCGCCGGGCATTGTCATGGCTGACGCCGACATGAAACTCGCTGTGACCGCCGTGAAAGCCAGCCGCGTGATCAACAGCGGCCAGGTCTGCAACTGCTGCGAGCGGGTCTATGTTCAGGATAAAGTCGCCGACGAGTTCACCGAAAAACTTACTGCGGCGATGAAAGCGTCCAAGGTCGGCAACCCGAATCTCGACGAGAGCGTGGATTACGGTCCGATGATCAACGAAAGCGCATTTCGTAAGATAGACGAGATGGTGCGCAACGCCGAAAAAGCGGGCGCTACAATTCTCACCGGCGGCAAGCGGGCTCCGGGCGAAGGCGGTTTCTATTATGAGCCGACTGTCATCACCGGCTGCAAGCAGAATTCCGAGATAATCCAGAAAGAAGTATTCGGGCCTGTTATCCCAATTGTGAAGTTTCACGATCTGGATGAAGCCATCGATATGGCGAATGACTCCGAATACGGCCTGACCTCGTCAATCTACACCAAGGACTTGAACGTGGCGCTTCGCGCTTGCCACGAGATCAAGTTCGGTGAGACCTACATCAACCGCGAAAATTTTGAAGCAATGCAAGGCTTTCATGCCGGCACGCGCAAGAGCGGCATCGGCGGCGCCGACGGCAAGCACGGGTTGTACGAGTTCACCCACTCCCACATCGTCTACATTCAGAGCTGAAGACGAGGCTTAAAGTGTTTATCTTGATTTGGCATGGAGGCCTATGACAACTATAGGCCTCTTCATTCCATGTTACATCGACCAGTTCTACCCACAGGTGGGATTTGCGACTCTGCGCGTTTTGAAGAAACTCGGAATGAAGGTGGAGTTTCCCCGGGAGCAGACCTGTTGCGGGCAGCCTATGGCGAATTCCGGTTCGGAGGACGCCGCGCGGCCTTGCGCAGAAAAATTTTTGCGCGTGTTCGGCAAATATGACTGCGTGGTAGCGCCGTCGGCGAGTTGCGTCTCGATGGTTCGCCACCACTATCCACGATGGTTGAAAGGCAAACCGCGCTTCGATCATCTGCGCGCCCACACATTTGAACTATGCGAATATCTGGTGGATGTTGCAGGCGTTCGAACGGTGGATGGCGAATTCGCGCATCGCGTCGGTCTGCACATGAGCTGCCATGGATTAAGGGAATTGCGATTGGCCAAAGCATCGGAGCTGGTGGCGGAGACGTTCAACAAGGCGCGTGCTCTGATTGAGCCGCTGCGGGGCATTGAACTGGTGTCGCTTTCGCGGCCTGATGAATGCTGCGGCTTCGGAGGCTCGTTCGCCGTGTTCGAAGCAGCGGTCTCCGCTCTTATGGGACGTGATCGGATAGCCGATCATCTGAGAGCGGGGGCGGAGATCATCACCGGATATGACTCGTCCTGCCTTATGCACCTGGAGGGCATCATCAAACGGCAGAAAGCGCCGCTTCGTGTGATGCACATCGCGGAGTTGCTGGAAGGAGCGATCCTTTCATGAAAGGCCACGCTGTTAAAGCCGCACGATATGTCGCTGACGATGCCCGCGTTCACTGGCACGATGAAGCGCTCTGGTTTGTTCGGGTGAAACGGGACCGGCAGGCTGCAAGCATTCCTGAGTGGGAGGAGCTGCGCGAGGCCGCCGCCGGCATCAAAATGCACACCCTGTCCCGATTAGCCGATTATTGGGAGGAGTTCGAAAAGAACGCGGTTGTGAATGGGATTCACGTTCACTGGGCGATAGACGGAGAGGAGCATAACCGGATTGTTTATAGGATACTGGCAGAGCATGGGGCTAAACGCTTGGTCAAGTCCAAGTCGATGCTCACCGAAGAGTGCGGATTGAATCCCTATCTGGAGGTGCGGGGCATTGATGTAACCGATACCGACCTGGGCGAACGCATCGTTCAATTTCGAGGAGAACCTCCCAGCCACATTGTGCTGCCGGCCATTCACTTGAAGAAAGAAGAGATCGGCGAGTTGTTTCACCAGAAAATCGGGACTGAGGTGGGAGCGTCGGACCCAATCTACCTTACCGAAGCCGCGCGGGCGCATCTGCGGGAAAAATTTTTAAACGCGGACGCGGGGTTGACGGGAGTGAACTTCGCAATTGCCGAGACGGGCGGCATTGTTGTGTGTACGAACGAGGGCAACGCCGATATGGGGACAAGCCTGCCGCCGTTGCACATAGCGTGCGTGGGAGTAGAAAAGATCCTGCCGAAAGTGGTGGACTTGGGCGTGTTTGCGCGGCTTCTGGCTCGTAGCGCGACAGGACAGTCAACGTCGACTTATACGACGCATTTTCACCGGCCGATTGCAGACGGCGAATTGCATGTCGTGATTGTCGACAACGGGCGCAGCCGATTGCTCGCAGACGAGACCTTCCGGCGTTCGTTGTGTTGCATCCGCTGCGGCGCTTGCATGAACACCTGCCCGGTTTTTCGCAGGTCCGGAGGGCATAGCTACGAGTGCGTTATTCCGGGCCCCATCGGTTCGATTGTCGAGTCTCATCGGGATCCCTATGCGTATGCGTCGTTGCCGTTTGCTTCAAGTCTGTGCGGTTCTTGCGCGGACGTGTGTCCGGTTAAGGTTGACTTGCATCACCAACTCTATGAGATGCGGCAGGTTCTGGCGCGAAAACGCACGACGCCGATCTGGAAACGAGCGGCAATGAGGGTGCTGGGATTCGGGCTGTCGCGAACATGGGCTTACACGATCGGCGGCAATCTGATTCGGCGCATCGTTCCACGACTGCCCCGGTTCCTTGTATATGGCAGGTGGAACCCCTGGGGCAGGGACCGCGAGTTGCCGCCCCTGCCGCGCAACAGCTTCCGGGATTTGATCAAGAAGGAGCCCGTATGAGCAGCCGCGATATCATTCTCCGGGCGTTGAGGGCGGCGTCGGCGCCTGCGGAAGAGAAACCGGCGCGCCCTGAAGGCGTCGTATTCGATGACCCCGTCGCGAAGTTCGGCGAGGTTTTGGCGGAGAGCGGTGGCATATGTGTGAGGGTCGCGACTGCGCAGGAGGCGGATGCGCGCTTGCGTGAGATTGAGGCGTATCGGCGCGCGCTGCAGATTGCGTCCTTTGTCCCAGGCGTTGGCGAGTCGACTTTTAATTGTTCACAAGCCGAGAGACCTCAGGAGCTGAAGGATTTGGATTTTGTAATTCTGTCTGGCGAGTTTGGAGTCGCTGAAAACGCAGCCGTGTGGATTCCCGGAAGCGCTTTGGGCCGGCATAGGGTGGCGTTCGTGATTGCGCAGCATATGGCCTTGATTGTCAGCGCCGGTGAGATCGTCAGCAACATGCAGGAAGCCTATGCGCGGGTGAAGCTTGGGAGCTTTGGCCTGTTCCTCTCGGGTCCATCGAAGACCGCCGACATCGAGCAAGCCCTGGTTGTCGGCGCCCACGGCGCCCGCAGCAGCACAGTGTTCGTAATAGGTTAGAGGAATGATAAGCGGATTGGATTATGTGCTGGTGGGATTTGCAGCTATGGCAGCAGGCGCAATTAATGCGCTTGCAGGCGGCGGCACCTTGATTACTTTCCCGTTGCTGTTGGCCATAGGCGTTCCTCCTATTGCGGCGAATGTTACCAATACGGTGGCGCTCTGCCCTGGATTTATTGGAGGGATCCTTGCACAGCTAAAAGATTTGGTCGGTCAGAGGCGGCGGTTTTGGATATTCCTGAGTGTAAGCGCCGGTGGAGGCGTGATTGGAAGCATATTGTTGCTACGCACAGGAGAGCGGGCTTTTATGGCTATGGTGCCATTTCTGATCTTGATGGCCTCTTGCCTGCTCGCTGTTCAGGGAGTGATTCGTCTATGGCTGGCGCGGCGGTCTAATAAACACGAAGCCAAATCTAAATCCGAGACCTGGGCGGTTGTCCTGATCGGGCTGGCCGCTATTTATGGCGGCTATTTCGGCGTGGCTATGAGCGTCGTGGTGTTGTCTCTTTTGGGCCTGATGATTAAAGATACGCTAATCCGCCTGAATGCCGTTAAACAGACAGTAGCCTTCGGCGCTAATGGAGCCGCCGCCGTCCTTTTTATTTTTTCCGGTAAAGTTGTGTGGCCGATTGCGCTCGTAATGGCAGTAGGAGCTTTGATTGGAGGGAGCCTGGGAGGTCGCCTGGCAAGTCGTATCAAACCGGACACTCTGAGGTGGACTGTAGTTGCGATCGGAATTGTTTTGGCTGTCATCTATTTCGTGCGTTGAACGCAAAATATGGCAGCCTTCCTGAACGAAAGACGCTAAAACCAAATGCGTAATAAGGCATCCTTCTTGATATGAAGATATCTCTTGAACTTTTAGCGCCTGCCGGCGACGCCGATATCGGCATTGCCGCAATTGATCACGGAGCGGACGCCGTTTATGTCGGGGCCCCGCGCTTCAGCGCCAGAGCCAATGCAGGAGTAAAGACAGCGGACATTGCACGATTGATTCAGCATGCGCATCTCTACTATGCCAAGGTCTATGTCGCGCTCAATACCATCCTTACGGACAGGGAGATAGCGGAAGCGCTTGATGTTATTCGGGAGATATATGGATTAGGAGCAGATGGACTGATTATCCAGGATCCTGGCCTCCTGGAACTGGATCTTCCCCCCATTCCCCTCATTGCCAGCACTCAGATGCACAACGATACTCCTGAGAAAATCCGCTTCCTTGAGGATGTGGGTTTTAAAAGAGTCATCCTGGCGAGGGAGCTTTCCCTTAAAGAGATTTCCGCAATTCGTCAAAAGACCTGCGTTGCACTGGAATCTTTCGTTCACGGCGCTTTGTGCGTTTCGTACAGCGGGCAATGCTATATGAGCCAGGCCGTGGCAGGGCGCAGCGGGAATCGCGGCGTTTGCGCCCAGCCTTGCCGTTCCCGGTACACGCTCAGTGACGGCGATGGCAAGAGTATTCTTTCCGAAAAGTTTCTGCTTTCTCTTAAAGATCTCAATCTGATTAATGACATTCCATCCCTGGTCCTCGCCGGAATCACCTCTTTAAAGATTGAAGGGCGATATAAAGAGATCGATTATGTGAAGAACGTCACTGCCGCCTATAGCCGGGAGCTGGACGATTTTATAAGAAGTCATCCGAAATATCGCCGCAGCAGTTCGGGCAGGCCTGAACCTATATTTTCGCCTGATCCGGCAAAGACATTCAACCGAGGGTTTACCCGATATTTCATTTCAGGACGAAAGGAGAAGATCGCTTCCATAAATACGCCAAAATCCATCGGACAACCTATTGGAATCGTCAGCAGTTTGGGGAAAGGATTTTTCCAGGCCGATTGCCCGGATCTTCAAAACGGAGATGGGCTTTGTTTTTTCACCCGGGAAGGGAAGCTTTCGGGCTTCCGGGTAGAGCGTATCGAGGATTCAAGGATATTTCCCAACACCATGAAGGATCTGGCCGCGGGCATTCCGTTATATCGCAACTGCAACGTCGCTCTGACTCGCATGCTGAATAAAATTTCCAGTCGAAGGCGAATAAATGTTGAGATGGATTTCCATCATGATGGCGACACTGTCCGCCTCGCAGCTACAGACGAAGACGGCAATAAAGGGGAATTGATTCTTGATAGGCTCTATGAAGAGCCCAGGGATCCTTTGATGGCGCGCGCGCAGATTGAAAAACAAATTTCAAGCACGGGCAACACTCCATTTAAGGTAATAAAGACAAGTATATCCGGCCGCATCGGCTTTTTCCCAATAAGCTTTTTAAACAACATCAAACGAAATGTCCTGGCGGAACTCAACAGGATCAGGATTGAGCGCCGTCCTCACGAGACAGTAGAGCTCAAACCCAATAGCATCCCTTATCCTGAAAAAGTGTTGGATTTTCACGCCAATGTTTTTAACGAGCATGCCCGGCGTTTTTATAAGCGACATGGGGCTGAAGTTATTGAGACTGCTTTTGAGAGCCTTTCCGAAACAACCGGCAAGGAAGTCATGCGAACCAAGTACTGCCTGCGATATGAACTGGATGCATGCCTTAAATCCGGTCGATCCCGCCGCCCGCTCAAGGAGCCGTTGCAAATCAGCGACGGGCGTCATCAATACCTCCTTAAGTTCGACTGCGAAGCATGCCGGATGTCTGTGATCTTCTTAGGAAAGAAATAAGAGACACAGAGCGCACTGGATGCATGGAAGAACACGGAGCCCAAATTATTTTTTATTGTCCTTGGGCTTGCCGCTTGGCTGATCTTCGTGTTCGCCCGCATAGGTGAGGAAACCTGCGCTTTTTATTCCCGTTATGCTTATAAGGCCGGCTTTTGCATAGACCTCAAGTTTGTCCCTGGAATCGGTGATGTCGAGGTTCCGCATATGAAGCTGGCCGATGCGGTCTTCCGGCCCGAATTCACCGTAACAGCTCTCTTCAGGACCGAACTCTCCTTTTCGGCTTTCCATAGTGAGGCGTTCCGGTTTGTATGTCAGGTTGGGGCTCGTGGTGTCGAGTAATGTGTAGTCGTCGCCACGGCGAAGTTCAAGAGTTACTTCACCGGTAATAGCTTTGGCCACCCACTTTTGCAGAGCCTCGCGGAGCATCAGTGCTTGGGAATCAAACCAACGTCCTTCATAAAGGAAGCGGCCAAGGCGGCGGCCCATTACGTGATAATTTTCGATGGTGCTCTCGTTATGGATGCCGCTGATCAGACGTTCATAAGCTATATGGAGCAGCGCCATGCCGGGAGCTTCATAAATGCCGCGGCTTTTTGCTTCAATCACGCGGTTTTCAATCTGATCGCTCATTCCGAGGCCGTGTCGTCCGCCTATTTCGTTCGCTTTGAGGACCAGCGCGATCGGGTCAAGTTCCTCACCATTTAGGGCGGTGGGCACTCCTTCCACGAAGGTGATCCGCACTTCTTCATTTTTAATCGTTACCTTCGGATCCCAAAACCGAACGCCCATGATCGGTTCTACGATATAAATGCCTCTGTTAAGATGTTCGAGATCTTTGGCTTCATGGGTTGCGCCCCAGATATTGGCGTCGGTGGAATAGGCTTTTTCCGCGGAAGCTTTGAAATCGAAGCCTCGCGCCGCCAACCACTCGCTTAGTTCTTTGCGGCCGCCGAGTTCATCGACGAAAGTGCGATCCAGCCAAGGCTTGTAGATACGCAGCGACGGATTGACCAGGAGTCCATAGCGATAGAAGCGTTCAATGTCGTTGCCCTTGTATGTCGAGCCGTCGCCCCAGATCGAAACGCCATCCTCTTTCATTGCCTTGACCAGAGTCGTGCCGGTGACTGCGCGGCCGAGCGGCGTGGAATTGAAATACTTTTTCCCGGCGGAAACGATATGAAACGCGCCGCACATCAGAGCTCCGATGCCCTCGTGGACAAGCTGCTTGCGGCAGTCGATCAGCTGCGCGTGAAGCGCGCCATAATTCAGCGCCTTGCGCGGGATCTCCTCAAAATCTGTTTCGTCCGGCTGCCCCAAATTTGCGGTGTAAGCGTAAGGAAGCGCGCCTTTTTCTTTCATCCATGCCACGGCAGCCGAAGTATCCAGTCCGCCAGAAAACCCGATGCCCACTTTTTCGCCGATCGGCAGTGAGCGCAATATATTGCCCATGTTTTTTATCTCCCAAACAAATGAAATTACACGTTTTCAGGAGGAAAAGAAAGTGTGGAACGTTTGGTTTCGCCGCGAAACCCAAGAAAACCATGCAGTAGATTTCGTGCGTTTCGGGTATTTAATATTATGGAACCTAAATAAGCGACCGTCGTTAAAATAAAGTAGGACTCATAAAAGTATTATCATGCTTGGGGCGGAACACCAGGTCCGCCCCCCTCCTCCTAAAACTCTCCCCAAGCCACGGAAAACAGAGAAATAATTCCGTAATACAAACAAGTAGTTTTTTATTTTCCTAACACAATTTAATTTAAACTTTCATACTCCTGAAACAATGCTTTAATCGGAGTTGCAATCGATTTCGGAATTCGAAAGAATCGATTCGCGATTCCGACTGCGACCCCGATTCCGACTCCGACCCCGATGACTCAGTTCTAGGTTGCTTTCAGAACGATAAGGCTGGCTCATGCACTCACCTCAATTTGGTTGCGGCCGCCGGCCGCGCCGTGTTTCCGGTGCGCCAAAATCATTTAACTGTCGTTCAAGCTCAGCAAATGCCCCAGTTTATCGCGTTTTGTTTCGAGATATCTGAGGGCATGTTCGGAAGCGGGTACCTCGATGGGCAATCGCTCGATGATTTCCAATCCATATCCCTGCAACCCGACTACCTTGCGAGGATTATTGGTCAAAAGACGAATCGATGTCAGGCCAAGATCAGCCAGGATCTGAGCGCCGACTCCATAATCACGGAGATCGGCTTCGAATCCGAGTTCATTGTTGGCCTCAACAGTGTCTTTCCCTTCCTCCTGCAGTTTGTACGCGAGAATTTTGTTGGCTAACCCGATTCCGCGCCCCTCTTGGCGCATATACACTATTACACCAAGCCCTTCGTGATCGATCCGACGCATGGCTTCGTGGAGCTGGGCGCCGCAATCGCATCGTAGGGAACCGAGTACATCACCGGTCAAACAACTTGAGTGGACTCTCACCAGAACATTCTTTTTCCCGGCCACATCGCCGCGTTCCAATGCAAGATGATGGTGCTCATCAACCTCGGAATGATATAAATGCAGCTTGAATTCGCCGAACTGGGTCGGCAGCTTTACCGTAGTTATTCGATTTACCAGCTTCTCGATTCGCCGGCGATATTCGATTAATTTCCGCACCGTAATCAACTTGAGATCGAATTGTTTGGCCATCTCCATCAGTCGCGGCATCCTGGCCATTGAGCCGTCATCGTCCATGATCTCACACAAGACTCCGGCGGGCCTCAAACCGGCTAGGCGAGCAAGATCGACAGACGCTTCGGTATGACCAGCCCGGGTAAGCACTCCGCCGGTGAGAGCTTTGAGGGGAAAAATGTGTCCCGGTCGTCCCAGGTCTTCAGGCATGCTCTTCGGATCGGCTAATACTTGGATCGTCTGCGCTCTGTCATAAGCGGAAATTCCGGTCGTTGTTCCTTCGAGCGCGTCCACCGATACCGTAAACCGCGTGCCTAAAAGGGCTGTGTTTTTATTAACCATCTGATCGAGTTCGAGGCGATGCAGCTCGTCCTCGGTCATCGGGACGCAGACCAGCCCCCGCCCATGGGTGACGAAGAAGTTGATCATCTCAGGCGTGGCCTTTTCGGCCGCCATGATAAGGTCGCCTTCGTTTTCGCGCTCCTCGTCGTCGACAACAATTACACATTTCCCATTCCTGATATCTTCAATCGCTTCAGGAATTTCATCAAATCTTAAATCTTCATTCATTGGAGACACCCGCTCTTGATCAAATTTCGATTATGCCTTGTGACGCCGTGGTTTCATGAAGACTGTATCGGATCGAGCAGACACAAAAAAACCCCGCACACAATATCGGGGTAATGGAGCGATCGTTGCAGAAACTCTGCCTATCCTTCTACCATCCGGACTGTCGCCGTCGGCGCCTGAATTTCACAGGCTCCTGCTCCGTTTTGCGGAACTCGCGGGCTTTAACCGCCGGTCGAGGAATTTCACCTCGCCCCGAAGAATATCTCAATAAATATACACTGAAAATTCAGCAGGGCAACTGGAAATATTGCAAGGACAATACCGGCAACTGGCAATACTGGACATCCATATTCTGCTGCAAGAAATGGCAAGTTTATTCTGCGCTGTTAAAAATTACCTGATTCCGTTACAATATAGGCAACTACTAAGGAGTTCCAAAGCATTGCTCCGGCGGTTGATTCAGATCGGGCGTTCCTAATGATGATCTTCGAGATACAGAGACGTTGAGAAATCCCAACTCCACTCGGTGAAGGCAGGACCTAATCGCCGGATGAGTCTATTGGTTTTAACAAAGGGGGGAGTCGATGAAGATCACTACACGCACCGTCGGCGATATTAGTATTTTGGATTGCAACGGCAAAATCACCCTGGATGAGGGGACGCTGTTTCTGCGCACCACGCTACACGACACTCTGCAGCACGGCGCGCATAAAATCGTCCTCAACTTAGGCCATATCAAGTACATAGACAGCTCGGGCATAGGCGAACTGGTAAACACCTACAATACCGTAACCCATGACGGAGGACAGTTAAGACTCCTGAACCTGACCAAGAAGATCTGGGACCCGATGAT
Organism: uncultured Acidobacteriota bacterium; assembly: GCA_964441405.1. Taxonomy (GTDB): domain Bacteria; phylum Acidobacteriota; class UBA6911; order UBA6911; family UBA6911; genus UBA6911. The sequence goes on from CAYTYP010000010.1 coordinate 12,054, forward strand.
CATTACAAAACTGTCGACGGTTTTTAAAACATACAATGACGAGAAAGCCGCCCTTGCAAGCTTCCAATAATATTGAATTGTGCGAACGTACAGGAGAGACAAAAACACACCGGAATTCACAGATTTAAAATAATTTTAAATCTGTGAATTCCGTGGCGTTTTATCCTTATTCGCGAAGGGTTAAGCCTTGCCTAGCGCCTGCAGCACCTTATCCGGCGTGACAGGCGGTAAGATCCATTTTCCTACAGCGTTGGCAACTGCGCACACTGGAAGCAGCGGCGCGGCCATGCAGTGGCTGATGCCTGAGGCGCCATAGCAGGCGTTCCCCGATCGAGTTTCAACGGCGCAAGTTTCGATCGGCCCGAAATCCAGAATTGTGGGTTTCTTATACTCCCACATATTCGTACTGAGTTTTACGCCTGTTCCCTTATCGTAAATCCACTCCTCCGACAATCCGCCTCCTTGGGAAAAGAACATCGCCTGATGCAACTGGCTTTCAAACGACGTCATTCTCAACACCTTGCCCGGATCGCAGGCGACCACAAATTTGGTTACTTCCACCCCGCCGGTCTCGGGATCCACTGCCACTTCGCAGAAGCTCGCGTTCAATACATCGAGGATTTTCCCGCCCTGATGCCATGTTGTTTCCGGCGGCCTGCCAAAGAAGGTCGCGGTGATATCCAAATCATGATCGCCAAATCCTTCGTCTGCGATAAATTTCCCGAACGGAGTGGCATTGCCGGGATTTGATTTCAGATAAACTGTCGTGTCCTTGGTATCAAGATCCTCAGGCTTGACTTTTAACTTTGAAGCGGCCAGTTGCAGGAGCGCTTTTTTGCAGGCTACGGCCGCCTCTTTCATTACCCAGGCGGACGCGGTAGTGCCGTCGCTTCCCCCTCCAACAGGAGTGAAGATAGCCTTGTTGTCATAGAGGAGAATCACATCCTCAACTTTTGCACCCATTTCTTCGGCGACAACCAGGGCGCAGGCGTCCGCAGCGTAGACGCCGATCCAGGGGCCTTTAAGCGGCACGTACACTTTGTTGTCCGCCTGTATTGTCACCGTCGCGGTGTACGGTTGTTGGGCGTGCCTGGGCGACTGGGCGTATCGGAAACTCAATCCATGCAGCCGGCCATCCGGGAGTTTTCTGGTCCCGGCTGGATGCCATTTCCAATTCATGGCCTTCTTCCCCTTTTCGATGCATTCCACCAAACCTGGAGGAACGCCGGGATCATTCTGTGATGAAGGTCCATGGACATTTTTGAGAGCAACGTCTGTCGGGTCCATGCCCAGCTTTTCCGCGATGATCTGTTCGGCAATGGTCATGGCGTCCCAGTTGAACGGGGATGTCTGGCTGCCTGTTGCTTTCCCTGAACTGGTATAGGCGCTCACGGCTTCGCTCTTAAGATTGAGACACCGGGTGGTATTGAAAGGACTGAACATGGCTTCGAAGGATCCCCCAAAGGGAGGACGGGCTCCTTTGCCCGGGGCTCCTCCATCCGAGATCGTATTCTCCTGTACTGCAGTAAGGATTCCGTCTTTTTTGAATCCGATCTTGACATGACTATACCGCTGAGGATTCGAAGTATAGAAATCATCCTGTCTGGTATTCATGCATCGGACGGGCCGTCCCGTTCTCCTGGCCAGCAATGGAGTAATAAGGGAAGCGCGGCGGAGCATCCAGTCGCAGTATTTCCCGCCCTGGAATGTGGTGCCGCGGTAGAGCTTGTCGAACGTGACGTTGTACATGGGACGCAGCTCAAATGAGCCCCAGGTAGGATACACGCCCTCTATATACAAAGCCGGCTCCGGAGTTCCCAATGGCGGCATTTTCCACCAGGAGACGCTTCCGTTGGGATTCGGTATATGAGAGGCCATCAACGACTGAGCCCAGTCGAATTCAACGATCTGGTCCGCCTCCTTGAACCCTGCCTCCACATCTCCTGTAGTGAAAGGTTTTGAAGGCGCCGCGCTCTTGGGATCGAAGCGAACGAACGTTCCTCCGGGTTTTAAACTGTCCCGGGGATCCACCACCGTCGGGAATATTTCCCAATCCACCTTGATCAGTCTCAGCGCTTCATCGCAAATCTCCGGGCTTTCGGCGACAACAATGGCGCCAATTTCTTCGTTTTCCGTATCGGATTCATCGGGGATCAGAGGCTCCCGGGTTGATTTATTCAGCGCCAGGATCTCCGGGTCGTCCCAGGTAACGATATCCACCACGCCCTTGAACGCCTTGGCTTTGCTGATGTCCATGCTTTTGATTTTCGCGCGGCCATGGGGATTCCTGAGGAATTTGGCGTGGAGCATATCGGGCGCGACATAATCGCTGCCGAACTTGGCTCTGCCGGTGGCTATGGTATAGGACAGTCGGCCGGGAACATTTGCTCGACCGACAGCTTTAAATTCCGTTCTCTGTCCATTGCTGCCATCAATGTCTGCCATATTGTCGCCTCGTGATTAAAATATTCGCCGTTGATTATGCCGGCGATTGTACTACTAAATGCGGTTTTAAGCTCCAGATTACTTGATTGAAAAATTCGAAGTCACCTATATAGAATGCGACGATTCGCCATGCGATGAAAAGTTGGATGAACATTCCCGACAACTACCGTGTGTGGGTGCCGAAACCTATGTGAGAGGCTTTGATCTCCTCCGGATAAACAAATTTCTTTTCAGCGATTTTTACCATCTGGACGCCCAGTTCCTCCGCTGCCTTCATACATTTCTCCAGCTTTTTCACATCCCCTTTATTGGAGGCGTAGGCGGCGACAAAATTGGCTGGAATCATCTGGCGCAGCACGATGTAAAAATATAAATCCTTCACAGCGTCCACCAGCCCTAAGCTTCCGCCCACCACTATGACGCCTCCGACCTTGTTGGCCAGCCCTTTGCCGTTTAGTCCGAGCGGGAGCGTCCTGTCGATGAAGATTTTTCCTTGAGCCGTTATATTGTAGAAGTACACCGGGCTTCCAAAGATGACGCCGTCGGCTTCCAGCAATTTCCCGCTGATCTCCTGCATGTCGTCTTTGATAGGGCATTCTCCGGTCTTAAAGCAGACGCCGCAACCATCGCACGGTTTGATGTTCTTGTCCGCAACCCGGCATAGCTCCGTTTGGGCCCCTAAGCTTCTTGCGCCGGCAAGAGATTTATCCATCAATAGTTCGGTATTGCCCTGCGCGCGCGGGCTGAATGAAATTCCCAGAATTTTCATAGTTCTCCTTTCTCTTTTTCGGAACGATTGCATCCTTGCCGGATGCCGCTTAGTTTTGCTTGGCGTCGCGAGTCTGGCTCCAGATCTGCGGCAGCTTCCAAACCATCAGCGCAGCCATTCCAAGAGCTAAAACGATCATTACAATATCGCCGCCGACGAGAAGGTAATTGCCTCGAGCCAGATACGTTTTCAATAGTGTGTAGAGAGAAGCCAATGTCGTGACAAGCAAAAACAACGCCGGTAAAAGGGCGAAGAGCCATTGACGCCCCTTTTTAATCAACCACGCCGCCAATACCACCAGCGTCAACGCCGCCAACAATTGATTGCTTGTGCCGAACAACGGCCAGAGCGAGTTGAACGAGTTGGTGAAGGCGAACAGCGCCATCAGCGCCACCGACAATCCTGAATTGAAATGATGGTTTTTCAGGATGCCGGGGACTTTTTCGGCGCCGCCGAAAAAGATCGACCACAATTCCTCGAATAAATAGCGGTTCAAGCGCACGGCTGCATCCAATGTGGTAATCACGAATCCTTCAATCAGCAGGATGCCGAAGATTGTTGCCAGGGCTTGCGGTATCGCCAGCGTATTAGAGAGCAATCTTCCCACGCCCAACGAAAAAGCCAGGATCGGATTGGACGGGCTGATTGCCGCCTGCTCCGCAGTCGGCCAGACTAAAATGCGGTAATCATCGAAATTTAGAGAGGAACCAAGCGCCAGCAAAACCAAAACCGCCAGGATTCCTTCAAGTATCATGGCATCGAAGCCGATGCGCTTGATATCTTTTTCGCTCGAAACCTGCTTGGCGGTCGTGCCGCCTGCTACCAGCGCGTGAAAACCCGAAACAGCGCCGCAGGCGATCGTTATAAACAACATCGGCCAGAGAGAGCCTAGTTTTAACATCCCTTCATCCAGGTTCATCGCAGGGACGTTCATAGTCATCCCCTTGAATCCCCCGATCAATACGCCTAGAGCCAGCAACGCCAGACCGGCGTAGAGGATTTGCACGTTGATAAAATCACGCGGCTGCAAGATAAACCATACCGGAAGCGTTGCAGCGAAGAATACGTAGATAGAAAGGATCACCATCCAAACTGTAGGATCGAGACTGATGGGGAGATAAATTCCCACTGCCACGGAGCCGATGCAGAGAGCCGCGGCCAACGGATAAGCCACCGAAAGCTTCAAGCCTCGTCGATACATCAGAAAGCCAAGGAATGGAGCCGTCAAGGTTACAATGATCACCGATGTGGAGGCGATGCCGCCGATAACGCCCAAAGGAGCGCCGGTGGAGTCGGCGACAACGTTCAACAGCGTTTGACCGGTTCCTAGGCCAAGCTTCTCCAAAGGCCATTTCGAAGTCAGCGACATAGCGGTGGCAGCCAGGAAATTGGAGGTCACGAGCACCAGCATGATAATGGTGAAGAGAATGAACATCAGGAACGATAGACGGCCCAGGGTCGTTCGTGCGACTTCCGCCATGGAACGTCCGCCCTCACGGATGCTTACAAAAACAGCGGAAAAATCATGTACGGCGCCGATGAAAACGCAGCCGAGGACGATCCATAAGTAAGCCGGCGCGTAGCCGTAAAGCAGCGCCATGGTGGGGCCAATGATAGGTCCGGCGCCGGCGATGGCCGAAAAGTGATGGGCGAAAATTACATGAATTTTGGTTGGGACAAAATCGCGGCCGTCATTGACAGTTACGGAAGGAGTCGGCCTGTCCGGTTCCACTCCGAAATTCCTGCTGATTATATTGGCATAAATACGACTGCCTAAGAAAAAGAATACTAAAGCGCCAAAGAGCAAAAACAAGAGATTCATGTTTGTTCCTATCCTTTTTTAGAGGCCGCCGGATTAAAAAGACTATTATGCCATGAGTCAGCTCAGTCTCTCCATTATGCGCCCGATTATGTCAATTTTATGCTTCCAGGGCAACACAGGAAAATACGAGAATAAAATAAGAGGATTACGTTCATATCTTATTTATATTGACAAACAATGTGAAAAGATTCACAATGCGCATGTTGTCACGAGGGTGTGAGGATGAAGGCGGTTCCGTATAGAACGATTGGGCGGCTTACATTGTATTGGCGGATCCTCAGAGACCTGGCTTCTGACGACGAAAGTCACATTTATTCCCATTACATTGCCTCAAAAGCTCGAGTGACTGCAGCGCAGGTTCGCCGCGATCTCATGGTCCTCGGCTATACAGGCACTCCCGCCCATGGTTACCATGTGCGCAAGCTGCGGGAACATATCGAAGCTTTCGTTTTCCCCTTAAACGAACAGAGCGCTGCCATTGCGGGCGTTGGAAATATCGGCCGCGCCATTTTAAAGTTTTTCAATGGTCGCCGGCCCAATCTGAAGATTGTTGCATCGTTTGAAACTAATCCCGAAAAGTTTGGCCGTTTGATACATGGCTGCCCATGCCACTCTATTGACAATGCGGAATCCGTAATTCGGGAAAAAGGCATTACGGTTGGAATTATAGCTGTGCCGGACTCGGAAGCTCAGTTTATAGCCAATGTATTTATTGAAGCCGGCATTCGCGGAATTTTAAATTTTGCGCGAGCGTCTCTTCATGTGCCGGCAGGCATTTATGTTGAAGATATTGATTTGGCAATGTCCATGGACAGAGTCGCCTATTTCTCGCGCCAGTCTCTTAAGTTGGACGAACCGGCGCTCACAATGAACGCTGTAACAGAAAATGCTGTAATTAAGGAGAGCCATTCATGAATGCGGTGGATTCGATTCTGAAAAAGCATCCCCGAGCCGGGCGGGACGCCCTCATTCCCATCCTGCAGGAAGTACAGGAAGATCAAGGTTATCTCTCTAGAGAGGCCGTGACTCGCATCAGCAAGCATCTAAGTTTGCCTGCGTCTAAAATTTACGGAGTTGCGACTTTTTATAACCAGTTCCGTTTTCTACCCAAGGGGAAATATCATTTCATGGTCTGCCGAGGCACGGCTTGCCATGTCAAAGGATCCGGCAGGGTGCTGGAAATGGCCCAAAAGATCCTGAAACTGAAACCGGGTCAAACATCCAGAGATCGTCTGTTTAGTCTGGAAATTGTCGCCTGCATGGGCGCTTGCGGTCTGTCGCCGGTGATGAATCTCAATGGCGAATTTTACGCCAGAATCACCCCGCAGAAGCTTGTCAAAATCATTCAGGAATGCAGGGAAACGGAGTCGAAGAATGGTCGCTAATTCTACAGCTATAAAAATCGACAATGTCGGCAAATGCTGGGTAAACTTTCGCGAAGTATCCGAAAGCCTGCTGGCGCATGTCAAAGCGGAGCCTCTTGCCGGCGTTGCGGGAAAGGGCGCCAATGAACTCGCCAAAACCCTTGCCGTTTTGCGGCGGGATACTATAGGAAATCCGGTTATTTATGTGGGAACCGGCACCTGTGGTCTAGGCGCAGGAGCCGCTAAGACCATTGTGGCGATTAAAGAATTTCTCGCACAACATCAAATAACCGCGCAACTGGTCGAAGTCGGATGCAATGGCATGTGCTACGACGAACCGATTGTCGACATTCAGATTCCCGGCCGCGCGCGCGTCAGCTTTGGCTCCATAACTGCCGACAAAGCGCCGCAGTTGCTGGATGCAATGCTTCTGAAGAAGCAAGTTCCCTCTGAGCCGGCCATCGGACAGTATCGTTCCCATAGCGCCCAACTATGGGAAGACGTGCCTTGTCTGGATGAGCATCCTTTCCTGGCGCATCAGACAAGAGTGGTTCTCGCCTCCAGCGGCATCATTGATCCTGGGAACATTTTCGAGTACATAGCTCAGGGCGGGTACAGTTCCATTGCAAAAGTATTGACCACGATGACTCCCGACGACGTGTGCAACCTGGTTGAGGCGAGCGGACTGCGCGGGAGGGGCGGCGGTGGATTCCTTACCGGCAAAAAATGGAAATTTGCGCGGGGCGCTGTTGCAGATCAGAAATATCTGATCTGCAATGCCGATGAAGGCGATCCCGGCGCTTTCATGGATCGAGCCGTATGTGAAAGCGATCCGCACCGTTTGCTGGAAGGGCTGTTAATTGCCGCTTACGCCATCGGCGCCACTAAAGCCTACATTTACATCCGAGCCGAATATCCTTTGGCTATCAAGCGGCTCAATGACGCCTTCGAACAGGCAAACGCCTGTGGATTGATCGGATACAATATTCTCGATAGCGGAGTCGATCTATCCATCAAGATGAAAATGGGCGCCGGCGCATTCGTGTGCGGCGAAGAAACCGCTCTGATTCATTCCATTGAAGGCAAACGTGGAATGCCAAGACCACGGCCGCCGTTCCCGGCGGTTCAAGGATTGTTCGGGAAACCAACCGTCATCAACAATGTGGAGACGCTGTCGAACCTGCCTGTGATTCTGGATCGTGGATCCGAATGGTACGCCGCGATGGGAACCAAGGGAAGCAAGGGAACGAAAGTATTTGCGCTTTCCGGAATGGTTCGCCGTTCAGGCCTGGTTGAAATCCAGATGGGAACCTCGTTGCGCGAAGTGGTCTTTAATATCGGCGGCGGCATTCCCAATAATAAAAAATGCAAGGCGGTTCAGATCGGCGGGCCTTCCGGCGGTTGTGTTCCTGAGGCGCATCTGGACCTTCCGACAGATTATGAACAGCTCAAGAACTTCGGCACCATCATGGGATCGGGCGGGCTGGTTGTCGTGGATGAATCGACGTGCATGGTCGATTTTGCCAAGTATTTCATGGAATTCATCCAGAACGAAAGTTGCGGTAAATGCATACCCTGTCGCGAGGGGACGCGGCGCATGCTGGAGATCCTCGAAGCGGTGACCCGGCCGCGGCATAAGGAAGAGAATCTGGACCCCCTGTTGAGAGTCCAGGGGATCATGCATCTGCAAAAATTGGCGGAGACCATTAAGGCGACCAGTCTGTGCGGACTGGGTCAATCCGCTCCCAACCCGGTTTTAAGCACGCTTCAGTGGTTCCGGGACGAGTATGAAGCTCACGTCTATGAACGTCGCTGTCCCGCAGGTTCGTGCAAGGAACTGGTAGGAGCGCCCTGCCAGAATGGATGCCCGGTGGGAACCGAAGCATGGCGCTATATCGCGCATATTGCACGCGGCGAGTATAGCGAAGCGTACCGGGTGATTCGGGACGCCAATCCATTTCCTTCCGCCTGCGCCCGCGTCTGCCATCATCCCTGTGAACAGGTCTGTCGCGCCGGTGCGACCGGAGGCTCTCCGATTGCGATCCGGACGCTGAAGCGCTTTGTGGTCGACACGGTCGTTCCGTCCGAGAAGGCTCCGGTTTTGCCCGTGCGCCCGGACGCCGCCCGTATCGCTGTGATCGGCGCCGGGCCGGCCGGCTTGACGGCGGCGAATTCGCTTTCCCTCCTGGGGCATCAGGTGACTGTGTTCGAGCGCGAGGCGCAGGCCGGCGGCATGTTGACCGCCGCTATTCCGGAATATCGCCTGCCGCGCGCAGGCCTTAAACGCGAGATCAACGCTTTGTTGAATCCCAATATCCGGATTCGTTACAACCAGAGTCTGGGAAAGGATTTTACTCCGGACAGTCTGCTCAAAGAAGGCTTCCGCGCTGTATTTGTGGCCACCGGGGCGCATCTCAGCAAGAAGCTCGATCTTCCCGGCGAAGATGTTTCCGGAATTATTCCAGGAATCAAATTTCTCAAATCCTACAACCTGGAAGGCAAAGCCCTGGCGCACGGACGCGTCGGAGTCGTTGGCGGCGGCAATTCAGCGATGGACGCCGCGCGCGTTGCGATTCGACAACCCGGCGTCGAGAGTGTAACGGTTTTCTATCGCCGAACGCGGGAAGGCATGCCCGCCTATAAAGAGGAAGTCGAAGCCGGGCTGGCGGAAGGCGTCATGCTCGAGGAACTGGTTACGCCTGTGAGCGTGAACAGCCAAGAAGGCCGCCTGAAAGGCATCCGCTTCCTGCGCAATGAGCTGGGAGCCAGGGATTCCTCAGGCCGGCGCAGCCCTGTGCCTATAAAGGGTTCGGAATTCGATGTAGAACTGGATGCCCTGATCGTTGCCATCAGTGAGGAGCCCGAATCCACTGGACTGGACGGGATCAGCCGGTCCCGGTGGGGAACGGTCGTGGTTAATCCGGAATCGTTCTTGACGGACAAGCCCGGCGTATTCGCCGGCGGCGATGTGGCCACAGGCCCCAGCACCGTAATCGCAGCTGTTGCGGCAGGAAAAAAGGCGGCGATGATGATCGACCGCTATATTGCCGGCAAGCTCATGAAAGTGCTGCCCAAAGTTAAACTCCCCACGGTTTACGTGGAGCCTCTTATGGACATAGATGAAGAAACCGGTGAGGTCTTCCGTCTGGAAACGCCCCTGCTTCCGGTAATACAGAGAAAAAAATGTTTTACAGAAGTGGAATTATGTCCGACAGAGGAGCAGGCATTGGCGGAAGCGCGGCGGTGCGCGCGCTGTGATTTGGAATTCACGAACCCGCAATGAGATCGGCGGATTGAGGTGATCAATGATTGAGATACATGTAGATGGCAGGGCCATTGAGGCCAAAGAAGGAGAAACAATTCTCTCGGCGTTGAAGAGGGAAGGGATTCAAGTTCCAACCCTGTGCCATATGGAAGGATTGCCGCCCAGCGGCGCCTGCCGAATGTGCGTGGTGGAAATGGAGGGAACGCCCAATCTCGTGACTGCCTGTTCCTATCCGGTGGCCAATGGAATTAAAATTCAAACCCGTTCCCCCAAAGTGCTGGATGCGCGGCGGACGATCGTCGAGTTGCTGCTCAGCAATCATCCGGATGATTGCCTTTACTGCGTCCGGAGCGGCAAATGCGATTTGCAACGGCTGTCCCAGTCGATGGGCATCCGGCAGAGACGCTATAGCGGCAAGCGGATCGAGAGAGAAAAAGACGTTTCCGGACCCATTGTCCGGGACCCCGACAAGTGTATTTTGTGCGGCCGCTGTGTGCGCATTTGTGAAGAAATCCAGGGCGTCAGCGCCATTGATTTCGTCAGTCGTGGATGCAAGGCGTACATCGGGACGGCGTTTGACCAAGGATTGAATGTTTCAAGCTGCATCAATTGCGGGCAGTGCATTGTCGGCTGCCCCACAGGCGCGCTTGCCGAACATTCGTATCTGGATGACATTATCGCCGCCCTGGCCGACCCGGGAAAACATGTGGTCATCCAGCATGCGCCCGCGGTTTCGGTCTCGCTGGCCGAAGAATTCGGGATTGAACCCGGGCAGGATTTTGACGGCAAAATGGTTGCAGCCCTCCGGCGTGTTGGGTTCGACCGTGTTTTTGACACTTCCTTCAGCGCCGATTTGACCATTATGGAAGAAGCGTCTGAACTGGTCCAGAGAATCAGCCAGGGAGGAACGCTGCCGATGTTCACGAGTTGCTCGCCGGGTTGGATCAAGTTCGTGGAATCGTTTTACCCGGACTTTATTCCGAATCTTTCCACCTGCAAAAGCCCTCAGCAGATGATGGGCGCCATCATAAAGAGTTACTATGCGCAACGAGAGTCCATCGATCCCGCGAAGATCGTCAGCGTCTCGGTCATGCCCTGCACGGCGAAAAAGTTTGAATGCAGCCGGCCGGAAATGGGCTCCGAGCATGTTGCGGATGTGGACTTTGTCTTGACGACCCGAGAACTCGCCCAATTGCTGAAAATGTTTGGAGTGGATCTGACTGCGATGGCGCCGCAGACTGCGGATACGCCGTTTGGCGAGCGATCCACCGCCGGGAAAATCTTCGGCGCGAGCGGCGGAGTTATGGAAGCCGCCATCCGCACGGCTCATTATCTGCTGACCGGTCAAGAGTTGGCTAAACCGGAAATACAACCGCTGCGAGGCATGAAGGGCGCAAAGGAAATTCGCACGGTCATCGGTGGGTTGGAAGTCGGAGCCGCCGTTGTCAGCGGGCTTGGCAATGCTCGCAAACTGCTTGATCAGATTCGGGCCGGACGAAAGGACCTTCACTTTATCGAAGTCATGACTTGTCCGGGCGGTTGTATCAACGGTGGAGGCCAGCCTATCGGCGTCGATGTGAACGCCGCGCGCGCGAGAATGCAGGCGCTGTATAAGATCGACCAGAGCGAAAAGCTTCGTCTCAGTCATAAAAATCCCTATGTAACACGGTTGTACGAACAGTTTCTCGGAAAACCGCTCGGAGAGAAGAGCCACCACCTGCTTCATACGCATTACAGCGCAAGGGACGTTTTTTAAAACCACGTTCCCGAAACGTTATGGGATGTTTGAAGAGGTTGACGCAGATTTAACAGGCAATGGAGAAAACGAGAGTGAAAAAGAAAATACTGGTCGTGGATGATGATCAGGATCTCCTCGAACAAATGACCGCTATCCTGACGTCTGCCGGATACGAAGTCACCACAGCCGAAGGGAAATCGTCGGCCGAGGAGACGCTGCTGACGCTAAAGCCGGATTTGGCAATTCTCGATCTCATGATGGAGGAAAAGGATTCCGGCTTCGTGCTTGGCTATCAAATCAAAAAACTGTACCCGGATACGCCGGTGATCCTGTTGACCGCAGTTGCGGGAGCGACGGGATTGTCTTTTACCGTTCAACATCCGGAAGAGCAGTCCTGGACCCAGGTGGATAAGGTTATGGACAAGCCGGTTCGACCGGAACAGTTGAAAGCGGAAGTGCGTCGTATGCTCGATGAAAGCGACGAACACAGCTCAAAGTAGTTGTTTTGAGCGGGGATGGAATGCAACCCACCTGTTTCGTACAGACAATCAAGGAACGCTGCCGGGTCTGTTATACATGCGTACGGGAATGCCCGGCCAAAGCCATTGGAATTTCGGATGGCCAGGCCCACGTCATTCCTGAACGCTGTATAGGGTGCGGCAACTGCGCGCGTGTTTGCAGTCAAGGCGCCAAAAAGGTTCTGGACGGAACCAAGGAAGTTGCAGGTCTTTTTCAACAGGGCGGCACCGTGGCTGCTCTTATCGCGCCGAGCTTTCCTGCCGAATTTGAAGAATGCGGGCATGAAAAAGTTGTAGGAATGGTTCGAGCCCTGGGCTTTCGTTACGTTCATGAAGTTGGATTCGCCGCCGACCTTGTCGCCCGCAGCTATCGGGATCTGTTGTCGGATGATCGCAAGGGAAGCTATATCGCCACGACCTGTCCCGCCCTGGTAGGCTACGTCGAACGCTATTATCCCAGCCTGGTGCCTCGATTGGCGCCGATTGTTTCTCCCATGGTGGCCGCCGCGCGCGTTTTGCGCCGTATTTATGGACCGGCGGTTCGTATCGTGTTCATTGGTCCCTGTATCGCCAAAAAAGGAGAAGCGACCAGTCAAAACATGGACGATGAGATCTCGGCGGTGCTGACCTTTCTGGAACTTCGCCAGATGCTGACCGACGCCGGGATTCGTCCTGAGACGGTGCAACCCGGCGAATTTGATCCTCCCTGGAGCGGACCCGGCGGACTGTTTCCGATCAGCCGAGGGCTGCTTCAAGCCGCCGAGATCAAAGAAGATTTGATCGATGGCGAAGTGCTGGCTACCGACGGCCGCACTAATTTCGTTGAGGCTATCCAGGCGGTGGAATCGAACAGCCTGAACGTTCGCCTTTTGGAAATCCTCTGCTGCAATGGCTGCATCATGGGCGCCGGCATGTCCGTAGACACAACGCTGTTTCGACGCCGCAGCCTCGTCGGTCGCTATGTGCAACGAAACTGGACGGAATTTCGCAAAGATCGATGGGTGCAAGATATGGCGCGCTATTCCGACATTGATCTTTCCCGGAAATTCTGTGTTTATGACCAACGCATAGCCCAGCCGTCCAGAGAAGAAGTTTTGGCTATTCTTTCCCGAATGGGGAAAGCGGGTCCTGAAGATGAGCTCAATTGCGGAGCCTGTGGCTATGACTCCTGCGTCCAGCATGCCATCGCTATTCATCGACGATTGGCCGAAACCGAAATGTGTTTGCCCTTCACGATTGAAAAACTGCGTCATACGGTCAAGCAGCTGGCTGTTTCGAACCAGCAACTGGTCAGCACTCAGGAAGCCCTCATGCACTCGGAGCGCTTGGCCAGCATGGGGCAATTGGCCGCCGGAGTGGCTCACGAAGTCAATAATCCGCTGGGCATCGTTTTAATGCATTCGCATATGCTCCTCGAACAAGCAGAAAAGTATCCCGAATGGCGTGAAGACCTCGACATGATCGCGGAGCAGGCCGACCGATGCAAAAAGATAGTAGTTCGTTTGCTCCACTTTGCGCGACAGAACAAAGCGGTGCTCCGTCTCGTGGATCTATACAAACTGATGCAACGCGCCGTAAAGGCTTTTCCTTTTCCTTCCGGCGTACAAGTTCAGATAGAACCTAAACCCGGCAATCCCAGGGCGGATCTTGATCCGGACCAGCTGAACCAGGTGATTACCAATCTTTTCAGCAATGCATGCGATGCCATGCCGGATGGCGGTTTCCTGACCATCAGCGTCGGAGGCGATGATGACCAGGTTTGGTTTTCAATCAAGGATTCAGGCATTGGAGTTTCCAAGGAAAATATTGGTAAAATATTTGAACCATTTTTCACGACCAAACAAATCGGGAAAGGAACGGGGCTCGGATTGGCGGTAACCTATGGTATCGTCAAAATGCATCGCGGGGATATTGCCATCGAGTCCAATAACGATCCCGCGGTCGGCAAGACAGGAACGACATTCACAGTCAAACTCCCACGGAAAGCTCCGGAGGAGTAGACCGGAAACAAAGGAGAATGTTATGGCTCAAATACTATTGGTAGATGACGACCAGGATTTGATTGAAATGAACCGGACGGTTCTCACTCAGCGAGGTCATAAAGTGGCGGTTGCCTACTCCGCGGCAGAAGCTCAGACGCTGGCTCAATCCCATCCGCCGGAATTGGTTGTGCTGGATGTCATGATGGAAGACAAGACCGCGGGTTTTGAACTGGCGCGACACCTGCACGCCAACCATCCTGAAATGCCGATGATCATGCTTACCGGCATCAGCAAGGAAATGAGACTGGGCTATTCATTCCAACCGGACGAAACCTGGCTGCCTGTCAGCAAATTTATGGAAAAACCGGTAAACCCACGCGTTCTTGCAGATGAAATCGACAAGCTTTTAGGCGGCAAAGCCTAATGTGAAAGGCGAGTCCAGTGGAGACGTTGAACATCCTTATTGTGGATGACGAGTACGGAATGCGGCGGGGAGCCGAGCGGGCGCTGCGCGATATTACGATGAATCTGCCCGACATCAACGACCAAGTCCGCTTTGACGTCCGAACCGCAGCGACCGGCAAGGAATTGGACGAGAAAATGGCTGAAGGGCCGACCGATATACTGGTTCTCGACCATAAACTGCCGGATACAACCGGGCTTGATATTCTGGACCGGCTCGGGAAAGAACCTCTGGATCTCTTGACCATCATGATTACCGCCTACGCCTCTTTCGATACAGCGGTGGCGGCGACACGCCGGGGCGCTTACGATTTCCTGGCCAAGCCTTTTACCCCCGAGGAATTGCGCGGCGCAGTGCGCAAAGCAGCCAAGCATCTGATACTTCAACGGCAAGCTCGTCGATTGGCCGAGGAGAAGAAGCAGGTGCGATTTCAGTTTATCTCGGTTCTCGCCCATGAAATGAAATCTCCTATCTCAGCCGTCGAAGGTTATCTGCAGATGATGCGGGAACGTTCTGTCGGCGACAATATGAAGGACTATGATCGGATGCTGGATCGCTGCCTTATTCGGATCGAAGGAATGCGAAAACTGATCACCGACCTGCTGGATTTAACCTTTATCGAATCAGGGCAAAGAAAACGCACGGTGACGCGAATCGGCCTCGTGGAGGTTGTTCGGCAGGCAATGGAAGGAGTTAAAGCGGAAGCTCAAAGACGAGATATCTCCATTCATCTGGATGCGCCTTCCGATGTATCCATGGATGGGGATCGGACTGAGCTCGAGATGATCTTCAACAATCTCATTTCAAACGCAGTCAAATACAACCGCGATCACGGGAAGGTTGACATTACGATCCGGATCTCCGGAGACGATCTCCGGGTCCAGGTGGAAGATACAGGCATCGGCATGACGCCGGAAGAAACACAGCGCCTGTTCAGCGACTTCTCCAGAATTAAAAATGAGAAAACACGGCACATCCTTGGAAGCGGTCTGGGTCTGTCTACAATAAAGAAACTGGCCATGCTCTACGACGGCGATATTTTAGTGAAAAGCGAACCCGGCGTCGGCAGCGTGTTTACCATCAATATGCGCAATGGTTTGAAGGCGCAAAATGAACAGAAGTGAGATTTTTGCATGGTTGCTCGAAGAAAATCCGGATCGTCTGGAAACACTCTGGACGCTTGCGGACGCCGCGCGTCGTCATTCTGTCGGAGACGCGGTCCACATCCGCGGCCTGATTGAATTCTCAAGTTATTGCAGAAGCAACTGCCATTACTGCGGAATGCGCCGCGGCCGGAGTTCACTGCCGCGATATCGTATGACCCGGGATGAGATCCTCGCCTCCGCCGAAGAAGCGGTAGCGAGAGGTTATGGAACCGTAGTCCTGCAGTCGGGTGAGGATCCGGCGCTCGACATCGAGTGGCTGGCCGCTATCATCCAAACCATCAAAACCAACACATCCCTGGGCGTGACGTTAAGTTGCGGTGAACGAAGCCTGGACGAACTCGCCCGTTTACGACAAGCCGGCGCGGATCGCTACTATCTTCGGTTTGAAACTTCAGACCGGCAACTGTGGACGCGCATCCATCCCTCTTTGAATAAACATGTTTCTCACAGGCTTGACCTCCTGCCGCAGATTAAAAGTCTGGGTTATGAGACCGGCAGCGGCGTCATGGTTGGCATTCCGGGGCAAACATGGGCTGCATTGGTCGACGACATTGAATGGTTCAAGCGACTGGATCTGGACATGATCGGATGCGGTCCTTTCGTGCCGCATCCCGATACCCCATCAGGCAAAGCATCCATGGACTCATCTCGTTGTGTTGGCGATCAATCGTCCAATACGGATTTAACCACATATAAAGTCATGGCGCTTACCCGATTGGCTTGCCCGAATACAAATATTCCCAGCACGACCGCCATTGCTACCATCAATCGGGAGCAGGGGCATCGATTGGGGTTGCAGCGCGGCGCTAATGTGCTCATGGTAAATCTTACGCCGCTTAAATATCGAAGCTTTTATGAAATTTACCCTGAAAAAGCAGGCATCCGTGAATCTCCTCATGCTCAGCGGGACAGGATTTCCTCACTGTTGTCCAGCTTGGGGCGCAGCGCCGGCGAAGGTCCCGGAATTTCATTGAATTTTGAAGCCCGCCGCAAGACGACAGCTTCCGCATAGCCGGGTTAGAAAGAGAATATTTTTCAGACTGATATGACTGAATTTCGCAATGAGCATGATTTACTGGGCACGCGCAAAGTTCCGGCGGATGCCTTGCATGGCATCCATACCGAACGCGCTATCGAGAATTTTCCTTTGGCTCTGAGGACAATCAATCCCGCCCTTATTCATGCCTATGGCGCCGTGAAACTGGCCTGCGCACGCGTCAATCATGAATTAGGCTTTTGGGATGAATCCAAGGCTGTGGCAATTGAAACAGCCTGCATCGAGATGATGGAAGGGCGTCTGGATGCAACCATTCTTGTTGACGCGCTCCAGGGAGGAGCCGGCACTTCGACAAACATGAATGTGAATGAGGTTCTGGCTAATCGCGCTTTGCAGCTTCTCGGAAAAGAATTGGGAGATTACCAAACCATCAGTCCGGCCGACGACATAAACCTGCATCAATCGACAAACGATACCTATCCCACAGCCCTGAAAGTGGCGGCGATCCAGTCGCTGCGGCTGCTGCAGGTCGAAGTGGTAGGATTGCTCGAAGAATTTCAGCGCAAGGAACAACAATTCGCCCGAACGGTCAAAGTAGGGAGAACGCAGCTTCAGGACGCAGTCCTGACTACGCTGGGCAGGGAAATGGGCGCCTATGCAGAAGCGATTGCAAGGGATCGCTGGCGTATTTATAAATGCGAGGAGCGACTGCGCATGGTCAACCTGGGTGGCACGGCCATCGGTACCGGCCTTTCCGCTCCCAGGCAATATATTTTCCGGGTGGTCGATAGACTGCGGGAGATTACAAAACTCGGTTTGGCTCGCGCGGAAAACATGGTTGAATGCACCCAAAATGCCGACGTATTTGTTGAAGTCAGCGGAATTCTAAAAGCCTGTGCAACCAATCTGCTCAAAATTTCCACAGACCTTCGCTTATTATCCTCCGGCCCTGATGCAGGATTTGGCGAAATCCGATTGCCGGAACGCCAGGCGGGTTCTTCGATCATGCCCGGTAAAATCAATCCTGTAATTCCTGAAGCAGTATCGCAGGCGGCGATCGTTGTTATGTCCAATGACCAGGCTATTGCTCAAGCATGCGCAATGGGAAATCTCGAACTGAATGCTTTTCTCCCTCTGGTTGCGGACGCTTTGTTGGAGAACCTGGACCTGTTGCGCAACGCATGCAGGATTTTCCGAGTGCATTGTATTGCAGGGATTGAGGCGAATGAAGCTCACTGCAGGGCGTGCGTCGAGGGTGCAACCGCATCTCTGACCGCCTTGGTTGAATTGTTCGGCTATGAAAAAGTACAGACTATTGCGGCCTGCGCCCGTGCTGAGGGCAAGACTGTAAGAAAAGTGGTGGAGGAACAGGGATATTTGTCCTCCGAACAATTTGATCAGCTTATCTCTCCCGAAAACGTGGCCCGGCTCGGATCGCCTCCATCAAAGGAAAAACCATGAAAGACACTCCCAAAGGAATGCGGCTCCACATCGGTTTGTTTGGAAGGCGCAATGTAGGCAAATCCTCACTCTTGAACGCTCTGACTCGCCAACAGGTCTCCATCGTTTCTGATGTTCCGGGAACAACAACCGATCCTGTCGAGAAGCCGATGGAGCTTTTACCGATCGGCCCGGTTTTATTCATCGATACGGCCGGCATCGATGATGTCGGCGGGTTAGGAGAACTGCGAGCGGAGCGGACGCGACATGTTTTCGAGCGAACGGATCTGGGTATTCTGGTTGCGGAAGGAAGCTGTTGGGGAGAGTTCGAGGAGAATGTGTTAAGCGAGTTGTCGAAGCGCCAGGCTCCTGCGATTGTTGTATTTAATAAGATTGATATTTCGGAGCCTGCCCCTGCGCTTGCCGATAATCTCAAATCGCGCAAGATTCCGGTCGTTGAAACGGTCGCCAGTCAGGGCAAGGGCATGCTGGAATTGCGGGAAGCCCTGATTCGATCGGCTCCGGAGGAGTTTATCGAATCCCCTTCGATTTTAGGCGATTTGATTGCGTCCGGCTCCCTGGTCGTGCTGGCGGTTCCTATAGATCTGGAAGCTCCGCGGGGAAGACTTATTCTGCCTCAGGTCCAGTCGATCCGTGATGCTCTGGATCATGATTCTTATTGCATGGTGGTCAAGGAGAGAGAATTGCGCGATGCGCTGGATCGGCTTAAAAACCCGCCGGAACTAGTCGTAACTGATTCCCAGGCTTTTCTTAGAGTCGCGGGAGATGTCCCTCCAAGCGTTCCCATGACCTCCTTTTCAATTCTGTTTGCGCGCCTCAAAGGGGATTTGAATGAGTTTATTCGCGGGATCAAAACTATCGATAAACTCAAAGCGGGAAGCCGCATTCTCGTCCTGGAATCCTGCGCCCATCATCCCATTGGTGAAGATATCGGCCGGATCAAGATTCCGCGCTGGCTTCGGCAATATACGGGAGTAGAACTGGAATTTGTTCATCAGCAAGGACATGATTTTCCAGAGGATCTCAATCCCTATAGCCTGATAGTTCATTGCGGCTCCTGCATGCTGAACAGGCGTGAAGTGATTTCCAGGATTTTAAGGTGCAGGGAAGCCGGCGTTCCCATTACCAACTATGGAATAGCCATCAGCTATGCGCTCGGGCTTCTGGATCGCGCACTCTCTCCCTTCCCGGATTTCCGATAAAAACAAAAACGCGGTCCACGGATAAAGAATAATAAATTCTTGGTAACAGTGGCGTTTTTGTTTTTTCTCCGCTACGATGATCCCTATGATTTTCGATACCCATTGCCATTGTTTCTGGAATGGATTGGCGCACAGGCAGGACGAATTGCGCCGGAACATGCGGATTCAAAACGTAGCCCGATCGGTTCAAATCGGAACGAATTTGGAGACCAGTCAAAAGGCGCTGAAACTGGCTGGAGCATGGGGCGCAGACGCCTGGTGCGCGATCGGCGTTCATCCTTCCGACTGTCAGGATTACCCGGAAAATACAGCGCAACAGGTGACAACCCGGTTGGAAAACATAATTCAATCCCATCGGGATAAAGTAGTGGCTGTCGGAGAAACGGGATTGGACTATTACCACGTTGCCCGCAAGAAGGCTGCAGTGCAAAAGCGAACGCAACAAGTATTTTTCGCCGCCCAGGCGAATCTTGCCCGTCGACTCAACCTGCCCTTGGTCATCCATACCCGCAGCGCCGCAAGCGATACCATCGCCCAAATAAAAAAGAACGGAATCATGCGCGCAGTCATGCACTGCTTCAGTGAAGACGCCGCCTTTGCGCGAGAACTGATGGCCTGGTCGGATGGAATTTATTTTTCCTTTTCCGGCGTCCTGACTTATGGAAAATCGCTCGCCGTGCAGGAAGCGGCCCGTACATTGCCTCTCCATCGAATCCTGGTGGAAACCGATGCGCCATTCCTCCCGCCCCAGTGCGTCCGAAACTCCTGTAAAGAAAACGAACCCGCCCATACTCGGTACGTTATGGATTTTCTCAAAGGATTGCGGAGCGAGCCCGGCGAACTGGTCGAGCAGACGGTTTGGGAAAATTCCAATTCCTTTTTTGGGATTTAAATATGGTTATAATTCGAAATGCGGCGTTAATCCGAACGTTCTCGGAAACCTGAACGAGAAAGGATGACCAGTGATGAGACATGCTTTGGGATGCCTTATGGTTGCAATCTTTATGACCGGCATGGTCGGCCCTGCGAGGACTGAATCCGGATCGACTTCTAACCGAATCATCACCTCCCATGCCATTGCCATGAACGGCGAGCCCAAATACGGTCCCGGATTCACTCGTTTCGATTACGTGAATCCGAAAGCGCCCAAGAGCGGTTTATTCCGTCAGTCCGCTATCGGCACTTTCGATTCGCTGAATCCATTTATCATTAAAGGCAATCCGGCGGATGGTCTCGGCTTGATTTATGACATGCTCCTGGTTTCTTCCGACGATGAGCCCTTCTCCCAATATGGTCTCATCGCGGAAAAAGTCGAAATGCCCGTCGATCGCTCCTGGGTCATTTTTCATATCAACAAAAAAGCTCGCTTCCAGGACGGCTCGCCGATCAAAGCTTCGGATGTCCTGTTTTCCTTTAATACATTGGTGAAAAAAGGTTCGCCTATTTATGCGCGTTATTATGCGGATGTTAAGGAAGTCAAAGCTCTGGACCCCTATCGCATCAAATTCAGCTTCGGCGGAAAACCAAACCGGGAACTGCCGCTGATTCTAGGGCAATTGACTGTCCTGCCGGAGCATTACTGGAAGAACAAAGACTTCAGTCTGACCACGCTCAATCCACCGCTGGGCTCGGGGCCCTACAAAATCGAGCGCTTCAATCAGGGACGATCCATTACTTATATTTTGGACGATAATTACTGGGCCAAGAATTTACCGGTTAACGTTGGACGCTACAATTTTAAACGTATACGATACGACTACTACCGGGACGAAACAGTTGCGCTGCAGGCTTTCAAAAGCGGCGAATACGATTTCCGCCAGGAAAATGTCGCCAAAGACTGGGCTACAGCGTATCAGGGGCCGCCATTCGAACAGGGATTGATCAAAAAGGAAACGATCAAAAACGGCGTCCCGGCAGGGATGCAATGCTTTGTCATGAACCAGCGCCGTGAAATGTTTACGGATCGCCGGGTGCGCTACGCTTTGGCCCACGCTTTTGATTTTGAATGGACCAATAAAAACCTGTTCTACGGAATGTATACCCGCAATGATTCGTACTTTGAAAATTCCGAATTGCAGGCCGACCGTCCCCCGTCCCCCGCAATGTTGAAAATATTGGAGCCTTTTCGTCCACACCTGTGGCCGGAGGTCTATACCCGGAGCTATACGCCCCTTTCCACTGCAGGAAACAACAGTTTGAGAAACAACCTAAGCAAAGCGCTCGATCTACTGCGCGAGTCGGGTTGGGCCGTCAAGGACGGCGTTCTCAGAAAAAATGCCACCGGCAAGCCGTTTACTTTTGAAATACTTCTGCAGCAGCCGACTTTCGAGCGTGTGGTTCTGCCTTTTGCCGACAACCTGAAGAAACTCGGCATCCAAGCGAAGGTTCGGAATGTGGATACTTCCCAATACATCAACCGTCTGCGTGATTTCGATTTCGATATGATCGTCGCCACCTTCCCGCAATCGTTGTCGCCCGGAAATGAGCAGCGGTACTTCTGGAGTTCTGAAGCCGCAAAGACTCCGGGAACCCGCAATTACTGCGGCATCCAGAACAAAGCGATTGATCAACTGATAGATCTGGTTATTAACGCAGAATCGCGTAAGGATCTGGTCGATCGCTGCAAAGCCCTGGATCAGGCGTTGCTTTGGGGGCACTACGTCATTCCAAACTGGCATTTAGGAGTCTATCGCGTCGCCTATGTCGCCAAGGTCAAGCATCCGGATAAAATGCCGCCTTACAACCTGTCGCTGGAAACCTGGTGGATGGATCCTGAAAAAGATCAAGGACAATCAAAAAAAAGCAAGTCTAGAAAATAACAGGCTGATTTATGATTTCCTATATCATCCGAAGATTGCTTTTGGTCATCCCCGCGCTCCTGGGAATCATGACTATCAATTTCTTCATCATTCAGGCGGCTCCGGGGGGGCCGGTGGAGCAATTGATTGCGAAGATTGAAGGACAGCAGGTAAGCGCCACCGCTCGAATATCAGGCGGGACGTCCTCGGAGCTTATGAACGTCAATGCTCAAAAAGGAATCAACTCTCGTGGCGCTAAAGGCCTGGACCCTGAACTGATTGCGCGCCTTGAGAAGATGTACGGTTTTGACAAACCGATGCACCGGCGTTATTTCGCTATGCTGACAGACTATGCTACTTTCAATTTCAGCTCCAGTTTTTATCAGGACCGGAGCGTGATATCCATCATCCTATCCAAGTTGCCTGTTTCCATTTCCCTGGGAGTCTGGTCGACGTTGATCATTTACCTGATTTCCATTCCTCTGGGAATACGCAAGGCTGTTCGCCACGGTTCCCGTTTTGACATCTGGAGTTCTACGGCCGTCATTATAGGCAACGCGGTCCCGGTATTCCTGTTTGCCATTTTGCTTGTGGTTCTTTTTGCGGGCGGCTCTTATTTCGATTGGTTTCCCTTGCGGGGCTTGACGTCGGATCATTGGCTCCAACTTTCCTGGCCCATGAAGATTGCGGATTATTTCTGGCATCTGGCTCTTCCGGTGGCGTCGATCAGCATCGGAGGTTTTGCGACTTTGACTATGCTGACCAAGAATTCCTTCCTGGATGAAATCGGCAAACAGTACGTCGTCACGGCCAGGTCCAAGGGCATATCCGAACGAAATGTCCTTTACGGCCATGTATTTCGCAACTCAATGTTGATCGTGATCGCCGGATTTCCCGCGGTATTTATTTCCATGTTCTTTGCCGGCTCGCTTTTGATTGAAGTGATCTTTTCCCTTGATGGACTCGGACTGCTCGGCTATACATCCACCATCAACCGGGATTACCCTGTGATGTTTGCGACCCTCTATATTTTTACTTTGGCCGGTTTATTGCTGAAGATAATCTCCGATATCACTTACATGCTCGTCGATCCGCGCATCGATTTCGAAACGAGGATGTAGACGCTATGCTTTTTCGCCGAACGCCAGTCAATCCTATGAACCAACGTCGCTGGCGCAATTTCAAAGCCAACCGCCGGGGGTGGTGGTCTCTGTGGATCTTTCTCGTTCTGTTTTTGTTGTCCATGGTTTCTGAGTTCCTGGCCAATGACAAACCTATTTTAATTTGCTATAAGGGCGGCTATTACTTTCCCGTATTGAGAACGTATCCGGAAACAACCTTCGGCGGCGCTTTCCCCACCGAGACGGATTATCGAGATCCTTATGTGCAAAAGCTGATAAAAAGCGAGGGATGGACGCTCTGGCCTCCCATTCGATATTCCTATAACACTTACAATCAAGCCCTGACCCAGCCGGCGCCCAGCCCGCCTACCAGGGAGAACTGGCTCGGGACGGACGACCAGGGGCGCGACGTGGCGGCGCGCCTGATCTATGGATTCCGCATTTCGGTTTTGTTCGGACTGGTCTTGACAATAGCCGGTTCCATTGTCGGGATCGTCGCCGGAGGGATTCAGGGATTCTACGGCGGGTGGATCGATATTTTAGGGCAGCGGTTCATCGAAATCTGGGAGGGGCTGCCCATATTATTCCTGCTGATCATCTTGTCTTCGTTTGTTAACCCGAACTTCTGGTGGCTGATCGGCATCATGCTCCTTTTTTCGTGGATGGCGCTGGTTGCTGTCGTACGAGCCGAATTTTTGCGGGGCCGCAATCTCGAATATGTAAAGGCCGCAAGAACGCTGGGAGCCGGCGATTGGACGATCATGTTCCGGCATGTGCTGCCCAACGCGATGATTGCCACAACCACGTATCTGCCGTTTCTCTTGAACGGAAACATTACCACTTTAACAGCTTTGGATTTTCTGGGCTTTGGCATGCCGCCGGGTTCCGCCAGCCTGGGCGAGCTCCTCGCCCAGGGCAAGTCCAACCTGCAGGCGCCCTGGATTGGCATTTCAACTTTCATAGTTCTGGCCCTGCTGCTCTCGTTGCTGGTCTTTATTGGAGAAGCCGCCCGAGACGCCTTCGATCCCCGGCAGGATTCCACCATCCGAGGAAGACGATGACCGGACCGCTGTTGCGAATCAAGAATCTATCCGTCGAGTTCACTTCGGGCGCTTCAATTACTTCCGCCGTAAGCGGCCTTTCGCTTGAGGTCGCCAAAGGTGAGACCGTGGCGCTGGTTGGGGAATCCGGGTCCGGCAAATCCGTAACGGCCTTGTCTGTTTTGCGCCTGCTGCCGGCGATCGCTCGTTATCCCTCGGGTGAGATCTGGCTCAAGGACAAGGAAATGCTCACTGCCCCGGATGCGGATTTGAACGAGGCTCGCGGCAATATTGTGGGCATGGTGTTTCAGGAGCCCATGAGTTCTTTAAATCCCCTCCATACCGTATTCAAGCAGATCGCCGAAGTCATTCAAGTCCACAAACCAATGACCCGAGAGGCAATCCGAAAACGGGTTTTAGAATTATTGGATATGGCGGGGATTCGCGATGCGGAGGCTCGCTTGAACGCCTACCCTCATGAACTGTCCGGCGGACAAAGGCAAAGAGTTATGATTGCCATGGCCCTGGCCAACGAGCCGGAACTGCTCATCGCCGACGAGCCCACAACAGCTCTGGATGTCACCGTACAGGCTCAGATATTGGCCCTTTTAATCGAAATACAAACACGGATGCAGATGGCCGTTCTGCTCATAAGCCATGATTTGGAAGTTGTGCGACGGGTCGCCGATCGTGTCGCAGTTATGTACCGGGGTGAAATAGTCGAAACCGCGCCGACCGAGACCTTGTTTCGCGATCCCCAACACGAGTACACCCGGCGATTGCTGAACGCCGAACCGTCCGGGCGACCTGCGGTGCCGGCAGCGGACAATCCGGTGATTCTGGCTACGGACAACATCAAGGTTCATTTCCCCATTAAAAAAGGGGTGTTTAAACGCACGGTCGGCTATGTTCGGGCTGTGGACGGAGTGTCTGTCGAGATCCGCCGCGGTGAATCGTTGGGTGTCGTAGGGGAATCGGGATCAGGCAAATCCACTCTGGCGTTTGCAATCTTAAGGATACTTAAGGAAGCGTCGGGAGTTATTTGTTTCGACGGTTTGCGGATCGACACACGAAGCAAAAATCAAATGCGCCCTCTGCGGCGGGAGATACAGGCGGTTTTCCAGGATCCCTTCGGTTCTCTTTCGCCGCGCATGTCCATCTCGGGAATTATCGCTGAAGGACTGAAAATTCATAAATTGGGCGACGACAAGAGCCGTGAGCAGATGGTAATCCAGGCTATGGAAGAAGTGGAACTGGATCCCGCTTTACGTCACCGCTATCCTCACGAGTTTTCCGGAGGGCAACGCCAACGCATCGCCATAGCCCGCGTGCTCGTGCTGAAACCGCGATTGATTATTCTGGATGAACCTACATCTTCCCTGGACCGCACCGTACAGTTTCAGATCATTCAATTGCTGCGCAAACTGCAGGCAGACCGTCATCTCTCCTATATGTTTATTACGCATGACCTGAGAATGGTCCAAGCCTTGTGCCATTCTATTATTGTGATGAAAGAAGGACGGGTGGTCGAGGCGGGCAAAGCCGATGCGATTTTCTCCGATCCGCAGGAAACCTATACGCGCGAACTGCTGCAAGCCGCATTTGGCATGCAAACTTCTATTCAGCCTTCTCGTTGCCGTCCGCATCGATGAAGATCATCTTGTCGCGCATTTCTTCTTTGACCAGCTTCTTGAGCCCTGTTTCGGTGAGTTTGGGAGCATACTGGCACTGAACCAGAAGAAATGGGCGTTTCACTTCCAATACACGGAACGGCGCATGGACGAACTTCGCCGGAATCCAGATCATTGTGGATTCCGTAATAATATGGCTTTCCATTTCCGGGCCCATGCACATCTCGATTTTTGCGCACAAGTCGCGCGGGTTGTCCATATCCGTGCCCAACGCTGCGATAAGTTCCGCATCCTGATGTATGTGCGGACCATGGCCGGGGTGCTTCACCGCTTCCGGACCCATGACCATGACGGAAAAATATTTGCTTCCCTCGATAATGTCGTTATCGGTGAACGCCACCATTGGAGGCATCTTGCCAAATCCTTTGAATCGTTGTTCTTTTGGAAGCTCATTGAGAAAGTAGCGGCTGTATTTTAATTCCGGCATATTCGAATCTCCTTCCATTTTAGCTGGCCAAATAACTCTAAGGCTCGGGGACTCAAAGACTCAAATGAATAATTTCAAATATGCGCTACAATGGGCCATTCAAAAGAGGGAATAAGGCCATGAGCACATCTAATGAATTGCGCCGTGAACGAGAGCAGAGAGTCGCCGATGCCATACATCTTCGGATCACAGATAGGATTCCGGTATCTTGCGAGTTGGGATTTTTTGTCGCCAAATACGCGGGAATACCCTGTTCCGCGGCCTATTATGATTTTGATTCGTGGCTGGCTGCGTATCGCAAAACGCTGCAGGACTTCCAGCCGGACATGGCCTTTGTCCGGGAATTCACTCCCGGCAAGGCATTGGAATATCTTGATCCGAAATATATGAAATGGCCCGGATATGGCCTTGATCCCAACCATAGTTTCCAGGCCATTGAAATCGAGAGCTTGAAAGATGATGAATACGACATTCTTTTAAACGATCCCGCTGATTATTTTATACGACGTCATTTGCCCAGGATGCACGGTTGTTTGCAGGGTCTATCGATGCTTCCGGAACTGTCCGATACCTGCTGGCTTGAACCGTGGGCCGCTCAAAACCTGGCCATGTTTGTTACCGAGCCTGAAAACGAAGCGATGATCCGAAGGCTTCAGGACGCCGGAAGAGAAATATGGAAATGGCGGCAAAGGGCGGAGGAATTTAATCAGACGTTGAGAGACTATGGCCTTCCTCAGTTGTATCAGGGCGCAATCATGCCTCCATTCGATGTTGTTTCCAATATGATTCGAGGTATGAAGGGCGTCATGTTGGATATGTTCCGTCGTCCCGACAAGCTTCTGGAATTATGTGAATATATACTTGTGAAATCTCTGAGAAAACCGCTGCCGCCGCCCAACGAATATGGGAACCTGAGAATATTTATGACCGTCACCAGAGGTTCCGATGAATTCATGTCGATGAAGCAATTCGATACATTTTATTGGCCAAGTTTTAGAATGCTGGTCATGACCCTGATCGAGAGAGGCGCAACCCCATGCATTTTCTTTGAGGGCGACTTCACCTCGCGGTTGGAGCTGCTATTGGAATTTCCCAAGGGGAAAATACTCGCGCGTTTGGATAAAACGGATATTTTCAGGGCCAAGGACGTTCTTAAGGATCATGTATGTATCGAAGGAAATATTCCGGCGTCGCTCCTGCAGATTGGCTCAGCGCAGGAGGTAAAGGATTACTGCAAGAAACTCATCGATACCGTCGGGAAGGGAGGCGGCTACATTCTCGGACCGCGAAGCTCTACCGATGAAGTGAAACCGGAAAACCTGAAGGCCATGATCGAATTTACCAAGGAATACGGAAAATATTATAAATAAAAACGCCACGGATTCCACGGATTTTAAATTTAATTTTTAATCTGTGGAATCCGTGGCGTTTTTGTTTTGTCGGCGTAACTAGGGAGGCTGTAAATGAACAACAGAGTTCGTAACATACTATTTGTAGTAGGCTCAATTGGCGGTATTGTCGCCCTGGCCTTGGCAGTGCAGGTTGCAGTAAAGGATTTGCCGGTTATCAAGGAAATGCCGGATCCGCTGATCATGAATAGCGGTGCGAAGGTCACTACGGTTGAACAGTGGAAAGCCCGCCGACAGGAAATGATAAAGATCCTCGAAGATTACGAATACGGGCACATGCCTCCGCCTCCCGGAAATGTGAAAGCCACGGTGGTTACGCCTGCCAAACGTGTTAACGCCGGCGGGCGAGGGGGATTCGGAATGGGAGTGGCTCCTGCAGGCGCTGCATCGCTGCAGGCGGATTACCGCATGCTTCATCTGACTTTCGGTCCCGGTGAAAAACTCGGATTTGACATTGGAATCTTTACGCCTGTTGCGCCGGACGCCGGACAAGCTGCCAAAAAATATCCCGTTCTTATTTCACTTGGGTTCAGCGCCGGTGAAGACAGCCTGGGACCTTCCGCTGTCGCTTTTACCCGGGGATACGCCGTTGCAACCATTGGATACAATCAGCTGGGCGCGGATGCTCCCAATTATAGTTCAACGGCGTTCTTTCCTGCATATTCGGAATATGACTGGAATGATATTTCCGCATGGGCGTGGGGCATTTCGCGTGCGGTGGATTATCTTGTGACCGATCCATTCATCGACAAGGACAAGATCATGGCGACAGGCGCATCTCGCATTGGCCAGGCTGTTCTGCTCGCCGGAGCGTTTGATGAACGGATCGCGTTGAGCGCGCCGGTCGCCGGAGGCATGGCCTTTCGTTTCTCGGGCAGGGAGATGGGGGGCGGCTTGGGGCAGGGCATCGCGGAAATTGTCGACCAGAATACGTATTGGTTCGGTCCGCGCTTCGCCGAGTTCAAGGGGCAAACGGAACGCCTTCCATGCGACCAGCACTGGTTGGTGGCGCTGACTGCTCCGCGGCTGTTTATCATGTGCAATTCGCTGGCGGACCAATACGGCAGAGCCTACGCAGCTGCCCAGACCTATCTTGCCGCAAAGCCGGTCTATGCGTTCCTCAAGGCTGAAGACAATCTCGGGGTGAGCTTTCGTCCCGGCGGACATGGCATGACTTCGGAGGATTGGTCGGCGCTGCTTGATTTTGCCGACCAGAAGTTGTTGAAGAAAGAAGGAACGCGAAAATTCGATGTGCTGCCACCGGCGGATCAAATGAAATAGCTAATTGCAAAAAACGCCACGGATCCCACGGAATTATTTTAATATTTTAATTTGAAATCAGTGAAATCCGTTTTTTAGGGTTCTTTGCGTATTTGCGGAGAAATAAACATGAAAGCAAGAGAGCTGCAGAACCTAGGCGTTCCGAGAGGGGAGCCTGCTTCCTACCGTAGATGGGGATCGGATATCGACGACGAATCGATCCGGCAGATGGAGAATGCGTGCCATCTCCCTGTCTCGATCGCCGGGGCATTGATGCCGGATGCGCATGTCGGATATGGTTTGCCTATCGGGGGAGTGTTGGCGACGCGCAATTCCGTAATTCCCTACGCCGTAGGGATGGATATCGCCTGCCGAATGAAAATGACGGTTTTAGATATGCCGGCATCTGCAATTCGAGGCGAGGAGGGCCGCCTGCGAAATGCCATCAAAGCAACAACTGCTTTCGGCGTTGGAAGCGGATTCAAGCGGCGAAAAGAACATCCGGTAATGGAAGAAGACTGGTCGTTCAGCTCCGTTATCCGGCAATATAAAGACAAAGCGTCGTTTCAGCTCGGATCCAGCGGGTCCGGAAACCACTTTGTCGAATTCGGCGTCCTCACTCTCGACCAGGATGATTTGGGATTGAAGCGGGGCAAGTATTGTGCGCTCCTGAGCCACAGCGGGAGCCGCGGAACCGGCGGCCATGTAGCGACGCATTACAGCAGGCTGGCCATGAGCTTTCATCCTGAGCTTCCAAGGGAATTGAAGCATCTGGCATGGTTGAGTCTGGAGGGAGACGCCGGACGGGAATACTGGCTGGCAATGGAATTGATGGGCAGATACGCGGCGGCCAACCATTACCTGATCCATCGGGATATGGCCAAACTGCTGGGCGTGCGGGTTCTTCTGGATATTGAGAACCATCACAACTTCGCCTGGAGGGAAAACCATTTTGGACAGGATGTCATCGTTCACCGGAAAGGAGCGACGCCTGCGGGAAAAGGAATGATCGGCATTATCCCGGGTTCTATGGCGACTCCCGGTTATATTGTTCGCGGCAAAGGAATCGCCGACTCGATGAACTCGGCTTCCCATGGGGCGGGGAGAAGACTTAGCCGGACAATGACCAAGAGCAGCTATACCTGGAATGACGGTAAGAAATTTTTAGCAGAACATGATGTCGTGCTGATTTCGGCGGGTCTTGATGAGGTCCCGATGGGATACAAGGATATAGAATCGGTTATGGCTGCTCAATCGGACCTGGTTGGGATCGTGGCGCGATTCGATCCTAAACTGGTCAAGATGGCGCCGGAAGGCGAACGCCCGGAAGATTAAGCGCCGCAAAGGTGAAGAGCTTCATCTAGTGTCAAGGCTGCATCCTTGGTTCATCTAATTGCAGACCTATTAGGAACAGATTAATCGTTAGCTTTTATTTTGTCGTTCTCCGTATAGAAGATGGTAAAGGAACCCCCTTCATCCACGACCATATAATCCGAAGGTATCTGGAACAGCTTGGGATCCGGCTCTGTCATCTTGACGTTCGCCAGCGTATAAATCATCGCGCCGGAAAGCGGATCTGAAGTTTTGGACAGGATCGTGGCATTTAATTCTGGAGACATCCATATTTCCGTGGTTTGTTGCAGAGGCTTGTCATTGCCGACTGAGCCTGCAGGGTACGTCATTATGCGGCGGCTGCCTCTGACGGAAATTCCTTCGATTGTCTTGGTTCCCAGATCTTCTTTGGCAAAGCTCAGATCCTTAGGATTGAATTTTTCTCCCGGCGTAAAGGATTTCATCATAGGAAAAACCAGTCTCTCGCCGGGATTGATAGTTTTGATCTCTTTGGGCAGAGCTACGCGATGCGCTATTCGTTTTACCGTATCCAGGCAGTAGCAGTAGCCGGCGACCGGATCGAAGATTTGGGGGGTCATCGGCAGATTCAAGGACTTGCCGTTGATCGACGGAGACATCGCTCGTTCGTTTCGAGTCCGGCCTGATAAATCCCTATAGATGAAGTTGGACGGTTGGGATAACGTTGACGTTGTTCCATCCGCCAGGATTCTTTGGGTCTGGGATATTTCTTCTCCGGAATAGGGATGTCCTGAAAGAAAGGCAGGTGACATAGGCGGAGTTGCATTGAATGTGAAGGTTGCAGTAAAACGGCCGTTGGATGGAAACGTAAGAGCGCTGGAAAAGGAGATGCACGGCATTTGAGCGAAACCGGAAGAGATGAAAGCGAAACATAAACAAACCGTCAATATAGGATGTTTCATAGAAGGCCTCGGGTAAAATGTCAATGGGTCTGTTTATTGTCGGCTACAGCGGTAATCGTAAATGGTTCTTTGGGAGCTGCAATCTTATACCCTTGGGGCACTTGAAAAAGCATGGAGTCCGGCTCTGCGCGGCTGAGATGGATCAACGTCTGGATCTTTTCTCCAATGCGAGCGTCGGTATGCTTTTGGATGACCCTTACCTGGAGTTCCGGCGACGACCAGGTTTCTGAAATAGCGGTTGTCGGTCTGTCATTGCCCATGAACCCGGCAGGATGTGTCGTTATGTTGCGGATTCCTTTAATTTTGAGGCCGTCCAGGTTTTTCATCCCTAAATCTTCTGTCCGGATGGTGGTTTTATCCTCTTGGACAATCGTGGCCGGATTGAGGATAGGGCTCGGATTATAAGACGGCGGCAATATTCGGACCGGCTTGGGCAACCCGACTTGATAGGCGATCCGGTTCAGTGAATCCAGAAAATAGGAACGCGTGATATTTTCGATCGTCACCGATTTCGGACGCTTTCACAGCTCCGAAAACATTAAGAGGCCGTTCTGTTCGCACCCTGCCTGCCGAATCGCGGTAATAAAATACAGATGGCGAGCCTGTTGTTACGCTGCTGCCATCGGGCAGAGTTTGTTTCTGTTGAGATATTTCTTCTGCAGAATACGGTCTCCCGGTCCAAGCTGTATAGGCGAAAGGCGCCGCAAAATTAACACTGAACGTCGCCTTGAATTCACCTTTAATATTCGAGGAGGCGAAACTGGAGGATACCGGACACGTGGAAACAATTTGAGCAAAACCCGAAGGTAGCGCCAGTGCGACGCAGATGAACGCAATAAACTTAGGATATTCCATGGCAGGCCTCCAATGCCGATGTATTATATGCTAAATCCTAAATGGATGCAAAATGAAGAATGCCTATATATTATTCAAAACCATGAAATCCGTGACGTTTTTACTTTTTGTTATTTAAGCCGGCGGCGCCGAATCTGAGGGGCCGACAATGCTTATATTCATC
This sequence comes from uncultured Acidobacteriota bacterium, assembly GCA_964441405.1. GTDB lineage: Bacteria > Acidobacteriota > UBA6911 > UBA6911 > UBA6911 > UBA6911. Next base: position 44,283 of record CAYTYP010000010.1, read on the forward strand.
CGGAGCATTTCTTCACGGAACGCTGGAGTATAGGTTCCGGCGACCATCACGCAGCTGAATATGAAATTCGCCCCGGTAACGCTTGCCGGCGAGGACCGCATGGTCAAGATGAGAAACCTGTTGCATACGTATTGCAGAACGATATTATCGCCAGTACCGAGAATCGACCCTGATATTACTCGCGGATCCGCGGGCAATAAAATTCATTTTATCTTCTTCGGAAGAATCAGCCACTTCAATAGCATGTTTACGATGCTAAGCACGATTGCGCCCCAGAAAGCTGCGCCGAAGCTGCGAAGCTCAAAGCCAGGGACCAAGGCGTCGGCGAGCATGAGCATTATCCCATTGATAACCAGCCAGAAAATCCCGAACGTGACAATAGTAATCGGAAAGGTGATGATCTTCAGGAGCCACCCGATCGTTGCATTGACCAGGCCTATCGCGACCGCGGCTATGAGAGCGGCGACCGGGCCGCTTACATAAAAACCGTGAACAACCATCGAAGTTATCCACACCGCCAATCCGGTGACAAACCAATGTAACAGCAATCTCTTCATAGTTGCTCTCTATTTCTTAATCCTGTCCATAAGATAAGCTTCAATATTAAAAGTAGCGCCATGCGCCAGGAGGGGTTGCCCTCCTGCAGCATGAATAATCTGGCCGGTGACATAATCAGAAAGTCCGGAAGCCAGGAATAGCGCAGGCCCTGCGATATCGTCCGGCCTGCCGATCCTTTCGAGAGGAATTTCTTTTTTGGCAATGGCTGCAAACAGCGCTTCTCTTTCCGGACCGGCAGGCGTTAGCGCATCCCAGAAAGTAGTGTCTACAGGCCCCGGAACTATTGCATTTACAAAAATATTTTTAGGGGCGAGTTCAAACGCCAGGTTGATGGTCAGTCCCAGTATTCCTGCTTTCGCCGTATGGTAGTGAAGAACGGAAACGCATGGGCTTAAGGCTCCCATCGATGAAACGAAAATTATTTTGCCGTATTGGTTTTTTTTCATAACCGGCAGCACCGACATGGTGACCATAAAAGGGCCTTTCAGATTTAAATCCACGACCCTGTCCCATTCGCTTGCGGTGATATTATCGGAATTGCCTCTGCCGGCGGTGCCGGGAACGCCTCCCGCGTTATTGACGAGAATATCGATTTTGCCAAACTCTTTAATTGCGGCTTCAGTCATTTTTTCTATTTCGGCGGCATTTGTGATATCCGCTTTTACCGCAATGGATTTGCGGCCGAGCGCCTTAATTTCATCGGCTACTTTTTGTGCGGATTCAAGGCTTAGATCATTGATTATGAGATGGCATCCTTCTTGCGCAAATTTAAGCGCGATGCCTCTGCCCATGCCGTTCGCGCTTCCGGTAACAAGAGCGACCTTATCTTTAAGCAGCATTCCCAACCTCCATTATGTGCGATCGAAGATAGCAGTTGTACGCTTTGCAAGTATATATCGGATTGAAAAATCTGTAACTCGGAAGATTTTTTGCATTTCTGCGGAGAGGTCTCAAAGGAGAAGCATGCATCGCGTCGCTATCGAAAATCGATCTTTTCGAACGCCGATTGCGATGCCCGACTCCGACTTACAAACGGGGTGAGTCACAGGTCAGCGGTTAGTAGTATTTTAGTTTTCTTTATTTCAAACCCAATAGAAATGATATTGAATTTTCAATGTTCTAATGGACACTCCATCCGCAGAGCGGGTGGTATCAGGAAGCCCCCAGGATGGGAGCAAAGAAAATGAGAATGTCGAATGTCGAATGATGAATTTCGAATTATGAAGTATTCGAACTCTCTGCAAATTTAGCGATGTCCGCCTCTCCGGCCTTTCCCATCCAATTCGAAATTCGACATTCAGCATTCGATATTCATCTTTCCCACGGGACTGTTTCATTCTTCATGCCTGCCTCCGGGACGCACACCAGAACGGCAGAACCCTTCCGAGTCACGCCGCCATAGGCGGCGGTTTACCTTAAAGCGAATTATTGGCCCAACTATTGGACGAATGACGACTATGCCTTACCTGGCTTTAGCGACAATAGTCAGTGAATTGGATTCACTGACTCGACTCCGATTGCCGGGTCCCCCGGCGGGCATGTTGCCTCGTCCGCCGCCCGGTCCTCCGCCAAATCCTCCGCCCTGCGGCGCCCCACTAGGTTCGCTGCCAAATCTCCCGCTGCCGGATGGGCCGCCAAATCCTCCGCCACGACCTCCTCTGAATTCGTTTGCAACGTCCGGCTTCTCTCCCGTCATCAAGAAAACCTGCATTGAGGTTTGAAGGTCAAGGGTTCCCGAGTAGTTCTCGTTTTCCCGGTCAGAAACTTTCAATGTGAGGGTATATTTGTCGCGTGGAAGCCCACGGATTTCAAAATAACCGTCCGAGGTTGTGAAACTGGAGGATTTAGAATATCTGCCGGTCATAGATTGGAATGACAGACTGAACCGCTCAATCGAAGCGCCCTGTATATTCCTGGCGGCTCCGCGCACCGAAAGCGAGCTATCAAGAGTCAGGGTCTGCAGCTGGGTGGAGGGCTGCAGCACAGTGCTGAAGTCGAGATAATCCCGCTGCTGGATATTTATCTGATAGGAGCCTTCCGAGAGTCCATCAATCTGGAACATGCCTTTTTCATCGGTACTTACGCTTTCCCCTTGCGAAGACAAGCTTTGGCCTCCCCTGGGATCATTCGTTCTATCGCTTCGCATGCCTCTGCCGCGCGATAGGTTCATAAGCATGTACGTTACCTGTGCGTTTGCCACTGGTTCATTTTTCTGATTGAGGACGGCGCCCCTTATTTGAAGGCCGGTTTTCAGATTGAAATCCAGCCGGGATTCTTTGCCGGAGCTGATGGCGATTATTGCCTGATTATTATTGTCCGCTTTTGAAAAATCGTCCGCGGTGCAACGCGTTATATAGATGCCTTCACGAACTCGAGGAATTCGGTATTCTCCCTTCGAATCCGTGAGGACCTCCGTAAGATCGCTGGTGTTGGGTGGATACGTTAGCGATATTTTAGCGCCGGCAATTGGCCTGGACATTGTATCGTTTACGGTCCCGACAAGAGATCCGGTCGCGGCTGACGGCTTCATCCGAAGTATGATTTCTTCTTCGACCGGCATGGTTGCGCTTGTTTTTCCTATGCTGTTATAACCGGCATGGTATGCATCCAACTGGAACCGGAGGCCTTTCTTCATGGAGGTAAACACAAACATCCCTTGTGCGTCCGTCGTGGTTGACATAGAAGGGCGACCCCTCTGATCTGTCAATAGCGATACCATGGCCCCGGGGATTCCCTGCGCCTGCAAATCTACAACATGCCCCTTCAATGCAAGCGAGGGTGCGAGCAGTATCTCCAAGTTATAATCCGGACGGGTAATCACCAAGGAATCATTCCTATAACGTGAATATCCCTCGGCTTCTACGTTCAACTCGTAGCGATAAGCGGGGGGCGCATCAATCGTGAATGTTCCATGCGCGCCCGTGGTTTTCTCGAGTGTTTCTGAATTGGAAGACAGCGCCAGCATCCGCACATGAGCCCCATTCACAGGAGAGCGGTCCTCTTGATTCAAAACGACGCCCTTGAACGCCACCGGGACTGAGAAATCATCATTAAAAAAAGAGCCGGAGAAAGGAGCGTCCAGGCTTTCTCTGTCAAAGGCCTCTGTTGCTGAGCCTGAATTAGGCCGCCCCATTCGGTTTTTTAAATTTTGTTGAGTCGCGTTGTTGGCCGATTCTCCACCTTCTGCGCCATATTTTTGAAATCCGTAGCGTACTAAAAAAACGATAGCCAGAGCTGCAATTAAAAGAACCAACCCCAATGATCCACGCAATGATTTTTTCCCAGCGTCAGAACTCGTCAAAAATCCCCCAATAGCATGAAGTGTTGATCTTGTATATCCTGACTTTACCTTTACTAATTACGTATTGGATCCTGGGCGCGATACATGATTATTATCCTGTTCAGGAAGAAACCGTAATCGGGACATTCGCACCTAGGAGCCGGCTATCCATCGGTCTCCGTTCCGCGGCTCTAAACTCGTTTTGAAAAAAAATATGCGGCATTGGACGGATGCGCCGGAGTTCCGTGGCCGGGGCTATGCGGAATTGCAAAACAATAAGCGGCAGGGACTGAAAAATGTGTGAATAAAAAAGGAGGATTCTGAAGTATGATTGGTTCATGCCACCAGGCTGGTTGTTATGAAAGAATGCATTTATGAATATAGAACAAGTTCGCTCTGCAGCCGAGACGCAATTATCCTATCTGTCCGATCCATCCTGCATCAGGATCCATGTTGGCGCTTCGTCCTCTAATTCCAATGTTGTCAGTATTATCAGGCAATTCGAAGCCGCCATTGGCCAAGGGAAGTTTCAGGCCAAAACTGTTCGTACGGGTTCGTTTGGCTATTACGATCTCGAACCGATCGTGACGGTAAAAAGACAGAGTCTGAAACCTGTCTTTTACCCGAATGTCACTCTGGACGGAATCGTCGGCATCGCTGACGATTTGGCTAAAGGCGCCGGCAGCATCCCCTATCTCTCAGAACTGCCTTCGTTCAATCGGCAGAAAAGAATCGCGCTGCGTAATTGCGGCTGGATCGATCCCGAAGATATCAATTCTTACATAATTCAGGGACAAGGCTATGCGGGACTTGCGAAAGCTCTGGGGATGAAGCCCTCCGGTTCTGAAAAAATCGATAAACACTTAATCTGTAATGCTGTCGACCCGCACCCCAAAACATTGACTTCCCGATTGCTCATCGAAAGCGATCCCCATTCTGTTTTGGAAGGAATGGCTATCCAAGCCTTCAACATCGGAGCCTCCCATTGCTATATCTTGGTTGAGGAAAAATCAGAAGCAGTAAAAAAGTTCCAAAAAGCGCTGGATCAAATGAGGTTGTACGGCCTCCTCGGATCCAAGGTCCTGGATGTGCAATTCGGCCTGGAAATAGAAATCATAGAAGTTCCTATGCAATGGACATTGGGAAACAGGATTGAGCTGTTTCGATGCATTGAGGAAAAGCAGCCGTTGCCGCACATGCTTCCAACCCTTCCCGGCATTTCCGGAATATTTGCGAAACCGGTTGCGATTGTTGATCCGGAAACGATGGCGAGGATTTCGGCCATGAAGGATGCCGACGGAACAAAAATAGTGACTTTGTCCGGGAACGCAATGCAAAAATGCACAGTGGAAGTGTCGAATGGGACGACGATCCGAAGCGTCATCGAAAACTATGGATGCGGCGTCTCGAACCGCCCGGTTATAAAAGCAGTGCAGTCGGGCGGCCCCGCCGGGGCTTTTGTCTCTCCCGACAGCCTTGATGTCGCCATGGATTCGGAAAGCATCGAAGTTTTCGAGGCCGATTCAAGCATTGTTGATGTGACCCATGGCGTCATAGCCTATATTCAAAGCCAGTCTTGTGGAAAATGCGTTTTCTGCCGGGAAGGGTGTCTTCAAATGCTGACTATCCTGGAAGACATTTCTGAGAATAAGGGCAAGCCTCACGATTTGGATTTGCTGCTGGAGTTAGGCGAAGAAATGAGGACCGGCTGTTTATGCTCTTGGGGCCGGTCTGCGCCGAATCCGGTTCTGAGCAGCCTCAAATTGTTTCGCAGTGAGTTTGAGGAAAGACTTTAGGAGTTCTTGCGCAGATTCCAGGCGTTGGGGATTGAATGCTTTGAACTGGGAACTCCGGCTGAGAATTTGATATTAAGGAAATACATCTTGTCTAAAGTAACACTCTATATTGACGGCCATGAAGTTGAAGCAAAGAGCGGAGCGAGCATTCTTGAAGCCGCGTTGGCCGCCGGGATTTATGTTCCTCACCTTTGTCATCATCCCAACCTCCCCTCCATTAATGCGTGTGGATTGTGCATCGTAGAAATTGAAGGAACCCTAAGTCCGATAGCTTCCTGTGTTACGCCGGCGGTGGAAGGGATGAAGGTCACAACCAAAAATGAAAAGATCGACCGGTTGCGCAAGTTCGCTCTGGAGTTATTGCTTTCCGGCCATCCCCAGGATTGCGGCACTTGCAACAAATACCTCAATTGCGAGCTTCAGTCTCTTAAACAATATCTTACGATAGAGGATCTGAAGGTTCGAACACGGCCAAAGCCTTTCCCGATTGATCGAGACAATCCGCTGTTCGTACACGATTTCAGCCGATGCGTTTTGTGCGGCCGTTGCGTGAGAGCCTGCCATGAGCTTCGCGGCGCCAAAGTTCTCTTCTATAAAAAAAGAGGGAAGGAGTGTTATATCGGGACTGCTGCAGGCCTCCCCCTCGCAGAATCCGGCTGCCTGTTCTGCGGCGCATGCGCGGAAGTCTGTCCCACAGGCGCAATTATGGATAAGGAGGAGCTGGTTCGGGGCAAGAATCGAAAGAATGCTTTGGTTCCGTGCAAATTTACCTGCCCGGCGGAAATCGATGTCCCAAGATATGTCCGCTTTATCCGTGAAAAAGATTACGCGGCCGCGATGGCTGTGATCAGGGAGAAGGTTCCTTTTCCGGCTATTCTGGGCTTTGTGTGCAATCACCCGTGTGAATCGGCCTGCCGAAGGGGTTTTGTGAATCAGGCGGTTTCGATACGGAATCTCAAACGATTCGCCGCCCTGCACGATGATCCAGAGCTTTGGGACAAAAACAGAGAAAAGAAACCTTCTACTGGTAAGAAAGTGGCCATTGTTGGTTCCGGACCGGCCGGCCTGACGGCGGCATATTTCCTGTCGAATCAAGGCCATGATGTCACGGTATTTGAGTCACTGCCTTCAGCCGGAGGCATGATGCGCTACGGAATTCCAGGATACCGGCTTCCAAGTAACGTGCTCGATCGGGAAATCGATGCCATAAAGAAAATGGGCGTCGAGATAGTAGTGAACGCGCAAATAGAATCTTTGGATAAGTTATTCGAAAAAGGCTTCGATGTTGTTCTTGTCGCGATGGGAGCGCATGGGGGCCGGAAGCCTCTTATCGAAGGCGTAGACAGTGAAGGCGTCTGGACCGGCGTTGAATTCATGGGAAGCATTAATAGCGGCAAGCCTGTGTCTTTAGGCGGAAGAATTATTGTGGCCGGCGGGGGCAATGTTGCGCTCGATTGCGCCCGCATGGCCCGACGACTTGGCGCTGAGCAAGTGTATGTAACCTGCATTGAAAACAGGGCAGAGATGCGCGCCGATGTCGAAGAAATCGAATTTGGAGAAAAGGAAGGCGTCCGTTACCTTAATTCAAAATATCTCAACCGAATCTTGAGCGAGAACGGCAGAGTCGTGGGCGTGGAATTCCTTGACGTTGATTCGTTTGCTTTCGATGAAGACAAGAATCTTCAACTGGAAACGGTCGAGGGTTCTCAGCAAAGCCTGGAAGCGGACGCCATTATTTTTGCGATCGGTCAAAGGCCTGAGATGCCGCCGGATTTCGGCCTGGGCATGCGACCCGACAGCTTTATCGAAACAGACGCCTATTCGCTTCAGACAAGCAGGGAGGGAGTGTTCGGGGCGGGAGACGCCGTAACCGGAAAAGGATCGTTGATCGACGCCATTGCGTCGGGAAGACAAGCCGCCAGGGCTGTCGACAGTTATCTCGAAGGGAGCGGGATAATTGACGAGCCACTCGCTCCGGCGCCGGAGCCCTGCGCTCTTATAGGATCCCGCGAGGGCTTCGCATCCATGAATCGCTGCAGCCGGCAGGATATGGATGCCGCCGCCGCCGCCGAAGAATCGCTTCGCTGTTTGCAATGCGATTTACGGCTTAAAATCGCCACCGTAAAAACCTGGAGCCATTATTAGATTTACTCATAAAATCTATAAACCGAATCCCAGGCAATGATGGTAGAATCAGGCCGCAGTATCGGTCCGCATTTCTCACAGGGTTTTGTAATAAACAGCGCAAAGCAGCGCAATTACTTGGAAAATATCTTAGATCCGGTCGATTTGCAGCGCGCCCTGACCTTGAAGATCGCGGCTAAAAATAATTTAAAATGGATTCCCCGTTTCGAGCGCTCTGTCTTCAGTTGGAAGTTTTGAACCGGGAACGCTGATTTGGGGATTCTGGACGGAGAATGGCATGGCTAATGAGGCGGATGTTGTGGTAATTGGCTCCGGGGCTTCGGGATTGACGGCCGCCCTGACTGCAGCCGAAGAAGCGAAAGTTATTGTTTTTGAAAAACAGCGAACGCCGGGAGGAACATCCAATTTCTTCGAAGGCATGTTCGCGGTCGAAAGCGATTTGCAGCGCGAACAATATATCGAATACAGCAGGGACCAGGCTTTCAAAAACATCATGGAATACAGCCACTGGCGCGCAAATCCCCGTCTCGTGCGAGCCATTGTCGACGAGTCCGGCAAAACCATTGCCTGGCTCCAGAAACAGGGAATCGAATTTTCCGGCGTTACCATTAACATGCCGCATTCTCCCCGAACGTATCACATCGTGAAAGGCTCCGGTTTAGCCGTCGTAAAAGCGCTGGCAACCAAAGCAAAAGAAAAGGGTGCGGATCTCCGGCTGGGCGTTCCGGTAAATCGACTCATCAAAGAAGGGGGACGTATAACCGGCGTGCTGGTTGAAGGAGATTCGGGCGAGGTAAGAATAAACGCAAAAGCGGTCGTCATTGCCAGCGGCGGATACGCGAATAACAAGGAATGGATTAAGAAATATACGGGATTCGATCTTGGGAATAACCTGCTTCCTGTCGGCAACGTCGACAAGTTCGGAGACGGAATCCGGATGGCTTGGGAAGCAGGGGCTGCGGAAGAGGGGATTGGCGTTCTCGAACTGTATCGCGCAGGCCCAATAACAACAGAGATCGGAGGACAGATCGAATGGCCGACCGTCCAACCGGATCTATGGGTCAATCCGCGAGGGGAGCGGTTCTGCGATGAATCCGTTGCGTTCTATGATACATCTGTCGGCAACGTGAACGCGAAATACAAAGAAGGTTACACTTACAGCCTGTTTGACACATCCATCAAACAGCGTCTGATGGAAACGGGAATTGATAAATGCGTCAATGTGCGAACTCCATCCGGCAGTAAACCTCTAAACTTTGACAAGGAACTGGAGATCTTGTTTGAAAAAGGGAACACCGATGTTTGCGTTGCAGACTCAATCGAAGAACTGGCAGGGAAAATGAAAGTGGATCCGACGGTTTTAAAAAATACGATTGAGGAATACAACCGGTTCTGCGAACAAAAACATGACGACCTGTTTGCCAAAGATCCCAAATACCTCCGGCCGCTGAAAGGACCGAAGTTCTACGCCGTAAAAGCGCATACAGTCTTCCTCGGCACTATGGGCGGCATTAAAATCAACCACAAGACAGAGGTGCTGGATAAAAAAGAAAATGTGATTCCAGGACTCTATGCCGCCGGATTCGATGCCGGCGGAATGTATGGCGATAGCTATCATGTAATAGTCGCCTCGGGCGGTTCCGTGGGATTCGCTTTCAATTCGGGCCGAATTGCAGGCAAAAGCGCGCTGAAATATTTAAAAACGTTGCCTGTTTAGGATTTCCGGTTTCCGGTTCAGAGTTCTGCGCTCAGGGTTGAAAGACATCGAACCCTGGATACGGAACAAGGAGAGTTCAATGTTTGGCGAATATAAGGGGAAGGTCGTATTAGTGACTGGCGGAGCTTACGGCATCGGCAGAGCGGCAGCGATAGGCTTCGCTCAAAGAGGCGCCAAAGTGGCGATCGCCGACCTCGATGTTAAGAGGGGAGAAGAAACGCTGCGCCGTATAAAAGAAGCAGGTGGCGATGCGATATTTATTAAGACCGATGTATCTTTAGACGCTGAAGTTAACGTTATGGTTGAGAAAACTATTCAAGCCTATGGGAGGCTGGACTGCGCATTCAATAATGCAGGGATTCATAAGCAATTTGTCTCCGCGATTGACTTCTTGGAACAGGACTGGGAACAAATGATCAATGTGAATCTCAAGTCCGTATGGCTTTGCATGAAGTATGAAATTCCGCAAATGCTCAAGCAGGGCAAAGGCGCAATTGTAAATACCTCATCGGTGGCGGGACTGGTGGGAGCGCCGAGCAATCCGGCTTACCCTGCCAGCAAGCATGGAGTAGTAGGATTGACAAAATGCACTGCGCTCGAATTTGCGCGCAAGGGCATACGGGTCAACTGCGTTTGCCCGGGGCCAACCCGAACAGGAATGAACGAAGAGTTGACGGCGACGAATCCGGAAATGGTCAAAGCAATGGACCAGAAAGTTCCCATGGGAAGAATCGGCGAACCTGAAGAAGTAGCCGCAGCGGCCATATTCCTATGTTCAGATGAAGCATCCTATATTACCGGCCACGCTCTGCCGGTGGATGGCGGCATTGTCGCCGATTAACGAGTCCCCGGTTCAGAGTTCTCAGTTCCCAGTTCAAACCCGAGAATCATTTAACTCTGAACTGGGAACTGGAAAACGCAAAAATAAATCGCATTTAATGAGGAGGAGCCTGTGGAAAATTACAAGATGTGGATCGGCGGGAAATGGGTGGACGCCGATTCGAAAAAAACGTATGGGATTATCAATCCGGCGACAGAAGAAGAATTTGCCAGAGTCCCGCTGGCAGACGAATCGGATGTGAATAAAGCCGTCCAGGCCGCTGTCGAAGCCTTTCCGGTATGGTCGAATAAAACTCAAGCGGAAAGATCCAAGACCGTTAGAGAAATTGCCCTGGCGATGAAAGCGATCATCCCGGAACTGGTCCGGCTCGACGTCCTCGAACACGGCACGCCGGAAAAAATTTCCACTCAGATCACGACATTTGCCTCCGAACTCTGTGATTTTGCGGCGTCAGGCAGCCGAACCCTGATGGGGTATCACATCCCCGCTTATCCGAATACCATTTCCTACCTGAAACGCGAACCGGTGGGAGTCTGTGGCATTATCACGCCGTGGAATGTGCCTCTCATGATGGTAGTGGCAAAAATTGCGCCGGCGCTTGCGGTCGGCAACACTTGCGTAATAAAACCACCGAGCATTAATCCTCTGGCGGCGCTCAAATTTATGGAGGTGCTCGAAAAAGTGAATCTCCCGGCCGGAGCGGTCAACTTGATCACCGGACCTGGATCGAGCATTGGAACCATGATGTCTTCGCACCCGGATATAGATCTCATCGGGATGACGGGAAGCAGCGAAACAGGGAAGGCGATTATGTCCGCCGCCAGCCAGACGGTAAAAAAGCTGGTCCTCGAACTCGGAGGGAAAAATCCGGCTATTGTGCTTGAAGACGCTGATCTTGACCATGCGGCGCAGGTGTTGGCGCATCAACAATTCAAGAATACAGGAATGACCTGCGGCTCTCCCGGCCGAATCTATGTGCACGAGAAGGTGCACGATGCTTTCGTGGAAAAATTTGTGAATCGTGCGCAACAGGTAGTTGTGGGCGATCCTTTCGATGCCAAGACAACCATGGGCCCTGTAGTGAGCGCCGAGCACAGAGCCAAGGTGGAGCGCTACATCAAATCCGGCGTTGAAGAGGGCGCCAAACTTGTCTTCGGAGGCGAGCGGCCGAAGAATCCTCCTCTAAACAAGGGCTACTATGTCGCGCCCACAGTTTTTACCAATGTCACCGAAGCGATGAAGATATACAGAGAAGAGATATTCGGGCCGGTAGCCTGCATAGTGAAGTTTACTTCCGAGCAGGATGTCATCAAGAAAGCGAATGAAAACCGATATGGCCTTTGCGGATCCGTTTTCACACGCAACATAGCCAAAGGAGTCCGGATGGGCAATCAGATGCGGGTCGGTTCCTTCTGGGTCAATCAGCACAACTATCTTGCAACCGAATTCCCATGGGGCGGAAGCAAGGAGAGCGGGATCGGGAAAGAAAGCGGCGTTCACGGCATGCTTGAATTTACCGAGCTGAAGCTCATGAACATCGAGCTGATGGATTAAATAACATTTCCCAGTTCAGAGTTCTCAGTTCCCAGTTTGAATTACTGAGAATTGAGCGCTCTGAACTCTGAACTGGGAACTTAAAGGATATGGGGGCAATCATGAGTTCGGAATATAGAGTGCTGATTAATGGGGAACTATGTGAAGCGTCTACTAAAGAAACGATGGAAGTCATCAATCCTGCGAATGGCAAGGTAGTGGGGCTCGCTCCCAAATGCAGTTCACTGGAAATTGACAGAGCGGCTGAAGCAGCCTATAAGGCTGCGCCCGCCTGGGCGGAAAAATCTCCGACAGATCGGGCGGCGATTTTCTTTAAAATGGCGGAGCTTCTCCGGGCTCATCGTGACGAGTGGGCAAAACTCGAAACCATGCAGTACGGCGGACCTATTTTTAAAACCTATAATTTCGACATGCGCTTCGACGCCGAGCATTTCGAATTTATGGCGGGCGTTGCGAGAGCTGTAACCGGCAAAACCCTGCCGGTGGGGCCGCAAGCCATGTCCATGACTATCCGTCAACCTTTGGGAGTGGTTGGTTTAATCACACCGTGGAATTTTCCTCTGGTCACGGCCATATCCAAGATCACGCCGGCGCTGATGATGGGGAATACCGCCGTAGTAAAACCTCCCTCCTGCGCTCCGCTCACCGTGCTGAAGCTGGGTGAGCTGGCCATAGAAGCCGGAATTCCCGCGGGAGTGTTGAATATTGTGACTGGCCCCGGCTCTACTGTCGGAGAGGCCTTGGTGAATCATCCTTATGTTTCCAAGATAAACTTCACTGGAGATTCGGAGACGGGCAAACGCATTCTGACTCTGGCCAGCGCCGCAGTGAAACCGGTTGCGTGCGAACTGGGTGGAAAGAACGCTTTCATCGTGCTTCCCGATGCCGATATGAAGGGGGCGATCGAAGGCGCCATCTGGGGCGCTTTCTTCAATTCCGGCCAGAATTGCGGCGCATCGAGCCGATATCTTGTCCACGAATCCATATACGATGAATTCGCTGAAAAATTCGTGGCGGCTGCGAAGCTGTTGCGTGTGGGGGATCCGCTAAATCCCGAAACTATGGTTGGACCGGTTGCGTACAAAGGGCACCGGGATAATATTGAGCGCTTTGTCGAACGTGCGAAAAAATCAGGCGTCAAACTCCTTCTCGGCGGCGAGCGCCCGAATACACCTGAAACGAAAGATGGATATTTTGTCGCTCCCACAATTTTTGGAGACTGCGACCCTAAATCGGAAATCATGCAGGAGGAAGTTTTCGGTCCGGTAGTTGCGCTGGCTAAGTTCAAGACTCCTGAAGAAGCGGTAGCGATTGCCAATGACTCCCGTTTTGGTTTGTGCGCTTCCATTTGGACCAAAGATATACGGCAGGGGCTTGTGATGACCAAGCAGCTCAAAGTGGGCACTGTATGGCTGAATCAGCACCTGTCTATCGTTTTCGAATGTCCATGGGGGGGATGCAAAGAGTCCGGGCACAGCAAAGAAAATTCGATCATGGTTCTCGACGAATACAGCATGTTTAAGAATGTATGGATTGATCTGGTCGGAACCCCTGCGACCCCGTGGCAGGGTCGCCTGGGCTAGAAACATTAACTATTGCAGATTGACGATTGAATTACACGTATGTTTTCAATCGTCAATCGTCAATCGTCAATGCTGTCGGCGTCCCGCACTATTGGGGAATTTGATGGTGAACATTATCTATGCCGATGGTCTTGTGAATTGATTCGATTTGCACCGATTCGAAAGGATAATTTGTTTCTTCTTCATACCAAACTTTCGTTCTGACCGGCCTTGGCCTCAGATCCCCTTGTACGTTTGTAAGCGTTTCCGTTACTACATTTAAAAGGAGCACTTTGGGATCGACGCCCTGCGACTCGGCTCGGATAAGCTTCGGAGCGACTCCCAGATTAGGTATCAAAGCGTTTCCTTCCACCCGGAGTTTGGGTGGGCCTTGAGGGGTGAATTCATGAGTGGCAATCCATTGCTCATTGCCGCAGGCAGGTTCCGGATTTCCTCCAGTAATTTCGACCGCGTCCGAAGGTTCATATTCTTCTTCGGTTGCGGCTATGGTTTTCGGGAAAATTCGATCATTGGCATAAACTACCTGAATCTTGTTATACCTTCCGGGAAATACATTGGCGGTGATGGCAGGAACTCTTGACGCCGGCGCTTGAGGGTCGGCGCCGATGTTTCCGGACATTTCGTAAATTTCGAATAGGGGCGGGAATATTTTGGTGTGACTTTTACATATGTGGAGCGATCCTCCTAAGCCTGAAGTAAAACCTTCTGCAACAATAATCAAAAAATCCTTATGTTGCACTGCGTAAATTCGTTCAATCTCGGCTAGAGGCAAACGGTTCATATTGGGATCCTTTCTAGTAGCGTAAGCTTAAGACCAATTGCTCGAATAAAAGCACGATGGATAAAGGCTTATAAAAATTTTGTTGGATCCGCAATCTCACACCCCGGCGCTATGCCGGAACAACTCTGGTTCAATGATTGATAGAAGTCTCAACCTCCTACTACGGAACAGTATGTAGTGAAATCTTTTATATATTCTGCGTTTTTCGGACGGTCAAAATCAAGGGGAAAGGAATGGGATCATTGCTTTTCGGCAGTTTAATCCTGGAAGTGTGGGAGGCTAGCTCAGGATGCGCAATGAATGAAAAGCAAAAAAGCGCCGCGGATTGCACGGATTAAAATTTTTTTTAATCCGTGCAATCCGCGGCGCTTTTGTTTACGGCTGGGCATTTATTGATGCGGTTGCGGCGCCGCTATCCAGTCCGGACAGTTCGGAGCGGCAAACAGCAGTACGACGTTTTGCATCCGCCAGGTTTGTTTCTTCATGTTCGACGTCAAGTTCCGCCAGGATGACTTGGGTATTGTTGGCGAACTTTTCATTGCGCAACTTGACGATCTTGCTTAAATACCCACGATTGTATTCCAGATTTGTCGCCGCGACTTCAATGCCCTTGGCCAAAGAGTCGCAATCTGCGCGGCGATACTGTAGATATGTTTTACGAATCGAATTGGCGCGGTCCTGCGCGCTCTTTCCTTGCCCTGTCTTGCTGCAGATCAGCCTATATTGATCCACCAGAGAAGATTGTCGCTCAAGGATCAGGTCTGCTTTTTCGAGTGAAAGCTTCGAGGCGTCCCGGTCGAATTTCGCTTTGAGATAGTCCATTTCCGGGATCGTCTGCGCCTCATGTAATCCTTTGACCATAGCGAAGATCTTTTCATACGTTGCAAAAGTCGATTTGTTGAGGTCAGCGGTATTCTTAGCATCCTCCAGTTCGGCCAGTTTTTCGTATATTGCGACCTCGCAGACAGGAACCGATAGATCCTGCGCCCTGGCGAGTGTGGCGCTCACAATGAGCAGCAGCAAGGCTCCTGTTCTTAATAGGTATTGCATGGCTGTTTCTCCTTAAAATTGCTTTCGTCATTATCCGACTCTTGCTTAAAGGACTCAACTTGCTTCATCTCAATTGGCGTTTATTGCTAATCAAATTTGTTGATTTATCTTTTTATAGGTACAGTTTAATACGTACTTACAAGGAGATAAGTTTCTATGGAATATCGACGATTTGTTCTGCTGTCCAATCGAAGGCAGTTTTTATTAAACCTGGGAATTGCGGGCGCCGCGGTCGCGATTTCCACCTCTAAGCCGGACGCGTTATTTTCGAGCAGCCAGGCGACTGCTCCCTTCCACTTGCCTCCGCTTCCCTATGCGGCAAACGCGCTTGCGCCGATTATTTCTGAGAATACCCTATCGTTCCACTATGGAAAACATCATCAGGGCTATGTGAATAACCTCAACAAGTTAGTTGCCGGGACAGATTTGGAAAAGTTAAGCCTCGAGCAAATCATCCACAAGACCGCAAGGCATCCGGATCAAAGCGCTCTTTTCAATAATGCCGCTCAGATCTTCAATCACAGCTTTTACTGGAACAGCATGAAACCTGGCGGCGGCGGAGAACCGAAAGGAAAAATCGCAACCAAAATTAATGAATCGTTTGGGAGCTATCAGAAATTTGCGGAAGCTTTTTCCGGAGCTGCGGCTTCACAGTTCGGCAGTGGATACGCCTGGCTTGTGGAAGATAAAGGCAAGTTCCAGGTAATTAAAACAGCGAATGCCGAGACTCCGATAACTGGAACCGCGAAGCCGTTAATTACAATTGACGTTTGGGAGCATGCCTATTACCTTGACTATCAAAATCGACGTACGGATTACATCAAAGGGTTTCTTGAAAAACTGCTGAATTGGGACTATGCAGAAAAGAATCTGGCGTAGTTGAGCTGCCGGATCGCTTTGTGCGCATGGTTTTTGTTTAAGACGAGGCTCCTAACTTCGTTTTTACTTGGTTTTGAAATGGATGACGAATCCAACGGAGGTTTCGACTTGGTGGAACACGCCTGATACAGGCAATGTCATCACGTCGGAAAACTCCGAACTTGTAGGGATTCCATATCTCGGTGGATGTGACATCCAGTCCCGAACATCAAAACGAAGGCCAAAAACGTCGTTAATCTGACATCGGAAACCTCCTCCGGCGTTGAAGGCGAAGGAAGTATGGGGCTCAAGTTTTCCAAATCCTGCAAAATAGCCTTGATTCACGGTTTTATCGGATACGGTAAAAATCGTCCCGCCCACTCCAGCTGTCACAAACGGGACGAGCTTTCTTTTTAAACCGCCGGGATAAAAGAGCGCATTATAGGCAAATTGATGGCTCCGGCTTGTGAAGGCAAATTCGCCGCTCTGATCGATCAAGATCTTGGCGTCATTGAGTCCGTAGCTGTAAGTGAAGTCCTGGCCCCAACGCTCCAATCCGTCAACCCCGAACCGTATGCCCCCGCGGACACCTGTTGTAAATTCTTCTTGTCCCGGTATGAGTCCGAAAACCTGAGGCGGCCCGATTTCAAAATCCTTATGCATGGGAAAAGCAGCCGCTCCATATAGCTCAAAGCGGTAATTTGTTTCGGCATGAGCCGCAGCTGTAAATATCAGAAGGCCGGCAAATACGATGATAAGGGAAGCAAGTCGTTTCATGGCGCTCATATCCTCCATCTAACAGTTCAATGCGTCCTTATCCGTATCGACGCACTTACGATAGACGCTTAGAAAATAAGCAGTTAGTCGGTGATTGTCGGCTTGTTTGGTGACGGGCGGCACAATTTGGTTATAACTCCCATGACGGTATTTAATGCGAATTTTCTCGAATTAAAGTAAGCTGAATTCCTTTCAAGAGGGATTGAGATATGGTTGCGTCTGAAAAACAGAGCAAAGTGCTGAATCTCCGGGAAGCGGTGAAACAGTATGTAAGACCTGGGATGAAGCTGCATCTTGCCGCCGGAATTGGAGGGCCCAGCGCCGCACTATGCGAAATCATCCGGCAGCATTGGGGAAAAAATCCCGAATTTACGCTAATCCAGGGCACTGTGACAGGACACGCTCTCAATTTTATCCATTCCAATCTCGCGAAGAAAATCATCTGCTCGGTATGCGTCGACATTTCTGCTTCCGGACGTCCAAGCAAGGTCGCTCAAGCTGCTTTTGAAAACAAACAGATTGAACTGGAAAACTGGTCGTTGATTTCTCTCCAGCAACGATTAATGGCCGGCGCTTTTGGCGTTCCGTTCATGCCTACCCGGTCAGTTTCGGGCAGCAGCATCGCAACGGATAATGAAGATTCCTTCCAATCCATGAACGATCCGTTTGGATCAGGGAAACAAGTCGGAATTGTCCGGGCTCTGCTGCCGGATATTTCCATTGTTCATGGGTGCGTAGCGGATGTCGCCGGGAACACGATTCTGCAGGCTCCTTATGGAGAAGATGTGTGGGGAGCCCTGGCCAGCAAAGGCGGAGTGATTGTCACTGTCGAAAAGATCGTTTCGACGGAATTCATCAAGCAATTCTCGGCTTTGGTGAAAATTCCTTCTTATGCGGTGAACGCAGTAGTGGAAGCTCCCTTGGGTTTGCATCCTTTTTCATTAACCAATCCCGGAATAACGGATATCGATCCGTATGAAAAGGATGTGGATTTCCTCAACGTCCTTCATGAAGCTTCGACGAATGCGCACGCTCTGGATGAGTGGATCCAAGAATGGGTCCTTCAATGCGAGGACCACAAGCGTTATCTGGATAAGGTTGGCGACCAGAGGATTGCGGACCTCAAAGGGCGGTCCAGGAGGACGATAAGTCAATTCTCTCCTGCCCCGTCGCCTCAGGATGATAGGACTTTTGAACCCAAGGAAATGATGCTCATAGCTCTGGCGCGCGAAATTCTGAACAGTGTGGATAAGCATGGCCACAAGCTTATTCTCGCCGGAGCGGGAGCGGCGGCGACCGCTGCTTTTCTTGCCTACTATCAACGGAATCCTGCCGGATTCGAGTTGGGAACAGGAAACGGGCAGATCGGTTATACGCCGGTCCCGGGAGAATCCATTCTTGCAAGCGAAGCCGGAGTCCGAAGCTCGAAAATGCTGACAGACACCGTCTTAATGCAAGGTGTTTTTATAGGAGGCGAAAACAATAAATGCCTGAGCATTCTCGGCGCCGGCCAAATGGACAAATATGGGAACATTAATTCCACAAAAACATCCAAGGGTAAGTTTCTTGTCGGCTCCGGAGGAGTGAATGATGCGCTCAACGCCCGTGAGTCCATTATATGCCTCGATCAATCTAAGGATCGATTTGTGGATACGCTCGCCTATGTCACCGGACTCGGCAATTCCGTGACGACAGTTATATCGACTATGGGCATTTTTAGAAAAGTGCATCCGCAGGACGAGCTGCATCTTGTAGCATGCTTTCCAGCTCCTCAGGTGCGAAGCCTGGAAGAAAGAGTGAAGGTAATTCGAGATAATTGCGGGTGGGACTTGAAAACCGCGCCCGTTGTTGAAGAAGTAACTATGCCAAGCCAGGAGGAGCTGAGTCTGCTTCGATGGCTCAAACAATAATTACGAATGACGAATTACGAATGACGAATTGAAAAATAAAGAATGAGTTCATCCGTAATTCGTCATTCGTAATTCGTAATTTGACAAGGGGTGGCTATGAGTGGTGGACCGTTGCAGGGAATACGAGTAGTGGAATGCGCCGGATATCTTAGCGCGCCTACCGCATGTTATATGCTGGGCGACCTGGGCGCTGAAATTATCAAAATAGAGGACAGAGAAAAGGGCGACCCTTCCCGGGGCACGTCCGCTGTTTTTGGCGCTTCCATGACGCTGGCCAATGGTGAAAACATACTCTTCGAGACTGCAAACCGTAACAAAAAGAGCATAACGCTGGATTTAAAAAAAGAAAAAGGGAAGCAGTTGCTCTATGAGCTGGTTTCAAAAGCGGATATTTTTTGCACCAATTATACGCAATCCGCGATCGCAAAACTCGCGATCGACTTCGAGACTCTGAGGAAATATAATCCCAAGCTTATTTATGGACTTGCCACTGGTTATGGCCTCAAGGGGCCCGAAAGCAATCGGCGCGCATTTGATAGCGTCGCCCAGGCCCGTTCGGGGATTATGTATGCGCTGGGAGCGGAACCGGGCGCGCCTCCCGCTCAAATCGGCGGACCGGTATTCGACCAGATGACAGGAACGCTGCTGGTCTATGGAATTCTGGCCGCGCTGGTTGCGAGGGAAAGGCAGGGAATCGGGCAGCAGGTTGAAGTTTCGCTTCTCGGATCGGGAATACATTTGCAGGCATACAACCTTAATACGGCGCTTCTCCGAGGCCGCCAGATTCCGAGGCCTTCGAGGCGATCGCTGAAGAATCCCATGGCAAACCATTTTGAGTGCGCCGACGGAGAGTGGCTTTTGCTGTCAGAACCGCAAGCGGATAGATTCTGGCCGCTTTTCTGTGACGCCTTGGGCATTCAGCATCTTGAGAAAGATGAAAAATATTCGGACGCCGCTCGCAGGCGCGAAAATTTCCGGGAACTTCTGGATATAATCGAAGGAGTTTTTAGAACCAAGACGCGGCCGGAATGGATGAAGATTATAGATGAAAAAGGGGGCGGAATAGCTTATTCGCCCGTCTTGAAACCGACGGACCTGGCGCATGATGCTCAGGCTCTGCAAAATGGCTATATTACGGAAATTAATCATCCTACTCTCGGATCGATCAAGATGGTCGGCAATCCGGTCTGCTTCAGTGATACGCCGGTGACAGTGGATGGATTCGCGCCCTGTTTCGGCCAGAATACGGAAGAAGTTTTGCTGGATGTCTGCGGATACGACTGGGACAAAATACAACAGTTGAAAGATGAGGAAGTGATTTAACAAGTTTCCAGTTTAGAGTTCCCAGTTGGCATAACTGAGGACCGGGAACTGGAAACTGGAAACCGGGAGTTACAGATGGAAACTAAGTTAAGAAACAAGCGGTTGGATGAAAATGAATTCTTGAAAATGCGCGGGCCATTTCTCGCCCAATGGCGGACAGGACGCGAAGTGGATCTTGATGAGGCGATTGCCTATCAGAGGCAATTGCCCGATTCGAAAAACTGGCATAAGGTGGCCCAAAAACTTCATAATGAAGGTCGAACCGCCATATTCCCCAGAGCGGGAACGGGATTGTTGGAAGACCAGATCAGCCTTTCTAGAAAACTGGTGGAATCGGGAGTGCCGTTTATACCGGTGACTACCGACAGCTATACGCGTCAACTCGATTTTGAAAAAGTGGAAAACATCCTGGCGGAGATGAGGAAGACCGGCAGAAACATGCTGAATGGATATCCGATCATTAATTACGGAGTGAAGCAGACGCGAAGGATCATTGAAAGCGTGGATCGTGGCGCATTCAATCCCCGACTTTCCCTTAAATCCTATCCGTTGGCGACTGAAATATCTTTTGCCGCCGGCATGACGGGAATCGCCGCTTCGTCGTTTATCTCATGGGCGGCCTACGAAAAGGATGCGACGCTGGAACAATCCATGGCTACCAACCAGTATGTCCACAGGCTGATAGGCTACTATGCCGACCGTGGAGCGATTATTTCTACAGACAACCATGGATGGATCCTGACGGGCATGCAACCGATGACGGTGAATCTTGCCACGACCATTGTCGACGCTTTGATGGTGGCCGAACAGGGAGGCAAGAGCATTACGTCTGTGGTTCACCTGATGGGCAACATGGCGCAGGATTTGGCTTGGATACGGGCGACTCCCAGGTTGATGAGGGAATATCTGGATAAATTCGGGTACAAGGACGTAAGCATTTGCGGAGTCTTTGCACAGCATACGCCGCTTTTCCCCATGCCTCAGGGAATGGGAGGCGCTTTTGCTTTCCCCAATTACACAGCGGTGGTGGCGGCGCTCGGGAATGTTGAGGCTGTATCGGTGAGGACCATTGATGAAGCTCTGGGCATTCCGACCGAAGAATCGCATGCGCTGAGCTATGAATCCACCAACTGGCTCCTCAATATCATCCGAGGCCAGAAGATTGATTTTCAAATGAAAGAGATTGATGAAGAAGCAGAGATAGCTGAGATCGAAATACGCTCCATAATGGATAAGCTCCTGGAAATAGGAAATGGCGACATTATCGTCGGCTGCCTGAAGGGAGTCGATCTTGGAATTCTTGATTCTTGCTTCAGTCCCAACAAACAAGTTAAAGACAAAGTGTTGGGTGTAAAGGACAGCAAAGGCGCCATTCGCTGGCAGGAATTCGGCAGCCTGCCTTTCCCTGAAAAGGTCAAGAAATTCCATCGCGCTAAAGTAGCGGAAAGAGAAAAAGCGGAAGGCCGGAAGATGGATTACGAGACAATCATTCAGGATTTCTGGGCGTTCAGCAAGGGCCAGTTAACAGGGAAGGCGTAAGCAAGGAGTTCCCGGTGCAGAGTTGAAAGACTTGCAACTGGGAACCACAAGGAGAATTGCATCGATGAGTCAACCAACAGTAATAACAGGAACCGTGGGCAAAGACGCCCATGTTATTGGAACAAAAATCTTATCCAGAGCCTTTCGTGAGGCAGGTTTCAATGTTGTTGAACTGGGAATACTGACGCCGCCGGAGGAGTTCATCAAGGCCGCTCTCGACAATAAAGCGGATGCCATCCTGATGAGTTCGCTTTATGGGATGGGGGAAAACGACGTTCAGGGATTCAAAGAAAATTGCATCAAAGCGGGGCTCAAGGATCTGCTCCTTTATATAGGTGGAAATCTCGGCGTCGGCAGGCATGAATTCAAAGACGATGAAGTGAAATTCAAGAAGCTGGGATTCGATCGCGTATACCCGCCCGCCTCCGATGTGAAGACAGCCATTGCGGATCTTTGGGCTGATTTAAAAGCCAAAGGGAAAGCCTAGCTATGCTGCGCACAAGAATGCTGGATGGGCGTCGAGCTCTGGACTTAACCGATGAAAAAGGTTTTTTATGCGGCAAAATTCTGGCCGAACTGGGCGTGGATGTTATTAAAGTGGAAAAACCCGAAGGAGATTTTTCACGCAACATAGGTCCATTTTGGCGCGATCAGGAAGATCCGGAAAAAAGCCTGTACTGGTTTGCCTATAACAGCAGCAAACGGGGAATCACGCTCGATTTGGAAAAAGAGGATGGGAAAAAGCTTTTCCGCGATCTGGTCCAAACCGCTGATTTTGTGATCGAATCATTTGCGCCGGGGTGCTTGGACAAGCTGGGTTTCGGGTATCCGGAGTTGTGTCAAATCAAAAAGGATATCATCCTAACCTCCATCACTCCTTTTGGACAGAAAGGTCCGTACCGTGATTATCAGGCGGTGGACCTTACTGTCATGGGAATGGCGGGAGAGCTTTTCCTTACCGGCGATTCCGATCGTCGGCCTTTAAATATAAGGATGCCTCAAGCATGCCTCCACGCCGGAGCCGATGCGGCTGTCGGTTCTATGCTCGCGTATCATCATAGAAGAAAGACCGGGGAAGGGCAGCACGTGGATGTTTCCATGCAGCAGAGCGCCGCGTGGTTTCTGGCCCAGACCTTACCCCATTGGGAACTGGACAAGCTTATTCTTGGTCGTGTCGGCACCTTTCGAACTACCAGTCGAGGCACAAAACAGCGACAGGTATGGCCGTGCAAGGATGGATTTATATTCTTCTTTATGATCGGCGGGCAGCAAGGCGCAAAAACCTGCCGCCAGTTAGTGAAGTGGATGAATGAATTGGGCATGGCGAATGAATTCCTGTTGAGTTTTGAATGGGAACGCTTCGATATGGCGACCGGAACCCAGGAAATCATTGATAGAATTTCACAGCCAATCCAGGAGTTTTTCCTGACACGAACAAAAAAAGAATCGCTCGATGCGGCAATTTCGAGAAACATTTCCATTTGCCCGCTTATGGACATGGCAGATCTGATCAATGATTCCAACCTGGCGGAAAGGGGATTCTGGACGCCGGTTGAGCATCCGGAGTTGCAGGCTTCCATCCCATATCCAAAGCAGTTCGTGAGATCTTCTGAAAATGAGACATCGATGAAATCACGGGCGCCTCTCATTGGCGAACACAATGCGGAAATCTATGGTGAATTGGGATTGTCGACAAAGCGGATAGCAGAGTTAAAGAAAGCAGGCGTGATATAGCGATTTAAGTTCCCGGTTCAGAGTTCCCAGTTCCCAGTGTTGAAAAGAATACAACTGTAAACTCTAAACTCTGAACCGGGAACTCTGAACCGGGAACTTAGAAAAAGGTGAAAGGTATGGGCGTCCATTCAAGATATGAGAAAATCCTCGAGCCCGGACGTATAGGGTCGGTGAAAACCAGGAATCGATTCATCAAATCAGGTGCAGGCATGCTCATGTGGCACGAGGATGACCTGCATATGCGGCCGGAAGTTTTAGCGTTTTACGAAGGGATTGCAAGAGGCGGCGTCGGCCTCCTGATTGTGGAATCGCCAACAATTGATTATCCACGGGGCGTGCGCTGGAGAGAACGCTATCGTATTGACGATGACAAATATATCCAAGGCCTCAGCGAACTCGTTGCCATAATCCACAAACATGGCTGCCCAACGTTCATGCAGATGAATCATGACGGACCCTGGCAGGTGAAACTTCCGTTTTCGCCGTATCCGATGTACGATGGCGAACCTATTGGCGCTTCTCCCGTCAGTTTCGAGTTTGAGGGAGACTTTCACGCTGAAAAGCCTCACCCCCTCACTGTCGAAGAGATCCAGGAAATTGTGGATAAATTTGCCGGCGCGGCTTTACGCGCTCAGAAGGCCGGATTCGATGGCGTGGATATCAACGCCGCCAGCAGCCATCTGCTGCACAATTTCTTCTCGCCCTTCTGGAATAAACGCACGGATTCCTACGGCGGAAGCATTGAAAACCGGGCTCGTTTTGCAATGGAAGTCATACGCGAAATAAAAAAGCGCGTGGGGAACGATTTCCCCGTCTCCATCATTATGAACGGCGTCGAGATGGGCCAGGGCATTGGAGTTCCCGACCGCCAATGCCTCACCCATGAAGACGCTAAAGAAATCGCTAAATGTTTACAGCAAGCCGGCGCCGACGCCATACAGGTTAGAAGTCACTTCCTGGGCTATCACGTTGGAGCTTATCTTACCGATGCGCTCTTTTACCCGGAAGCCCCTATCCCGATCGAATCTTTTCCAAAAGCCTATAATGCAAGCGACCGTGGCGTCGGCGCCAATATCCCCGCCGCCGCCGGAATAAAAAGCGTGGTTTCGATACCCGTAACCGTTGTGGCCAAGCTCGATGCGGATCTTGGAGAAAAAATACTCCGGGAAGGGAAAGCCGACTTCATTGCCATGACTCGGCGTCTTCTGGCTGATCCCGATTATCCTAAAAAAATCACTGAGGGAAGATTGGACGAGATCCAGCCGTGCACTGGTTGTGATAATTGCCTGGGAAGCCGTCGCTGCCGGATCAATGGTCTTTTAGGCACTCCCTACAACACTATTGAAAAAGCTCCTAAGAAAAAAAAGATCCTGGTAATCGGCGGCGGACCGGCGGGGATGTCGGCGGCTAGAGTCTCCGCTATGCGGGGGCATGACGTGACGCTCTATGAAAATTCCACGTCGCTTGGAGGATTGCTGCCTGTCGCCTCGATAGTGAAAGGGAACCGGCCGGAAGATCTGTCGCTTATCATCGGGTATTTTTCACGGCAGCTTGACATGCTTGGAGTAAAGGTTGTGCTCGGGAAAGAAGCGAACCTTTCGTTGGTTGATTCGCTAAAGCCGGACGCTGTTTTTCTGGCCGCCGGCGGCGCTTCCACCGTTCCCAAGATCCCCGGCATTGACAGACCTAATGTAGCCAATGGCGCTGAGCTGCATAAGCAGCTGAAATTGGCCTTGAAGTTTTTTAAACCGGAAACGCTCGGAAAACTGACTCAATTCTACATGCCGATGGGGAAAAGGGTCATTATAATCGGCGGTGCGATTCAGGGTTGTGAACTCGCTGAATTTCTTACAAAGCGAGGAAGAATAGTGACCGTCGTTGAACCCAAACCGACTATAGGCGATGGAATGGTCGATGCGTTGCTGTCTAATCTCTTGAAATGGTTTAAGAAAAAGGGTGTGACGCTGATCAGCGGCGTCAAGGAATTTGTGGAGATCACAGACAAAGGTTTAACCATAATCACGAGCGACGGCAAAAAACAGTTTATCGAAGCGGATACTATTGCGACGGCTTTGCCCCTGACGCCTAATAACGAGCTGCTTAAGGGTCTCAAGGCAAAGGCTACTGAAGTCTATGCCATCGGGGATTGCAATGAACCGCTGCTGATTGCGGATGCCATCGGAACCGGTTTGCGTACCGCCCGCGAAATCTAAACATAGGTTCCCGGTTTCTCATTTCACGTTTTTCGTTAAAACCAAGGTCTCTAACGGGAAACGTGAAAAGAGAAACTGGAAACGGGGTAATAATGAACAATAGAATTTTCGAAGATCTTAAAATTGCGGCGTTCAATTGGGCGATGGTCGGCCCCCTGACTCTGAAATTCTTCGCCGATTATGGAGCGACCGTCGTCAGGGTGGAAACAAGCCTTCGTCCCTGTGTTACAAGAACTTCGGCGCCTTTCAAGGATAACGTCGCCGGGCTCAACAGAAGCGGGTATTACAATCACTTCAGCGCCAACATGATGAGTTTGTCCCTCAACATGAACAATCCTCTCGGGATAGGCGTAGCGAAAGAGCTTGTCTCGTGGGCGGACGTCGTGATGGAAAATTTCACTCCCGGCGTCATGGATAAATGGGGACTTGGCTACGAGGCGCTTGCGAAAATCAAGCCGGACATCATCATGGTGCGGCAGAATGGTTTCGGGACGGAAGGTTCTTATAAAAACCTGGCGGCCTTCGGGATGATTCTTGCAGCCATTGCAGGAATTCCCAACTATATCGGGTGGCCGGACAGAGGGCCTTTGCCGGTGGGGGTCGGCGCGTACACCGACTGCATCAGCCCGCGCTTCGCTTCCGCCGCGCTTATTGCCGCTTTGGATTATCGCGATAGAACGGGAAAAGGTCAGTTGATCGATCTGGCGCAGTTTGAAACCGCGCTCTATTTCTTCATGCCCGGCCTTCTTGACGCTGCGGTCAATCAAAGAGAGCCCGTTCGAAATGGGAATGCGGTTGATAACGCCGCTCCGCATAACGTGTATCCCTGTAAAGGGAAGGAGCGCTGGTGCACCATCGCAGCCATGAACGAGGCGCAATGGGCGGCGCTTTGCCAGGCGATGGGCGATCCGGATCTGGCGCTGGATCCGCGCTTGGATTCATTGCAGCATAGAAAAGAAAATGAAACTATGTTGGATGCCGCAATAGAAGCGTGGACGCTCGAACGCACGCCGGAGGAGGCAATGACTGCATTACAGGCGGCAGGCGTGCCTGCAGGCATTGTCGAGAATTCCGCCGATTTGTTCGAGGACCCCCAGTTGCGCGAGCGCGGCCTGTTCTGGCCTATGGAACATAGC
The DNA here is from genome assembly GCA_964441405.1 of uncultured Acidobacteriota bacterium. Classification (GTDB taxonomy): domain Bacteria; phylum Acidobacteriota; class UBA6911; order UBA6911; family UBA6911; genus UBA6911. The sequence goes on from CAYTYP010000010.1 coordinate 71,078, forward strand.
GAGATGGGCATGTTTACACATCTGGGATCGAGCCTGGCGCTTTCAAAGACGCCGGCGCAAGCGTCAACCCCAAGCCCATGTCTGGGCGAACACAATGAATATGTTCTAACGAAGATCCTGGGCAAGTCGGATGAAGAGTTTGTCGAGCTTCTTGCCGCAGGCGTACTTGAATAATATGAGGGAGGTCTCATCATGGAATTAGAGTTTATAAAGTATGAAAAAGATAAACAGGTTGCCTTTATTACACTGAACCGGCCGGACAGGCTCAATGCCATCGGTCCGGAAATATATCGCGATTGGACGGCGGCCTTAGACGAAGCGGAACAAGATGATGATGTGAAAGTGATTGTTTTTAAAGGTGAAGGACGCGCTTTCAGCGCGGGCGCTGACTTGACAGGAGTGGGTTACGTCTACGGCATGAAGGATCCGAAGCCCGGCGAAAAAGGGAAACAGCGCATTCCCCTGAGAGTCAAATTCGAATTCGACCGTCGCGTTTTCCTGGATTTCCACAGAAGAATTCTCTACTGCAAGAAGCTGACTATCGCTCAACTTCACACCTATTGTCTCGGCATCGCATTTAATATCATATCGCACTGCGACATGATCATCGCCAGCGAAGACTGCCAGATGGGCCATGTGGAGGAGCGTCTCGGCCAGGGCGGTATGACTCTCACCCCCATCATGATCCTCCGTTGCGGATTCACCCGCGCCATGGAGCTTTGCCTTACCGGCAGACGATTCAACGGCAAAAAGGCTGCGGAATACAATCTGATCAATAAAGCAGTACCGGCCGACAAACTCGATGAAGAGGTCCGGAATCTGGCGCACGGACTGTGCATCCATCCCAAAGACGGCATCGCGGTAGGCAAGGCAATGCGGGAAATGATTTACACGACCATGGGCATCGACCGTGGACTGGTGGATCACTACATCATGCACACCGTTCAGACCAACAGGGTCCTGGACGAAGGCGAAGTCAATTTCTTTAAAATGAGAAGAGACAAGGGCGTTCGAGAGGCTGCTCACGAGAAGCATGATCTTTTCAAAATTTTGGACGATTTCGATAAGTAAATAATTAACCACGAAAAACACGAAATTATTTCTTTCGTGTTTTTCGTGGTTAAAAGCTTTTAAAAAAAGCGGATTGTTAGGAGAAATGAATATGGACGCGGCTTTTCTTTTTGCCGGGAACTTTGTTAATACGAAGTATGAAGATTTGCCCGGCGAAGTTGTGGAAGCGACCAAGAAGGAAATCCTGGATCTTTTAGGCGTTGCCCTGGGAGGCGTCAACCAGCCGGGCGCAACGCATGTATGTGCGTTGGTAAAGGAATGGGGCGGGAAAGAAGAGAGCAGCATTATCGGCGGCAAACTAAAAGTACCGGCCCCCAATGCTGCGCAAGCCAACGCTACTATGGCGCATGCTTTGGATTTCGATGATGTCCATGAGGCGGCCGTTATGCATCCGGGGATAGCGTCCATTCCCGTTGCGATGGCAGTTGCTGAAGCTCAAGGGAATCTGAGCGGCAAAGAATTCATTGCCAGCGCGGCGCTGGGCGTCGACATGATGTGTCGGCTTGCCTTAGCGACAACTCCCGGTAAAAGCCCGATTGAATTGGGATGGCACCTGACATCGCTGTTCGGTTTCATGGGATCGGCGGCGACGGCGGCCAGGATGATGTGTTTAGATGTAGAGCAAACGGTTCATGCCATAGGAATTGGCTACCATCAGTGTGCAGGCAATGGTCAATGCGTCAAAGATGGCGCTTTGTCAAAAAGGCTTGGGCCGGGATTTGCCGTAAAAGGAGGCATCACAGCCGCGCTCATGGCCAAGGCCGGAGTTACAGGGGCAAAGAATTCTTTTGAAGGCGAATGGGGTTTATACAATCAATACATGGATGGGGATTACAGTCCGGAGATTCTCAGAGCGGACCTGGGAAAGCGGTTCGAAGGAGTCAATGTTGCTATCAAACCATATCCATGCTGTCGCGGCATCCATCCGGCAATTGACGCTGCATTGGCGTTGGCTGTCGAGGAGAATATCCGGAGCAAAGATATAAAAGAAATTGTTCTTTCCGTTACGGATGCGCATCTTTCTTTGCTCTGCCGGCCATTGGACGTCAAGCTTTCACCGAGAAGTCCTGTGGACGCCCAGTTCAGCATTCCCTGGGGAGTGGCGTCTGCGATAGTTGGGCGTCGGGTTGGACTGGATGATTTTACTGAAAGCGCCATTAGGAACAGGGAAGTCCTGGAAGTTACTCATAAAATGCTGGTGGAAGTCGATAATACTTTGCATAAACCCGGACCGGAACCTACTCGTGTGAAGATCATAACCCATGAGGGAAAAACTTTTACGAAGGTGGTTGCCAATCCTCTCGGCAGTCTCGAAAGGCCTATGTCCTTCGAAGATTGCGCGAGAAAGTTCGCCGATTGTGCAAAAGGTCTCGATTCAAAAAAGATTGACGGAATTATACAACTGGTCGGCCGGCTTGAGCGGCTGGATGATATTCGGGAAATAATGAGACTTATAACATAGAGTTCCCAGTTGAAATACAGAACTGGGGAATGGGAACAATCAAGGAGGCAGAGATATGGGCGATGCTCTAAAAGGGAAAGTGGCTTTTGTAACAGGCGCGGCGGCAAAGCGGGGTATGGGACGAGCGGTAGCGGTGCGACTTGCCATGGAAGGCGCCGATGTGATGGTGACCGATAAATTCGCCACTCCGAAAAGCGCGTGGGCCGGCGATGAGGGTTGGGATGGGTTGGCCGATGTAGTCAAGGAAATCGAAGCTCTGGGCCGGAAAGCGATCTTTGCAGTGGCTGGAGTGGAAGATTCTAAAGAGGTAGAGTCTGCGGTAAAAACCGCCATCGACAAATTCGGCAGAATCGACATCCTGGTCAATTGCGCCGGAACGCGCGGACCGGTGGGCGTTAGCATCGCGGATGGAGACGAAAAAGATTGGAAGCTTATGTTTGACGTTAACTCGCTGGGTACAATGGTCGTTTCCAAATACGTCGCCAAAGAAATGATTCGCAGGAACCAGGGAGGGAAAATCGTGCACATTGCTTCCGCTGCGGGCAAGCTGGCCTGTCCCGGAAGCGCCGCCTACGCCGCTTCCAAATGGGCTGTTATAGGGATTACGCAAGCGCTGGCTATGGAACTGGCGCCGTATAAGATCAATGTCAATTCAATCAATCCCGGGTTTTTCGCTACCAATCTGCGCGATGATGACGCCACCCTCCACAGCAAGGAGAAGGGCATTACGATCGAGCAGTTCAGGGAAGATGAATATAAGATGCTTTCCAATATGGTCCCGCTCAAACGGATGGGAACCGTCGAGGATATAGCTGATTTGATTTATTTCCTGGTCAGCGAACAATCCAAATACCTGACGGGGCAATCCATTAATATTACCGGCGGCACTCCCCCGTTAAATTAAAAATTGGGAAAAAGGTTTTCAAGGAGAGATATATGAGTTTAAAAGAATATGCCGATTTTGCCAACGAAAATAAAACCTGTTTTCTATCAACAGTAGAAGGAGATCAGCCCAGAGTCAGGGCTATGGGCATGTGGTATGCAGACGAGACGGGTTTTTATTTCCAGGCTCAATCCGTTAAGTCTTTGTGCAAGCAATTGCAGAAGAATCCCAAAGTGGAAGCGTATTTCTGCACAAAAGATTTCAGCAAGGCGATGAGAGTTACGGGCAAGGTCAAGTTTATCGATGATCTTCAATTGAAGGCCAAATGCATAGAAGAGCGGCCTTTCATTAAGAATTTCGGCATTACCGAACCCGGCAATCCTCTGCTGGCTGTCTTCCAGATATTTACAGGTGAAGCCTATTTCTGGACATTTGCCGACAGCATGAACGAAGCTAAGATCCCCAGAGCAAAGTTTTAGGGAATGGAAGGGATTCGCCGCAGGTTTCTCTGTAAAAATTCAACCACGAAATACACGAAACATATTCTTTCGTGTATTTCGTGGTTAAAAGCTTTTTATTTATTTTATTCCCAGCCCGATTTAGCGCCGGTGGGAACGATTGCGCAATAGGCTTCTGCTTGCACCTCTCACCTCAATTTGGTTGCGGCCGCAGGCCGCTTGAGCGCATAGTCGGACGGCCTTTCTTTTACTAATTCGGCCTGCCGCTGTCCAAGTCCTTGCGATACGATAGAAACCACTAAGGTATTGAGGGACACACCTTCAATTTTTGCTCGGGCGATGAGTTGGGCATGAAGGGAGCGAGGAACACGTTGAACGAAACGTCCGCTTACATCCGAAAAAGGCATTGGTAATTTATCACCGAACTCGCCTGCGACTGCAAGCCATGACTCCAGTGCATCGCGACCATTGTTGATAGCTTCCTCGGGGGTGAGTCCGTCAGAACAACAACCGGGAAGATCGGGAAACGTGATGGAATATCCGCCTCCTTCTTCTTTGGAAAGAGGGCGTATCTCAAACGGATAATCAATTCGAGACGTTTTCATTCTATTCAGGATCTTCGCAGCCTGTGTCACAATGGGTATGATACTATCGGTGACACTAAGCTGCAAGAGATGAATTCTGTCGTCTAACGCCTGCGTTCAGCGGCGGCGCGCATTGTTAACCTGATATAGCCGATAGAACAGATGAAAGATATGGAGCTCCAATGGACGTCAGAACCCAGCCAAGACCGGCGCAATTGACGGCTACGGAGAGCCAGAAGCGTATCTGAAATCCTGTCTTGGATGACTTGTGGCGGAACAGTTGCTGGGCAATTAGAGCTCCCGGCCAGCCGCCGATTAGGCCGCAAAGAAGCAAGGATCTTTCTTGTATCCGCCAGCGGCCGTTTCTGGCTGAGGATTTATCTTTCCAATACATAAAAAATGCAATAATACTCGCCGTAAAATATAGCCCTGCAAGCTCCCATGGAATGCGCTTCATAAATCCCAAAACCAATATTGCTATCAGAAAAGCAAGCGATACGAACATTGCGATCCCTAGACCCCGCGCGGACTTTTGAGGTGTTTTTTTCTCTGTTTTCTCACCACTATTATAGGAGACGGATGCCGCCCTAAGCTTGCCATCTTCTGATTTTTCCGGATGATAGATGACTACATCCCCTGCCTTGGGCCTTCTGGATTTATTTTGAAACGCGGAGATGTGGGCAAAAACATCCGCGCCGCCTGCCCCGGGAGAGATAAATCCGAATCCCCTGTCGTCATTCCACTCTTTTAAAGTGCCGTGGAGCTTCATTATTCTATCTTCCTGAGGCTAACGCCGGCGCTTAGCGCCGGCGACGGCGAAGCAGACAGTCCGCTGATGCTAATGGTTAGCTTCCGATTATTTCGTTTAAGCCCTCTATCGCAAAATCCAGATCTTTTTCGGCCAGCTTCGTAATGCGTTTGCCTATCCGTTCGGTTGACAATGTGCGTATTTGACTAATTTTTATCCATGATCTCTTGGGCAAAGCAGGATCTGATAATTCCAAGGTGAGGGGGAATCCTGCTTTCTGTGGCTGGCTGGTGAGAGCCATGGCTATGACAGTGCCTGAACGCTCGTTGAAAACATCCCAGCTGAGAATCAATACCGGACGTTGACCCGATTGCTCCCGGCCCTTTGCCGGATCCAAATCCGCCCAGTATATTTCTCCCCTCAGTATTCCGGCCATTTGCTCATCTCCCCTGACAAGCCATCCTCTGCTATTGAGCGCTCAAGTTTCTTATTTAACTTCTCACACTCTCGCGCTAGCCGGCCTCGATCAAAGCGAGCCAATTTTTCTTCCACAGCTTCCTGCAGCGCCTTGCTGCGATTAGGGAAAACACCTGCCGCCACCAATCGATCAAGCCGATTGAGCAGGCGCTCCTGAATGGTTATGCCAATCTTTATGGTACTCATCGAATCACCTCAAGTATGACAATATATCATACCAAAGATTCTTTCGGCGCCTAAGCAATTGAGAAGTTAACGTACTGCTGAGCCACGGCGCATTTTTTGCGCCTTCCGCTTGAGCGCTTAGTTAGGCTGCGCAAGCGCTATGCTTGCATGAAATTTCACCTCAATGGCAGGTACACGTCGGTGATCATTTCGTCTTCCCGCACCTTCAGCCCTACGTTGACGTAGTGAAAGAAGATTGGAAAATTGCCGAGTAATTCACCGCTTTGAGGCAGCCATTTTTCATAGAGGTAAACGGCGGCCTTGTTATTCGAGCGGGAGCCGACATCTTGAGCGCGTGCGCATCGGGATCTTGGAATCACCTTGTTGATGACACCGTAAGGGTTTGGACCAACATCTTCTTCAACGGAAAGGCAAAAATCGACATGGCGCTCAGCAACCGGTGTCGTGCGCGGATCAGTGTAATGAACGCCATAGCTTCGGTGCTTTAGCGGGTCCCGCAGGCGATTTTCAATTTTCCAAGCGATTAGCTTTCGCGCGGTTTCGTGTTCCAATAATGACGCTCCGAAATGTTCAATAACCGCTACCTTTGTCTCAGGAAATATGACGATCTGGACATCCATAATCCGAAGCTCCTATTAAGCATGCTAACGTTTGAATTTACCGGCGCTGCGCGATAAATTCGCGCAGCGTCCGTCTAAGCAGCGGCGCATTGTTAGCCTGACGAATTGAGTTAAGCAGGTCCATTTTCGCTCAGATGCCTCCAGTAGGCAGCTGGATTTTGAAGAATTCCTTTCGTGATCTGGTAATGCGAAGTGAGCGTGGAACTCAGCCCGAAGGAAGTAGCCGTCTCGAGGGCGCTTGCGGAACGAGGGCCGCATTGCTTTCGAGAGGGTGCTGTCGGTTTCCGGCCCGTGCTGTGACGCCAGATCAGCCTTGGCTCCGCCGGATACTGGAAGGCCGCACAGGACAACGATCGCCTCGAGTACGGTTGATTTCCCGCCGCCGTTCTCACCCACGAAGATCGTGACCGGACGATCGAAGGCTACGTCGAGATCCTTGACTACCTGGAGTGAGAACGGGAAATCTCTGCTGTCGGAGAAGCGCTCCGCGATCGTGCGCACTCCAAGGAGGTACGGTGGTTTCTCAACTGTTCTTGTCAATTCTAAATACCTCCGCATAACGCTGAAGTGAATTATTGCTATATTAGAGTCCCCGGAGTTTTCTTTTAAACAACACAGCAAGAGAGATGGTGGCGCCTGGCAACGTGATAGCCCACAGAGAGGCGCCCCATATCAAAGGATGATAGAATGTTTGCAGGGCGATAAAGGGCATGATGAGGCCATTTGAAATTAGAAAACACCGGACCGTCTTTTCCAATCCTGATTTCATGAAAGCGAAAGCAGCAAAAAGGGTGGACAAACTCATGAAGCTGTATCCAAGGAGGTCAACTGAATAAGTAAATGAGTTGAAGACATTGAACAGAAAAGGCCTGATGCTGTCGCTGACATCGCCTCGATATAGGGCTGGGGCGACAAGAGTAAGTTGGACAAAATAGTTCATGCAAATCAGGGCGCCATACATAGTTGCGAATATGAGTCCCGTTTGACTCCAGATTCTTCTATCTGCAGGAGCCTGACGGTGGACGCTTCCCATCATGACTACAAATGAGATGCCGAGAAACAAGGAAGGGACAAGGAGGACCACGAGTCCATACCAGGTGCTATTATTCTCTGGACCGCCGCCCGAGCCCATGATACCGAACCACTCAGCCAGTTGCCCAATGTCGTAGGCGATGCTGAAAACTGATGCCAGAACTGCCGACCAGAAACCGAGCTTGTAGACGCTTCTTTGCGCTTCCATAGTCATCTCCTTCTGTTGTCTGAGGAAGGCGCTTACCTTCCTGCAGGTCAGGGCCTGCTCTTACGACAGACTTTTACCTTCGCTTGCCGCTCAGGTTTCTTTATAATACCGACCAACGGACCGATAACTGGAGCGAATGGATAGCCGGTTTACTGCCTGAAGAGCTTTTCAGCATCTTCAGCTTTGACGATTTTGGGTCCACCCGGCGCACAAAGCACAACGGCCCAATCTTCGCTTGGCTCCGCGCCCACCCATCCATAATAATGTGCAAGATTATAACGCTTGCTGAGATCCAGAGAGTGGAGCGCTTTCTCCTCAGAATGCAGCGGAAGGTGATACACAGAAAATGGATCATATGTTGTAAAGCAGCGTCCCCACGTCTGTGACAGCGCATGTTTCCCAATAATCTCTGTAAGCCCATCATTGTCAATATCCTTCAGATCGGCCAACTCGAACGTATCGGACGAAAAGAGTTCATAGGGTTTGCCGCTTGCATTTACTGAAATGAATCGGATGCTCCCGGGATCGCTTGCATAGGCCCATCCGGTCACCGCTATGATTGCTGTTTCATCCTTGGTTTTTAGATTTTTCGCAACATAAATATATAAAGAAGCCGATTGATTCAGCTTAAGAAGGTCCGCACTCAATATTCCTTCCGATAAATGGACCAATCCCCCTGGTAAATCAAGAACAAAATCGGCATTGCCAGCGGTTTGAATGAGGAGATGAGGAGAATTCTCACCTCCATTCGCCTCTATGGTTGCCAGACTCGTCGACCCAAGCCGCCAAATGAGTTTTGTCGTTTCGATTCTGCGCCAGGTTGCAGCCGGTTTATCTGAAGGTTCATTTCTTTTCATTTGTTGGGCGAGGTTATGATTCGCTTGTTGAGCCGTGTGGGATTGCGAAGCATCTGAGCATGCCCAAAAGAGGATCGGAAAGATGGCAATGAGGATTGAGAGCTTTTTGTTCATCTCATTTTTATCCGGTTAACGCCGACTTTTGAATTTCTTTAAGAGCCTGTTTGCCGGGCATAGGAGCATCAGTTTTGTTTTATCTTATGCAACCTAACTCTAAAAATACGGCTTGTATAATACTGCAAAGGCATCGGAGGCATTGAGATAAAAATGGGCAATAGCGGAGTGAATTCCCATTTCCTTCCATGGCTTTCATTTATGGTTTAGAATGCTGCAACCAGTTGTAAATTTGACGCGGTATAAATTCGGATCCGCAGCTTAATTTGATTTTTTTCCGAAAAAGACGGAGGTTGGTTTCTTATGGTGAACGGATTTGATGGATTTCCGCCCGAGACGCTCCGATTTTTACGACAGCTCAAAGGGAACAATAACCGGGAATGGTTCCTCGCCCACAAAGACATTTACGAGCAAAAGGTCAAAGCTCCCATGACCGAGCTGGTACTGGAGCTAGGCCAGGCGATGAAACAGGTCGCCCCGGAACTCGTCGTGGACCCAAAACGCGCCCTCTACCGCATTTATCGCGATCTCCGATTCAGCGCCGACAAAAGCCCCTATAAAACTCACGTGGCGGCCATATTCGTTCCCCGGGGAATTCCGAAAAAAACCGGAGCCTGTTTGTATTTCCACATCGAACCCGCCCAAGTGTTGGTTGCGGGCGGGGTCTATATGCCGGATGCCACAACCTTGAGGATTCTGCGACAGCACATCGCATCCAACTGGGAAGACCTTCTGACGATTACGAATCAGGGGAGCTTCAGGAAGTTATTCGGCAATTTGAAAGGAGAGCGCCTGGTTCGTCCCCCTTCGGGTTTTTCCGCGGATCACCCGGCCATCGAGACGCTGCGACAAAAACAATTTTATGTCGATCAAAACGAACCGGTTGAACTCGCCGAAGGGCCCAAACTCTATCCGAGGCTGCTGGCGCTTTTTTCGGCTATGATCCCCCTGGTGCGATTTCTCAACGTTCCGCTTAAATCTTTGACTGTCGGAACCTCCAAGGATGCGTTGAGCATTTTGCGATGGGATCGTTGATTGTTATATTTTATAGAAACAGGATCAACCGCAACTGCAGGCCGCGTCTTTTCATAGAGGATACAGCGTTGAATCTAGAGGATCTTGGTTGGAATTCATATTTTCAGAATAAAAGCGCCGGACATCAAAATGAAAATCTCATTCCGGCGCGGGTGATATTTTTTAGCCGAGGCATTTATCGGCTCGCATCGGAGAAAGGAGAATTATGGGCGGAAATTGCCGGGTCTCTCCGCCATAACACCCTTAGATCTGAAGACCTGCCTGTCTGCGGAGATTGGGTTTTGGCGGACAATCCCATAAAAGAGAATCACACGATGATTCGGTTTCTCTTGCCGCGCAAAACAATGTTCGCCAGACAACAAGCTGGAACGACTCCAGGGCAACAAGTTGTCGCCGCGAATGTCGATATGGTAGGCCTTGTCAGCGGGCTTGATTCCGATTTCAATCTGCGCCGGATCGAGCGCTATCTTGCGATTGCATGGGAGAGCGGCGCCCAGCCTGTGATAGTGCTGAATAAGGCGGATATCTGTACTGAGGTGCAGGACCGTTTTGCGGAAGCAAGTTCTCTGTCGCCAGGCGTCCCTGTGTGGATAGTTAGCGCCGAGAACGGCCGAGGGATGGAAGACCTTTTGAACTGTATTGGACGAGGGCAGACGCTGGCTCTATTGGGTTCTTCAGGAGTAGGTAAATCGTCCATTGTGAATCGATTGCTCGGGAAATCAATTCAGGAAGTTCGCGAAACTGATTCGGACACAGGGCGGGGAATGCATACCACCGCTTCCCGACAGCTTTTTCTGCTTCCTTCCGGCAGCCTGATTATGGATACGCCCGGGATGCGAGAGCTTCAGGCCTGGTCCGTTGATTCAGGACTTGATGCAGTCTTTGAAGACATCCAAGCCTTGGCGGAAGGATGTCGTTATCGAAATTGCAGTCATCAATCCGAACCCGGCTGTCAAGTTTGCGCTGCAGTGGCACGGGGCGAATTGGACGCCGGGCGATTAGCCAATTATTTTAAGCTTTCCAAAGAGGCGCACTATATCGAACTTAAAAATACTCACAGTGCAAGCTGGGTAGAAAGGGAACGCTGGAAGAAGGTGGCGAAACAAGCCCGGAAGCTGACTATAAAGCGCCAGTAGCGCATTTGAGTACTGATGGGCGGATAGGCTCCTAGGCTCTGCCGCAACACTTCTTGAATTTTTTCCCGCTGCCGCAGGGGCAGGGATCATTCCTGCCGACGCGGGGTTCGTCGCGGCGGAAGGTTGCCACTTTTCCCTGCGCCCGCGCCAACATTTCTGCCGGCGTTTTCCCTTCAAAAGCATCGCGCGGCGTCGACAACCATTCGTTTTGCAAACGCTCGGTTCGCGGATCTTTTAGGCTTTTTTCGCTTATATCGTCCCCTTTTTCCTGACAGAAAACAAGGAAGTCCGCCATGATTTTACCCTGAGGCGATTCTATCAAACTCTTGATCCCTTCCGCATCCAGACCGGGGGGGAGTTTAGCGCCTTTAGGCAACAGGCTGCCGATTTGCGATAGATCCAATTGAGACGGATCGATCGAATCTATGTCCAGCATGTCGGGTTCGATCTCAGGTTCTGCTGCCGTTTCATTTCCCGTCGTTTTTTTGTCAAGACCAACCTGGCTGCCGATTTCCGTCAATAGCGACGTGAGCGCATCGACATCGACATTGATTCGTGCGTCGTTTTTCAGTTGATCGACGATCCAATCAATGTTTTCACCTTCGGCTACAAGTTCGACAATATCTTCAGCTTCAAATTTGGCAATGGAATGTTGATGAATAAATTCAGCCAGTTTTAATTTCAATTCATTCAAGCTCATGAGCGTTCCTCTACTGTCGATCTTTTCTTTAGGACTTATACATGATTGCGCAGCTGCATTTCAATGGGATGAGGGTTCAGGTAGTATTGTTTCCCAAGATAAGGCTGGTTGTATTTACGGACATAATGATTGACGAGAGTAATTGGGACTATAAGGGGGATTATTTCTTTTCGATACAGCTCAAGGATCTCAAGCAATTCAGCTTTTTCGTCAGTCGAGAGTTGTTTTTTGAAGTATCCCGCCATATGCATCAGGACATTCGCGTTTTTCTTGGGCGTCGCTCGGAGTTTCAGCGCTTCCATAAACAACCGCTGGTAATCTTCAAAGAGTTTTGGCAATGAAGCTGTCTTGGCGCAGGCAATGAGCTTGCCCATTTCCTGATAGGATTTAGCGCTATGGGCGAGAATAAGAAGCTTGTGTTTTGTATGGAAATCAATCAAGGAGCTGATTTTATTATTTTCCTCCGTAAGCTCTCTCCAGCGCGCAAGGGCAAAAACACGCTCGATGAAGTTCTCGCGGATTCCCGGATCGTGGAGACGGCCCTCTTCTTCTACGGGGAGGAGCGGAAAATGCTCCATAAACATGCGGGCGAATATGCCGACGCCTTTGCGCACGGATAGGTTGTTTCCTGTGTAAACTTTGACGCGTTCCATGCCGCTGCTGGGGGAATCGCTTTTGAAGATAAATCCCATCAGCATATTTTTTTTCAATTCCATCATTCGTTTTTCAGCCCAGTTCATCATCTGATCGGTCTTATCGATTCCGGTTTTAATCGTTACCAGCCGGGGAGATTCTATATCCCCTTCCAGATGCATCGGTTCTCTGGGAACGGTCATGCCGCATTCAACCTCGGGGCAGACGGGGAAGTATTCCACATATTGTCCCAGAGTCTCGGTAAGGAAACGGTCCAGTTTATGGCCGCCGTCATAGCGAGTAGGCTTGCCTAACAAACAGGCGCTGATTCCAAGAAGAATCTTCATGCCTGCAGTGTACATGAAAACTGCGCACGGACGGCTATGATTTATTCCGGAATACAGGTTTATGGATAGCGCCTAATCCTTCGTCGATCGGGATTTGTCTATCTTGTCGGCGATTTTTTTCACTTCCGAGCGGATAAGAGGATTTTCGGGAAAATCCCGTTCCATTTCCTGCATCAGGGCAAGAGCTTGGTGCGGCTTTTTTTCACGCAAATAGACGACAGACAGAAGTATTTTGGCAAGAGGCCCATAATAGCGTCCCCCTTGTATGACCGCTTTGAGATTCTCTATCGCTTTTTCTTTGCTTCCTTCTATTTTATTAAAACGCACAAAAAGACGGTAAAACCAGTTCATATTGCTGACGACATACTCCACCATTCCCAGCGTCAGATGAGCGTCGCAATCAGGTGGATTCATAGACAACAACGTTCGTGCATGCTTTTGGGATTCCTTGGACATGGAAAAACTTCTTAAATATTTCTTTTCAATCAGGATGGTGTAATCGGTCTCAACTTCAGCCGCTGTGCACATCGCAGCCAGAGCATTCCGATCGTCGGGCTTCACAGCCAAAATTGCCGCTGATCTCTTTCTCGCTTCACTCGTCATCCGGAACAGCTGAGCCCGAATCTCCGGATCCGGTTTCAGCTTTTTTTTATCGGTCATTTGATCGTCGTCGGTGAAAAACTCTGTTTCGAGAATTTCCATCCGATGCAGCTCAAAAAAAAGACAACCTACTGCGCGAGCCGAATAGGCCATAGGATCTTCAGGATGCGTGCGTACGTATTCGTCTAAAGTGGAATGCATCCCGGTAAAATCGAAATTGTATAAACGGTTAAAAGCCTTATCGATAGAAGACTTACTGATAGTCTCTTCCGGTTCCGATATCGCTGCCAGGATAAAAAACAGGCAGATTGCTTTCATGTCCGTTCCTCTCAGATATGGATGCCGGAGCCGCCGTCGACTACTATGGTTTGGCCCTGGATCATATCGCTAAGCGGGCTGGCAAGAAAAAGCACGACATCGGCGACATCGCCCGTCTCCAGAATCCTTTTCCCCACCATGCTCCGTGATTGGCGCAAATCGAAGAGCTGTTGACTCCCCGGTACGCTGCGCGTTGAATCCGTTTCGACTAATCCTGCTTGAACGAGATTAACGTTGATCCCTTCGCTTCCAACTTCCAGCGCAAGGTGCCGTGCGAGGCTTTCCAGCGCCGCTTTCGTGCTTCCGATCAATCCATAGAGAGGCAACGCGAAATGCGATCCATGGCTGGTCAGGGCGATGACTTTTGCGCGCCCCTCTTCTTTTCGGCGCAACAAAGGGAGCGCCGCCTGCATCAGAAAAAGCAAAGCCCGTGTATTGGCATTCATAGCCGCTTCAAACTGTCGTGCGGTCGTCGACATCAGGGGCCGGAATCCTCCGGTGGCTGCATTGCTCACCAGGATGTCGAGTTTGCCGAAAGACTCTTTCACAAAATCCATCATCGAAATAATATCGTCCTGTTCGCTGATGTCTGCTTTAACGACAGCGGCATGACGGCCTATGGACTGGATTTTCTGCGCCACTTCATCCGCGGCTGCGCGCGAAGTGACATAGTTGACGATGACATCGGCGCCGGCTTCAGCAAGGCGCAAGGCGCACGCTCTCCCAATGCCGCGAGCGGCGCCCGTTACCAGAGCCAGGCGCCCTGTCAGGTCGATCATAAATCCGTTCCCTGCGCCGCAATTACGGCGCCAAACCGTTCAGCCTGAAGGATCACGCCGCCGTCGGCGCCATACAGCGTAAAGTCAAAACGCAAAAGATCCTCTGTGCGATCCCGATAACAGAAATGAACCATACAGGACTCTCCTGCTGCCGGCAGCCGGAAGAATCGCAACACATCAAACTTCTTGGGCAAAGCCAGCATGCCCATTATTTTCAAAGAATAACTTCCGCAGGCGACGAGGCAGGCGTCCAGTTCCGCAACCGGAACCAGCCAGGAGCCCTGACGCATGCCTCCCAGGCGAGAAGAAGCCTGTGCAACGATCTTGCCGCATCCGCTCTTTTCCCCAAATGAAATTTCCCTCAAGCATCGAAAAGAGGGATCGTGAATCAGCGGTCCCTCGTCAGGATATTGCATCGGGAACCATAATCTTCCGGCGACATCAGGCGCAGAATCGGGATCCGCAGAGAATCCGTATCGAGCTTTCCCGGAAATCAGAACCCGATCCGGATCGATGAGTTTCCCGTTGCGGCTGTGAAACTCGCTGACAAGGCGGCACCTTATGCTATCCGCATCCCGCGCAACCTCAATCCGGACCCATTGAGGACGCCGGTCGGGAAAGCTCAACCCGTGCCGGATTTCAACATCCAGCAGCGTCAGACGCCCCTCATCGCCCAATAAGGCCGCTCCTTCCGCAAGGGCTTCCAATCCTGCCGCGGCAGGGAGCAGGGGGGCGCCGCGATAGCAATGTCCCGCCAGGAAGCTATCGGTAAATGGATCGAATCGGATCTCCGCTACGATTCGTTCCGGCCCTTCCGTTAGAATGCCCTCGATGAATGGTCTCTGTGAGATGACGGCTGAAGGCGGTTGCATGCATCCATCCGAATCCAGACCCCCCGGACCATCCAGAATCAGGACTTCACCTTCCGGTGCGCCCGCATTCAGTTCGGCAAAGAGATGTTCCATCCCTTCCTTCGGCGGCATGAACTTTTGTCCAGCCAACTCCAGAGCTGTGCGGCTTTCCGCACGCATTGCCATCCCGATGTCGCCCCAGGCCGGCCAGTGAAAAACAATAGAAGCGCATTCCGGCCTCTCCTGGCGGAAACGCTGGATGAGTTTGGCGAGCATATCGCTGGCGAGAGAATAGTCGGTTTGGCCATGACCGCCAAAACGACCGCTGACGGAGCCGAAAGCAAGAAAAGCCTCCAGCGGATCCTGCAGCGTCAATTTCATCAAGGAGGCCGCCCCGTAGGCTTTGGAAGCGATTGTCGCCCGCACGCTTTTCATCTCTTTTCGTTCGAACCGCGCTGCAGATTCGACGGCCGCCCCGTGGAGTATTCCGCGGATCGGACCGGAATCCTGCCGGATGAGTGCGATGGTTTTTTTCAGTGCAGTTATATCAGAGACGTCGCAGCAATGATAAACCGCCGGATAATCGAGATCGGCTGTCGGGCTGCGGCCGAGGATATGCATTTTCAGGTCATATTTTTTTACCAGCGATCGAGCGGCGTATGCGGTAATTCCTCGACCTCCTCCGGATGTGATCCATACGCCTCCCCGCGTAATAGTGATGGGCAAACGCGGCAATGCGGGGCGGGGAATCGCCTGCACCGTGAAACGCTTGCCCAAGCGGTATCCGACCTCTGATTCCGAGGCGGTCGATCCCAGCTCGTGGATAATTTCCGATGCCAGACGATCGGGAGGCTCTTCACAAAGTACATCGACGATTTTCACTTTGAGGCCTGAGAATTCCCGACGGATTGCTTTCAGCAATCCAGCCAACCCTCCGCTTTCAATATTGCCGATATGGCCGGATAAACCGAAATCTCCTCCCATCATCGTCGCTGCAGTCAAGGTAGCTTCCGATAACAGGTTTGCAGCTTGAATACGTTCCACCCAACGTTGGCACACTCGGTAGATAGTAAAAATGTCCGGATTCTGTTCGTCCAATCCGGACATCAGAAATAGATGCAAAGCCTGTTTCGAATCCCACGCGCCATTAAGAAACTCAAGCGCGTTTTCCAGCTTATCGGGCAAATCCATTACGTCTGCGCCTGAATGGACAAGTTGGGATTTAAGCGCCTTAGCCGCAGGATTATTGCCCACTACCAGTGACGCGCCGCGAAAAGGGAATTGCCTTGATGGTGGAAGGGGAGCTTCAACCGTTCGCAGCACCCAGCGGCGCATGAGGTGAGGATTGAACAAATCAACCAAATCGAGCCGTTGATAAGTCTCTGCTTGAACTCCTGCCGCCACCCATACTTCATTCTTGAGCGGACGCATGACCAGACTCATCAAATTATCCACCCGGCGCACGGTGCTCATCGTCGGGCGTTCTGCTTTGCAATCCCGGGCTAAATCGTGACAGTCGCGCAGCGCTGCCTGGGCTGTTTCCAGGAGCAAGCCGCCGTTTCTGTTCGAGCCGGTCAGGTTTGACAAGCGCTTCAGTCGATCCATCGAATGCTCCGGCGCCTGAACGCCGTCGCGAGACGCCAGGAGGCTGTGGTTGGCGCCGACTATATGGTCTGTCCGCGAATCAATGGCAACCGCATCCTCATCGTATTCGAGATAACACAACTGCTGCATCGCCTGATGGCTGAGGAGAAGTCCCCATCCGCCGATCCGTCGAGCGCCGCGCACAATCTCAATCGTTGTTTCAACATCGGTGGCGTTTTCCAGAATTTCCTTCACCAGGTCGGAGTGCATCCGGCCCAAACCGATGCCTGTTGCAGGCAAACGGTCCAACAGCAACGTGCTGGAAACAGCCAGTCCCCGGGCGTTAATGCCGTTGAGCCCGGCAAATTGTCCCGGCAAGACAAATGTCAGATGTGGGATTCCGGCTTCCGGATGTCGTACCAGCGCCGCCGGCATAATCGCACGGCCTAATGTCAGCAACAATGGAGCATCCTCATTGACTCCATGCCAGAGTTCCTGAGACCCATGGGTGTAATCCCAATGAGCGAAGTGAGAACAGCCCGGCAGCAAATCCGGCATCAGCGCTAGGTTCAACCCTGCAATGATTTCCAGAGGCAATCCTGCGCCATCCGCCAATCCGCGCAATTCTTCCTGCCCCGTTTTGCTGAAATAGGCGTCCAGGTTCTCCATGACCGAATTCAGGTTCTGCTGCAGGTTCCCGTGGCTGCCCAGCATTTCAGTATATTTATTGACGACGTTCTTGATTTCGCCGCTCTGGAGTCTGCCATGCTCACGTCCCATAGCATAGGGACTCCCCTGAAGCCGGATTATCTTCATCCTGCCGTTGTCTTCCGCGCCGGAAGAAGGCAGAGAAAGAGGGCCATTTTCTTTTAGTTTCGCGCTCCCCTGCAGGAAATCAAGCACATGTCTCAGGGTGGAGAAATTGGCCAGCGCTGAGGGCTGAAGGCCGCTGAAATCGAAGCGCTCGCGCAATTCACTGAACAGCTGCATTTTCTTGATGCTGTCGATGCCCAGATCGGATTCCAGATCTGCGTCGAGGTCGACAACTTCGCGGGCATATCCGGTCTGCTCGCATACAAATTGAATCAGGTATGAAGACCAATCTGCGCCGCTTAGCAGCAATTCTTCCTGCGTTTGCTCCTTTTCATCAACAGGAGGTTGAGCCTCGGCGCCCCGCAGGTTTTTTTCTCTGCGGCGTAGGGTTGCATCAAAATAGATGATTTCGTGTTTTTGAGGCTCCGGAAAACCAGATCGCAGGGTCAAAATTTCACGAGAGGATAGATCAACGCCGCAGTTTTCCAGAATCTTTTTTATTTGCATCAATCGTTCCATCCCGGGCTTTTGGGGATTGTCGCAGGCGATAGCAATGGCTTTGTCTTCCAGGAGCCGTTGATTCAGTTTTGTCAGCACCTGTTGAGGGCCCACCTCGATAAAAACCGTCACTCCGTCTGCCAGAAGCCTCCGCACCATTTCCGGATAATTGAGAAACGTTGATGTTTGCAGCGCCAGATTTTTACGGATCTCCTCAGGATCTGCGACATAGCGAACGGTCACGCTGCTTAGCAGCGGTATTCGCGGGGGGAAAATTGGAATGGATGAAAGAGCATTGGAAAAGGGCGCGCGCATGTCTGCAAAGAGAGGCGTGTGAAATGCGCCCGGAAGCGGCAACAGAGTGGAGTAGAATCCCTCGGTTTTCAAGCGTAGGAGGATGGATCCCAGATCGTCGCTCGTTCCGCCCAGTATGGTCTGTTCAGGGGCATTCAGTATAGCAACATGCACAGGAAGTCCCGAAGCATTGAGGATCCGCCGTACAGTTTCCATGGGAGCATTGGTCGCCATCAACTTGCTGGCGGCGCCGCTGCTTGATTTAACCAGATCGACGCGCATTCGTGTTGATTGAATCGCCTGTTCGAGCGTCAAGGAACCTGAAGCTACAAGAGCCGGGAATTCACCGTAACTGTGGCCTGCAACGACGTCAGGCTGCACTCCCAGATCTTTTAAAGCGGCCAGAACAATAATGTCGGCCAGCAACATCGAAAACTGTGTTTGCCAGGGATCGACGCCAAGACAGTTGTCGGAATTAAAAGCAATCTCGGAATAGCTCTGATAGCCCAGCCGTTTCATGAGAGCGTCGACTTCACGCAGCTTCGCGGCTGCGGCAGAGGATTCACGCACAAGTTCCCGCAGCATTCCGTGGTATTGTGAGCCCTGTCCGGGGAATAAAAATGCGATACGGTTTTTCCTGTCCGAGGTTTTCTTCTCGATGTCGATTTCAAAACTCAGGCCGGTGGGAGTTGCATTGGTCACAGTGGTCGATTGGGCGGCATCCGGCGCCATGGCAGCCAGAAGGCTTGCCATTCCTGAAGCTCCCAGCGCATGCCCCATTTGCCTCATTGTCCGATCCGGAACGATTCCGGAATTATTCCTGCCGCTGCGTATTCCTTTGATAATGGCGTAGATGTGGTCGCCATCTCTTCGGGCGTCCGCTGCTTTTTTTAAAAGCGTCATCCCGACGCCTTCGGCGGGAATGAATCCCTTATTGTCTGCAGTGATCATTCCGCGCAAAGCATATTCCGTATAAACCTCGATATCCATGGACCGCTGGGCGCCGGCGCACAACGCCATAGTGCAAGCTCCGGAACGGATCAGGGACGCCGCCGCATCCAGAGCGGCTCCCGAAGAAGCCTCTTCCGCATCCACGCTGAAAGCTCCCCCCATGAAATCCAGAGTTCTTGCGATACGGGAAGCCAGCGTGCTGGCGCTGAAACTTCCGGTCTCGTCTTTGAGCATGGGTTTGCGTTGGTGGAATATCTTTCGAGCGCCGACTAGTATTTCGTGGACCTGTTCCTCCGGCACGTTCTGTTCTTGCAAGATGTTCTGCAATTCCCGTTCGAATTCAGGGTATTGCAGCGCGACAGATAAATTCCGCATAAAATCGTTGCAGAACATGGTTCCAACAATCACCGCGACACGTCGCTTGTCAAACGGTTTATTGTCGTATCCTGCATCGCGTAAAGCCTGATCGGCTGCATCGAGCGCCATGTACTGAAGGGGATCCGCCGTTTCCAGCTGTTTCGGCGTGATACGAAATCTTTTGGGGTCCAGTTTGAATCCTGAGACAAATCCTCCAAGGCGCGAAGGCGAGCGCCAGAGACCGGGCTTATGAGGATTCCAGTAGATGTCAGGATCCCATCGCTCCGGAGGCGCTATAGTTTTAGGATCGCAGCCGGAAGCAAGCATTTCCCAGAAAGCGGCCGCCGTGTTGGCGCCCGGAAAAACGGCGCCTAAGCCGATTATCGCTACTTCAACGATTTCTGTGTCATCAGGATGGATAGAAACAGGAGAGGATAGCTTCGGCGGGGGAGAAAATTCATCGACGACGAGATGCACATTCAATCCGCCGATGCCGAAAGCATCGACAGCCGCCCGCCTCGGCTGATCGTTCTTATCGGCAGGCCATGGGAGCGATTCGGTTGGAATGATGAAAGGCAAACGCTCCAGGTTGAGTTCCGGACTCGGGGAACGAAAATTGGCGGCAGGAGGAATAATGCCATGGTGCATCGCCAGAACTACCTTGATCAATCCTGCCAGACCGGCAGTTTCACAGGTGTGTCCAATGTTTCCCTTCACGCTTGCGATCGGGATTTTACGGCCTTGAGGGATCAAGGGTTCGAGGACTTCTGTCAGAGACTGCAGTTCCGTGGCGTCTCCCAACTGCGTAGAAGTGCCATGGGCTTCGATAAACTGAATGCGGGACGGATTGACGCCCCCGGCGTAGGCTCTCCGGATCGCCTCAATTTGTCCTTCTTTGCGCGGCGCCCAGAGGCTTTTGCCCCGCCCATCAGAAGACAGGCCGATTCCGCTGATGACTGCGTGGATGCGATCGCCATCCGCAATAGCACGACTCAGGGTTTTTAAAATGATAGCGGCATAACCGTCGGAGCTGATAAAGCCATTCGCGCGCGAATCAAAAGGATAACTGCCCGAGGCGCTGAGGGCCTGTGCTTTTGAAAACAGCGCCAGGCTCTGCCAGTTGCTGAAGGAGGCGCCGCCGACAATCGCCATTTCGATGCGCCCTTCCTGAAGCGGCCCGGCAGCGAGTGTTACTGCAACCAGAGACGACGCACAGGCGGCGTCGATCACCATATGCGGCCCTGTTAATCCTAGCGTGCGAGATACAAGCGTAGCGGCCATTGAAGGATTTAAAAAGGGTTTGCCCGATTCGGTGAGATGCGGCCAGGTGCAATGCACTTTGTCGATTATGCCGTTTACAATTGTTCGGCGCAGAGAATCCGACAAAAGTTGGAAAGCAGGCGTCTGGTCGAGATACCCGGAACATTCTTCCACGTGGGTTGAAAAGGCAATTTTTGCGGAAAGGGAACTGGTGCGCGCATGGCCTATATAGACGCCGGCATTGCGCAATGGCAAATCGAGCGGATTCCACCTGGCGTCACGACAGGCGCTTGCCGCCACCTCAAGCATTATCAAGTGGGCGATGTCATAGGAGTTGGGATCCGAGCACAAATCCTCATCAAATTGAGGAGTGGAAACCACCCCGCTCAGAGTAGAGTAGGTTTTGCCATCAGCGCCCTTGCCTTTGGCTGAACTATAATAGAGAGATCTCTCCAGGCGATCTGAGGGCAATTCCGCAATTGAACAAGCGCCTTGACGGATTAAATCCCAGAATTGGTCCAGATTATCGGCGCCGGGGAATCGGCAAGCCATGCCGACAATCGCCAACGGTTGTTTAATAAGACAATCATTCAACATCCGTGGAGTAGTTTAGCAGCAAGGATAATATTTGCCTTGGAAATTTTTCTAAAACATAAAAAAAGGCGACAATTGAGATAAAGAATCCTGACCTGGTCAATCTGGAGCGCGAGAGTCCCGTGTAATGCTGCGTCACCCATGAAGAGAATCCAGGCTTAATCCTGATGAAAATTAGTATTCCCGGATTTGATCTGTTTGCAGCTTTACAGTGTGTTTTCTAAGCGGCAGGAAAGGATGTACTTCTTCTTTATAGCGCTGAAACGGCGCGCCGTATTGTTCAAGGAGAGTTTTGGTTTCTCGTTTTGCCAGAAAGGCAAGAAAACCCAAGACATAGCTTATGCTTATGGCTGCGCATGCCAGCGCTAAAAAAAGAGAGAATTGGAAACGGGGCATTATGGTGAATAAGCTGCCCAGGACTACGAGGAATATGCCTGTATATATTGGATGCCTTATGAAAGCGTAGATGCCGTTTGTTGTATAGCTTGCAGAGGTCAGTCTGTACCCGGCCCATGTATGGTGTACGGAAAGGTCCCTTTTTGCTTTAACTGCCAGGCTAGCGCCCAGGGAGGTTATGCCAAACGCCAGAAAATCCAATCCCGATATACTGCTCATTGAAAACAGGACATATATGTAGACGGCCAAAGGAACCAGATACGTGGCCTTCATCAGGGAAGTCCATTTCTCATTGATGAGCGGAACCATATTCTTTTTCTTGCGGAAATCGGAAATAAACACGATAAAGGCGCCGAGGACCGCCAGTTGCGCTGATTTAAAAATGATGGGATCAATCATCTATAAGTGGATAGGCAAAATAGGCTGGATCCTGTCCAGAATTATCTGGAATCCGGCGTTTTTAATAAAAGGTAACCGTGCATTATACTAATCACTAATCGTATCATGGAATAATTCCCAATATCCATAAATCTGTCGTAATAGAGGTCGGGGCATTTTTTAGTATGCAAAGCTCTGGTAATTCCATTAAACTGATTACGAGAAATAATTTGTAATAATAGCGGTTAAATAAGGAAAATATATGCGTATCGTATCTAACATGAAACTTAAAATCCTGAGCGGTTCCGCCGCTTTTCTGATTCTGGCGGTCGTGATCGGAATCGCCGCATACAGGACTCATACCGAACCGGATTCCGCTCTGTTCTTTAAAGTGTATCCCCAGGCGATTGGGACGCAATTGGACGGTTGTGAATCCTGCCATGCACGCATCGAGGCTCCTGCGACAGGGGAATTAAAGGGGAAAGCGGTGAAACTGGGGAGTTGTGATTCCTGCCACCGCACCACCGACTATGGCCGTAAAAAGGGCGATACCCTGACTCCGTACGGGCGGGATTATCTGAAGCATGGACGCAACACCGCCGCATTTACAGCCATAACGGGACTTGATTCCGATCGGGATGGATTTACCAATATTGCGGAACTCGACGCCAAAACCAATCCGGGCGATCCTCAAAGCGCGCCTGATAAGAAGACAGCGCCGCAGATCACACTCTCTTTTGACGAGCTAATTGCGAAAAAGATTCCAATCCACGAACAGGCAATCTTCGTCAATGTGTCCAAATCAAAGGACGGAGACAGCTATTCGAATCTAAAAGGTTTCAAACTCTTGGACGTTCTTAAGGCTGCAGGGATAAGTGATAAAGCGACGAGCGTCGATGTCTTCAGCCTGGATGGATATTCCGCTACATTTTCTATTGCCCAGTTGCGCCGGAATTACCCGCAGGCGGCGCCCGTATTCGGTCTCGGAAAGGAAACGTTGGGTGAATGCGGTTGGGTTCGGTACGAGGCCAAATACCTGAAAGAAGGTGTCCCGCTTCCGAACGCCGATGTGCTTTTGACATATGAAGTGAATGGGGAGCAATATACGCCGGCTTCGCTCAACAATCAGCAGCGGCTTCAGGGCAGCGGGCCTTTCCGTGTTGTCGCCCCTCAGATGAAATATCCAGGGGCGCCGGATAATTCGAGTAAAGCAACAGAGGCCTGCATTGCGAAGGTTCCCGAAAAATATCGCTTCAATCTGAATTTTGAAAAGAACTCGGATTATTGCGTCAAGGCGGTGGTTGCTATACGGGTGAATCCTCTGCCGCCCGGCACAATGGACATTCATTGGCCTCAAGACGCCATGAAAGCAATCGAAAATAAACATATCGTGATTTTCGGCGCCCTCGGCCCGGGGAGGCGGTAAATCTCCTTCCAGTGTGGTGCGGGCCGATAAAAAAATAAGGGAAATTTTTTCCTGAAATTGAATTTGTAAAGGCTCCAGCGCCAGTGAAACGTTCATCTCACAGAGAGGTCACTTTCCCAATAACCAACGGTTCAACCGTGAGTCTGGCAGCCTTCCAGAACTCCGCCCATTTTCTCTGCTCTAATTTTCCCGTTTTATTGCAAACCTGTAGTAAAATCGGAGCCGAAAAATGAAAAAAGTGGAATTAAGCGTCTTATCGGAATCACTCAGGACGGCTCGATTGGAAACGACTTAAAAAAGAAGTTTACTCTTCCTATCGGCAGCTCGGGTGGGACTTCCAACAGGAAGGAGAAGGGCGATGGCGAACGGATACACCGGAAAGATACTGAGAGTTAATCTTACTACCGGGAAAATAAGCGTCATTGACACCGCTAAGTATGAGGAATTTGGGGGCGGTTACGGAATGGGTGCGGCCATCTTCTGGGATTTGGCGGTAGCTCCGGGCGAATGGGATCTGAAGGATCCTTACGATCCACGGAATGTCCTTCCCTTGATGGTCGGTCCTTTAGCGGCTACCGGCGTTCCGGGCGCGGGAAGAACCAGCGTTTGTGGGCTGTCTCCGGAGACGTTTCCTACCTGCGAATTCTGGCGGAGTAATTTCGGCGGCCGATTCGGCACTATGATGAAACTTGCGGGTTGGGATGGAGTCGTGGTGGAAGGCAAGGCCGACAGGCCTGTCTGGATAAACATCATTAATGACCAGGTGAAAATTGAAGACGCCAAGGAGCTTTGGGGCCTGGACACCTGGGAGACGCAGGGACGCATTCTATCTATGGTGGCGGGACGAACTCGATTCGGCGATGAATGGCAGCAGATCGGGGCCGACTATACCACCTCACGCCCGCAGATCCTCTGCATTGGTCCGGTAGGCGAAACCAAATCAAGGCTCGCCGCACTGATCACCGGCAGCGGGGTCAGTGCGCGCATAGGCGGTTACGGCGCGGTATTCGGGGCCAAGAATTTAAAAGCCGTCAGCATAACAGGGACCGGCGGCGTGAAGATGTCGGATCCCAAGGGCGTGGTGGCGGCCAGACTCCACCAGATGCATGCCTCCCAGGCAGGGTCGGGGGGAGTCAATTCGCCTCAGCCCGGGGCGGCGTCCTGCATGCCTTGCCTCCGGGCCGATCGGCGCAGAAGCAACTATTATGGCGGCGAATCCATGTGCGCCGATCAGGGCTGGCTCTTCGGCAAGAGCCAAACGGATGGAGACCTGGCTTGCGAAGCCTTGTTAAAATATGGCCTCAGCAGCTGGTCGGCTCATTTTCACGCATTTTCGATAGAGATTGCCGGCGCACCAGAGTATTTCCATGGAAAAGTGCCCACAGATTCGGGCATTGGCTGGTATCTCCAGTACCTCTATGAGCAGGGATTGCTGGGTCCGGGAAAGCAGATCGACTCGGCGCCGTTGCCCATGGATCAATGGGGCGAACTGAGTTTTCGCAAAGCCATGCTGGATGCCATTGCGCGGCGCGTAGGGATCGGCGACGCCTTGGCTGAAGGCTGTTGCCGGGCCGCTCAGAAATGGGGACGGCTGGAAAAAGACCGGGACAGCGGAGCCTTGCGTCTTCCCGCCTGGGGCGCATCCAGCCATTGGACCATGCCGTTCGTGGAATGGGCGTATGCCTACATGCTTGGAGCCGGCGATCCTACCTGGCATGGATTCATGGCTCCAACCGGCGCTCCCCGCGATGGCTCGCCATTGGAAAAGTCGCTGGAGAAGCTATCCAAGAAGACGATCCCGTATACCGACGACATCTTCATGTTCAACTATGCGTGGAAAGGCGAAGAGGCCTGGAAAACCGGCATCTATTCCCCGCATAAAGCCAAACAAGTAGCCTGGAGCCGCCATTATACAGCCTTCTGGAATGAGTCCATGGCGTTCTGCGAGATGTTCCTTCCGGAACTGGGCAGCGAAAGTCCCGAAATAGAATTCATGTACTACAAAGCCGTCACGGGTAAGAAGGACTCGTTTGCCGACACCATGCGAGTTGGCCAAAAGATCTGGACCCTGGAGCGTGCTATCCGAGTTATGCACGGAAGAAGCCGGCAGACAGAAGACTTCTTCCCGTACATGTATAGGCCCGGAGCTTCGGGCATGGCAATCTACGGAGGAGTGCCTATTTACGAGAACGGCAAATGGCGTTCAGACCAAGCTCCGGACATGTTTCTGGACCGGAAAGGCGTGGACGACTTTAAAAGCCACTTCTATGCCCTGGAAGGTTGGGACAAAGAACATGGCTGGCCGACCCGAAAGACTCTGGAAGACTTCGGGTTGAAGAATGTCGCCGATACGATGTCTGCCAAGGGAAGGCTGGGAGCGTCCTAAGAAAATACCGAGATCTGTTGATCCAGATTGATGCCTTTGCAGAGAGGACTTTTCTCTGCAAATTGCTTCTATCCGCACATCATAATCTTCTTCCGACATGAAACTTTTAGCGAAAGGCTTTAAAATGGGATCCAATTGCTGTGGTTCGAGTGTGAAAACAAAATCCCTCGATGGTTTTTTTTACCCGAAAAGCGTCGCCGTGATCGGCGCATCCAACAATACCGAGAAGATCGGTTATCAGATCATTCACAACCTGGTCATCGGAGGATTCCCCGGCGGGATTTATCCGATCAATCCCAAGGAAGAAGAAATTCATGGGAAAAAAGCCTACAAGTCCATCAAAGATGCGCCCGGGCTTGTTGATCTCGCGGTCATAACCGTTCCGGCCCAGCATGTGATTTCGGCGATGCGGGAATGCGCTGCGAAGGGGGTAAAAAATGCGGCGATCATCACTTCCGGTTTCGGCGAAGTCGGCAACCATAAAGATGAAGATGAAATAAAAAGGATTGCGGATGAAAACGGGATCGCTTTTCTCGGGCCGAATATTTTGGGCGTGCTTTACATGCCGTCAAAATTAAACGCCAGCTTCGGGCCGGTGGAATTGTTGCCGGGGAAGATCGCTTTTATTTCACAGAGCGGGGCTTTGGCGATTGCCTTGATGGGATGGACGGTGATGGAAAAAATCGGGCTGGCATCGCTGTGCAGCCTGGGGAATAAAGCGGATGTCGACGAAAAAGCCTTGATCGAATATTTCAACAACGATCCCAATGTCGATGTGATGTTAATCTATATGGAAGGCGTAAAAGACGGCCGCAATTTCCTAAAAACGGAGATCAAGAAACCGGTGATCGCGCTGAAAGTCGGACGCTCTTCCCGGGGGGCTAAGGCGGCAGCGTCGCACACGGGGTCTCTCAGCGGTTCCGACGGCGTTTTTAACGCCGCGTTCAAACAGATGGGCGTCCTTCGTGCGGATTCCTTCAGTGAAGCGTTTGGCTGGGCGCGCGCGTTTTCTTTGCCTCTCCCAAAGGGAAACAATCATGTCATTATTACGAACGGCGGAGGAATCGGCGTTTCTGCGACGGATGAATGCGAAGCTGCAGGGATCGGGCTTCTGGAAGACCCGCAGTGGCTGGAATCAAAATTCAGATCGACGATGCCGGATTTCGGCAGCACAAAAAACCCGATTGATCTCACAGGCGAAGGCGGCGTCAAGGCATACCGTGAAGCTGTGAAGATAGCGTTGAGCGAGGATAAAATTGACGGAGTGTTTGTTTTGTATTGCGAGACGGCTATGACAGATCCGTTTGAAATCTCGCAAGCAGTCGCCGAAGAATATGACGCCTCAGGCCGTAAAAAACCGTTGGCGTTTGCCATGGTCGGAGGCGAATCCACACGTCGGGGATTGCATTTTTTAAACGAGAATAAAATCCCGGCGTTCGGCGAAGTGAAAGACGTCGTGTCTTCGTTCAAGATCCTCGGCGAGTGGGAAAAGAATCAGAAACGGCCTCGGGACGGCTTTATTCAATATGAACCACCGAAAGAGGCGGTTGCGTATATCGATTCAATCCGCAAAGAAGGCCGGAATATTCTGATGGAACATGAGGCGCGCAAAGTCCTGGAGATGTGCGGTACGCCGATGCCCAAATGGGGATTCGCCCGATCGCTCGACGAAGCGAAGGAACAGGCGGAGGGCATGTATCCGTTGGCCATGAAGATTGCATCGCCGGAAATCGTTCACAAAAGCGACGTTGGCGGCGTTGTACTGAATATCCGCAGCAAGGAAGAATTGGAAGAAAAATACAACGAGATGATGGCGCGCATTAAAAATATCCAGCCGGGCGCAAACCTGCTCGGAGTCAACATTGTCCAGATGGTTAGCGGAATCGAATGCATCGTCGGGATGAGCCAGGACCCGCAATTCGGGCCGGTGGTCATGTTCGGGCTGGGCGGCGTGTTCGTGGAAGCGCTCAAAGATGTTTCGTTCCGCATCGCTCCTTTCGGAGAAAAGGAAGCGGAGCGGCTCATGACCGATATCAAAGCCAAAAATATTCTGGAAGGATTCCGGGGCATGAAAGCGGATAAAGCCGGTCTTATCAAAACGCTCTGCTCAATCCAGAAATTAGCCTCGATTGTTAAAGAGGTCGACATCAATCCGTTGATTACGAACAATAACGGCACTTTTGCCGCCGACGCGCGCATCGTTCTTTAACGCGAAATTAAAGAAGATCCTTATATGCATGGGAAAAACTTAACGGCGCTGATTTTATTAGTGATGTTTTTTGTGATTGCAAGTAGTCCTAACTCGGAAGCGCCGGCACAACAATCCCAAGCAAAGATGCGCCTGGGTGTTTTGGAAAGACGCCTCACTCAATTGCGACCACTCTTCGAATATGCCGATGGGCAATGGAAGAAGATTAGAGGCGACTCTCAGTGGAACTTTGCCATTGTGCCCAGGAATTGCGCCATCGTTTCAGATGGCAAAGCAATAGCTCAACTTGAAGATATACAATCCAATTATGCGGTGCGCAGCGCCTGCGAGAGCGCCGAACTTAAAAACACTCTAATCCTGGACTGGGAAAAAAAACTGCCGTCAAGCCTTCTTAGGGCTGATATTCTCGATCACCCTCTTCCGGTCGTATGTGGGGTCATTGCGGATTCCACTGAGGGATGGTCGCGAGTGATTAGCCTTTCCGAACCGGAACATACGGCAGTGGCATCGGCTTTCCTAAAGATAGAACCTGCAATTCATGTCTGTCAGCAAAATCCAAAGATCATGATGGGGGCCGACCCAAACCAACGAATATTGGACATACATTTGCAACCGAATGATTTGGGTGTTTCAGCGCTGAAATCGAACCTGGGAAATATTCTGGCGGAAGTTACTCCTAAGTATCAAGAAATGTGTGGGAAGCCTGACGTCTTCACTGGTCGGTGGTTTTTCCTAGACTCGAAGGGGCAAGCAACCGATTTAGGATACAATCTCAAGCTTGAAAGTTTTGGAGACTTCAACGGAGATCTTGTTGCAGACTTCTTATTTTCTATATTTACGGATGGACTTGATGGTTATGTGATTTTTGATGGGAAAACGCTAACCAAATACACCAACGATTATTTCTATCAATAATGCCCGACGGTTGTAGAGGGACGGATACTGCAACAGGCTGTATGTATTGGAATATCTTCCTTAAATATGTACTACTCAGCCGAACAAGCGCAGAGAATCCTTGAAGAACAAAAAATAATGCGCTCGGGAGAAGCCGCCGATGTAAGTCTGTGCCGATACAAGAACATCTCTTGCGTCCGATGTTGCCTTCCCCACATAGGCGGAGATTCACACCTGGAGGATTCCGAAGAGAAGAGAATCGATCTGTTCCAGAAAAGTAAAACTGCTTATCCTCTCAAATATTCAGGCAGATACCTCGGTCCGGACAGTATCGTGATGAAGTTCCAGAATTTCAATCCGCTGCAGGATCCAAAAATAGAAGCGTCAAAATACGAAGATTCTTTTTCCGATGTCGGAAGAGAAGAGATGGAAAAGCGGTTTTCAGAAAGAAGAGATCTGTTTCTCGACCTATATGACCGGGAGCAACCAAGACAATCGTTGCCCAGGTATATGAAAGCAGCGCAAAAAAATGAAGGGTACAGGTATAAAGCTTCGGCGTGTACAGGGCTCGTTTCCTTATTTCTTGGAGGATCGGTTCCGACGAAGAATCTTCAGAAAGGCGAACTGCCGGAGTGTCAGTTGTTGGGATTTGTTGATAGTAAAGAGACGGTCGGTTGTATGGCTCACCCGTTGGCAGAAACATCTCATGGCTACGACGGACGTGACCAGGTGGGATTCTTCAGCCATACCGGTTGTTGTCAAAGCGCCGGTTGTGAAGCGAGCAAGGAATTCAAGTTCTTAAGCGCCTCAGCCATGAAGATCTTCGACAGAACAGTCGGTGGAATGTCATGGTATGAATTCAGCCGACACGCCACGTCCGTGCTTGTCTACTATTTGAGAAGTTACGACTACCTATTGCAGCGGCTTGAAGAAAGCAAGCTGCTGGATGGATTGACTTTGGAACAGCTTGTTGCGTTCACCAATACCCTTTATGACGAATGGCCGATAAGAAAAACGGGCTGGAGTGAGCGCCATCAAGACCCAAGGGATGATTCAACCCCTATGGATTCTCTGGCCATTCTTTCAACGGACATTCTCCTGGCGGAGAGAATGATGTACATCGCGCTGGGCGCCTGGTTTTTGCAAGACCATTTTGCCATGCAATTGCAGCAAGCCAGAGATCACATCGAGAGAAGCATTGCAGCTCTTCGCAACAAGTGAGAACTGCTTCCGTGAAAACGAGATGCGGACTGTACCAGCCTGGGATATCCTACTCAGGACATTGCAGGCTACAGGGCCAGGGAAGGCCTGGTAGAACTGTCCGGCAGCTTTCTGACAATGCCTCACGGTGAAACTGGAGGAAGTAAGATTCCGGTTGTCGAGCCTCTGAGTGTCGCCTGAGTTGTCATTTTCAAGGGCATAGGTTATTATGAAACAATAGAACTATATCCAGATTGATGGATCTTCGAGAGAGGGCTGAAATGATCAGACTAACACAAGCTGCAAGAAGGCTCGAGATTGCTGAATGGCAATATGCCTGGGGCCAGGATGTCAAATTTACCCATATGGATTCTTGCATATTAGTATTGGGGATTCTTGTTCGCGATGGGCAGAGATTTATTGTTGGCGTTCACATGGCGCAGCGCGACACACATGACGCCTATGTAACTACTCAGGACGTAGGACAGATCAAATGGCTTTTGGATAGCCTGGGATATGTCCGCGGCTCGATACACGTTCTCGGCGGGATTAACGGGTGGAGGGCTCACAATCCGCAGGCTCTTGACAAACTTAAAGCGGATTTCGGAATCTTGTCGGATGAGGACGACTGCATGCATCATCTGGCGCCCGGAGTATACGGCGGACACATGAACAACAACGAAATAGAATTCGATTTCGGTTAGAATAAACCTGCCTAGTGTGCGTGAATGCCGCGCAAAAAGCTTACCTCATGTATTGAAGAGAAAGTCTGCACTTCCGGCAGGAAAACAAGCCCATGCCGCCAAACAGGAAAAGTCATCTCTGATCTGAGAAAGACATGAGTTGTTTTCATTTAGCGGATGAGTACGAGATTCTTCAATCATTTTTTTACCAAAACGTATTGAAAGAACAAAAGAAGAATAAAATTGCCTAGTTGGCCGAAACTTTAAAATATAGAGTTTGAGCAGCAAGGCTGTTTTTCGTGTTCGCCTGCTTGTCGGTTATCTGCAACAGCAGAACATAGTCTCCCGGATCAATGGATTTCTCCAATGCCAACGTTTTTCGAATCGGGATCCTTCGGAAATCGCTCACGCCGATTAGATCCACGGCGGCAATTCCGCTTTTGAAAAGCTCCTTCCCATTTCCGAAGAGAGTGAACTGAGATTCCAGATCCGGCTTCTGATCTGCGCCGGTTTTTGCGTTATAGATCATGGCTGCGTAGTCGATTGTTTCACCCGGCCGATAACTTCGAAGGGCCGAACTCCTAAGAGGATCCAGCCGTACATCGGGAGAAAGCTCCGAATGTTGGGTTCGGGCCCACGGCATATCGTCACCTCGGTTGATAATAAAAATATTCGAAAGCGACAGCCGGCCTTTTTTCAGGTCCGGGACTTCAATAAACTGATAAGCCGATCCTATTTTTCCTGACCCCAGCTCTTTCATGGCAGCCCTGACATAATAGGACCCAGGCTTCTTGACAGGAAGGGTGAGGGAAAACCGCAGGCCATGTTCTTTGATCCATGGAATATCTGCGCTTTTGAAAGAATAATCGTATCGCTGTGAGCTCGAATCC
>CAYTYP010000011.1:0-51245 GCA_964441405.1 uncultured Acidobacteriota bacterium
CAATTTCCGACATGAAATTGACGATCCGGAAGGCTGGGTGTGGATCGATACGGCTGTAAATAGTCTGCAAGAGGGGGACGAGATCCTCCAGCCGCTTCTCAACAACCAGTGAAGTGGCTATGCGAAGGCCTTCAATTATTTTTTGCCCGAGATCTCCGGTGGTTGTGCGTTCGTTAACCGCACTATCCTTCTCCATAATTTTAGCCTTCAGACCATCAATCTCTTTTAACAACTCGTTGGCTCTCGCTTGCTCTCCCACTTGAGTGATCCGGAGCGTGAGTTCCTCACCACTTCTCAGTTGTTGATTAAAGGCTTCAACATGCTCATTGGCGGCCTTAATTTCGTTCTGCACAGCCACGACTTGATCTATTCCGACTGGGATATCAAGAGCGAGGTCGGCAATTCGTCGAGCGATAACCAGTTCAAGCCGTTGCCTCTCCTTAGCTATCTGTTCGGCCGACCTAAGCGCCGATTCTGCTGCCGCAAGTTCCTTTTCCTTCGTCGCACGAATGGCGAGAAGCTGCGGCAGTAATGCTATCTCTTCGGCCGCGCCAATAATCGAGGAACTCCCTTTGGCGACCATGTCCAAACGATGACGCGTGGCCTCGATGTCATATTCTTGAGCACAGACTGGGCAACGATTTCCAAGAAGCTTCAGTGCCAAACTTGCCAGAGCACGCATCTGCTCCATCTCTTCCTTCATTGCAGCTTGGATTCGGCGCGTTTCTGCGGCATGTTCCTGTTCTGCCTGCACTCGATTCTGCGCCTCATTTACCTCACTCCTCAATGAGATGGCTTTGTCGCGAAGCGGCTGCAAATCTACTAATCGTTGAGCGCCAAGCGAACCTAACTCACCCAGTAATGTGGTAAGCATCAGCACCCGACGCTCGGCCGAGTGACGTAAGGCATCAAGGTTTTTGATTGCTGCGTCAAGCGCTGTTGAGGCATCAAGGAAGTCGAGCGGGGTGGTTGACATTTGAAGCCCTAACCTATTAACGCCATTCCACCAATCGGCCCAGTCAGATTCAATCCCATCCTGTTTAATTGCTGAACGACGGTTGTGGATTTCCGCAAGCCGTGTTTCAAAATCCGAACACTGATCACGGAGGAGCCGAAGCTCCTCTTGCTGCGCGTTAGTGGTCTTCGTCCAAGCTGCCTTGGCACGCTCTAATTGTACCTGCAGGTCGGCGATTCTGCCGGAACCAACAAGCTCGCTGACCGCGATAAACCGATCCTGGTCTGATGCAACCTTGACAAATTCGCAAATAAGATCCTGCTGGAGATAAACATTACGAGTTAGAGCGCTTGCCAAAGCAAGTCTGCTATCCGATGCCGATGCCGCGTCCTGCCAGAGAAGTTCGATTAGCTTGCCTTCTGCGCTTGGCCCCTTCACCGTTGAGCCATTGATTTCCAAAGAAAATCGAGTGTCCTTTCCGTCGTACACACGCGTAAACAAATATTCGTTCTTCCGATCCTCAGAACGGAGCCGGAGGGCCGCGCGTGCCTCTCCAGTTTCCGAGAACTTTGAAAGAACGACATCCGGCTCTTCACCCAATCGCGGTACTAAGCCGCTAATAGCCCACAGAATTCCGTCAAACAATGACGTTTTTCCGTTACCATTGGCTCCTACCACAACAATAGCATTGGCATCGAAATCGAACACTTCCCGTTTGGCAAATCCGCGGAAACCGGACAGTTCAAGGTTGACTAGCCTCATAGCTTCCCTCGTGCTTCGTGGAGACACTCCATGAGTGAAGCTTGATCGGAATAAGCTTTAATCAAGGCCTCAGTCAGGGGTTGCGGAATATTCAGAGCTTTAAGCAAACTTGGCAGCATTGAAAGCGTAGAGTCTTGTTTAAGTTGAACGGCACCCATTTTCATGGGCAAAAGGGGACGAAGAACTCGTTCCACCTCCGCGTCAGCTGACAGATCCTCCCCAGTTGCCACAAGCTTCCGCAGTCGCGATGTGTCATACCGAAGACCTTCGATTGCGGCGCGCTCTGAGGGAGCCATTCCGGGTGTGAGTAACACAAGGTAACCATCCCACGCTTTGCCTTCCGCAGCTGTTACATGCCGTGAAATTACATCCACGAGTGATTCTTGAAGATCGGGCCAGGAACTGAGGATCT
This sequence comes from uncultured Acidobacteriota bacterium, assembly GCA_964441405.1. Lineage (GTDB taxonomy): Bacteria > Acidobacteriota > UBA6911 > UBA6911 > UBA6911 > UBA6911. The sequence continues at coordinate 2,130 of CAYTYP010000011.1, forward strand.
CTGAACACGTATTTAGAACGACAACGCCGACAACATTGTATGGGTCCTCGAATAAACGTCCTGTCGACGTATTCCAACATCCTCCAGCATCAGTGATTTGTCTGTAGCCTCCCTGCATCAGAATTTCGGTTGCCCTTGCAATAAGGCCCGTCGGTGTTGGCGCAACAATCATGGCACGATGCTCCTTATACTATTTGAATCACTGCGAAGATTAGTATGGTGGAATATGATGAGGTTCGGCTGGGAAGCAACAATGCTGGAGGAAACATCATCACGAAGTATATTAAATGGTGGAGACGGTGTTTGGGTAAACGCTTCGGAAATGCCCCCAACGATTGCACCGCTAGGAACGATGTTGCGAGTTTGAAGATCGCGCATTCTTTTATTTACAGCAGCCTCGACAAATACCAAGCCTTTGCTGCCCTGACCCGAAGCCAGGATATAGACAGCAACAGGTCGCCCATCTCGCATAAATTCGATGACGCCATCCTCGCATAATCTAACTGTTGTCCCAGAGAGCTTCTCCGCCCTTGCAACCGAATAAAGAAGATCTGCAACGAGATTTCGGACAATTTCGCCATCAGGCTCATATTTGCCATGACGTAATATCAGATGCGATCGAAACTGACCTAGTTTGACCAGCCCAATCGATTCGAACCAATTCGGTAGATTGGTGATGTCAGCCTCTGGAAGGTTTTCTTCCAGGATTTTTTTAGACACTGCCTTCATCAGTGCTTCCGATTGCCCCTGAACAAGACGATGTGCCAGTTTTGTCATAAACTCGCACCACGGAAGCTTGATGAAGGCTTCTGGGGTTAGTCCAAGCTCACGGAACAAGATCGAATTCTCGGACTCTCCTGGATCTACTTGAAACGCTACGGCGGCTGGCGCTGCGGCGCGGATCAAAGAGGCGCTCTCAATGAGCACTGCTGCTGGGCTTCCAAGGCCGGCAAAAACAACAACTGGCACCATTAGTGCATTAGCGGTAACCGGTTGCTGCCACTGGCCCTTCCAAGATTTCTGGATTACCTCGGTACGCAACACCCAATCATCAGGATCGGACGCATTTGCGTTTCGATGGAGATAGTAGACATTTTTATTGGCCAGGCGGCCTAGATCGTGGGGGCCATCAATAACCGAGACATTATGGGTAACGCCAAGCTCACTCAACGCGGAGGTCATGGCAAGGTCAAAGTTTAAAGTAACAACGGCGCAAACCGCTCCTTCACACAGCATCGCAGCTACGATCCGGTATCCCTCGTTGGGTTTTGCGGTCTTGAAGGCATAGGCATCCAAAAGACGATCTACCAGCGCTTTTTGGGAGTTTGTTTTGCTGAATACGGTATCAGCCAAGCAAGACAGATCTGATGGATCGGAACACTCGGCGTGCTTGAGCACGCCATCCTTCACCAGTCGTGAGTGAGCCTGTTCCGAAAGCTCCTGTGAAAGCGGTAGGTTGGTCGGTTCCTCACATGAGCAACCGGATCCCATTATGATCGTAACTCTGCCGCCACTGGGAGCTGCAATTGCACGGAGTAGTTCACTAGGAAGCTCCATCAAAACTCCATTAGATTTTGGCAATTTGTTTTTCTTCGGAAGCTACGATAGCTTACTATATGAGACAAGGCAACAAAGAAGCCCAACGCCGGTGACGGCCGGAGAAATGCCATGCAGCTTTCCGGATGCGTGTGGCATAGGATTTCGCTCATCATGGCTGGTCCAAATGATTTTGAGCGCAATTCTTCAGGGGCGTAATAGCCTGTCCAAACATGCTGCACGAAGCACATCTAAAAATCAGCACGCCTGAGACGGCAACTCCGAGTAAAAGAGGCCTTCCACAAAATCCACAAGCTTCATTTCGTATTTGATCATTCATAGGTTTCACACTAATATCATGCGCATCAAAAGGCTGTTTTTGATTGACCTATTTTCTGTGCCATTACTTGAGAATGGGGACTTTCCCAGATGCCGTAAAAGCGGAAATCGAATTCTCCGACGAATGCAAAAAGGCCCCGGCAATTCGATTGAGCAGGATGCTGAATGAAGCTAACAAAAACCGAAATCACTGATATAGACAAACAGCTTGAGACCGGACTGCCGCTACCAGACAAGTGGCGACAACGGCTCTTCGCCAATAACCAGGTTCTCGAAACAGGAAAGGAATATCGCCTAGTATATGACGGCAAGTTGAAGCGCGAAGAAGTGCTGGCCCAGACGCTCGCGGCGCCGTGGCAACTGGAGCGCGAGTTCTGCAAGGTGCGGCCTCATGGGGACGGCTGGCGCAATCTGCTTGTGTGGGGCGACAACCTGCTGGCCCTGCGTGAGCTTCTGACCGACCAGCAGGGGCCAGATCGCTTCGGTACAAGGGGAAAGATCAAGCTGATCTATATTGATCCACCATTTGCCACGCGGCAGGATTTCATGAAAGACAAGGAGAAGGCCTACCGCGACAAGGTACTTGGCGCTCAGTTTATCGAATTTCTTCGACGCCGCCTCATTCTCCTCCGCGAAGTGCTCTCAGACGACGGAAGTATCTACGTCCACCTTGACACAAAGAAGGGGCATTACCTCAAAGCAGTTCTCGATGAGATTTTCGGCGAAGATAACTTCCAGAACGAGATAATTTGGCAACGAACCAATTCCCACAACGAAACAGGCCAGTTTGGACGGGTGCATGACTCAATCTTTTTTTACACACGGGGAGAGAGTCACATTTGGCACCCAAAACGAGTTTCGTTTTCGGCTGTCCAATTAAAGCGATACAAGCGGGACGAGAAAGGACGCCTATACACAACGCAGGACCTCTGCGGTGAGCGTCGGAATTCAAACTCCGGGAAGTTTGAATGGAGAGGTACGATGCCGCCACCTACGCGCGGGTGGGGTTACAAGGTCGAACAACTCGAACAATGGTGGACGGAAGGCCGAATCGCCAAAAAGAAAGACGGCACGCCTCGAATGGATGGTCTGATCGTTTATCTGGACAAGACCGAGGGACAGGCACCTCAATCGATTTGGACAGATGTTGGGCGCGTCGCGAACACTTCATCTGAGCGAGTCGACTATCCAACTCAAAAATCGGAGGCACTCCTCGAACGAATCATTGAGGCATCTTCCGACCCAGATGACATAGTCCTCGACTGTTTCTCCGGCAGTGGCACGACGGTGGCAGTAGCGGAGAAGCTGGGCCGACGATGGATCGCGATGGACTGCGGCAAGCTGAGTATGTATACCACGCAGAAGCGGCTCTTCTCCCTCACTACAGCCATAGGCGGGGCGAAGAAGGACGACCGCGCCGAGCCGGAGCGCGTTGAGGATTGGGCAAAACACCTTAAGGGCTCGGCAAGCCTCCTACTTATAACTGAGAAGGCGCGCAATGGCGAGTGCAAAGTGACACTGGACCTACTCCACGACCTCACTGCCCTAGCAAAAAAACACGATTTAATAAAGAGAGGCGCGGCGTGGTCGATAGTCTGCCCGGCAGAGAAGCTGCTAATCCCCGAGAAACGGCTAGAAGAGGTGGCGGACGGTCCGGGCGACTGGAGCATCGCAGTAGATGGAATTGAGTATCGCATTTCGATTATTGCGCCCAAGGACAAAGTGGAGAGGGAACAGCCTTTGCCTGCAAAGGAGTTCGCGCTTTACCGAGCAGGCGTCTATGACATGGCAGAAATCAAGGCGCTGCCGTGGGCAGAGTACCGGCTATTTGTGCTGAAGCTCTTCAGCGTCCATGAGCATCCACACGTGCGCTACGGATTAGGTCTGGATGGTTATATCGGCACGAACTCCACATTGCTCTGGAATTACCCAGACCACCAGACTCTCACACTCGATTACGGCTACGTAGATGACCTACACCGAACACTGCGCGGCAAGCCAGGCGAGCGTTTCTATGTCATTGCGCCTGTAGTCGCGATGGCCTTTGCCGAAGACGAAGTGATGCGAAACGAGACGACGTATGTCTTTCTTAAGGTGCCTCTATCAGTTTTGCTACGTTTGATCGAGCGGAAGGAACCAGCCGCGCTAAAGCAACCAGCAAAAGAAGAGGATGTGAACGAGGTGATCGACGCGGTGGGTTTCGACTTCATCTCCCAGCCATCGGTTATGTATAAGGCGAAGAAGGCAAAACCAAGCGGCGAATTATTCTCCGATTACGTGCTGGAAATCTCCGAGTTCCGCGCCCAAACGCTGGCAACAGACCCGGAGGATTTTAGGAACTTCGAAACGTTTTCAATGGCAATGGTGGATCTTGATTACGACGGTGAAGTATTTCGGCTGAGCAGGGTGTTCTGGGGGGAGGATCTGCTTAAAGTCGCGGGAGGCGTAGACAAAGCCGAGAGGCTAGAGATGCGTATTCCAGAGCAGGAATTTGTGGGTGAGCGATTAATGGTGATCTTGTGCGACCGATACGGAAACGAGAAGACACTTCTACTGAATAAGGCGGACTTCGAAAGTCCCGGTGGCTCGGTAAATAAGAAGACAGCCCAGAAAGCAAAGAAAGTGAGGAAGGCGAAATGAGCCTACAATTTCGCATCGCCGATCAGGTGTTGAAGGTAAACGACGCCTGTGACATCACTGAGGGGATTATTCACAAGTACGATGCATTCCTGAACCTACTTTGTGATGAGCACTACGCTTTCCAGCGTGGTGTCGTGCAAGAAACGCTGCGGTTTCTCGTATCGCGAAAATATCCTAACCTCGAATCGTTGGCGCTCGAAAACTGGGATGCCAGTGAGAGTATCCGCCAGCGACACGGAGGCATGGATGCGTATCTCGCTAAGATGCCGTTAAAGGACCGTAAATCAGTGTCGCTAGATCTGGCGACTGGGACTGGTAAGAGCTACGTGATGTATGGGCTGGCAGCCATTGCCATGGCCGAGGGGCTGGCGGATCTGGTGTTGGTGTTGTGTCCATCGCTGACGATTGAAGAGGGCTTACTTGGGAAGTTCACGGCGCTGGCTGGCAATGGTGAGCTTTCCAGCATCATGAACGAATTGGAAGCAGCGGTTGTGATCCCCGGTATCAAGCGCGGCAATGAGACCATTCAATCAGGGGAGATCTGCGTGGAGAACATCCATGCGGTTTATGAAAACACTGGCTCATCAATTCGAGACAGCTTCAAGGGACGCGGCACGCGCACACTCATCTTGAACGACGAATCACACCACCTGTTTAGTCCTCCGAGCCGTGGCCTGAAAGAGTGGATGAGATTCCTCCAGCACGAAGATTTTGACTTCCGGCAGATTGTGAACGTTACGGGCACGCCATACGTCGACGATGAATATTTTCCTGATGTGATCTTCCGCTACGGTCTGAAGCAGGCCATCGCCGACAAGGTAGTGAAGAAGCCGAACTACAAACTGGAGGACACCTATACGGCGCATGATTGGCAGAAAACGTACGCCATCCACCAGCAAAACAGAAAGGACTACGGCGCAGAGGTGAAGCCGATTTCCATCGTAGTCACGCAAGAGATTGCGCGGTGCGTGGAAGTGTGGAGGGAGTTGGTCGATTTCCTTTCAAATAAGGAGAACATCAGCCAAGAAGAGGCGGCGAAGAAAGCGATATGGGTGACCTCGGGTGTCCCATCGACTGGCGACGCCAAGGTGCGAGTCGAAAGGGTATATAGCCCACGAGGAGACAAAGATTCCGCTGAAAAGCGGCGGAATGAGAACCTTGTATTACTCAAGCAGGTGGATGAGCCGGGCTGTCCCGTGGAATGGATCGTTTCAGTCTCCATGCTAACGGAAGGTTGGGACGTCAAGAATGTCTTTCAAATCGTGCCGCATGAATCGCGCGCGTTTTCGTCGAAATTGCTCATCGCACAGGTACTGGGCAGAGGCTTGCGAATTCCGCCAGAACTTAAGAAAGAACCATTGGTGACCATCAACAATCATGAGGCGTGGTCGGAGGAAGTTGGCAAATTGCTTAAGGAAGTGCTCGAAGTGGAGAACACCCTCTCCTGGGGCTATGAGCCACGTCGGAGCAAGTACGTATTCCCGTTGCACAATCTGAGTTACGAGCCAGAACAAAAGACTGTAGAAACCAAACGAGAAGCGGCCAAGGAGCCGGATGTGCAGTTTTTGCCGCAGGCTCGAAAAACTACCGAATACTCAACTTTCTCCGAAACCGGGAAGTTTGCCGTGGAGATACAACACCGTGACCTGATTGAGATTGAAAACGCGGTGAAGTTGATGCGCTTATTCCTGCGCGAGAAAGATGCAAAGCATGCGTCGGCGTGGCCGAAAGATCGATTGCAGAAATTCATCGTCACGCAGCTAAGAGCGGCGGGGCAGGACGAGGATTTTTTGAGCAAAGAGAACCTCTTGCGGCTTCAACAGGGCTTCGGACCGATCTTCCGCGGGCTCGACCAGGAGCATCCGCGCATGAGCCAGACGGCGCAGGAGATCGTGCATGTGGACCTTATGGCGATTCCGCGCCAGTCGTTCTCAGAGAGCATGCTCAAAGAGCACGGTTCGTTATTTATAGCCCGAGAAGAGTGTGCCCCTTATGGCGGACATGAATCGCCTCTCTGGGAGCAGTACCAGCGATTTTACAAGCAGTTCGCTGAGTGGGGCGAAGAAGCATCGGACCAAGCGCAGTCAATCGGGTCGAGAATCCATCAGGTGTCAGTAGATAAATTCAGATTGCCGTGGAACGTCCATTATGCCAGCTACGAGCCTGAGCGACAGTTTTCCAACCTTCTCTTCGAGAACGCGAGTCTGTTCGATGCATTTGTGAAGATGCCGAACACCGGCGGTTATTCTTTCCCTTACTCTTTCAAGCCGGCTAAAGCCGCCAAGACTCACGTCGCGAACGAGAATTTCAACCCGGATTTCTTTATCAAGGTCGCGGCGAAGCACCAAATTCTAGTTGTCGAAATCAAGGCGGAGGGGGATGACTCTAACCGAAATCGCGCTAAATGTCGCGACGGACTGAAACATTTCGAGACGCTGAATGAACGTTTGAAGGAGGCTGGTGAAGAGTGGCGCTATTACTTCTATTTTCTTTCCCCCGAAGACTACACAAAGTTCCTTGAACAAGTTCGCGTCGGGAGCCACGTCGGCTGGAGGTCTGGCCTGATGCAGGCATTAGACGAGTGATTCTCCCACTAGATCGGGAAATTAATACTTATATAAAAAGTTGATGAAGGAAAGCCGTGCAAAATGTGTATTCTCTTGTCTTTGAGCTCTTTTAGGCTTTGCTCCAGCCAACAACGAAAGCTCATGTTATATCGAAGAATTTATCCGCAGAAAGCTTTAGACTTGGATTGAGGCTCGCATCATAAAAAAATCCAATGTGCAGTCTTTTTCCTAATCGTTTTATCTCTTCCACGAGCGGCAGGTAGTCCCCGTCGCCTGCAATCAAAATGGCAATATCGTAGTGGTCAAAGAATGCATGCAATAGCATATATCTTTTGTAAGCGAGATATCGACTCCTTGGGCCTTTTGGCTTTTCGATTCCTTTTTGAATACTTCAGGGTTAAATCCCAAACTTCGGAGCTTTGTTTTGACCTCTTTAATGGAATTTTCGTCGCCAACCAAGCTTGTATAATAACTAGAGCGGATTGGAACATGAGCGACATACTCGTTATGAAACATTTGGAGATTGGAAGGATTAAATTCGTGGTAGAATGGAATCCAGCTAAAGACGTCTTTTTTGCATAACTCTCCCTCGTTTAAAGCAATACTATTTGATTCGGCAACTCTTTGGCCTTGAATGGTCAGGTTCTCACCATCTACAAAAAGCATCCATTTCGACATTTGTGACCCACCCAACACAATGCCCAATGTTACCTATGTGTTACCTTTTGCCATTTTGTTGAATTTTATAATTTCTTGTAAGTGCTTTATTTGCAGTGGTGAGCCGTGTAGGAATCGAACCTACAACCTACTGATTAAGAGTCAGACCAAAAAGCACTTTGTAGGCTATTTCTGAAACACTAAGAAATACTAACATCCTATCGCGAATCCCGCATAAATCGCTTGCAAACCGCATTAATACTATGCTCTAATGATTACATTATGTTTCCTATCGTTAATGCTCGATTGTTCCATGAAGTTAAGTTTGAGTGGAACCAAATTGGAACCAAATATTAAAATAGAGGAACTAGCCATGCCGACTGCAAATCTGACCGACCGCAAAATTGCAAGCCTGAAGCCCGGAAATGAGCTTACCGAATGGTTTGACGAAAGCACTCCCGGTTTTGGGATTCGAGTCTCCCCGAAGGGTAAGAAGACTTGGTTTGTGATGTATCGATTTGCCGGATTGAGAAGGCGATATAAGCTTGGCAGATACCCAGATGTTTCGCTCGAAAAGGCCCGTACAAAGGCCCGGAAGGCGCTTTCAGAGGTGAGCGATAGCAAAGACCCTGTTCAGGAGAAAAAAGCCGAGGAAGCGTTAATAAAGCGGGAAAGACTCGAAGCCAAAACATTTTCAGAATTATCCAAGCTCTATATTGAGGAATATGCAAAGCTCAATAAGCGCAGTTGGGAAGAAGACGAACGCATCATCGATAAGCTTTTAAAGCCGGAATTCGGGAGCTTGAACGTTAAGGAAATTGTTCGCTCTCATGTTCGCTCATTCCTGCGCAACATGGCGGTTAAAACTCCGGTTCAAGCTAATCGTTCTCAAGCCTGCCTGCGGAAGATTTTTAATTGGGCAATCAAAGAAGAAATTGTGGACATGGAAGGCAACCCGGCAGCCGGAATATCAAGCCCTGGCGGACGAGAAAAACCCAAAGAACGCAATCTAAGCGATGATGAAATCAAAGCCGTTTGGAATGAACTGGAAAAAGATTCGACGGCGCCGAAAAAAGCGCTTCAATTAATATTGTTAACTGGCCAGAGACCCGGCGAAGTAGTCGGCTTGCCATGGGAAGAAATAAATCTGAATGATGCATTGTGGATGCTTCCCGGCAGCCGTGCAAAAAATGGACTGACGAATATCATTCCGTTAAGCAATCAGGCAATTCGAATCATTGAAAAACAACGGGAAGCTTTAGAATCACAAATGAAGAAACGAGAGAAGCGAAGGCAGAAAGTTTCTCAAAGCGCTTTTGTATTTCCATGCCGACACCTCACCAAAGACAAGCCGATGACCGTTTATGCAATCGATCAGGAAGCGCAAAATATTTCCAAAGATTTGGGAATTCCCGGATTCGCTCCGCATGATCTTCGCCGGACATGTTCGACCAAGCTTGGTGAAATGTTGATTCCCGGTCATTTAATCGACCGTATTACTAATCATAAACCGACCGGAATCACTGATCGGGTTTATAATAAATACGACTATCTCAGGGAAAAACAGGAAGCATTGAACGCATGGGGCGCAAGGCTATCCCGTATTGTGACCAACTTAGAATTGGTAGGAACTACCAAAATATCGGAAGCATATTAAGAATGATCGAATGATAAAATTCAACCTGACAAATTGCATATCATAGCAGGAATTTTGAATGACTAAAACAAAGCGTGAACCAACAGGAATCGAGAGTATACCGCAATTTGTAAAGTATGAAACGAAGACTACCGATCGAATCGATGAAAATGACCCAACAAAAATCATTCATGAAATTTCTGTTTTTAGAAGAATAACGGCAGCGGACATGCCCCTTATTCGAGCCAAGTGTCTTGAGAAGGAAAAATCCACGGTCACATCAAAGCCAGGGCCAAAGGGGCAACGAAAATCTACCCTGCAACGCATTAGACTGACAACAGCCAGTGGAGAAACTGGCCGGCCACTTTGTGAATATCTTAATCGTTGCAAAATCCCGCTTCCATCGAAAAAACTGCAAATTTTTTACCGGAATGACTGGGTTTCCTGGTTTAACACAGACCCCACTGCGGTTTATAAACAGATAAGCCGTGATCGACATGGATTCCGCAAACTAAAATAGTCAGACGTCGCGCAAATTTTTCCACGATATCCATATTTGAAAATAAAATCAGATTTTATCTCTTGTCGTATCTGAGCTTTAGCCCCTCTAGACAACCGTCCACCTCGTTCAAATCCGCTAATTTCAACAAAGGACAGAGACACAAAGCGCGGGCTTGAACCGCAGAAAGGCATACAGAAATGACAAGAATAATTAGGGAACGCGAAATGAGAAATATAACAGGACTATCCAGGGTTACGAGATGGAGATTAGAGACACGCGGAGATTTTCCACGAAAAATAAAACTCAGCGAAAGGGCTATAGGCTGGAATGAGGATGAGGTTTTGCAGTGGCTCCAGGAAAGAAGGGAGGTTCGATAATTATGGCCAGGACAAGCATGTCGGATTTTGCATATCCACTTGATGATATTCGCAATGGATTCGCAGAATATGTAACAGCTAATGCCGGTTCTATCGAGAAGGTTTTCTCACGAGAGAACAGCAAAGGCTGGCTTACAGTTATTACTTCAATTGAAGGAGATGAAATAAAGTTCCTGACAATGCCACTCGACGGGCAAACCGAAGAACAGTTTGAGTCAATAAGCGGGCTTTATCCCTTGGATGAATTGTTAGATTTACCTATTAGCAAACCGGATGCTGTCATTGAAGATTTGGTCAATGAAGGCGAAACAACTTTGATTGCAGGACGGCCAAAGGTAGGAAAATCTCGAATTGTCCATCAGATGACGCTATCATTAGCAAATGGACTGCCATTTCTTGGAATGAATGTACCACGTCCAAGGCGCGTTTTGCTTATCGACCTCGAAAATAAGCCCTGGGCTATTAGGGAAAGGTTTATGCGGATGGACGGACAACATATGACCAAGAATGGAAATGTGTTCGTTTGGTGTGCAAATACTCTCGCAGAAAATTCGCTAGACTCTACTGACCAGGGGGTTAAGAAGCTTGAGGAGCTTATCCGCCAGATAAAAGCAGAAGTTCTTGTTATTGATCCGTGGCGTTTGTGGCTTGGCGAAGATGAAAACGATGCAACAAAAGTTGTAAGGGGCCTAAAGATATTATCATCTCTTCGGAAAAATCACCCGGCGCTTGCAATTGTTATCGTTCATCATATTCGCAAAGAGCGGTTCGAATCGCCCTCGAAACTCATCAAAGATCCTTCTTTATGGATGGAAAATATCAGCGGCCATTATGCTTTGGTTGGCCATGTTGACGCCTGTTATGGTCTTGAGCGCCAGATTGATAATGACGGCGAGATTGTGGTTTTGGGCGGAGTTGCAAGAAACAATGAACCGCGCATAATCCTGTTAAACGATGATCCGGATTCCCTTCGCTTTGAAGTTGCAAACGATGAGGACTCAGCCAAAATGACAATGACAAATAAAGAACGCGAGTTTTGGGAGAAAGCTAAAAAGAAAAAGAGTTTCACATGGACTAATCTCCTATCCGAACTCGGAACAAAAACCAAAAAATTGATTTCCTCTATGCTCAAAAAAGCAGAGGCGCACGGGCTTCTAGAAAAGATCGGGCGTGGAAGCTATAGGATTACTCATACTGATGGATAATGAGGGAACCATGGTTACTTCATTGATTATAAATAACTTACGAGGGAACTAAAGAGAGAACTTCAAGGGAACCAGAGGAATGAACAGTTATATATTTATTAAGTATAGCGCTTTGGTTGTTACTCCGGTTCCCTCAAGGTTCCCTGAATTGTTCTCTCGTAAGTTGTTGAAAACATTAGAAGGTTCCCCTAGTTCCCGCAGTACGTGGAGCGGCCATTCAATAACAACTCTACAGAATTGAATGGATGAAATGCATGGTCCCGTTCCAGTCTCGCCGCTGACAACGATTCATCAGAGAAAACTAACAGCAGCCGCGAAAACATTGAATATTACGGGTGGTCAATGCGTCACATAACAGCAATGAAGGAATGAAAGTATTAATAAGTAGTTTTCTGTGTGTTAAGCGGGTCGATCCGGCGCATGTAGAATCTAACGCTGCAAGAATTTTGCATTTTTCAAGGGGCTTTCCAGAGAATTTTATTGTCTTTGCCGAAGAGTGTTACCGATGCGGCAGATGTTTTATGGGTTTGGCCTGTTGTTGCGGTTTCATAAGCAGCAGTCCCGATAACAGTCCGGGAGCGTTCTTTGTCGGCAATCATAAGATAAGGGCCTTCCCCTGTCATGGCACCAGCCATGGCTTGGTAGGGAGTGAGTCCGTAACCAAGTCTTAACATGCTTGCTCTACCGTCGTTCAGTGAAATGCCTGGGTTGTGTCCTTCCAACGAGAGAAGCATCCGCACATCACCTTTGTCGTCAAGCATGCCCAAAGAAGGGTTCCCCTCCTTGTCGTATGCTCCCAATGCAGCACGTCTTTTCCCGGTCGCGTCCAAAAGAACAAACTCATGCGCTTCAATGACCCGTGTCACAGGTAGTGTCTGACCCATTACGACCATGGCAGTAGTAACCGCAATTACAGCGACACCAACCCGCTTCATCCGGCGATTCTGCTTTTCTAGTTTTTTAAGTCGTTCAAGAATTGACTGGTCTGTGTACATAGCCATGTGTCCTTTCATTGGGAATACCGGAATACAAAAGGCCCGCCGTTGTTCCGAAAACATCTACACTTGACCTTATTGTCTTGTTTTCCACTGATCGTTTGCAAGAAATTCATATAATAGGCGAGCAGCCATCGACACACGATCCTCATCAGGGATTGATGATTTTTTGACTTTATTTCCAAACGAGGATAGTAGAGTTTTGCAGAGATCGTTCCTTTGTTTGGCGGTCAAATCAAGGGTTGTTACTGGCTCGTTTGGTTCCTGAGGAAGGAACAAAATTGCGTGAGTTACTCCAACCGCTGCATAATCTAGGAGTTCCCAGGCTTTCTCGATGTTAACCAACAGGTCAGTCTGGCTGTTCAGTGTAGAACCTAAGCCCTTTTGTGGTTTTGTGTCTAGGAATGATTGAATTTCAGCGTTTAGTTGTTGATATAGCTTAATCAACGCCATATAAGCGGTTAGAGTTGCAGAAGCGGATTCACGGATGCCATCCCTCTTGCTTTGCTTGAAGCCACTAACTTCGGATGCTGCTTTTTTCAAATCTTCAACAGCAAGTTTGTTCCCGAGCATGAATTCTCTTGTAGCTATGGTCATTGAGGCGCGATCAGTTGCCGGATGCGAATCAAGATCGGGATATCGGGAAAGTGCCGATTTTGACCAGCCTAGGCTCTGAATGAACGATTTGGCAAATTCATAAGCATCATTCTCGATGGGCTGGCGTGATGTTTTTTCCCCTCGTTGAATCTCAGGGGCTTGCGCTGATATTTTGTTTGTCTCACAAAGTGCGCCGGAACTGGCCAACAATAAGAGCACAAATCCCAATCTTGCGATCGAAAGCACACGCATAATGAGGCCTCCTGCAAACAAATATCTAGGCTTTGTCGTCTCTGTAGTCTATTTGCCGATTTATCGCTGATAGTCTACCGGCATTATAGAGGGCGTGTCGAATGATATTTGCGTCAGATTCGGAAACAGATTGCGAAAACTTCGGAAAAACCGTGGTTGGACGCAGACTTATTTGTCAGTGCATGCTGGGATTGATCGGAGTTTTATTTCTGACCTAGAGAACGGGAAAAAGGAGATCTGTTTACGGAATCTGGAGGTGATTGCAGCGGCTTTTGATATTACCGTTTCTCAACTGATGTCAAAGGTTTAGGCGTCTTTTCCGTTGCGTTGTGGTGCAGCCGAATGGCCCTGAATCCTGATTCTCTTCTTTTCTTTTGCAGGAGAAACCGTTTGACTTTGTACAGTTCTAGCATATCAGCAGCTAGTATTCTCTCAAGCTCTTCGCGTATTTTAGCAATTGTTTGATAGTGCTCTTTCCCGAACTTTATGCGATTGACTTCCGTATCAGGCGAGCCAAACAAAAGGTAATTCAGCTCTCTCAATTTATCGAAAGATCGTTCGCTTAACCAGAGCCCTTGCGACATGGCGGAGTGGAGCGGAAGGAACGCGTCCAATTTATCGGTCGTGAAGGGGAGGTGATAGGGCCTGTTATCTTTATCGACAACAGAAGTTTTAAAGCTGTTAATTGCGATTTCCAACTGCTCATAAGCGCCAATACGCCGCTGCATGACAGTTTTGTAGTAATCGTTTACATACTCTTTCTGCTTCGCCCTCAGACCAAATAATCCAGCAACGACAGTTCCGAGTAGAGCACCTATAAGTGCGAAGCATCCAGAAACCAATGCAAGTTGCATGAGTTGATCTCCAGTTGGTTGCATTGATGTTTGAATCCTCTCGATTTCGCGATATATCATACAATATCCGCGATGATCAGAGCTTTTATTTTTTCAACTCAAAAAAATGGGTATGAGCCAGAAAGGCTGCTTGGAGGAATTGGCTGGCAGGGCCGAACTGCATCGGACTTATATTGCGGATATCGAACGCGGGGCCAGAAACGTTTCGCTCAAAAATATTGAAAAAATTGTAGATGGGTTAGCAATCAATATTGCAGATCTTTTTAGTAGATTTTCGAAAACTTCCAGTAGTAAGTTCTAATCGGCAAATTCATGATTATTAAACGTGATTCTCAGACCGGTTTTGAACCAGAAGCTCTCGAACTGCTTAAGCATTCTATTGATGTCCCGATTTACAATATAGATCACGGCAAACGTCCGCCAGCAGGGATCTATGCAATCTCTCTTTCAGATGTTTGGACCAGCCTCAAAGCCGTATTGGATGAACTTGATACGGTTCAAATTGGAACTAATTATAGGAATTCTTCTGCCAAAGAGCTGATTTTCGATGACCGGCTTATGCAAAGTCAGCAGGAATTGCTTTCAGCCATAAATCGTCATTTTGATGACTGCAACTCTATTCTTCGTTGTTTCTATCCGCCATCTATTGACGAAAATGCTTTAAGAAAAAAAGACCCGGTAAGATATTTCAACTCTAATATTAGCTGGTATCGAAAAGACCTAATTGCACCTCTCTACAATTACTACAAACATCATCAAGGAAGGTTTCGATCGATCTTCATTTTCACGCAAGATTATGGAATTCCAGGTTACTTTGCCGAAAGCGTAGATTCAAATGGCGCGATTGGTCCAAATCTTAAAATTCATAAACCGTTTAAAGGAAGTCCTACTGCGTTTTCGTTTTTTCGAGATTTAAGATTGCATGTTTATGGAATTTATGCGGTATCTCATTTTTTAGCTGGTGGCGTCAGCCAAATAGCGAACATTCCTATGCCCACTTCGGCATTAGGCGCTTGCGGACAAGGCCCATTGCCTATATTGGAGCGTATAGCAAGTTTGCCTTTTCGATTTTTCTCTGATGAATTGCACAAGGCTGTTCCATCAATTAAAATTGCGGATCTCACAAGTGAATCGAAAGAGCTTACCTTGTCTTTTCCTGATAAGAATTCTTTTCCGCTCTCTCTTCCAAACGTTTTTCAAGTGTCTGTCCGGTACAAAGGGGATGGGGTTAGTCGATCCTTCAAAGCGCCATATTTACCATAAGGATGCGGCCGGCTGCTCTTCAAATGCCCTCATAGGTGAAACTAATCTTAAATGAGAAGGCAATTGGCCCGATTTCAGTGAACACCCTAATGACAGGCCTACATGAATCAACATCAAGTTTTCCTAGTGTAAGAAATACGCGCTCAGAACTCCATTGATCTGGCATCAGATTCATATTTAGATTCATATATTGCATGCAACTGCCATTCGGGAGAGTGATTTCCTGCCCGTGATCGAAGCCTATTCCGGGTTCCATGATTAAACCAATAGGTTGGTTTGTAACATAGGGCACATTCATGGGATTATGAAATGCAAGCTCAAACGAAAAGATGAGGGGATTGTTAGGCACTTTTTTGAATATCTCCGGATTCTCCTTCAAGGGAATTCCGTCTACATAAATTTCTAAAGGAAATTCTAAATATATTGGTTTCTCAGATGGATGCTCAATCAACCATCGCACCCTCGCTTCTAGTTGTTGCTTTAGATAATGGATTTGCCCTCCATGAATAATAGGGGGATAATTCTTCAAATCAAAGGGGATATCCGTGGCATCTTTTGTCAGCAAGACTGTTCTTCTTCCCAGTGCATGGGCATAGCCGGTTTCGTAAAAAACATTCGGATTTCTTCCTGTCATTTCAGAGATAACCACATCGGACTTTGCAATCTGGTTATAGATTCGAGCAAGGATGGTCCCTTCAAATATTTGTTCGTCAACTCGCTCAGAGTATGCTCCAGCCGCTTCACATGCCGGTTTGATCCCTAGTAGATACAAATCATCGAATGTCTTATCAAATGGCATCAAGACAAACACGAATGGTCTCGGTATTGTTGCCGACATTTGATTATCCCTTCCTATGCGAGCTTTTATAGTTTATTACTTATTTTCATTTTTTTGGAATTTTTTATGAGCACTCGTCCAGCAAATCATGCTCTCACTCTCCGACAATCCCTTTTAGCGACAACTCGACCCGATTCCAGCGCTACAAACAATTTTTTCTGCTAATATATTCAACCATGCCAAATCTTGATGAATACGCTCGTGATGTTGAAAGATTGCTCTCAAATTGCGCTGTTGGGCAGCCTTATGACGAGGGCGTTGTTTGGCTCAACCCACACGCACAGCTTAATGAGGTAATGGAAAAGGCAGACGTCCCTACTCGATTTCGCCGGAAAGTAGCTCGACTTGTATACTGTCCTTCATGCGGCGATCACCATAATCTCCATGATGAAGTTGGAATCAAAAGCGATGGAGAACTGCGATTTGAGGACCTTTGCATCCAATGGGAAGAATCGCTTGCAACTAGATTTGAAGAGTTCTATTCATTTTTAGCTAAATATCCCTACCTTGGTGCGGCTCATAAGTTCGGCGCAGAACTTCGGGAAACAGTAAAAACATTCCCATGTTCCGAAATCCAAAATGAAGAATGGTTTCGAGGACGTAGAATAAAAAGCGGTAAAACCCTCACTAGCTACGATTTCGATCCCCCAGATCCTACGAAACAATCAATCCAAGAGGGACGTTATAATCACTTTGGACAAGCTGTTTTTTACCTGGCAAAGAACAGCCATGGCGCCGCAATTGAGGTCGCTGACGAGCATGATACGATGGCATGGGTTCAGAAATTCAGAATCTGCAAGATTCCACAAATCATGGATCTAAGCTGCAATGAAAAGTGGGCTGATGACGCAATCCCGGCGATCGCAGTGGGCCTTTCGTATTCCGGTGCGTTGATACAGCTGGTTGATAGATCACAGGGTTGGAAACCTGAATATTTTGTTTCGCGATACATAGCAGACTGCGCCAGAGAACAGGGATTCAACGGAATTCTCGTGAGAAGTGCACGGCATTTTAGTGAGAATCTTGTACTCTTTTCATGGAACGCGGAGATGGTCGAACCCTCAGGCAATCCTGAAATCATTAGAATTAATCCAGCATTCTCACACACGCCATTTCCTGAATCAGTAGAGGAAACCGAAATACCTTTTAACTCTATTCCATCGGGATGAACGCTGCCGAAATTTTTATTTTAGGGGACTAAATTCAATCACTCAATAATGCTCCAGCCATCGCACGACTCTCATTGGCGACAACTCGACCCGATCCTGCCAGGACAAACCACCACAATGCTCAGCAGAATTCAGAATCCTGAGTTTCCTTCCGGCTGCTGGATTTGATCGAAATTTTGTCGATTCTCCGGCATTGGAACGAATCGTTAGATTCTACAGCCGCAATCAAGAACAGTGGTCGGCCCGTTTTCGCGAAGACAGTAAGGATTTATTTGCTGGTTCAATTCCGAGAATGAGCTTTTCGGCAAAATGGCAGGCATAATGAAAAAGCGGCTGAAATCGTCCCAGTTGGAACCAGATTGGAACCAAATCACAATTAACTGAATTATTCGGATTGATTTATTTTAGCTAAGCTATTGATTCTAAATGGTGAGCCGTGTAGGAATCGAACCTACAACCTACTGATTAAGAGTCAGTTGCTCTGCCAATTGAGCTAACGGCCCACATTATTGATTTTATTGGAGTTAGGAGATTCGATTATTTCCCTTAGATCTGCCACGGTTGTTCCGATCCGTAGTGGAATTCTTAGCGATTATTTTAACCGCTGCGCTAAGATGTTGTTCACTCATGTCCATGCATCTCCGGATCATCTTAGGTTCCTTCCAACGCCCCAATGCTTGAAACACTCTATAGCCTGCGCCGCTCATTCCCAACCGGATTGCGGTGCGACGTCCGATAGATTAGCACGTCTACAGGCAGTTGCAAAGTCAGTTCTGATAGAATTAAAGAGCTTCTTTCCCTTGTTTACGAAAACCCACTCACTTTGTCTGAAATTTCAAGATTCCTGATTATTTTTTTTCAGACGTCTGCGCAGCAGAGGGCCCGCAAATAATAGATACAAAGCAGGAATGAGCATCAGGCTGTCGCGCGCGATGGTTTTGGGCGAGATTCGGTCTTCGAAGCTAAAGCATCCGCAATCCGCTTCAATCCCACGAAGATAGGTGACGGTAAGAATGACGATGAAAAACAGCAACAATGCGGTTGCGGCGCCCGCAAAATAGCGGAGCTTCCATCTGAATCCGATAAGAAGGAGTACGCCGAGCGCAATTTCAACCCAGGGGAAAACATGGGCCATGGTCGGAACATAAGGATTCGGAAACAAATCATATCTATAAATCACAGCCTCGAACAGCAACGGACTTTCCATTTTGATATAGCCGCTGTAGAGGAAGATTCCGGCCAGAATAAAGCGAAACAGCCAATGCAGAATGCAGGAGATATGGCAGCAGACCCTATCCTGTTTCGGTGACAAAAAACATGGGAAAAACCATTGCACAATGCGTGCGATCATTGATGTCATCACCCAACCGTTGAACTCAAGGTAGCGGATCATTCCATTTTGAGGGAACGGCCTCTGAAGATCCGTCCCCTCAAAACACCTCAAGCCTTTAAAAAGGCTTTCCGCTTTCCGGAGGAAAAGCTTTTATAGAGAAGAAGCGCTTATTTAGATTTGAGCAAAATAAGCCCTTCCTGCCATTTACTTACCGTCAAAAATTTGCCGTCGCGCGAGATGAAGGGTTTTCCCAATTTGGCAGGCACACTTTCCTCTTTCCAAGTCTTGCCGCCGTCGGCCGTACGCAAAGCGATCATATTGGCATTGCCGGAGAGACCCAGAACAACCAGGCCGTTGTTGGCGCTGGTGAAACGCACGGCAACCTGTGGAGTCTCGTTGATCCAGCCGCCGCTGCCAAAGCCCAAAATAGCCGGCTTATTAAGCCCCAGGGATCGGGATACCCAGGTTTTGCCGCCATCCGAAGTGATGTACAGGGCCCCATTCTTATCTATCAGATACCCGTCCGTCGGCGTCCGAAGTGAAATTGCGGCGACATCACTGGAATCCTTGGGCAGCGCCAGGTCTTTCCATGTCGCGCCCCCGTCCGTGGTCATCTTGAATTTAGTTCCGGAACCGACCCATCCTGTCTTGGTATCTGCAAAAGCCAGGATACTGGCCATACCGCCGACGTCCTTGGCAATGACTGTCCAGTTTTTGCCGCCGTCGGTGGTCAAACTGGTGCCGCTCAAACAGGATTGCCAGATTATGTTGGTATCCACGATTTCCACCGAGAACATGCAGCCTCCGGTGTCGGCCTTAGTCCATGTCTTGCCGCCATCCACGGTATAGTGCTGGGCTCCTTCTTCTCCGGCTCCACCCCAGACGCCAAAGTTCTGGTTGTGAAATGCAGCCATTCTTACCTTCACTCCCTCGATCGACTTGGGTATTACTATCTCCCACTTATCCTGAGCGACTGCGAATAAAGACCCAACGACCAGAGTCGACATCAATACGCCTAACAAAATTGCCAACTTGGCATATTTCATCTTTTTTCCCCTCCTGAATAAATGTATTTACGCTTGTTTCTCCAGGCGCCAAACAGATATAATCGGCAGCCCAAAGTCATTCAAAGCCGGCAGCGTCATTGTAACTTATCCTGTCTCACGCTTTGATGAAAATGAAGATGACCATCTGCCTGCCGCTTGACTAGTGTAACAGATGACCGGTCTTAATGTCACCAAACGCCGGATAAATTTTCAGGTTGATTTTGTTCAGGCCGCTTAATTCAATGCCATGAAATTATTCATGCACTGTCCTTTGTGGCCGAGCGAATAATTTGATTCTACGCCGGGCTGAATCTCGCCTTTCCCGGCTCAACGGTAAAAACTGTAGAATCAGCCGCTTCCTGCCGAAGAAGCATAGCGGCGAATCTCTTTCTGTAATGTTGCAGATAAGAACGACTAACATACATAAGGAAACACACATGAAAATTCGGATTCCTGGAATTGCCTTGCTATTGTGCCTGGCCCTCTCCGGCTCCGCTTTTGCCCAGAGCTATCATGGCGATGCGCGCAAAATCGGCATGGGAGGATCAGGGTTTTCTGAAAATATTGCCACCAGTATGATTGAAGAAGAACGAAACTACCGCGCCATAGTGATCCCACTAGGGCTCCTACAACTGGTTCAAGACATCGATCGTTTCGATCCCGACGACAAGGATAAATTCGATCCGGTGCTGGCATTGGAATATGCCGCCAACCCGATTCACTATACGTTCGGAAGAGAGCCGGACGGTCCCAGAGGCCGGTTCATCCGAGAGATGATCAATGGTGAACTCAGCCGCAATCTGAACGACTACCATGGCATCAACTTCACCAACCATCTGGACGGTCAAGGGCTGGCTTCTCCGAGCTGGGGAAAAACCATCAAATTCCGCAAGCGGCCCGAAGGATCCTTCCAAGGCATTTATATTGGAGCAGGACCTTATTTATCCGCCGGTTCCAACCTGGATATAGACAAAGGCTTGACCGACGTTCTGGCCAGCGAAACGGACATGGATATTGCCAACCGCAATTTCCTGATCACGAATCAATCGACGGGGCAGCTGGCGATGGCCATCACCGGGGGCTACCGCGCCAAATACAGTTTGCCCAGTAAAGAAAAGTCCAGCCGCGACGGAGTTTATGTCGGAATGAATTTCAATTATTTGCGCGGATTTTCATACCAGGATGCAGATATTACAATCCGGATGGATACAGACCCCGACGGTCTAATCACTCTATTGCCCACAACAGAACCGATCAATATCGATTATCTGAGGGCGTCTTCAGGCTCAGGATTTTCTCTTGATTTCGGCATGGGCTTGGCAATCAAGAACTGGGAATTAGGATTTGGAGCTAAAGGCGTGGCCAACAGAATTGACTGGCGAGACTTTACGCGCGAAAGCCATAAATTAGCGAGCCTTATCGATGGAGGCAGTTTTGAAGAGCAAACGGTTGTCGCGCCTTCAGAGTTTAGAATGGAGTTGCCTGTTCAATACAGCGGAAATATCGGCTACGACAAAGGCAAGTTTGCATTTATCGCTGAGGTCGCCGAGGGGTTTCAGGGAACCAGTTTCCATGGCGGCGGCGAATTTCGGCTCAAATGGATCGAGTTCCGGGGCGGCGCCCGTTACGGGCTCGATCGCTGGCATCCGTCCGGCGGCCTCGGATTCAATTTCGGTAAAACGTTTTCCGTGGATGTCGCCGCCTTCGGCACTACAACAAATATAGAGAGACGTCTCCTGCCGGCGATCGCTGTTTCCCTCAGAATCAACCGCGAAAAAGAACAAGCTAATTAAATTTAAAACATAAATGCCGTCAGGACGCAGACCGTTGCGCCCTGACGGCGAACATCCGCCAATTCTTCCGAAACAAACTTCCACTTTTTCCAGATTTCCCTGAACCCATCCGTAATAATATAGATCTCTAAGGCGCGAAGACCCCAAAAATCGAAGGAAAAATTATGAATGGACCGACTCAACTCCTGATCGGAGGAAAATTCAAAGATTCCCTTTCAGGGAAAACTTTTTTAACCGTCAATCCTGCGACGGAAGAAGTTCTTGCGGAAATTTCTGAAGCGGAAGAACCGGACATGGACGCCGCCGTGAAAGCCGCCCGGGCGGCTTTCAATCATAAGGTCTGGCGCACTATGCCGGCCAGAGAGCGCTCGAAACTACTCTGGAAAATCGGCGATCTGATTATGAAGAACGCCGACGAGCTGGCGTTGATTGAAACCCTGGACAACGGCAAGCCGATTTTTGAATCCCGTTATGTCGACATCCCTTCGGCAGCCGAGACATTTTATTACTACGCCGGATGGTGCACTAAAATAGAGGGCGAAACAATTCCCGTCCCCGGCAATTTTCTCAACTACACGCTGCGCGAACCTTATGGCGTTTGCGGCATCATTACTCCCTGGAACTTCCCTCTCCTGATGGTCGCCTGGAAACTGGCTCCGGCGCTGGCCTGCGGGAATACGGCGGTAGTGAAAATAGCCGAAGAAACCCCGTTGACCGGACTTCGGCTCGGACAACTCTGCCTGGAAGCCGGAGTTCCCGACGGCGTTGTCAATATCGTCCCCGGATACGGTGAAACGGCCGGACGCGCACTCGTCGCGCATCCCGATGTCGACAAAATCTCCTTTACCGGAAGCACGGCCGTCGGCAAGGAAATCATGCGCACGGCAGCCGATACACTCAAAAAGATCTCGCTGGAGTTAGGCGGCAAATCCCCAAATATTATTTTTGCCGACGCCGATATCGACGCCGCGGCAAAAGGCGCTTTCAATGGCATCTTCTACGGCAAAGGCGAGGTCTGCAACGCGGGCTCGCGACTCCTGGTAGAAGAAAGCGTTCATGACCGGCTGATGGAAAAGCTGCTGATAAGAGCGCGCAAGCTCGAACCGGGGAATCCGCTGGATCCCAAGACCCGGCTTGGAGCGCTTGTCTCGGCGGCTCAAATGAACAAAGTAATGGACTATGTGGATGTTGGGATAAAAGAAGGGGCCTTGCCGGTCCTGCACGGCGGACGAGTCCCTACTCCGGGATTTTTTGTAAAACCGACTATCTTCGACGCCGTAAGTCCTTCCATGCGCATTGCCCGGGAAGAAATATTCGGGCCTGTCCTGGCGGTCCTCACATTCAAAGATGTCGATGAACTTGTGGAAAAGGCAAATGCAACAATCTATGGACTCGCCGCGGCTGTGTGGACTCGAGACATCGGCAAAGCGCACAGACTGGTTCAACGGTTGCAGGCTGGAACCGTGTGGATCAACGCCTATAACATGACTTCGCCGGAATCTCCCTTCGGAGGATACAAGCAATCCGGATATGGACGCGAACTGGGGAAATACGGCATCGATCTGTATTCGCAGGTGAAATCCGTCTGGGTCTCGCTGGATTAGTTCCGCCACACATTGCCTACGGATTAAATATGTAAATTTCTATCTCCGTGTTCTGTGTGTTCCGTGGCTAAATAATTCCAAGCGATTGGCCGATGGCAACGAATTGATTGACGCCGAAATCCAGGTCCTGCTCCGAGTGAGCAGCCGAAATCATCACACGGATCCGCGCTTTCCCGATGGGAACGGTGGGAAATCCTATCGCCATGGCAAATACGCCGCGCTCGAAGAGTTTTCGGCTGAACTCCTGCGCGGTTTTAGCCTCTCCCAGGATGACCGGAGTAATAGGAGTTTCGCTTTTTCCTGCATCAAATCCGGCGGCTTGCATTTTCTTTTTGAAATAGCGCGCATTGCTCCAGAGCTTTTGCACCAGCTCGTCCGAGGACTCCAGGATCTCGACTGCAGCGCTGCAGGCAGCCACGTCCGCAGGAGTAAGCGCGCTGGAAAATAGAAACGGTCTTCCCTTCTGTCGAAGATGCTCGATAATAATTCTTTTCCCTGCGACAAAACCGCCCATCACTCCAAAAGCTTTGGATAGCGTTCCTATTTCGACATCAACCCTGCCATGCATGTGAAAGTGATCTACGGCTCCACGGCCGTTTTCTCCAAGAACGCCTTCTCCATGCGCATCGTCCACCATGATCATTGCATTGAAACGTTCGGCGACTTCAACCAATCCGGGCAAGGGCGCAATATCTCCGTCCATGGAAAAAACGCCGTCTGTGATGATCAGCGCACGCCGGAACTTCCCGGGACGGCAATTTTCTTCAAGTTTTTTTTCCAAAGACGCAGGACTGCAGTGATCGTACCGGAGGATCGGCGCTCCGGAAAGCCGGCAGCCGTCTATGATGGAAGCATGGTTCAGCTCGTCGGAAAAAATCAAATCCTCTTTCCCAACCAGAGCCGGAATAGTCGCAATATTCGAGTTGAAGCCCGATTGAAAAGAGATCGTGGATTCTACGCGTTTGAAATGCGCAAGTTTTTCTTCAAGCTCCGCATGGAGGACTGTTGTTCCGGCAATGGATCGAACGGCGGCCGGCCCGACGCCAAATTTCCGGATCGCCTCCTGAGCCGCGGCCTTTAAGCGCGGGTGATTGGCCAAACCCAGGTAATTATTGGAGCAAAGATTCAAAACCTTGTTTTTATCGACTTCTATCCAGGCGCCCTGGGCGGATCCGATCGTGCGAACGTTGACAAGCAGACCCTCTTCTTCCAGACGTTTTCCTTCATCAACGATGAACTGCAGCTTATCCGTTGTCATGGCTATTCATTAACTCCAAGGGTTAAAGTTCAATTATATTTTCTAGGCGCGCATTAAAGGACGGAGTGAGCGAGCGCCGGCAAGCAGTTCCCTTCGTTCAACCGGCGTTAGCGGAGGAAGGTCCGGAGCCAGCGACAAAGCCAAACGAAAAAGCCGCTCGTTTCCCGGCGGAATAGCGGCTGTGACATCTTCAGAAAGAGTGAAGCGCAAAGCCTGACGGGCTAGCTCCGCCTTATCGATAGGACGGTACCAGCAGTTGGGATAAATGTGTTTTTCATTCTTTTTCCAGGGGCCATGACACATCGCTTTTATCGCCAGACGGGAGACGCCCAGTTTTTTCGCCTTTTCTATCACCTGTGGCCCGAAATTGCCCCGTGCATAATTGATATAATTAATTGGGAAAAGCACCGAGTCGAACCGGAATCGATCCATCATGACAAGCGCAGCGTTTACCGAATGAGCGGAGAAACCTACGAACCGGATTTTTCCCTGCCGTTGGGCTTTCAGGAAAGCTTCCATCGCTCCCCCGGGGGAAAAGATCTCCTCTACTTCGCTCTCATCGCTAACGGCATGAAATTGGAAAAGATCCAAACAATCGACGCGTAAACGTCGAAGCGATTGTTCCAGCTCGGCGCCTGCTTCTTTGGCGTTGCGCTCCAAAGTTTTGCAGGCGAGAAATATCTTTTTTCTGTAAGGAGCGACGGCGGTTCCCATTTTTTCTTCGGCTTCGCCGTTTCCGTAGAAGGGCGCTACATCGAAATAATTAACGCCCCTTTCAACCGATTCGGAAACGAGGTCGTCGACGCTTTTTTGTTCCATCCCGACTAAAGCCATGCCGCCAAGCCCGAGGATCGAAAGATAAACATCCTCGCGATAAAGTCTTTTAGGAATGGGCGTGTATTTCATCATTTCCCCCTCAAACTTCGAATGAACCGGGTGTTAATATTTCCGCTGGAGGCTCCTGGAGACCTTCGGGCAAACATTGCGAACAGGGACAAAGCTCCCGCAGGAAATCGAACGCATAGATTCCGGTGTTGTGCCCGTCGCTCCATTCGAATTGGAGGGCGTAATTGCCTACCAGAGACACATTCACGCGCTCCAGACTTGAGGGAATGCTCCCGGGCGCTACTTTTCGTATTCCGGTGAATTCTTCAACGCAAGTAGCGCAGGGACATTTTTCCCGCAAATACCAAGACCAATAAGTACTGACATGCCCGTCATTCCAAACAATTTCAGTCTGTTTCGAATTCAGGCGTTTCACCCGGGTGGGCGTCAAATATTGCAAATCGTTCCCTCCTGATTATGTCGCCGCCGACTATCAAATAACAATTAACGACTGACCGTTGTCCTTTGCAAGGCTTGTTTCATTTTAAGAAGAAATGTTTCTTTCGGCTCAAATCCTGTCCCACGAAGATCTTGCATCTCCTCGCCGTTCGGCTTCAAAAACATCAAAGTGGGGACTCCTCTTGCCTGATATTTCTCTCTTAAACGCTCCATCATCGGATCATCCGCGGAAGTGAGATCCGCTTTTAACATAATAAACTTCTTTGAAAGGTCGATCACTTCGGGCGCAGCAAAAGTGTAACGATCGAGTTCCTTGCAGGGAGCGCACCAATCCGCATAAAAATCAATAAATACAGGTTTGGATTGATAAAAAGCCTGGCTTAAGGATTCGTCGGAATAAAAACGCCATTGTATCGAATTTCCATCATTGGAGCTCATGATGCGTCCGACGGAAGGGGATGGACTCAAGACCGCGACCGCGCCAAGGTTCTGCAGACCTGTCGCGGCGGAGTAAATCGCAATAACAAAAAAAACGACGCCGACCGTATTCCGGATAACAGGAAAGACTTTCCCGGCGCTCTTCGTCGGATCAATCCAGGCTAAATAGACGCCCCCCAGAAACATAATTGCGGCAAAGGACAATTGATAAAATAATGGATTGGGAAACAGCGTTTCAAGGAAATGGATTGCCATTGCCAAAAGAACAAATCCGAATATCTTGCGCACCCATACCATCCAGGAGCCTGATTTGGGCAGCTTGCCAATGCTTCCCGAAAAGATTCCAAGAACCAGGAAAGGAACTCCTAATCCAAGAGCAAGCACAAAGAAAAGGAAGAATCCCAAAACAATGCTGCCTTGATCGCCGACATAGGTCAGGAGCGCTAAAACAAAGGGTCCAATACATGGCGCCGCAACGATTCCGACCGTGAGACCCATCAGGAAGGTCCCGGCAAAACCCTTTTGCGATCCTCCCGCCAATCGGTTTAAAAACGCCGGCATTCGAAATTCATAGACGTCAAACATGCTCAAAGCCAGAAGCGCCATCATGCAGGAGATGCCGATGAGAACCGCCGGATATCGGAGAGCGGCGCCCAGGAAGCCACCCGTCATTGCGGCCAGAACGCCCAGGATGGAATAAGTCACCGCCATCCCGATGGTGTATAGCAGCGCATGAACCCAAAGACCGCCTTTATTCCCTCGCGCCTGGCCGCCGAAATAACTGATTGTGATCGGAATCATCGGATAGACGCATGGGGTTAAATTCAGAGCCAGGCCGCCGACAAACACAAGGAGAAAGAGGACAAATATGTTTTTGTCGTCGAAGGAAAAAAAAGACTTCCCCGCACCGGTGGCTGCCGTTGAAGGAATCGCAGAAGAAGACACGTCGACGGGCAATTTGAAGTTAAAGGTCTCGCGAACGGGAGCCAGGCAAATGCGATCATCGCAGGCCTGGTAATAAAACAAGCCCCGTACATCAATTTCTTTGGCATTCCAATTGGCATCCGGGATTATTTCCACGGCAACCTTCACAACGCCTTCAAATACGGCTAAAGTCCTGGACAGCAGCTTCCGCATCCGAGGCGGAGGATACGTCACTTTTCCAAACTGCACCCCTGAAGTGGATTCAAAATTCAACTTAGCCGGCTTGAGAAAATCATCCAAGGGTTGATCGGAATTAATATGATAAGGGCTGGAAATATCGAACTCGACAGTCAGGACCGCCGGTTTGCCCGGGACTAAAGGTGCGGACGGTTTAACAACGTTAATCGAAACTACAGGCTTGGAGGCCCCGGCTGTCACGTCAACAGCGCAGCTCCAAAACAGCAGAATTAATGCCGGAATTGTTCTCATACCCTGCAATTATAGCGAAAAAAAAGGTTCTACGTTTGAACAATGATCAGGCATTCTATCGTAAATCGTCATTCGTCATTCGTAAATCTGTGTTATGTTTTAATTCCGTTATGAGCAAATCAAGTTCAACGCTTTCGATACGTGAAAATGTTTCTCTTGCCCCTTTCACAACCATGGGGGTCGGAGGCTCCGCTCGCTTTCTGTCCGCAGTAAAACGCGAGGATCAATTGCCGGAGGCTTTAGACTTCGCTCAAGCGCAAGGTTGTCCGGTTTTCATTTTGGGAAGCGGCAGCAATATTGTGGTATCCGACTCCGGATTCGCAGGTCTGGTCATTAAAATTGAACTCACCGGCGTGCAATCCTTCGACGGCGAGACGATAGTTACGGCTGCGGCAGGCGAAGAATGGGACAAATTAGTGCAATATTGCATCAGCCGCAATCTTGCAGGCGTTGAGTGTCTCAGCGGGATACCAGGCACTGTCGGCGCCGCGTCGGTGCAAAATATAGGGGCTTACGGCGAGGAAATAAGCGAGGTTGCGCTTTCGATACGGGTATTGGATCGAGAAACCCAGGAGATACTGGAATTAAGCGCCTCGGAATGCAGGTTCGCCTATCGCTCCAGCATTTTCAATACAACCCATAATGACGGTTACATCATTCTGAAGGTTACTCTCGGGTTGCGTCTCGACGGCGACCCACGCATACATTATCGCGACCTTCAGCTGCATTTTGGCGACCACGCAAAAGCGCCCAGCCTGCGCCAGGTGCGAGACGCCGTTCTTCAAATCCGCGAATCCAAAGGAATGGTTTTGCAGCCGGACGATGCCGACACAAAAAGCGTTGGATCATTTTTTAAAAATCCCATTCTGAGCCCAGCGGCGGCGGCTGAACTGGAAAACAAGGCGCGCGCCGGTGGGTTTCTTGCAGCTTCCGAAAAGATCCCAAGTTTCTCCGCTGCGCAGGACAAAGAAAAAGTGCCGGCGGCATGGCTGATCGAACACGCCGGATTCCATAAAGGATTTGTACAGGGGAATGCAGGCATATCGAATAAACATGCTCTGGCATTGATTAACCGCGGAGGCGCTTCCGCCCAGGATATCTACGATTTAATGCGGTTGATTCAGGACCGCGTTCACCTCTTGTTCAACGTAGAACTCCAGCCGGAACCCGTCTTCCTGGGATTTTAGGATTACGGCTCAGCGTTCCCAGTTCCCAGTTTCCAAAAGTTTTATGCCACAGAAAAAAACACACGGAAAACACGGAAATCCAATTATTTATTATATTTCGTGCTCTCGGTGCGTTTTCATTCCGTGGCTGGAGTAAAGCGGGCTTGAGTTTCAAATCTTTTGTTAAGTTTTTACTTGTGAACTGAGAGCGGGAACGGTTATTAGTTGCGATATTTACAAGCCCCTGTAATAATTAAGTGTTTTTCAAAACCAGGAGGGGGCAATGAAAAAAGGACTTTTTGCAGGACTTGGATGTTTGGCCATCGTTGTTATAGCGGCGCTCATCCTAGGTTTCTGGGCGATGGGAACCTACAACGGTTTAGTAGAACAACAGCAGAACGTAGAATCCAAATGGGCTCAGGTGCAAAATGTTTACCAGCGCCGCGCCGACCTGATACCCAATCTGGTGGCGACAGTCAAAGGATATGCAAGCCACGAAAGCGAAACGCTGCAAGCTGTGACTGAATCCCGATCCAAGGTTGGATCCATGCAAGTAACGCCCGAAGTTCTGAATAGTCCCGCTGCATTTCAAAAATTCCAACAGGCGCAAGATGGATTGAGCAGCGCGCTTACCCGATTGATGGTTGTCGTTGAACGATATCCGGATTTAAAAGCAAACCAGAATTTCCTGGAACTGCAAAACCAACTGGAAGGATCCGAAAACCGCATCGCCACGGAACGGAAATATTTCAACGACGCGGCGAAAAGTTACAATACAAAAGTGAAACAGTTCCCCGGCAGTTTCTTCGCCAACATGTTTGGATTCAAGGCGAAAGAGTATTTCCAGTCTGAGCCGGGAAGCGATAAAGCCCCTACCGTTGATTTCGGCAAGTAGGTAAATAATGTCCTTCAAGCCAGCAGCGGTTTTATCTCTGCTCCTGTTTCTAAGCATTGGGGCCGTAGCCATTGAGGTCCCGGAGCTTCAGACACGGGTTACGGACCTTGCCGGGATATTGGCTTCCAGCGAAAAAGAGTCGTTGGAAGCTCGTCTGCAGGAACTCGAAACCACCGACTCTACCCAGTTGGCAGTTCTGATTATTCCCAGCCTCGATGGAGAAGCTTTAGAAAATTACTCCATTCGGGTTTTACAGGAATGGAAGCTGGGCCAAAAAGGAAAAGACAACGGCGCGCTTCTGCTCATCGCCCTGAATGACCGGAAAGTCCGGATTGAATCCGGTTACGGGCTGGAGCATGTCTTGACCGACTTGATGTGCGGGCGGATTATCCGGAATGAAATTACGCCGCGATTCAAAGCAGGAGATTACGCCGGAGGCATCGACGCCGGGATTACCGCGATCATCCAGACGGTTCGCGGCGTGTATAAAGGCAATCCGGACCAGGAAAAAAGACGCTCTGATTCCGGGGGCCGTTTCCTCACTCTGCTTTTTATTTTAATTCCCCTCTTATGGATATTGAGTAAAATCGGTCCCAGGACAGGCAGTGGCGCAGGTGGATTTGGCGGTCCTTTCATTGGGGGCGCAGGAGGTGGTTTTGGAAGCGGCGGTGGATTTAGCGGAGGCGGTGGATTTGGCGGAGGCGGCTTTTCCGGCGGTGGTGGAGGTTTTGGAGGAGGCGGCAGTTCCGGCAGTTGGTAACCGGAGAAAGCGATTATGAAACTGCTAACCGATGAAGAAAAAAAACAGATTGAAGCTGCCATTAAAAAGGCCGAATCAATGACCTCAGGCGAGATAGTTTTCGCTACTGCAGATGCGTCCGCCCGATATCGTCATGCAACCCTTGAAGGGGCTTTAATCGGCATGGTGATTGTCACCGCCGCTTATTTGCTGCTTCCATTGCCTCATACCCTGACATACCTTCTTCTGACCGAGCTCATTTCATTTTTCCTTTTCGAATCCATCCTTTCCCGGTTGCCGTGGCGGCGCCGGCTGGTTTCGAAAAAGGAAATGGATGTCCATGTCCGCAATGCCGCATTTATGCAATTCTACGCGAGTGGTCTCTACCGAACCCGCGAATCCAACGGCATCGAGATCTTTCTTTCATTATTCGAAAGAGAAGTTGTTGTCATCGGCGATCGAGGCATTCATGAAAAAATGGGAGACCAGCTCTGGACAAAAGTTCGGGATCTGATAATTCAAGGCATTAAAGAGGGAAACGCTTGCGCCGGCATCTGCGCAGCGATTGAAAGCTGCAGCGAGGTCTTAGCCCGGCATTTTCCTTATAGGCAGGATGATACCAACGAGCTTCCAGACAGTGTTATCCACCGCCCATTGAAGCAAAAAGACTAAAAACAACAATCAGTTGTCAGTATTTAGTGTTTGCAACTGGAGCAGCTGGATGAACTGCAGGACGAGCATCCGGATGACATGGAATGAGAGCTGCCGTCGCTTGAACGGCTGACCCCATTAAAAGCGGAGAAGAGCTGCTCTACTTTATTAGATTGACACTCCGGGCAGACAATTCCATTTTCAGACGATCCGCTAAACACTAGTTTTTCGAATTCGTTTTCACACTTCAGACATTTGAACTCATATATAGGCATAGCATCCTCGTAATACTTTAGAGTGTTTATATTATCAAGAAATCAGTCGTCCGTCGATAGTCTGCAGACTAAAAACGCCACGGATAAAAAAGTTTTAAAATCATTGGGATCAGTGGCATCCGTGGCGTTTCTAGTTTATAACTCACGGATCGGAGCCGGCGATTTCACGAAAGCCAATTTGAGAAGGAGGCAAAAGTTCCAACGCCATCCGAACCGCTTTTTTATCTGAGACGATCCGGGCTCCGCCGCCTATGGAAAAAGCTGTCGCTCCGAATTCAACCTGACCGTTTTCATCATTCAGATTTGAAATATATATGGAACCGGTGATTTCCGCTTGGCCCGCAACCAACAATCGGCCGGAGCCCATCACAAGAATTAAACCGCTGTATCGGAAAGGGCCGGAGCAAGCAAGATCGCCGGTTACTAAAAGCAAGCCGCCTCCGGAAACATTTCCCGTCAGCTGTAAATTTCCGTTTACCACGACCACTTTCGGATCCTGGTCGGGAGCGTTGGCCGGTTTGGCGGGATCATAGGATCCCAAATCAGCGTTTAAGTCAGACCAGCTTTGATCGCCTTCGTAGCAATTATCCGCTGCATGCGGGATTGTGGAATGAGCCAGGGTTCCAAGATAATTCGGGTTCAAAAGCAATGATTTCATTGAATTTGAGGCGACCTGACCGGAAATATCTTTAACGGATGGATTCGGCAGATTCCCTCCTTCAATTATCCCGTCTTCCAGGTTGGCGGTCCGAATTATCCGGTCAGGGAAAAATCCATCATTCGGATCCGGATCAATGGTTCCTATCCCGGGGAATTCCCCTCCGGAAATCTCCCAAGTCTTTTCGAAGGATGGATTAATCTGACTGCCATGAATGACCAGGGCGGGGCCTAGATCGAAAGCAAACGACCGTCGCATTCGCGCTTCAAAAACAGCCACCGAATTATTTCGGCGAATCATTCCAGTTGAGTCCGATATTGTTCTAGCGACGCCCATGGATCGTATCGTTACTATTCCATCTCCATCGACAAAAGGATCATCGTCCGGATCCTCCGCGATTTCTGACGCATTTCCATTGTTGTCGGAAACCTTCACAAAATAGCGGGAAGTCACAATTGTTCCGATGCCGCTCTGGTTTGGAGCGGACAGAGCAATTCCGGCTAAAGGAATAAGCGCTACACCGTGGACGCCCGCATAGAATCCCGTATTGATGAGTCCGTCATCGGAAATTCCGGAAATGGCGGCAGAAGGATCCGACACGGTTAACGATTGCGCCGCTGTTATAGACAGCAGATTGCGAAAGTTGAAGGTCTTTGCCTGACTCATATACGAAGCGCTCCGATCGCAAACGCCATCCGGCCCTTTTAAAAGATCGTCAAAAGAAACCCCGCGCAGCAGAGCTCGCCCATGGTTCAATCCCGAAAGAGCCGCATAGGAAGCCTGTAATTGGCTTTCACTATTGTCGCTGATCTCTAAACCGGTCGACGCATTAATCAGCATGAAAAGGCCCAAAAGCGAGAAAAAGGAAAGGGCCATTAAAGTTATGATAAGAGCGACCCCCTCGTCTTCTGAAAAAACATGCTTTGAAACAAGTTTTTTGGACATTTACACCTCCGGATCATTGTTTCGTGAACGAGAAATTTATTTCAGCGTATTTGTATGATCCGTGAGATTGTTGAGTTTTTTAGTTGCGCGGCTCCGGGTTAAACAGTCCTTCAGATTTGCGTGTGGGGATGAGTTGTGATAAGGATACACATTCGAAAAGTGAAACGCTCAGGAGACAAGAGAACATGCTTAATTTAAAATCCATCCTGTACCCGATCGCCGCCTTTGCGGTCTTAATCGCTGTTTTTCATTCCGGGTGCGCTAAAAAAAGCAATGTAAATCTTGAATCCACATCAGGCATCAGACTCGCTTTATTGCCATTTAATGTCCCTGAGAATGATAATGATCTGCGCTGGACAGCCATGGCCGCTCCCATCCTGATGGCGAAAGCGAGCAACCAAGCTCAAGGATTTGAGCTGATACCTTTCTGGCAATCCATGCCTGTTGCAATCCAAAAGGCCGGAAAATCCCGCAATTTCCTGCCCGATTCCGTAACAGAAGCTTCAATATGGCTCTCGGCAAAATGGACCGCTTATGGGGAGTTTAAGCCCTCCAAGAATGGCATATCCATGATGATTGATTTCATGCCCAGCAAGGAGAACTTAATCGCTTTTCGTTATTTAAAGACGGGGAAAATGAATTGGATCGAGTCCGGCGTTCATCAGGCGTTCGAACAATTTCTGCGTTATTTGTCAGGCCATCCACTCGAACCCAACAGAACTTTGAGGGATTTGACCGCCTATCGCAATCTGGCGGAAGCTCTCGACCGTGAATATGGATGGTTTGTCAACGCGGAGCCTGGGAATTCCAAGGAAGTGGTCGACAATCTGCTCAAAGCAGACCCACAACTGGCCCGTTTTCTCTTCAGCCCAAATCAATACCCCGCCCTCAAAGCGAAATAATTGACGATTAAAAGCATAATTGGTTTTTCAATCGTCAATCGTCAATCGTCAATCGTCAATCTGCAATAGGTTTACATCTCAACCCACTTGCCATGTCCCTCCCAAACTCGAAGGATGAATGGAAATTTTATGTGTTCACCCAGTTTGCGTTTGATAGACTCACAGATATTTTCGACAGAAGGGTAATCCATAAAATCGTTAAGGGTTTTATGGTCAAAGTGGCTCAGCGCGTCTTTAATAGACTTCTTCAGTTCAGAGAAGTCTATGATCATTCCGGATTTATTTTCCCCTTCTATTACCACCTCGATTTTGTAGGTATGACCGTGCAAAGAGCCGCACTTATCGTGTCCAGGCAGATAATGGGCGCAATCGATGTAATCAATGACTCCTAGTTTCATGCATTTGCTCCATTTCAGTATTTAGTTATTTTAGGGTTTCCAGTTCCCAGTTTCCAGTTCAAAGGCAGTTCCGGGTCGGAATCAGCCGCGCCGGCTGGAAACTCAATTGACACATTGAGCCGGCTTTGCTAAATTGCCATTTTGTTTGATGGAACTCGCCACAGTATCTTGCCTATCCGGCTGCAGTTCTCAAGGGTTACCGGTATTAAGATCAAGTACTGATCACTGCGAAAGTGGCGGAATTGGCAGACGCGCTGGACTTAGGATCCAGTCCCGCAAGGGGTGGGGGTTCAACTCCCCCCTTTCGCACCAGTAGCTCCTCAGAGGTGGCTTGCATGCGAATCAAACATAGCATTAACTAGGATTTATGACTATAATTGTAATGGAATGCTGAAAAATGGGCGGGTCGTAGGACCCTTTTATCAATCAATAAAAAAAGCTGCATATATAGGTAGGCCAAGTTGACTGTAGAAATTGTTGAGGTAAATAGCTGTAAAAGGAATCTGGCAGTAGAAATTCCTTCGGATGAGCTTAACCAGGAAATGGATAAGATCGCTCAAGAGTATGCCAGGAACGCAAAAGTGCCCGGCTTCAGGCCAGGCAAAGCTCCTTTGAGCATAATCAGGCAGCGTTATGGCAGCGATCTGGTCAAAGATGCAACTCAAAAAATCATAGAGCGCTGCTGGAAGGAAGCATTAGAAGAACACAAACTGCAACCTCTGGCTCAGCCTATTGTCGAGAACCTGAATAACAAACCCGGCAGTCCCTTGAAATTCACCCTTTCGTTTGAGATCCGGCCAGAGTTGGAAGTTAAAGATTATAAAGGACTTTCAGTTGACCTGGCCCCGCCTGAAGCCCCGGAAGAGGAACTAACTAAAACAATTGAGTCGATGCGGGAACAACATGCTCAATTCGCTCCTATCGACGGGGAAGCCCAAGATGGCCACTATGTGAGTCTGACGGTAGATAGCCAGGTTGAAGGCGGTAAATCCATGCACGAAGAGGACGTTACGCTGGTTATAGGGCATCCTCAAACCAACACGGACTTTTCAGAAAATTTGCGCGGAGCCCGGTCGGGAGAAACCCGATCCTTTGAAATCAGCTATCCGGATGATTATCGGAGAAAAGTTTTTGCAGGAAAAAAGATCCGCTATACTGCGCTAATAAAGGACATAAAGGAAAAACAATTGGCGGAAGTCAACGATGATTTCGCCAAAGACCTCGGGTATGAAAACCTTGAAACCTTAAAAAATAAGGTTCGTGATGATTTGGTAACGCAGGCGAAGCAAAATGCCGAAAAGAAAGCGAGAGAGACGTTGCTTGATTCCATCGTGCAACGCCACACTCTTGATGTTCCGGAGTGCATGGTTCAAGACGAGTTGGAATCGCATGTCCAAAGAGTAGCGAACAGTCTGGCTTACCAGGGAATCGATATCAATCAAACTTCTATTGATTGGAAGAAGGTCTTTGATGAGGAACGCCCTCGCGCAGAACAGTCTGTGCGCCGATCCTTAATACTTGACGCAATTGCTCGACAAGAAGGAATTGAGGTAAGCGATCAGGAAATCGATGCGGAGCTTCAGAAGATCGTAGAAGGAACCAAGAAATCTGCAGCTGCTCTTAGAGCGCAGCTGGAAAAAGAAGAACGGATTCATAGTTATCGTGAGCATTTGCGCGAAGACAAGGCGCTTGATTTCATCTATCGCAATGCTAATATTAGCGGGGGGTAAGTCCATTGGCATTAATACCCATGGTGGTCGAACAATCCAATAGAGGCGAAAGGGCGTATGACATCTATTCGCGTCTACTAAAGGATAATATTATTTTCCTTGGAACTCCAATTGACGACAATGTTGCGAATGTAGTAACGGCCCAACTCCTGTTTTTGGAAGCCGAGGATCCGGAAAAAGACATTCATCTGTATATAAACTCCCCCGGCGGATCCATTTCGGCGGGCATGGCGATTTATGATACGATGCAATATATTCGGCCGAATGTGTCGACGATTTGCATTGGCCAGGCAGCCAGTATGGGTGCTTTGTTGCTAGCATCAGGTTCTCCCGGGAAGCGTTTCGCCCTACCGAACTCCAGAATTCTGATCCATCAGCCGTCCATGAGCGGCCTGGCAGGTCAGGCTACGGATATTGACATCCACGCGAAGGAGATTCTAAGACTTCGCGAATCAATGAATCAAATCCTTGCCAAACATACAGGTCAAAATTTCGAGCGCATCGAAAAAGATGTTGAACGGGACTATATCATGACAGCTAGTCAAGCCAAGGAATATGGCGTAGTCGATCAGGTTATCTCAAGAAAAGAGTAGGGCTGCTTATCTGTATCCCGCTGGAGGACTGCTTTGAGAAAAGATGACGAGCGTGATGATGTATTAAGATGTTCATTCTGTTCAAAAAGCCAGAATGATGTTAAGAAACTCATTGCGGGACCGACCGTTTATATATGTGATGAGTGCGTCGATGTCTGCAATGAGATCATTGCCGATGACGTAGTCACCTCTCCCATTGGGGAAAAACTTCCTAAACCTCAAGAAATCAAAGAGTTTCTTGATTTGTATGTCATTGGCCAGGAGACGACCAAGAAGAAGTTGGCTGTCGCTGTCTACAATCACTACAAACGGCTGGAAATATCTAAAAAACGCGGCGATCTCGAATTACAGAAAAGTAATGTGCTTCTCATCGGCCCCACCGGCACCGGGAAGACCCTCTTAGCCCAGACGCTGGCAAGGATGCTTTCCGTCCCCTTTGCCATAGTCGACGCCACTACTCTAACTGAAGCCGGCTATGTTGGGGAAGACGTTGAAAACATCATTCTCAAACTGCTGCAAAATGCCGGAGGCGACAAGGAAAAATGTCAACAAGGCATTGTCTATATTGACGAGATCGACAAGATCGCCAGAAAAGATGAAAATCCTTCGATCACTCGAGATGTATCCGGCGAAGGAGTGCAACAGGCGCTTCTGAAAATATTGGAAGGCACCGTTGCGAATGTTCCTCCCCAGGGTGGAAGGAAACATCCCCATCAGGAATTTATTCAAATAGATACAACTAACATACTCTTCATCTGCGGTGGCGCGTTTGTCGGTCTGGAAAAAGTCATTGAGCGCAGGGTCGGAAAGAAAAGCATGGGATTCCTGGTCAATGAAAAAGCCTCAAAGGTATTGAAAAATTCCAAGAAGGAACAGCCGGCAAACATACTGGAAAGCTGTGAACCGAGGGATTTGATTAAATTCGGCTTGATACCGGAATTCGTCGGCAGACTGCCGGTCATCGGCTCTCTCTCGGAACTCGACAACCTGGCCCTGATCGAGATCCTGACAAAACCGAAAAATGCATTAATCCGTCAATATCAGAAACTTTTCGAATTTGAGAACGTCAAACTTAAGTTCACCGACGATGCGATAGGCGCAGTCGCCAATCTCGCTTTAGAGCGTAAGATGGGGGCTCGTGGGTTGAAAATCATCCTCGAAGATCTTATGTTGGATGTCATGTACCAGTTGCCATCACAGAAAAAGGTGAAAGAATTTATGATAACGCGAGAGATGGTGGAAAACAAAGATATCGTTTTCGCGTTATTGGAAAAGGCCGGTTAACTTTAAGAATGACCAACGACATAGTTTCAAAAAAAACCGAACGTCTTCCAATGATTCCCATTCGGGATGTTGTGGTTTTTCCACATATGATGATCCCGTTTGTAATTGGAAGGCCTACCTCTGTGCGCGCTTTGGAATTTGCGCTGGAAGGCTCCAAACGGGTCTTTCTGGCGACTCAGATGGATGCATCCATCGATGAACCCAAAGCCTCGGACATCTTTGCCGTGGGCACAGTCGCCAACATTGTCCAGAGTGTAAAGCTTTCGGATGGAAACATAAAAGTTCTGGTTGAAGGCATCCAGCGAGTCAAGGCCATTCGATTCGCGAGTGAGCCCGGTTTCTTTGTTGCGGATGTGGAACTGCTTGAAGAAACATCCTTGTCGAGCGCCCGAACCAACCTCCTGATCAAACGGCTTCAGACGGTTTTCGAGCAGTTCTCGAAGCTCAGCCATCATGTCAATTATGATGCGATCCTGAACGCCATGAAGACTCTGGAACCTTCGAAGTTGGCGGATAATGTTTGCGCCAACCTGCCTATCAGCATCGAAGAGAAACAGCAGTTGCTCGAGATGGTGGATCTCGCGGAACGGATCGAAAAGATCAACGAGATCATCGAAGTCGAAATGGAAAAAATCAAGGTAGACCGCAACATCCAGGGGCGTGTGAAACGCCAGATGGAGCGGGCTCAAAAAGAGTACTACCTGAATGAAAAAATGAAGGCGATCCAGAAAGAACTGGGCCGCAAAGACGAAAAGAGCGAGCTTGAAGATCTGAAAAAGCAGATCGAAGCCGCTAAAATGCCCAAAGACGCCTACGACAAAGCCATGAAGGAAGTTCAACGACTCGAGATGATGCCGCCCATGTCGGCGGAGTCAACGGTCTCCAGAACATATCTCGACTGGCTGATAGCCATGCCGTGGAATAAAAAATCCCGCGAAATACGTGATATAAAATGGTCGAAGAAAGTTCTCGAAGAAGATCATTACGGTCTTGAAAAGATCAAGGACCGCATCCTGGAATTTCTTGCTGTCCGCAGCCTGTTGAATAAACCTCAGGGAACCATTCTTTGTTTTGTCGGACCTCCGGGAGTAGGAAAAACATCTCTGGGAAAATCCATTGCTCGAGCGACCGGACGCAAGTTCGTCCGCCTTTCTCTGGGTGGAGTTCGAGATGAAGCCGAAATACGCGGCCATCGTCGCACCTACATTGGAGCCTTGCCCGGGCAAATCATCCAGTACATGAAAAAATCGGGAACCAGAAATCCGGTTTTCATGCTGGACGAAGTGGATAAAATGAGCACGGATTTCCGCGGAGACCCATCCTCAGCTTTGCTGGAAGTGCTCGATCCGGAACAGAACCACATGTTCGTGGACCATTACCTGGACGCCGAGTTTGATCTTTCCATGGTGATGTTTATCGCAACCGCAAATGTGTTGCATACCATCCCAAGGGCTCTTCAGGACCGCATGGAAGTTATTCAGCTCTCCGGCTATACCGAAAATGAAAAACTCGAGATCGCCAAACGTTTCCTTGTCCGCAAACAGGTGGAAGGCAACGGATTGCACCCGGAGCAGATTTCATTCACCGATGAAGCGTTGCTCGATATAATCCGCAACTATACGCGCGAATCAGGCGTTCGGAATCTGGAGCGAGAAATTGCAAACGTCTGCAGAAAAACGGCGAAAAGGATTGTTACCGCTGAAGTCAAAAGCAGCGCCATCACTCCGGAAGAGGTCGAAAAGCTTTTAGGCCGCCCGAAATTCCGATTCCAGGGCATCAGTGAAATGAATCAGGTCGGATTGACTACCGGATTGGCCTGGACCGAAGTGGGGGGAGAAGTTCTGCAAACAGAAGCTACTCTCATGGACGGCAAAGGGCAGCTGACTCTTACCGGGAAATTGGGCGAGGTAATGCAGGAGTCAGCTAGAGCCGCTATGTCTTTCGTCCGAAGCCGCGCCGCTGATTTCGGCATCGGCAAAGAATTCCATAAGAGAATGGATTTACACATACATATCCCGGAAGGGGCAATTCCCAAAGACGGTCCTTCGGCCGGAATCACGATGGCGACAACAATTGTATCGGCCCTGACAAAAATACCGGTGCGCAATGATGTGGCGATGACCGGGGAAATTACTCTACGCGGCAAAGTTTTGCCGATTGGCGGAGTTAAAGAAAAATTGCTGGCAGCGCATCGCGCCGGAATAAAAATAATCGTCATGCCCAAAGAGAACGAAAAAGACCTCCAGGACCTGCCTAAGGACATTCTGGAGGATCTAAGCATTAATTTGGTAGAGACAATGGATGAAGTGCTTCAAATAGCCCTGGAACGACAACCTGTCCCCAGACAGGCGCCCCCGTTGCCGGACATCGAAGGCGCCCGTCCTAATGAGAATGTTGCGCATTGAATATTCCGCGAAATCTCCTGTGATCCAAGCTGACTTTGTTATTAGCGCCGTCTCGGAAAGAGATTTCCCTCGAGAGGGAATTCCGGAAGTAGTTTTTGCCGGCCGGTCCAATGTTGGTAAATCCAGTTTGATTAATTCTTTGACTGGAAAAGCTGATTTGGCCCGAACCAGCGCTACTCCGGGTAAAACCCAGACGATAAATTTTTATAGAGTCAATCAATCTTGCTTTTTTGTTGATCTGCCTGGATTTGGATATGCCAAAACAGGCAAGTCCGCAATCCGGCAATGGAAAAATCTGATCGAACGATATTTTCATACTCGTCAGACAATCGCGATCGTCGTTCAACTGATTGATTCAAGAATACCTCCTACAAAGCAGGACTTGCAGTTGTTTGGGTGGTTGGAGAGCTTGAGGATCTCCCATATGCTGGTTGGAACTAAATCGGATAAGCTTTCCAATAGTCAAAAAAGCGCTCAAATGCGCGTTTTTTCAAATTCGTTTAGAGGACGATCCGTGGTGATGTCCTCGGCCAAGACCGGGATTGGCTGTAAAGAAATTATGAAACAGGTGCTGGAAACAGCCGCAGTTTTCGAATCCCCGAGAGAATAAAAACCATCTTTCCTTTTTCTCCCCCTGGAGGGAGTCATTCATGCCTGAGACGACGCAACGTCGAAATGCTAACGGCCGTGAGAACGGTCATTTAAATATACTTGAGTTGAAAGAGATGAACACCTCTTCCCTCACCCAGGTCGCCAAGGACTTGAACATTCCCGGTTATACGGGGATGCGCAAGCAGGAGTTGATATTTCAAATCCTTAAGGCGCAGACCGAAGCAAGCGGCTTGATCTTTTCGGAGGGAGTTCTGGAGTGCCTGCCCGAGGGATTCGGATTCCTCCGCGCGCCCGATTACAACTATTTGCCGGGGCCGGATGATATTTACGTCTCTCCATCGCAAATCCGGAAATTCGACCTTAGAACGGGCGACACTGTTTCCGGACAAATACGTCCTCCGAAAGACGGCGAGCGTTATTTCGCACTGATTAAGGTTGAAGCCGTAAATTTCGAGCATCCGGATGCAGCCAAAGACAAGATCTTCTTTGACAACCTGACGCCTCTCTATCCGCATGAACATCTCCGGCTGGAAACCGGTCCGGACAATCTTTCAGGAAGAGTGATGGACATGCTCTCGCCGATAGGCAAGGGACAGCGAGGCTTGATCGTCTCTCCCCCCAGAACCGGCAAGACCATGTTGCTGCAATCCATAGCAAATTCGATTTCCCGGAATCAACCGGAAGTGGACCTGATAGTTCTGTTGATAGACGAACGCCCGGAAGAGGTGACCGACATGCAACGTTCGGTCAAGGGCGAAGTCATCAGTTCCACGTTTGACGAACCGGCGGCCCGCCATGTCCAGGTTGCCGAAATGGTTCTGGAAAAAGCGAAGAGATTTGTGGAGCATAAACGGGATGTCGTGATTCTGCTGGACAGCATCACACGTCTGGCGCGCGCTTATAATACAATCGTCCCTCCAAGCGGCAAGGTTTTATCGGGCGGCGTCGACAGCAACGCCCTGCAGCGTCCCAAACGATTCTTCGGCGCAGCGCGCAATATAGAAGAAGGCGGAAGCCTGACCATCATCGCCACTGCCCTGGTGGACACCGGCAGCCGCATGGACGATGTAATCTTCGAGGAATTCAAGGGAACGGGCAATATGGAATTGCACCTCGATCGAAAACTGGTCGACAGGCGCGTCTTCCCTGCTATCGATATCAATAAATCCGGAACCAGAAAAGAGGAGTTATTGATACCTCAAACCGATCTGAATCGCATCTGGGTGCTGCGTAAAGTGCTCACTCCGCTTTCAATCACAGAAAGCATGGAGCTTCTCCTGGAAAAACTTACCAAATCCAGGTCCAACGCCGATTTCCTCGGTTCTCTTTCGGGCGGGCCATCATCTTCTTAACATTAGCCGCCGGCGAACGCGGACCCAGGCTGTTTATATTCGCGTGCATCGACGTTCGCCGGCGGCTTAACCCGAAGAATTTCAATTCCCTGTGTAGCCGCACTGACCGACGCGAGGCGAATTCACGGCCGGCGTTATTCTTGGAGGAGGGATTTACTTTTTTGCCATAGGGGACGTCTCAAATTTTTACACGGGTAATCCTAGTTCGCGGGCGGACATTTCCTGGGCTTGATCGAGCGTGACAAATCGATGGAGATTCTTCTGCTGATGGAACCACACCGCTGTGCGCAAATGCGCAAGATCGAGGGATCGCGGAGTTGAAACCACCGGCATGGTCATGGATCCGCATAAATCAAGCGTGAGGTCGCGCAAAATAAACTGCTCCATATGGTTGTTGAAGGCAGACATGTATTCCTGAAAGTCCACGGTGGTTAGAATCCCTTCACGGGAGAGCCGTATCAGATTTCTCCCTGTTTCCAGCACAAGGAGTGTGCTGGAAAGCAATTCCGTCCCGGTCGTCTCCCGGACCAGATTCTCATGCCCGGCTTCTCCCAGAAGGATGCATAAATAAGCCGATGTATCCAGGTACAATCGTTTTGTCATGGAGAATCACCGCGCGCCCGAACCGCGATCCTCATCGAGCATTTGAAGATATCGCCCTGCCGTTTTTCCCTTCCCGGCCGGAATCAATTTCGCTTTGCCGAATTTCGATCCTATATGCAGGTGTTGTGTGTCCGGACGTGTCAGTCGGGCAACGGGTTTGTTGTGTTTCGTTATCAACACATCACAACCTGCTTCGGCTTCGGCGACAATGGAGGCCAGTTCCTGTTTGAGTTCATTTATTGGTACGGATTTCATATCAAAATAGTACCTGAATATGTACTAAAATAACAAGTATTTTTTATCCGGACAAATTCCGAATTTACTCTTTAAGAGCTTCTTATTTTTCGTTAGCATGCGCCGGCGCGTTTGACGCCGACACCCGGGATTTTGATGCATGGTTTGGAACTGTTATGAATGAGAAAAAGCTCCCGTTTACCGAACAGGAATCATCTACCATGAATTAGTTTAAAGGCATGAGGCCGGCTTCGGCGAATTTGCGATTAAAATCGGGAATGCAGGCTAACTCGATATAGCTGTCCTGCGCGGCGATTTCCCGGGCTTTTGCGCGCAGG
This sequence comes from uncultured Acidobacteriota bacterium, assembly GCA_964441405.1. GTDB lineage: Bacteria > Acidobacteriota > UBA6911 > UBA6911 > UBA6911 > UBA6911. The sequence goes on from CAYTYP010000011.1 coordinate 45,506, forward strand.
GTCCGGGAAATAAGAGCCATCCGGGCGCCTGTTCCTGCCGCATTCCCCACCTGCTGGAATCGTTCCAGCGGCAAGAAAGGCAGCATGCCAATGACAAGGGCGCTTCCCACATCGATATAAGTCCCGAAAGCGCCGGCGATGAAGACTCGCTCAATTCTATCTTCCGTCAACCCTTCCGCTTCGACCAAAGCCCGAATCCCCAGCCGAATCGCCGCCTTTGCCAATTGCAATTCCCTAACATCTTTTTGTGAAACAACAATTGCGTCCAACCCGGCTCGCTGCGCCAGCACGAATTCCCTTGAACCATCCCGGGTGCGCACCAGCGGATGGGAGATCATCCTCCCGCTGCTTTCCAAAACGCCCTTCAGCCGCAGTTGGGCGACGACATCCAGCAGTCCGGAGCCGCATATCCCGACAGGAGGCAAACCGCCGATCACCTGCAGGTCTGCGTTGTCTCCCGACAGCCGCACGTGTTCGATAGCGCCAGGCCCCGCACGCATGCCGTATTTTATGTGAGCCCCTTCGAAAGCAGGGCCTGACGCGCAGGATACGCTGGCCATTCTGCCATGGCAATTCAGACAAATCTCGGTATTGGTTCCGATATCCATGGCGAGGTTCACGCCCTGAAGCTCTGCAAGGCCGGTCGCTAAAAGCATGGCGACGTGATCAGCGCCTACGTAGCCTGCAATATTGGACAGCAGGTGAACATAAGCTCCGGGCGCAATATTCATTCCCAGATCTCTCGCTTTGACATCCATAGCGGATCGAATAGCCGGCACATAGGGAGAGAAACCCAGCTGCTTCACAGGAAGTTGCAAAAACAGGTGGTGGATGGCGGTATTGCCTACCATGACAGCGTCCGCAATATTGGAAGGCTCCGCCTGTATTGCGGAGCACAGTTCAGAAGCGGCCTGATTCAAGGCATCGACCAGAAGAGTTTGGAGCCTGGCGGCATTTTCTTGTGACTTGCCGGCGTAGGCAATACGCGAGACGACATCCTCTCCATAGGATATCTGTGGATTCATCAGCCCTTTTGAGCCGAGAGTTGCGCCGGTCTCCATATCCAGAAGATAAACGGCTATTTTAGTTGTCCCGATGTCAACGGCAAGACCCAGCCAGCGAGTCGACAAGGGGCCCAGTGCGACCATCTCGTTTTTTCGCAGCGCCATGCGCACAGCCCAGCCGGCGCTCCGCAATTGCGTCGACAGGGTTTGCTGTACTTGTAGATCGATAATGCCCGCGGAAATCCCATAGCGCTTCTGCAGCGCGGTCCACAGATTCCGGTCATCGGCTTCGGGCTTCCCGAGAGAAGGAGGATCCAGTTGAATTTCCAGGTTGCGAAAAGAAGGCTCCGGAGCCGCTTCGAGATTCAAGCCTTCCACTTGCGTTCTCTGCGGAGCTGACAGAGATTCAGGAGGAATATTTATCTTAACATCGCTTTGCGGAAAAGCCCGGCAGGCAAGCCGGATATTCCGCTCCAATTCACGCGCGGACAAGACTGCTTTTTCTTCTCCGGACTGTTCGGACAGCTTTCCCGAAATCAGCTGAATCTTGCATCGCCGGCAGGTTCCCGCTCCACCACATAGGCTTACGAGGTCCACATTCAGCCGGCGCGCGCAATCGAGCAACGATTCATTCCGGCGGCATTCTCCGCGACGTCCCACCGGTTCAAACTCAATAGCGTACACTACAGGCTCCTGACTAGGCGCGACTGGTGAGATGGCGGCAGAATTCTCCTATTTTGGAGGGAAGTTCGCGAGGATCTTTCACGTTTTCCATGGCGGAAACAATAGCGCTGCCGACGACTGCGCCGTCACAAACATTCCAAATAGCCTGCACCTGCTCCGGTCGAGAAATCCCAAATCCTACAGCAATCGGCAACCGCGTATATTCACGGACGCGTTGCACCGTAGGCAGGACTGAATTTGAAAGCTCCTGTTGCGTTCCGGTCACTCCCGTGCGTGAAACTACATAAACAAAGCCGCTGGAACATGCAGCGATTTTCCGGATGCGTTCAGCGCTGCTGGTAGGAGCCGCAAGAAAAACAGCATCCATCTCATTCTGATCCATCCAGGAACAGTATTGTTCACTTTCCTCCGGGATCATGTCGGTGACCAGGACGCCGTCAACGCCCGCGGAATGTGCATCCCGGGCCAACGCCTCGACTCCATATTGGAAAATCGGATTGTAATAGCTGAACAACAGCAGCGGGACATTGGATACTTTCCGAATGCTTTCAATAGCCCGCAAATAATCGGCGAGACGGTATTGATGAACCAGCGCTCGCGCGCCTGCGCGTTGGATGACCGGGCCATCGGCGACCGGATCGGAAAACGGAATTCCTAATTCTATGATGCTCGACCCTGCACGTTCGAGCTCCGGAACAATCCGTATAGTGCTTTCGAGGTCGGGGTCTCCTGCCATAATAAAAGGTATGAATGCCTTGGCGCCTTGATTTTTGAGTTCCTGAAACTTATCTGAAATTCTTCGACTCATCCCAACTCTCCCTCCAGCAACTCCGCAACCTGATTCACATCTTTATCGCCACGTCCCGACAAGTTGACGATTACAACCGTATCTTTTTCCAATTCCGGAGCAAGCCGCATCAGCTCAGCTACGGCATGCGAGCTCTCCAAGGCAGGAATAATCCCTTCCATCCGGCTCAGAAATTTAAAAGCTTCCAGCGCCTCGGTATCATTGATAGAGGTGTACCGCACGCGCCCGCTGTCGTGCAAACAGGAATGTTCCGGGCCGACCGACGCATAATCGAGGCCGGCGGATATGGAATGGGTTCCGGCAATCTGCCCATTTTCATCCTGCAATACATAGCTCAGGGTTCCCTGCAAAACTCCCTTGCGCCCGCCGCTGAATCGAGCCGCATGTTCGCCGAGAGCGGTTCCTCTGCCTCCGGCTTCGACTCCGATCATCCGAACCTGGGGTTCGCGCAGAAAGTCATGAAAAAGGCCTATGGCGTTGCTTCCGCCTCCGACGCAAGCGATCAACAGGTCCGGAAGACGTCCTTCCGCCTGCATGATTTGAGCGCGCGCTTCCTTGCCGATTACAGCCTGAAAATCGCGGACAATCCAGGGATAGGGGTGCGCCCCCAAAACAGAGCCCAGCAGATAATGAGTATCGGCCACATTAGTCACCCAATCGCGCATCGCTTCGTTAATGGCGTCCTTGAGCGTGCAACTGCCTGAATCCACAGGCCGGACCTTGGCTCCGAGGAGCTGCATGCGGAAAACATTCAACGATTGCCGCCGCATGTCTTCGGTTCCCATGTAAATCTCGCATTCCAAGCCGAACAACGCCGCTACGGTGGCGGTCGCCACTCCATGCTGTCCCGCTCCGGTTTCGGCGATGATGCGGGTCTTTCCCATGCGCCGGGCGAGAAGGATCTGGCCGATAGCATTATTGATTTTATGAGCTCCCGTATGGGTCAGATCTTCCCTCTTCAGGTAGATGCGCCCCTTCCCTAAAAAAGCCGCGAGACGGCGCGCCGGCGTCAATGGAGTGGGACGGCCGGCGTAAGTCCGCAAAAGATCCTGCAGCTCCGCCTGGAACGCGGGATCTTTAACGGCGGCCTTATAGGCGTCCTCCAGTTCCTGGAGCGGGCCCATAAGCGTTTCGGGAACAAACCGGCCTCCATAGACGCCATAACGCCCCTGGTCATCCGGCCCCGTAAAAGAATTAATATCCGCTGCCATGCCTCACCTCATTCATAAATTCCGCCAGTAATCCGGCGTCCTTCTTTCCCGGTCCGGATTCGACCCCGCTGCATACATCCACCCCATACGGGGAAGCAATCCGGATTGCCTCCCGCACATTATCCGGTCGCAGTCCGCCGGCAAGCACAATAGGATAATGGATCGCTTTTGCAAAAAGCCAATCAAAGGACTTTCCCGTTCCGCCGAAAAGAACATCGTCTTTGGCGTCCAACAGAAAAGCTCGAACCGGATATTCCTGCAAATTACCCGGAATCGAGTTCCCTCCTATCCGTATCGCTTTCAGCAGCGGCCAATGCTCCAGTTCCCGGCAATACTCCGGCGGTTCGTCTCCATGGAGCTGTATAGCCTGCAATCCGGAAAACGCGGCGATCTCCTTCACTTCTTTTATCTCGGCGTTCACGAACAGTCCCACCGAAATCGAAAATGGGGGGAGACGTCGCATAATAGCGCGGGCGGCAGCCGGATCCAGGTATCTGGGGCTCGGCGGATAAAAATTAAATCCCAGCGCATCGACGCCTTGATCCAGCGCTATCGCAGCATCTTCATAATTGGTAATTCCGCATACTTTGACTTTCATGCTGATTCCGCTACGCCGCTGCATGGGTTGAAATTAATTTTCCGAGCGCGGCTCCGGGTGAAGGCGAACGCATCAGCTGTTCGCCGACAAGGAATCCACGGTAACCGGCGTCGACAAGTTTGCGAATGTCCTTTGAAGTGCGGATGCCGCTTTCCGCAACAGCAAGGACATTGGCAGGCAGCAAAGGAGCGATTCTGAAAGCGGCGTCCAGCGAGACCTCAAACGTTCGAAGGTCGCGATTGTTGACGCCTATCAGGGTGGCGCCTGAATCCAGAACCTTTCCGAGTTCCGATTCATTATGAATCTCGACTAATGCATCCATCCCATGCCGCTCCGCTTCAATCCTGAGATTTTTCAGAGAAGCGGAATCAAGAAGAGCGGCGATCAAAAGCACTGCATCCGCGCCGGCGTGTCGCGCCTCTATAATCTGATAGGGATCCACAATAAAATCTTTTCGCAGCAGTGGAAGGCGGACGCTCCAACGCAAGGAGGCCAGAATTTCCAACCCGCCCTGAAAGTGCTGCACTTCGGTGACGACAGAAATAGCCGCGGCGCCGAAAGCCTGGTATTCGCGCGCTATTTGTTCCGGATCAAAATCCTTCCGAATCAATCCGGCGGATGGCGATGCTTTTTTGATTTCGGCGATCACGGCGGGATTGCAACGGGTCAAAGCTTTTTTAAAAGAGCGCACTTCCGGCGCCCGGTCAAGAACGCCTTCCATGGAAACCGCCGGCAGTTTTTTCTTGGCGCCCAGGATTTCGTGAACTTTGCAATGCATGATCTTTTCGAGAATCGTATCTTTCAGAATTTCAGGAAGCTGATAATCATAAAGGCTATTCATGCCTTTCTCCTTGCATGTTTACGAAATTTGAAAGCAGCTTTTTGCCGACTTCAGTCAGGATGGATTCCGGATGAAATTGTACGCCCTCGACCGCAAGGGTGCGATGACGCAGCCCCATGATCACCCCCTCGCTCGTCCGGGCCGAAACTTCCAGGCATTCAGGCAAACGGTGCGGCGAAACCACGAGAGAATGATAGCGCGTCGCAATAAAAGGCGACACCAGCCCTCGAAAGATTGTTCGCCCGTCATGAAAGATCTCGCTCGTTTTTCCATGCATAATCGTCGGAGCGGCAACGACCTCGCCTCCAAAGGCTGCTCCAATGGCCTGGTGTCCAAGACAAACCCCGAATATGGGAATCTTGCCTGCAAATTGCCGGATCGTCTCGATAATAACGCCCGAATTTTCCGGACGGCCGGGCCCAGGAGAAATCACAATGTTGTCGGGAGCCAATTTTTCGATTTCAGGAATGGAAATAGCATCATTGCGATAAACCTTAAGCGCCTGACCCATTTCCCCCAGGTATTGCACCAGGTTAAACGTAAAGGAATCATAATTATCGATAACTAGAATCATAGCGATTGACGATTGACGAT
>CAYTYP010000011.1:51255-92620 GCA_964441405.1 uncultured Acidobacteriota bacterium
AACATCGGACATAGCATCGTTGCGAGAGCGTCGCTCGTCGGGATGGAACGGGCCGTTCGGGAAATGCGGCAAGCCTTGTAACAATTTACGATTGACGATTGACGATTGACGATTGGAAACATCAATAACATTCATCGCAAATCTCTCCTTGATTATATTGGCAATTGATGTTGAGGATTAACAAGGAAAATCCCATCACAGGTTTTCAATCGTCAATCGTCAGTCGTCAATCGTCATTTATTTCAGGCCGAAATGGGCCAATTTTACCGCGTCTATCAGCGCCCGCGCTTTATTCATGGATTCCTCGCGTTCCCGTCTCGGTTCGGAATCGGCGACAATGCCTCCGCCCGCCTGGATGTAAGCGATATTGTCCTTGATCATTAAAGTGCGCAGCGCGATGCAGGTGTCGAGGTTTCCGGAGAAGTCCACATACCCGACAGCTCCCCCATAGACCCCTCGGCGGCAGGGCTCCAGGTTCTCGATGATCTCCATAGCGCGCACTTTCGGAGCGCCGGAAACGGTTCCCGCCGGGAGGCAGGATTCCAGAGCGTCAAAGCAGTCGAGATCGTCACGCAGCTCGCCTTCAACGCTGCTGACCAGGTGCATCACATGACTGTACTTTTCTATGCGCATTAAATCAGTTACTTTCACGGAACCGTATTTACAGACGCGCCCTAAGTCATTGCGCCCAAGATCCACCAGCATGACATGCTCCGCTCTCTCCTTTTCATCGGCAAGCAATTCCCGGCTGAGCCGCGCATCCTCTTCCGGAACGGCGCCCCTGGGACGAGTGCCGGCGATTGGACCGTACTCCACGCGTCCATTGCGCACTTTCACCAGCATCTCAGGAGAAGCTCCAACCAGGTGCAGGTTGTCTATGCGCAGGAAAAACATGTAGGGCGAAGGATTGACGAACCGAAGGGCTCGATAGATATCAAAGGGATCGCAGCTGATTTTCATAGTGAAGCGTTGGGACAATACCGTTTGAAAAATATCGCCCGCCCGGATATGCGATTTAGCCGTTTCAACATTGGCGTAATATTTCGCTTCGCTCAGATTGGAGACAGGTTCGGGAATCGCATCCATAACTGCAGGAGAAGGAAGCGAGATCGGCATTATGAGACGCTTTTCGATCTGCTCGATGCGCAGCAGGGCGTCCTGGTATTTGTCTTCGAGACCTTCGGAATCACGATCGTTAAAGATATTGGCTATGATGTGGATTCGATGCCTCAGGTGATCAAAAGCAAGGATATTGGAAAAATACATCACATGATAATCATCAATTCCAAGATCGTCGCCGGCCAGATTGGGCATCTTTTCGAACTGGCGGATAAGATCGTAAGCGAAATAACCAACGCCGCCGCCAAGAAAAGGAGGGAGATCCGGCATGGGCGCCGGTTTAAATTTTTTTGAAATTTCCCGCAACTTGGCGAGCCCTCGGGTTTCCTCGTGAACCACTTCACCCTGATGTTCAGTCCAAACAGAGGATCCTTTCCCACGCACCACGATAAAGGGATCCCAGCCAATGAAGGAATATCGGGCCAAACGCTCTCCTCCTTCGACGCTTTCCAGAAGAAACACTCGACGGCGTCCATGAGCCACCCGTAAAAAAGCCGAAGCGGGGGTGAGAAGATCTCCCAGGACGTCTTTGCAAACAGGTATGACGGACGCCTGCTCCGCCAGTTTTATCGCATTCTGCAATGAGGGCTGTATCATATTCTACCGTTCTCAAATCAGAGTTCCCAGTTTTCAACTTTGAACCGGGAACGTTCAAAAAAAAGCCGCGAACGTTTCGAGTCGTTCACGGCTTCCCTATCCCTAATTTCATCGACTTTAGGGGACTGGTGGCGAACAGACCCGGAAACACCCGGCCGCAGGACGCCAGCGCCAAACAATCTCCTGAAGTCTTATAGTGCCTTTCATTAAGTGGCCGCCTTATAAACTCAATATTTCTATCATAAAGACAGCGAGCCATGCAAGATAAAGAGTTCCCAGTTCAGAGTTCCCAGAGGTGTGTCATAAATACTACAATCCGTCGGTGATTTACCGGGAAAACAGGAGGCATATTTTATTTATTTATTGAAACAACATGGGTTATGCCATTTTCAAGCCTTACCTGATTAACCTGGATTAGTAATTGCTTATTCTTTTTATTTATTTTATTTACCTGTTATTTTATCTTTATTAATACAGGACTGATAAATGCTAAAGCTCCAGAGGACACTGCAAAAAGAAGCATTCTTTGAAGGAATAGGTCTTCATACCGGCTATTCTGTCCAGCTAACTCTCAAACCGGCTCCTCCGGATACCGGAATCAGATTTCGCCGCACCGATCTCAAGAATTTTGAGATCGAAGCAGTGCGAAATTATGTAGCTAAAGTCAGTTATGCAACCACCTTGATGAAAAAAGGGGTCATGATTTCCACGGTGGAGCATCTGCTTTCGACCCTCTATGGACTTGGGATTGACAATCTATATCTCGATCTCAACTCTATGGAAGTGCCTATTCTGGACGGAAGCGGCAGAATTTTCATGGAGGAGATTCTCAAAGCCGGAATTATTGAACAGGATGCGTTACGCAAATACATAGTGATTGAAAAGCCCATTGAAGTGCGCCAGGGGGATAAACTTGCGGGAGTTTATCCGGATCCGGTCCCAAGAGCTACGTACATCATCGATTTCGAACATGAGGCGATTGGATCTCAAAAAATACAGCTGGAATTGACGCCTGAATCTTACTGCCGGGAAATAGGGCCCGCCCGCACCTTTGGATTTATCTCCGATGTTGAATATCTTAAAAGCCTCGGCCTGATCCGCGGCGGCTCGCTGGACAATGCCGTGGTCCTTGATTCATCGGGGATCGTCAACAACCAGCTTCGATTTCCGGATGAATTCGTTCGGCATAAATTGCTGGACTTGATTGGTGATATATCGCTGACGGGGCTCCCGATTATCGGCCACCTTTATGCCGAAAGGGCCGGGCATGCAATCCATACAGCACTGGCGGACAGGATTGCTCGCCTGACCACTCATTATGAAATTTGTACAGCGGATGAAGTGGAGTCTGTTTACGAAAAGGCAGTCTAAGTTAAATCGTAAATCTCTGTCATTTCGAGCGCGCGGGTTTGGTGAAAAGGCTATCCTGAAGGTCGTTGTTAAAAGTTATCTCCAGAATAAAATGCTGCAAAAACCGGCGACCATTAATGAAGCTGTCTATCCGGAGCGGGGTCTTGACTCCCTGAACCGTATGCCATTGGCTGTATTCATCAACCATGCGTTGGCGAAGGCCGTTGTGGCTGAGCATTCGATATTCAACTTTCACCGGCATTTTTGAAATGCGATCGAAATAGACCGTGACTTCATCATTGTCGGAATCCAACATCTTAATCATTTCAAGCGTAACATCGTGTCCTTCGCCCGGCCCGAGATAAAAAAGCTTGTTGTTCGGATCCCGATAGCGGAATCGAAAAATGCCGTCAAGGTTGTGCTTCACGGAATCCCGGAAGTCTTTCATTTCTTCCGCTTTTGCCGCTCGCACTTCTTTTTGTCCTTCAAGGATCCAACCTTCATTTTTCGTCAGGTCGAATACGGTGATATCGAGCTCCTCTTTCTTGTTCCCTTCCTCGTAACGGCTTTTATCGGGAAGCTTGGTATAATCAGTAAACTTGATGAGGCCCGAATTCTCCCCCTGGCTGTTGAAATAAAAACGCTGGCCTTTGGAAACCGAGTCGGAAACCTTCAGGTATGCGTCCCCGCCCATCTCCTTTATGGCGCCTTGAAAGAAGTCCTGTATCTTTTCCTCGTCCTGGCCTCGAGTCAAGGGAACAAAGCTTAAAACAACAGCTAAAAAGAAAGTCAGTCTCTTCATATGCCTTTAGCTCACATTAATTTTTTAAACAATATCCCGGGAGCAAGTAAAATTACAAATGCTAATGTAATAATAGGGTAACGTCCATGTTTTATTCGATTGTAATTGACAGCCGACGATCATTGATTATTAATTGTTATAATATGTTAAAAATAGTCGGTAATTTATGAAAGGGCTCTCTATACCATGAAAGAGATGCTGACGACCAAGGAAATAGCCGAATACCTCAGTATTAATGAAAAACAGGTTTACCGGCTCATTAAAGAGAAAAAGATTCCAGCCACAAGAGTCACCGGAAAATGGCTTTTCCCGAAGGGGTTGATTGACGAATGGGTAATCAATAGCGCCAGGGAAAGCGTCAACCTCGCGCCCAAAGCAAGCGCTCTGGAAAACCAACTCGTCATCGCGGGAAGCAACGACCTGGCGCTGGAGTTGCTCGCCAAAAATACCAACATATCAAATCCACGCATTACTTTTTCCATTTCCAATATTGGAAGTCTTGCCGGCCTGATCGCTTTAAGCAACGGGAATTGTCATGTTGCGGCGTCCCATCTGCTGGACAAAGAAACCGGCGAATACAACAGCTCTTTTATAAGAAAGCATTTCCCGAATTTAAAGATAATTGCCTTGAACCTTGCCCATAGGGAGCAGGGATTGATTTTAAAAAAAGGCAATCCGCTCGGAATCAACAGCCTCAAGCGCCTCGCCGATAAAAAACTGAAGTTCGTGAACCGACAGGAAGGATCGGGAACCCGCGTTCTCCTTGATTACGGGTTGAAAGAGAATGGGATAGAACCCGAAGATATTCCCGGATATTCCAAGGTAGCCTTTACCCATATGGAGGTGGCGCTCGAAGTTTTCAGCGGCTCTGCGGATGTGGGGCTGGGCATTTTCGCCGCAGCGCATATGTTGGGCCTGGATTTTATTCCTCTGACCTCCGAAAGATTTGATCTGATAATTCCTGTCGAGAACTATCAGAGCAAGGCGATTAAAGCAATGCGCGAGGTTATGAAATCAGAGGAATTCAAGCTCAACATGGCCAAAATGGGGGGATACGACACTCGCGAAACGGGAAAAATTGTTTATCAAATGGATTAAGCCTGAGGGTCGCCGTGACAACTGAACTATTTTGATGGCCTCCGGGGATTTCTTCGCCGGTAGAGATGTAAAACCCGTTGAAAAAAATATAAAGACTGGACGCTCAATGAATCGCTTAAAGGCGGCGCTGTATTCGGCTCAAACAATCTTACTTTTATTGGGTTTTATTTCTGCGGCAGCCGGGCAGGAACGCCTGCGCATGGCGACCACAACGTCGGTTCAGGATTCCGGACTTCTTCCTTACCTGCTGCCCCATTTCGAAAAACGTTGCAGTTGTAAAATAGATGTCATTGCCGTCGGGACCGGCCAGGCGTTGAAACATGCTTCCAATGGCGATGTCGATATGGTCTTGGTTCACGCTCCTCAGGCGGAGGAGAAATTTATTAAAGACGGATTCGGAGTGAATCGAACAACGTTCATGGTGAATGATTTCGTTATTGTTGGCCCCACATCTGATCCTGCAAAAATCCGAGGAATGAAAAACGCGGCGCAAGCGTTATCGAAAATTCAAAAATCCGGAACCACCTTTATTTCGCGGGGCGATTCTTCCGGGACGCATCAAAAAGAAAAATCGCTCTGGGAAAAAGCAGGAATCAGACCGGCAGGCTCGTGGTATCTGGAGATTGGTCAGGGAATGGGCGCGGCTCTCACCATGGCCGATGAAAAACAGGCGTACACGATTTCCGACCGGGCTACTTTCCTTCAGCGTCTTCAACGCCTGAAATTGACAACCCTGGTCGAGGGCGATCCGGACCTGCTGAATTATTACTCCGCAATTCAGGTCAATCCTGCGCGGTTCCCTGCTGTTAAATCGGACTTGTCCCGCCGGTTGATTCAATGGTTCTGCACGACCGAAGGGCAAACGCTAATCAATAACTATCGCGTTGGCAAGCGTCCGCTATTTAAATCCACATGCGCCGGCAGGAAGTGACCGTTGAGCGATTTAAGTCAAGCTCTTGCAGAAGCCTTTCGCCTTATTTATTCCGTAGACGCCGACGTGTTGACCATCGTCTCCGCATCCTTGCGCTTTTCCCTTGCCAGCACCGTCATCGCTTCTGTCCTTGGCCTGCCGGTTGGCATTGCACTCGCGACATCCCGCATCCGTTTCAAACGTCTCATTGAAGATATTCTCAACACCACTTTGGCGATTCCAACCGTTGTGGTCGGGCTGTTCGTTTATGCTTTAATTTACAGTCAGGGCCCGCTTGGAAGTCTGCGTTTATTGTTCTCACCCGCAGCTATTGTACTGGGTCAAACAGCGCTTATTATTCCACTCCTTGCGTCTTTGGCCTGCAGTTCTGTTTCGGTTGTCAACCCTGTCGTGCGGGAAACAGCGCTGACTTTAGGCGCAGGAAGGTTTCGAACCATATTAACCGTGGCGTTCGAAGCCCAGGGAGCGCTTCTGGTCGCGTGCATCACCGCATTCGGCCGCGTAATAGGAGAAGTAGGCATATCCCTTCTTTTAGGCGGCAACATCCTCGGATATACGCGAACCATCACCACCGCTGTATCCCTGCAGACCAGCAAAGGAGAATTCGCCCTGGGATTGGCGCTGGGATTGATTTTGTTGTTCACAGCTTTTGCGGTCAATATAGCGGCTCGGCTGCTTCGGAGAAAAGCCGATGAATGACGCGTCCGCCTTCAGCATCCGGTCTTTGTTTCATTCCTATAATGGAAAAACCGCGCTGGACATTCCACAGTTGGATATTCCGCAGGGCCGGATTTGCGCTTTATTAGGCTCCAATGGCTCCGGAAAAACCACACTGCTCTCCATTCTTGCCCAACTGCTCACGCCAACATCCGGCAGCGTCCTTATGTTCGGAAAGGAAACGGTCCGCAATAATAATTTGAAGCTCCGTAGAAAATTGACGATGGTCCACCAGAAGCCCATCGTTTTTTCGACCTCTGTTTGGAACAATATTGCGTATGGGCTTCGAGCGACGAAGGTCCCTTCCCAAGAGATCAGGGATCGAGTCTGCAGAATGCTTCAGGAACTCAAGTTGGAGGATCTGGCTGAAAAGAACGCACGTAAACTGTCCGGTGGAGAAGCGCAACGGGTGGTGCTTGCGCGCGCACTGGTTTTAAACACGCCGGTTGTCTTATTGGATGAACCCACCAATTCGCTGGACGATGCATCCCGGCCGATTCTTTTGGAATTATTGAAAAAAATCAATCGGACGCACGACACTACCTTTCTGATAGCAAGTCATGACTTGAATTTTCTCACCCCGATCGCAACCCAGGTCGTCCGGCTGAACGAAGGAAAAATCGAGGGGTAATATCCATGGAGTTCACCGCCAAGAAACAAAGAGCGCGCAAGCGCCATAAATCCAGGAGTAGAACTATCGCCTTGACGGTTTTGAGTTCAACACAGGATAATGCCAACTCATTCGCGTGAGGTCCTATTTTGCCTGAATTTTTCCATGTAGTCTCATCCGACTATCTGATTCAACTTCTGGGTCATTTTGCACGGCTCCCAGTCGAATCCATCCCGCTGGATGCGGCGCTGGAGAGAATTCTGCCTGAAAGCGTTCTCTCCAATGAATACTTGCCGGAGCAGGCGCGATCAACCGTGGATGGTTACGCTGTCCGGGCCGAAGACACGTTCGGAGCTTCCGATGCGATTCCGGCGCTGCTTAATTGCATCGCCGCCATCCGAATGGGGGCTATGCCGGATTTTTCCATTCAAGCCGGCCAGACGGCGCAAATTCCGACAGGCGGTTTTTTGCCCCAGGGAGCCGATGCTGTGGTTATGGTGGAGTATGCCAATGCAGCGGGAAACGATATTGAAATTACCCGCCCTGTTACGGCGCGCGCCAATGTTCTGGAACGCGGGGAGGATGCAAAAGCCGGAGAGTCCCTGGTTGCAGCAGGAAAGCTCTTGCGGCCTCAAGAGATCGGATTCTTGGCTGCCTTAGGAATAACCGAGGTCCATGGTTGCCGGCGGCCGCGCGTGGCAGTGATTTCCACAGGAGATGAATTAGTTCCCATCAACTGCACGCCGCTGCCGGGACAGATCCGGGACGCAAATAGACATTCGCTTTCTGCGCTGATACGGAGTTCCAACGCCGAGCCGATTCCCTTCGACATCGTCCCTGACAATTCGGAAATGCTCTATGAAGCTTTAGAGAAGGGACTGGCGCAGGCGGATGTAGCGGTTATTTCCGGCGGCAGTTCTGTTGGGACAAGGGATCTTATGGTGGAGGTAGTTTCCCGGCTGCCCGGCGTCGAAGTCATGGCGCATGGCGTCGCCATACGTCCGGGAAAACCCACGCTCTTGGCCAATCAAAAAGGAAAGGCTATCTTCGGCTTGCCCGGCCACCCGGTATCCGCGCTGGTTGTAGCCCAAACCTTTCTGGCGCCCTTCCTCCATTATCTTCAAGGCGGCAAGCTTGAGAAAGGCCCGCGGGGACATCGTAAAAAGGCAGCGCTGGCCGCCTCGATTCATTCCACAATTGGATTGGAGGAATTTGTGCGGGTGCGGATCGAGAACGCCGCCAACAATACCGACCTGGATGTGGCATATCCGGTATTCGGAAAATCCGGTATGCTTTCTACTATGGTCAAAGCGGATGGCATGATCCTGATTCCCATGAATGTCGAAGGATATTCAAAGGGGGAAACGGTTGAAGTCATCGAATTATAGGGAGCAGCGCCTGATTGACATGACACCTAAAAGATCGACTTACCGAAATTTAAAACCACTCCACGAAGCTCAGGATATTTTCTTTTCCCGATTTAAAAATATCCTGGTTGGATCGGAAACCTTGCCGGTCCGGCAAGCCTTAGGCCGCTTGCTTGTGGAGCCGGTCCAGGCTGCAAGATCTGTGCCTGCCTACAATGCCGCCGCTGTTGATGGCATGGCCGTACAAGCTTCGGCTACTTTCGCCGCTCTTCCTGAAAACCCGGTGATTATGACCGCCGGAGTTGATGCGATTCAGGTCAACACGGGAGATCCGCTCCCCGACGGAACAAACGCCGTCGTAATGATTGAAAAAGTTGAAATTACTCAAAACCGCTGCGAAATCCGGGAGTCGGTGTATCCCTGGCAAAATGTTCGAAAGACCGGAGAAGATATTGTCAAAGGAGAAATACTTCTTCCTGCCCGTCATCGAATCCGCGCTTACGATCAGGGAGCTTTGCTTGCGGCCGGAATTCTTGAAACGCAGGTTTTCCGAAAACCACGGGTGCTTATCATTCCATCTGGAGATGAAATAGTCAGTCCGGAAGAAGCTCAGGATCCGATTCAACCCGGGGTAATTCTGGAAGTAAACGGCCAGGTGCTGGCGTCCATGATCTCAGAGTGCGGCGCCGAAAGCACTTTAATGAAAACTGTTCCTGACGATCCTGAAAAAATAAAGGCGGCGGTGCTTTCGGGCCTCGAAGATGACTATGACATAATTCTGACGATTGCCGGTTCTTCAGCCGGATCGGAGGATTTTACTCCGACAGTCCTGAGCGAATTGGGCGAACTGCTCGTTCATGGCGTAACAGTGATGCCCGGCAAACCTACGCTTTTAGCGGCGTTGCAAAATCGTCCGGTTATCGGCATCCCCGGTTATCCGGTGTCCGCTGTAATCTCCTTCCGCGAATTTGTCGGGCCTCTGTTGTATCAAATACAGGGGCTTCAAGCTCCTGACACGGTAAAGGCTGAAGCTTTTATGGGGCGAAAACTCCCCTCCAAACCGGGTCTCGAAGAACATGTCCGGGTAATACTGGGAAAAGTCGGAGAACGAGTGGTTGCCATTCCGTTAGCCGGCGGCGCAGGAATGATGACTTCCCTTGTGCGCGCCGACGGAATCCTTAGAATTCCGCCCGAAGTCAGCGGGTATTCCGAGGGAGAAAAAACAACGGTAGAACTTTTAACTCCGGAAAAGGCTTTGCACAATCGTCTGCTCGCTATCGGCTCCCACGATCTCACAATCGATATGCTGGCCAGTTCCATCAAAGAACGCTCTGAGGGAAGGATCACAATCTCCTCCAGCAATGTCGGGAGCATGGGCGGTTTGCTTGCGCTTGAAAAAGGAATAGCCCATTTTGCAGGCTCCCATCTATTGGACACGGAAACGGGCGACTACAACCGTTCCTATATCCGGCGCTATTTAAAAAACACCCGGGTGACATTAGTCACTCTCGTTCATCGTTGGCAGGGATTGATGATCGTCAAGGGAAATCCCAAGGGCATTGTGGGAATTGCAGACCTTATCCGCCCGGACGTTGCATTCATCAATCGCCAGGCGGGCTCCGGAACCCGCATACTGCTTGATTATGAGCTGCAAAAATCGGGCGTCAGTCCTTCCCAAATACCCGGCTACCGGAGTGAGGAATACACGCACATGAGCATTGCCATGGCGGTCGCTTCGGGTCGCGCCGATGTCGGGCTTGGCATTCTTGCTTCAGCCAAAGCTCTGAATCTCGACTTCATTCCTGTTTCCAGGGAACGCTACGATCTTGTCATACCTTCCGATTTGTTCAAGGATGAACGTATCGCCCTTTTGCTCGAGATAATCCATTCGAGCCCTTTTATCGAGCAAGTATTGGCGCTGGGCGGGTACGAAGTCGAGGAAACCGGAAAAGTGCAGTCTTGAATTTTTCCTGTCGATTCGCTTTGATTAATAACTAGCGGTTAATATATATGAGCGCAAATTCTGGTTTGAAAAGCTCCTGGGGCAAAATCATTAAAATTGCCGTCTGTGTTTTCCTTCTGCTGGCGATTCCCGTTCTTATTTTCCTGATTCGCTATTATTACATTTTCGATGGAATCATTGAACAGAAGCTCGGCAATCGAAGCAGTCTTGCCGAGACGATTATCTACGCCGCCCCAACCGAGCTATACATCGGTAAAAAAATGAGCGACTCCGAACTGCTCACTAAAGTCCGGCGGCTTGGTTATGAGGAAAACAATAGCAGCTCAGACGCCTCCTACTACTATAAGCTCGATCAACCCCACACTTTTTTAATCCATAATGGCGCCGGCGCACCGAAAGACACGAATCTCACCGTGGAGATCGCATTCAACGGGGATAGGATCCGTTCCATCAAGGACGTTTCAACACAGACGGCGATGGAACGATTTTCTCTTGTACCTGAAATGTTGAGCAACGCCATCGGCAAGAACCGCGAAAAGCGGCGCCATGTAAAATACGAGGAATTGCCCCAATCGGCAATTAACGCCGTTTTAGCCGCTGAAGATAGGCGCTTCTTCAGCCACAAAGGGATCGATCCGATTAGAATTGTTCAGGCGCTCATCATCGATATCCGCAGGGGGGACACTGTTCAGGGCGCCAGCACTCTGACCCAGCAGTTCGTTAAAAACTATTTTCTCACACAAGAACGGACCTGGCGGCGCAAATTGTCGGACGCCTACATGTCCATCCTGCTGGAAAATCGACTTTCCAAGGAGCAGATTTTCGAGCTGTACTGCAATGAAGTTTATCTCGGCCAGGCGGGATCCTTCAGCATTGTGGGCTTGGGAGAAGGCGCCAATGCCTTCTTCAACAAAAACATCCGAGAATTGACCCTGGACGAATCTGCAACCCTGGCGGGACTCATTACAGCGCCGAACCGGCAAAATCCTTTACGTCACAAGGGAAGGGCCGTTATGCGGCGCAACCTGATACTCGACCTTATGGTCGACTATCAGATGATCGCACCGGCCGAGCGCGATGTCGCCAAATCCAAGCCACTGAAGATAAAACTCAGTTCCGCCCTCAATTATTCCGACGCGCCTTACTTTGTAGATTTTGTTCAGGACCAGGTTGCGGAGAAATATGGCGACGCCGCCTTGACGCGCTCCAAATTCAATGTTTATACCAGCCTCGATAAAGAGCTTCAGAAAGCGGCGTTCGAATCGATACAAATGGGAACGACAGATCTGGACGCGATTTTGGCCAAACGCAAACAGCCAATTCCGCGGGGCCTCGTACAGGCCAGCTTGATAGCCGTAGATCCACGGAACGGAAATATTCTTGCCATGGTGGGGGGGAGAAATTACGGGACAAGCCAGTTCAATCGCATTACGCAATCCAAACGCCAACCCGGGAGCATATTCAAGCCATTCGATTATGCAGCTGCTTTGGAATCGGCCTATGACAGCCAAACGCCTTTAACCATAGCTTCGACTGTGCTCGACCAACCCACTACCTTTGCCTTTGACGACATAGAGTACGCGCCCCAGAATTACAAAGAGGAATACCATGGACAGGTCACAATGCGCCAGGCGATCATGAAATCCCTGAATGTGGCCACAATAAAATTTGCCGAGAAAATCGGCTATGGAAAAGTTGTCTCTTTAGCCAAACGGTTGGGATTAAATGAAAAGATAAAGCCCTATCCCGCAATGGCGCTCGGCAGTTTTGAAATCACTCCGCTGGAAATGGTTCGAGCGTACACGGCATTCGCCAATAAGGGGCTGCTGTCCGATCTCAAGGCGGTGCTCAGGATCAACGACAGCAACGCCAAACCGGTCTTTATAACGTCTTCAAAGCCCAAGCAGGCTCTGACGCCTCAAATATCCTTCCTGGTCACTTCACTTCTGCAATCCGTAATCGATCACGGAACCGGGTATGGCGCGCGAGCCCGTGGATTCATCCTTCCAGCTGGAGGCAAAACAGGGACTTCCCACGATGGCTGGTTCGCAGGCTACACTCCGGACCTTCTCTGCATTGTTTGGGTAGGATTCGATGACAACCGTGAATTGGGTCTGTCGGGGTCTCAGTCCGCGCTTCCGATTTGGACCGAATTCATGAAACGAGCGGCTTCCGTTCGCCCGCTAAGCGGTGAAGCGTTCACCATGCCGGCAGATATTGTTGAAGTGGAAATTGATCCGACAACGGGATTGCTTGCCACCGAACGCTGCCTGCAGAAAGAGATGGAATATTTTATTAAAGGGACGGAACCGACCCTTCAATGTTATGGCGACAATTACGAACAGTCGATCGGATTTGGAGCGCCAACCAGTATCTATTCAACCCTTCCTAAAGAAGCTGCCAAGGACGCCGATAACAAAAAAGGGCCTCGCAATTAGTGTGTCTTGCGATGGAGCGTGGGCATCTTGCCCGAATGCCGGCGAAACGCCCGCATTTCGCTGAGGCATAGGCGATTATGACCTTTCAAGATGATTTGCGTTTTCCTGATCAGCCTTCCGATCCCTTGGAAGAAGAATTCCGCGAACAGCTCCAATTGCAGATTTATACCTGGATTCAGAAAGAAATCCCTTTATGGCAGCCGGAATTCAGCCCGAAATACACGCGCAATTCGCAGGCGCTGACAGCTGAATTCCCGGGAAAAGAAAAAACTCCTGGAGGATTGGTCTATTTTAAAAGCGTTTTTGATCCTTGCTGGTCGGATGAGGACCTTGCGAGGCTGAAGGGAGCGGAATACGCATGGCTGATAGCGATCCTCAGTCCCTGTGAACGTTTTTATGAGTTCGAAGCCAGATTCAACGAAATCGCCGCCCGATTGCCCAAATTGGTCCTATGGCGCCCCGATGCTCCGTCTAAGACGGAATTTGACGATCTGAGGACGCTACTATTGGAGTCTTCCATCACCGCCGGCGGGAATGAGCTGTCTATCTATAGAGCGAATCCGGAAGTGCATCAGATCCTCGCAGAGTTGTATGTGAATCGCGGCATATTGATCGCAGGCTCAACGCGACAGGCGATTGGCCGGAACATAAAAAACAACAGCCTCCAGAGTTATATTGCCACCCGATTAACTGCAATCACAACCAAGGAACGCATGCCGGCGGCTTCAAAGGAAGGCGCCGCGGCCGGAATGGCCGCCGAGATCCAGGCTCTCCGGTGGGCGGAGTTGCTCACAGGGAAGCCGGATATGCGCAACGGCAGCATCGAAAACGCGCGCGCACAGCTTATGGAATGGATGGATTCCATCGAAGTTTTTTTTAAGAAACTGCCGGAATTCCCGGAAGCGTTTATGACAATCCGATTCTGGCGCGACCTTAATTCCACTAAAAGCTATGCGCAAAATCTGAAGCCTATTTTGTATAGCCTGCGCACAAGCTCTTCCACGCTGCGTGAAGCCATGGATCCGATCGCGCGCAATTTCGGTTCGGA
Source organism: uncultured Acidobacteriota bacterium (assembly GCA_964441405.1). GTDB lineage: Bacteria > Acidobacteriota > UBA6911 > UBA6911 > UBA6911 > UBA6911. The sequence goes on from CAYTYP010000011.1 coordinate 65,296, forward strand.
TGAAGGACGACTGTTGCGCTGGAAACAGTCCTTGGATAATCTGGGAGGCTTGGCCCGCTGGATGCCTTCTTTTCTGCACGCTCAGGACTACCTGCGCGCCGCATTTCCGTTGGGACAGGTTCCTATCGATTCGCTGCGGAATGCCCTGCTTCAATCCTTAAGTGAGCCGTATTGTTTTTTAGAAGCAAAAGAGCGTGATACATTCGATGCGAGTTTTTTTAAATTCAAAAAAAACTACATCGAGCTTTACTTAGCTCTTCATGAGAATTCGTTTAAAATTACAGATGAAAACAATGAGAATTCGAAAATCGATCCTGTAGCGCTGCGCAATCTGGATTTGCTTACCGGGCTTCAACACACGGATAAAATTTACCTAAACCGAGTGAATATTCTGGCTAAATGGGTTCAACGCAACAAATGCAGTCTTCCCTTACGAAAAATTCTGGAGCGCTATCCGCGTTGCTATTGCAATTTCAATCCGTTTGCCAATCAACAGCCTGTCGGGATGGTCCTTCAAATTAACGGAGCCATCCAGGAAGGGATTGAATATTTCCGTACGATCCTGAGAAATTGCGACGCTCTAATCAGAGAAGAGCTGAAATTGCAACAGTCGGAAGAAAGCGTCGCCCGGCAGGTTGAAATGATCTTAAGCCGAAATCCTATGTCATCCTTGGGACCGCGATCAATCGAAGTTTTGAATCGAATCATCGGGAAATATCCCAGAGAATTTCTATTATCCATCCGCAACTACATCCCCCCCAAAACAAGCCATCCGGGTCGACCCGCAACAGCTTCTTGAAGAATATCGGCTGTAAATAACGCCTAAACTCGAAAGCCGAAAACAAAATTGGATCAGGCTGGATTCTTCCGATAAAAATCTGCGATGGAGCTCACGACATAGCGCCGCTGTTCATTCGCAAGCTCCGGAAAGATCGGCAAAGCCAGAGTATCTTTGGATGCAGCTGTAGAGCCTGGAAAATCTCCAGCACGACACCCGAGATATTGGAAACATTCCTGCTCGTGCAAAGAAACAGGGTAGTAGACTTCGTTGCCGATTCCTTGGGCTTTCAAATACGATTGCAGCTCGTCACGCATCCGGCAGCGAATGACGTACTGATGAAAGATATGAGACCGGTTCGGAAGTATTGCCGGCGGTTTCACAAACGAAAGGAGATCGGCCTCAGCAAAATCCTGGGCGTAATTGGAGGCGTTTTCACGGCGGGCGGCGGACCATTGCGACAGATAAGGAAGTTTGACGCGCAAAACAGCCGCTTGAAGCTCATCCAGGCGGCTATTGAACCCTACAATCGAGTGATAATATCTGTGATGGGAGCCATGGGTCCGGAGCAGCCGGACAAGATCGGCCAGGCGTTCATCGGATGTGATCACCATCCCGCCATCCCCAGCGCCTCCGAGGTTTTTGGATGGGAAAAAACTGAAACAGCCCAAATCGCCCATCGTTCCCGCAGCGTGATTTTTATAAGTGGCTCCAATGGCCTGACAGGCGTCTTCGACAACCGGCAGATTATAGTCGCGGGCGATATTGAAAATCTCGTCCATATCCGCACATTGGCCGTATAAATGCACCGGCAAAATAGCTTTTATTGCGGCCCCGGAGGTCTTATGTACGAGCTTCTGCGCAGAAGGGCTATAGGAGCATTCCCGCTCCATGAAGGACGACAATTTTTCCGGATCCATCTCAAAACCGGCTTCTTCAATATCTATGAAAATCGGCCGGGCTCCAAGATTGACTATAGCGCCCGCTGTTGCAAAAAAAGTAAAAGGAACGGTCACAACAGCGTCGCCCGGTCCGACTCCGAGAGCTTTCAGAGATATCAGCAACGCATCGGTGCCCGACGCGACGCCGATGGCATAAGGAACTCCGCAAAATTCAGCAACTTCCTTTTCAAGCGCGTCGACTTGGGGTCCCAATATGAATCTCTGGCTTTCAAACACCTCATCGATCGCGATGCGGACCTTTTCCCTGATGGTTGCGTATTGAGCCTGAAGATCTAATAGCGGAACGTTCATACAATCCCTCCAAACGGGAGGGATTGTAACATAGTTGTCCGTTGTCCATCGTCAGTCGTCAGTAAAAAAAACGATTAGAATTTATGTGCGGACGGCTTTGGTCTTCTTGCCCAGGACTCCTGCCGTTTTTCCTTTTCTGAGCTTGATTATTTCTTCTGGAGCGTAAGGATGACGATCTTTATGTTTCGGATGCCCAGACATGTCTTCACCGGGAGCCATTTGATATTTGCCTTGAAACAAAACATGCATCCACTGCACCGGCGTATCCACTTTCAGGGTAGTGATGGGGCAATGCACTACTCCCTTCGGGATATAGATAATTGTGGTTTTGTCCACAATATGGCGCTCCTGTTCTTCACCCATCATGATTTCGATTTCTGCGCCGAATTCGAAATAGTTCAGGGGATTTCCTCCGAATATAAAGAACAGTTCATCGACCGTGTGAGCATGAGGCTTGTGGATCATGACGCCCGGCTTCGTAAGACAAAGGATCTGAACTTCCACCGGAAAACCCGGAAACTTGCTTCCAACGCAACCTGTTTCACCGCACACATGAAGCATCGGCCCTATTTCGATGGGCTCTGTCATAAAGTATTTGCCATATTTAGAAGATTTTGATGATTTCGCAGTCGCCATATTCCTATCCTCCTCTTCTACATAATTTGCATCCGATTATTCGATAAGATCCCACTACCGTCTTGAACGTCAATCGTCAATCGTTACCGGCCTTTCGCAATGGATTTGTAATATTCCTCGACCAGCTTTTTATAATCGGCGGGCGCTTCATTATCTTCGGCCAGGAAATATTTTTCATTTTGATTCATGCGATCTAAATCCCGCATTAGATCCGCCTCTATCTTGCGGGTATAATCGATCGCTTCTTTTAACCGGTCGATTAGATCCGAATCGTTGTAATTGCGATTGTCTCCTGCGCGGCGCAACGATTCAACAACCTTTTCCAAATCACCCATCTGCGGCGAACTGCGATCGATCAGCCCCCGCAATTCCTGCGCATCGGTCAACCGTTGTCCCAATTCACTGCGTAATTGTCGGATATCTTCATCTTTGAGCCGCCCCCTTCCCATCGGAGGTCTTGAAGCATTTCCGGAAAGGTTGCGAATATCCATTTCGGCGCTCGGAGATCCTCTTTGCAGATTTCCGTTAGCCTGGGCTCGACCGCCTTGTCCATCCTGAGGCGATCCCTGCATCCCAGCTTGTTCCCCTCGGCCGGGGATTTGCCCTTGCTGGCCCTGCTGCTGACCTTGTTGCCCCTGTTGGCCACGCTGGCCTTGCTGTCCTTGTTGCCCCTGTTGGCCTTGCTGCCCCTGCTGACCGCGCTGTCCTTGTTGTCCTTGTTGCCCTTGCCGCCCCTGCTGCCCCTGTTGAGCCTGCTGACCACGCTGTCCCTGTTGGCCCTGTTGACCGCGCTGACCTTGCTGTTGACCTTGCTGTTGACCTTGCTGTTGACCTTGCTGCATGCGCTGCTGCATGGACTCCAGGCCTTCTGCAAGCTGCCTGGTTCTATTGGCGGCGTCTTCGAGTTTTCTCTCCTTGCTTTGCCCCAGGCTGTTTTTAGCGCTCTCCAGTTGTCGGTTGAGATTTTCCAATCCACCACGAATAAAAGCTTCGCGTTCCCGTTGATTTTCATAATACCCATTTTGAATTAATGCGTTCCCGTTCAAAATGCGTTCGCGAAGCCTTTGATCGCGAATGGACTCACCTGCATCGGCAAGCTTTCCGCTGGCTTCTTTTTGGGTCTTGCGCGCCTGTTGAGAAAGATCCTGTATTTGGCCTTCCAGGTTTTTGAGTCTGTCGGCAAGATTCTGTTTGCGATCAACGAGATTTTCGCCCCTCTCTCTCATCTCCTCGGAAGAACCGGGCCGAGCCTTGCTTTGGGCAAGTCGATTGAGTTCTTCCTGAACCTTGGCTTGCTCGCCGACCAGTTTCTTTGATTCATCAACCGCCTGATCCATCCCTTTTTTTATGTCGGATTCCTGTCCCCGCTCCAATTTGCGCGCGGCCTGATCCAATTGCTGCAGGGCTCGAATGCTTTGCGCGTTCGCTTCCGCTTGATTGCCGCGTTGAGAATCCTTCAGCGATTTTTTCATTTCCTCAATCGCTTTCTGCAGCTGGTTGCTGATTTCATTTAATTGAGGAGAGCTGCGTTCCCGCGACAATCTCTGCAGTTGCCGCTGGATCTGTTCCGCTTGTTCCATCAACTGCTGCTGGCTTTGACCGCTTCCGGAAGAACTCCGAGGCGAACCGCCCTGCTGGGCCATCATGCGGTTGCGCTCATTAAGCTGCTGTTGTCTTTTTGCCAACTCCTTGAGGCGTTGCAGGGCTTCGTCGATTTTTTGGTCGCGTTCCTGCCGCTCTCCCTTCTGCACTGTTTCATACTGATTTTTAAGCTTGTTCATTTCGAGCTCAAATAAATCGGCCAGATCCTCTGCGTTCGATTGCGCATCGCCGCTGTCGCCGTTTTGAGCCATAAATGAAATCTGGATGTCTCGAAAGAGGCTTTCCGCCCGCATAGCTTGTTGCAGAGCTTTCTGTTCCTTGGGCATTGCTTCTTTCGGTTTTTGGGCGCCGAGATCGATGGCGGCTTTCTCCATTTCGCCGGCGGCGCTTTTTAAATATTCGGATAATTTCTCAAACTTCGGGTCCACCTGATTTGCGCCGCGCCGCTGCATTCGTTCTACCAAGCCTTGCGCCTGCACCTGCAACCGGCTTTGCACCAGAGCCAGATTTTTTAAACCGTCCTGGTATTCCTTAATATCCATTTTTTCTTTGTCGCGCATCAAATTGAAAGTGGCGCTGATAATTTCTTTCTGCCGCTTGCTTAAATCCTCCTGTTGCTCTCCCTGTCCCTGCTGTCCTTCCTGTCCCGCCGCCTGCTGGCTTTGGGTATATTTTTGATCGAAACGGCGCACCTGGATAAAATAAATATCTGAGCCGGCAGTCCCCGGCCCGGTAATATTATTGTTGTCCCAGGCCTTGGCATAATAAGAAATCATATCCCCGGGTTGCAGCCCGAATTCCTCCAGGAAGAATGTATGAGCGCTGGAGACTGAAGGCATAGGCGTTTTTCCGCCATACAGGTTAACCGCTTTTTCCGGTCCGCCGTTGACCGAATAATGCAGTTCCAACTTGCTTACTCCGATATCGTCATCCGCCTTGGTCTCGGAAAATACCTCTTCTAAGCTGGTGGCGCGAATATCCCTCATAGGTTTCACAATCACAACCTTCGGAGCAGAATCCTCAAGCGCCTCAATCTGGTATTCGGAAGAACCCCTATAATGTTTGCCGTTTTCTCCTGCAATTTGAACGACGTACGATCCGGACTTTCGGATCGGAAAACTTCCCCTATATTCCTGCGATCCTGCCGGCGACAGATTCAAGGTAGACTGGTCGTTAAAAAGCAGGCGCGCGGATTGGGCGGGCCGGCTCAGATGAATTTTTAAATCCACATGGGTTCCCTTCAGCGCCGTAATATTCCCCTCATTTTCCACAACCTGAGTCGCCATTTTTGTATACGGAGGGAAACGGTAGGCAAGGTCGATTTTTTCCGCCCTGGCCAGATCAAGAACCTTCATGGAATAAGTTTTGGATCGCACCCCTTTCGATTCCGCGTAGTATTGCAGCGGAGACTGGATGTCAATGAGCAGATAACGGAAGGAATTCCCCTCCCTATCCGGCTCCATAGTCGAAAAGTCCCATGAACCGGAAGCCTCCGTTCTCAAAAAGAGCCGAACATCCGGAGAATCGAAACCAATGAGCTGAACTTGGATTTGCTGGTCGGATCCTTTTACGATTTCAATGTTCCCCGGCAAAATTTTTATCCTGACAGACAAGTCCAGGGACGCATCTGTCCATGGGAAATAGAGACGGCTGAATCCGAAGGGAAAAAAGGAAGGCCCCCAACTCAAAAGGACCAGAAGCGCAATACAGGAAGCTATGCCAAGAAGTCCAAAAGCAGCCAGTCGTTTCTGTTTTATAAATACCGAGAAATCAATCCGGCGGGTTTTTTCCAATGCGTCCTTGATCAGCAAATCGATCAAACCGGCGGCTTGCCGATCCTTGCCCCCATATTCAACCGCCGTTACAAGGCGGTCTTCCAGCTGAGGATACTTCTCTTCAATATACTGGGCGATTTGGATATCGCTGATCCGCACGCTTAAAGGACGATAGAGAAACCACCACGCGATAAGGATAACGACGCCCGCTGAAACGACACGCATGAGCCATACGGCCGCCGGTTTGAATCCAAAGAGATCGGCTCCCCAGACGCAAGCAATCAGGAGGACAATAGTGGAAATAAGAAAAAGCGCGATCCCTTTGACTGCGACCTGGGAACGCCATCTTTTACGCACCAGCGCTATCCTGGCCAGAAGGTCTTTGTAGGAATTCATACGCCCCCCATCACGAGTTACGAATTACGAATTACGAATTACGAATTACGAGTTACGAATTACGAATTGTGGTTATTTCGTCATTCGTAATTCGTAATTCGTAATTTGACAATAACAACTCGGAGAGTAAGAACAACACGGCTGCAATCAGCAGCAGGCTCCAGATGCGCCGGCGCCGGTCCTGCTCCTCCGGAATTATCCGGCCGTCCTGCGAGAAATTTGCAGTCCGGCTCGACATCCAGCCTGCGGCCATTTCTTCCGCATTTCCATGAGCCAGATCGGATTCTCTGGGTTGAATATTCGCAGCGACGATGCTGCTGAAGTTCATTGTGCGAATCTCATAGAATCCCGCTTTATCCATTTCGACGGCGTCGGAATCCGACACTGGAGACATGCGCCGCTTATTAGGATCAAGAACCACAATCGCATCACTGGATTTGAAATCAGTATTGGATTGAAGCATTGCCGCTTCCGTCAGCAGCTTTTGGGGAGTCAGGACGTCCCCAACCTCCAACCAACGCCGCTTTTCGCGGAAATTCTCCAGGAAACGAAGCATTTGCTGCCAAAGAGGGGCGTAGACCGCCTTGAGATAAAGGTCATTGGATTCATCATCCGCTGAAGATGCAAAAATCAGGACGCGCCCCTTTTCAACATTCATTGCGATTAAAGCCGGATCCCCATTTTCAAACCGAGCCGGAGCTTCAGCGCCGTCTTTCATGGTCAGCTTTACATGACGGAAAAATCTTGCGCTGGAAAAATTGCCGGAATGAGGGTTGCTGAACGGCCGGAAGATCGGATGATCCATCCGCACGTCCGTCATTAGCAAATAGTCGTCCGATGAACGGGATCCCGTCGATCGCGGGGACGAAACCTCGTTGGCCTTTACAGGCAGCCACGATCCGAAACTCCGGTTGAAATCAGCATACCGCGAGGGATCCGCCAATACGATAGCCAGCCCTCCGCCTGCCTTAACAAAATCCTGCAGCTTTTTCTGCAAGTTTTGATCTCCCCCCCCGGCGTTGTTCCAAATCAGCAGCTCTCCGGAAATCTTCAGGTTCTGCGGCGCAACCACCGTCAGTTTGTAAGGAGACAGCGCGTCAATATTCAGCGCATTGGAAAGGAAGTAGCTTCGGCTTTTGCCGGCGTCCCGGTCTTCCACTGCCAGCACGGGAGTTTTGACGCGATTCTCGATCGTCATATAAAAACGGTTATCCCGCGACAACTCCGGATCATCAATTTCAAGCGCCACAGGGTGAACGCCCGCAATCATTCCAGGCGCATGGAATTCAATTCCACGTGAAGCGCCCGGAGGAAGATCGATTCTTTGTTCGGCGATACTTTTGCCATCCATAGAAAGGCTTACCCGCACATTCTTGCGATCCCTTGACCCAAAGTTCACCGGAGAGGCTTTGATCATCATGCTTCCATCGGCTCCGGCTTCTATTATGCGAACATCTCGGATCGCAAGATTGCTGTAGTTGTCCGATCCGACATCGACATGCTGAAGTTCAATTCCGGCTCTGAGGCGGAAATCCTGCTCCTCCGCAGCCCAGCCGCTTTTCTGAAAGTCGGAAATCAGATGAATGATTCTTTTCGCGGTTCCTGCCTCTATTGCCAATTTCTCTGCAGCCCGCAAAGCCTGCCCATAGCGCGTTGGCTGATCGGTTAGTTCTGCTGAACGCTTGATCAGCGACAACACTTCCGCAGAATTGGATGTCAGGTCCGTCAAAGCAGTGGCGCTGTCGGAAAATTCCAGCACTGCAAATTTATCGCCCGGTCCGGATTTTTGCAGGATATCCGCAGCAGCGGATTTAGCCCGTTGCCATCGATCCTGAAAGCCCATGCTCATGGAATTGTCGAGCAGGATGATGTGAGCGCTGGTCGCTCGTCCAAGCGCCGCTGGCTTCCGGGTTGATTCGAAATAGGGGCGCGCAAAAGCCAGGACAATCAGAAGAAGGGCTAAAACACGCAGCAGGAGGAGCAATAAATGACGAAGCTTCTGATAACGGATGGTCTTCTTGCTGATTCTGCGCAGAAACATCAAAGTAGGAAATTCAATTTTCCGCGCATGCTCGCGCCGGATAAGGTGCAGCAGTATGGGAACTGCCGCCGCCAACCCCCCGATTAAGAATAATGGGTTTAGGAAATTCATAGTCGCCAGTCGTCAGTGATCGGCAGTCAGCGGTCCGTTAACGGACTATTGACCACGGACCCCTAATATAGTTGTTCTCTACGCACAAGATAATCGAACAATGCGCGGTCCAGTGGCTGCGAAGTGTCGATGAAAGAATAATCCATTCGGTCTTTCCGGCACTCTTTTTCATAATCAGCCGCCTGCTTTCGAATAAGTCTGCGATATTCCTTTCGAATATAATCCGGAATGACATGCATCTCAGCGCCTGTTTCCATGTCAACAAACTGAGATGCATCGGGAAAATCAAAATTGATTTCCGTCGGATCCAGGATTTGAAACACAATTACGTCGTTGCCGCGAAAAGCTAAATGTCGCAGCCCATCCAATACATTCGCCGGCTCGTCGTAAAGATCCGAAATGACGACCACAATGCCGCGCCGGCGAATTCTTTCAGCGGCGCGGATCAATGGGGTCACGAAATTGGTTTTTTTGCCGGCGCGGACTTTATCAATCGTGTGGAGAATTGTGTTCCAATGGCCCACCGATCCCCGCGCCGGAATATAATCTCTCACATCGTCATCATAGGAAATAAAGCCGACAGCATCCCTTTGTTTGAACGCAAAATACCCTAAAGACGCCGCCAGGAACTGTCCATATTCCAGTTTGGTGATTCCATGACTGCCGTAGTCCATCGAGCGGCTGCAATCCAGGATCAGATGAATGCCGGTATTTGTTTCTCCTTCAAACTCCTTCACATAGAACCGATCGGTGCGCCCGTATACTTTCCAATCGATTTTTCTGATATCGTCTCCGGGGCGATACGAGCGGTACTCCGCAAAATTCACGCTGAATCCCAGATGCGGAGACCGGTGCAACCCTGAAATAAAGCCATCCACAACCGTACGGGCGATAAGCTCCAGCGACGCAATTCGAGTCAGCGTCTGCGGATCAATGAATCGTGATTTCTGCGGCATAACAGGCTGATTGCTCGCCATAAACCCTCATGGACGAATTACGAATGACGAAGTACGAATTAAAACAAACATCTATATTCAATCGTAACTCTTAATAATAATGTGTGCTCCAATTCGTCATTCGTAATTCGTAATTCGTTACTTTGTTAGTCCTGATTTCGGCGCCGGCGTCGCTTCCAGCAATCGCCGGATAATCTCTTCGGTCGTGACCCGCTGCGATTCCGCATGGAAATTGGTCAGAATCCTGTGTCGCATCACCGGGTAAGCCAACGCTTGAATATCTTCTATCGATACATTGAACCGGCCGTGCAGCAATGCTCGCGCTTTCCCTGCCAAAACCAGGTATTGAGCGGCTCTGGGACTTGCGCCCCAGTTCACATATTCTTTGATAAAGTCCATACTGCCATTCCGGCCGGGGCGGCTTGCGCGTACCAGCGCCACGGCGTAGCGTGAAACAGACTCCGGAATGGGCACGCGCCGCACCAGCTTCTGAAATTCAACGATATCGGCTCCAGTAACAGCTCTTTGCAATTGAATATCCTGGGGAGCGGTCGTGACGGCAATGACCTGGTGTTCATCGTCTTCGTTCAAATAATCAATGACCACATTGAACATGAACCGGTCCAGTTGCGCTTCGGGAAGCGGATAGGTTCCTTCAAGCTCAATAGGATTTTGCGTCGCCAAAACAAAGAAAGGACGTTCCATCGGGTAGGTTGTCCCCTGGACAGTCACCTGCAGCTCCTCCATCGCTTCCAGGAGAGCCGCCTGAGTTTTAGGCGGGGTGCGGTTGATCTCATCGGCAAGCAGGATATTGGTGAAAATCGGTCCTTTGACAAAAACCATCTCGCGTTTCCCGGTAGTGGAATCCTCTTGAATAATGTCGGTTCCGGTAATGTCGGCGGGCATTAAGTCGGGAGTGAACTGGATCCGCTTAAAACTCAGATCCAGGATCTGCGCCAGGGTTTTGATCAATAGGGTTTTAGCCAGCCCCGGCACGCCGGTTATCATGGCATGAGCCCCGACCATTAAAGATATCATCACCTGGTCGACCACTTCATCCTGGGCGATAATGACTTTACGAATTTGTTTTAATACTTCCTGATGCCCGGCCCGGAGTTTTTCAACCAATTGAGCATCGTCCATGACAACTTGCACGCATTCCTCCTTTAATAGGGACGCGACCCTATTGTTAATGGGTCAAGGCGTACATCAAATAGTTCACGCCATATTGATAAGCTTCGTTCGTTTCTTCTATAGGTCTCATGGGATCGTTCGACCATTCCCAGTATTCGCTGATATCATTATTGTAATTGACCACCATCATGAGCCTGCCGTTGTCGTCGCTTATTCCATAGTATTGAGGTCGGAGCATTTGGGAATAGGGCGGCTCGATATCCAGATCGGAGATATCGTAAAAACATTTCCAGATCTCATGCGTTCGAGGCAGTCGTTCCAGCGATCGATTGGGAAATACCTTTTTCATTTCATTTACAAAATTATATAATTCACGCTCTCCGCGGAAGTCATCTACGATCAGGAAACCGCCTCTCAATAGATATTCCGACATCCGGCGCGCTTCTTCTTTCGACAGGTTCATAAAACCGACTTCGCAGAGATAGGCAATAGGATATTTAAAACAGTCGTCATCCTGAAAAGAAATAACATGGCCGCTCGGATTCACATCCAGTTGGGTCACTTCCGACATAATCTTCATCAAGTGCTCTTGTCCGCGGGGCCAATCATGACTCCAGGAAGGCCCATAGCCTCCCACCCCGCCCATAAGCGTCGGCGTCATGGGCGCGTCATAAAATACTCTGCCCATGGTGAACTTGCTCTCTTTGCGCGGGAGCTCCGGCGTCCGATCCTGAGCTCCCCAGGCAAGAATGGCAAATAGAGAAATACCCAAGATGAGCCATGGACGATTGACGGTTGACGATTGACGATGGACGGTTGACGGTTGACGGTTGAAACCCAGTCCGGTTAATAGTTTTTTCAATCGTAAATCGTAAATCGTAAACCGTAAATGTTTCATGGGACGGCTCCTGTTACTTTCAACAGCAATTCCTGCGCTTCTCTGTAGGCGGGGGAGTTTTCGAGCGATCGCAATACTTCTCGCTTCGCCTGTTGTTTATCTCCGGAAGCGAAGAGCGCACGTGCGAGATCGTAATGAGTTCCCGCAGGGTCTGTTGGGTTTAAACCGATCAGAACCCGATAGGCCGCGATCGCATCAGGCCAGCGGCGAGAGTCCATGGCCGCATCGCCCAGCTTTTTCTGGGCGTCTTGATCATAGGGATTGATATAAACGGATAATTTCAGAGTATGGGCGACGGAATCCCAGTCTTTGCGGCCGCTGTAAATTTCGGCTGCTTTGAGCAATGGGATTGTCGCTTCCCCATCCTGCCGGCTCCAGGCGACGAATTCGGCCAGAGCTTCATCGACCCGCTTGGATTCCAGATACATCTGGCCGAGGGACTGGTAAGTGTTTCCAGGCGCCACGAATTGAGGAAAAATCTTTTGAGCTTTTTTCAGATAAACTTCGGCTGCGGCATTGGATCCCTCTTTTTGCAGCAAAGCCCCCATCCTCATATTCAGGAAAAAATCGTCAGGATTTTTCTCAAGCAGTTTCTGAAGCTCATCCTTGTCGCTTTCTCCAAACTTTTTGTCTCCAAACTGAAAATCAATATGAGAAGCCAATTCCTTCAGTTGAGAATCGATATAACGCGCATATTCCGCATCGATTTCCGCCATGTTTAATCCAAGGGTTCGGCGAAAGACCTCTTCCACCGGCTTATTTTGTGCGAACAACAGCAGCGACTGTTTTATCTTCTCGAAACCATATTTTTTATCGACCATCTCGCAGAACATGCCGGCCTGATAATAGGAGAACATGATCTGCTCGGGACTCTGAGGACGCACGATTCCCGAGTTCAATTGGCTGGCCTTCAGAAGCTTTCCTTCCCGATACGCTTGAACGAAAGGCAAATTCAGACGATCGCCCCAGCCCGGCCTCGCCCGGCGCTCTTCGTAAACGGAGAGCCCTTCGGTAAACCAGCGCGGGACATTATAATTGGACATCTGAAGGGTTATGACATGGGCAAATTCATGCCATAGCGTGACGCCCCAATTAAAATCGCCGACAGTGCGGGCGCGCGGAGAATCGAGCGCAAGGACCTTTCCGAAACAGACGCCCAGGGCGCCGCCCATGCCGGGCAAACCCAGGATGCGGACGGCAAACCCGCCATGATCGGGGAATATTTCCACATGGATAGGCCCTTCAGGTTTGAAACCATAGCGCTCCGTCAGATTGGAATAAGCTTCCTCTGCGAGAGAGGACACATATTGCGAAAGCGCCGGCGCGTCTTCTTTGGACATAAGATATTTGAAATGTTCGCTCTGACTGTGAACGAACCCATCCATCTGATCGAACAGCTGCAGCCAATTATACGCCCAAATATTAAACGGATCCCCGGCGAACGCTTTCTGGAGGGCTTCGCGCCCCTCTTCAAGCTCGCCGACGCGCGTTAAATTCATTCCCAGACTTGCGTGCGCAGCCCATAGTTCCGGGTTTAGAGCAATTGCCTTGCGGTTGAACTCCACCGACTCCTGATATTTCTTTCGAGAAACGAGACTATCGGCGAGGATGAAATAAAAATTGCCGTACTCAGGGTTGAGTTCCAGAATTCTCTTCTCAATCCGGGCGAAGCCGGGCCTATCGGAATTCAGGTAATGATGCACGGCTTTAAGACTCAGCGAATCTAAATCCGCCGGATTCACGCTTAAAGCTTTATGGATCACTTCCAACGCCGACTCGTCGTATTCTTCCTCCAGCGCGATCTCAGCTACCAGGTTCAAGGCGGGCGTAAAATTGGGATTTGTTTTGAGAGCCGCCTGCAGATAACTTGCGGTCTCAGAATTGCTTTCGTATTTCTTTGCGAGCGCGGCGCCTACAAGCGCGTCAGGGTAAAACTTATTGATTTTGAGACAATCCTGAAAAACGCTCAGCGCTTCTTTGGCGTTATATTTTTCCAGGAAGAGATAGCCGAAATCCGACAGCGCCTCCAACGAAACCTCAAAGCCGATCATAGGTTCCGTAGCATCCATAAAGATATCTTTTGCGTTCTCCACTGCGCCGCGCTTCCATGCAGCTACCGCGACCACTCCCAAGCCCGAACTTCCCTGCACGTTCCCGGAGCGGTACTCATCCAGGATCCGGTCCCATAGATCCTGCGCATCGCTGCGATGACCGGTATTGTCGAGCAATTCAGCCAGGTCCTTGGCGGCGTCCATGCGCACGAGCGTCTGTTTTGAAGCAAGAGCGATGGAACGCCGATAATGCTTTTCTGCATCGAGACTGTCTCCGACGGTCTCGGCGAGCCGGCCTCTTTCCAGGTGCACGAGAGCGGAACTGTCCGAAGCCGCCAGGAATTCTTCCGAGCGTTGAATAGCTTCCGTATATGCGCCGGTCTCTCGCAGAGTCTTAAGCAACCCTGCCTTGCTTTCCTCCGGAGGGTTGGGATCTTTTAAAGCCTCCTCGAAGTATGCCAGGGCTTTGGCATAATCGCCGGAGCGCAATGCGGCTTTTGCGCGTGAAGCGCTTTCTGCGGCGGTCCCTTCCCAGGAAAAACTATTGGCAAAGAGCAGCAGCAACGCAAGCAATCCTAATACTTCCTTTGCGCTCCTTTGCGCTCTTCGAGCCTTAGCGGTTCTATCCATAAAATTACTTTGGCAGCTTCGCATTGATTTGCGCCAATCTCAGCAATAGATCTTCCAGCTTCTTTTCGTAATCGGCTTCCGGCATTTCCGCTTTGGAGTACTTCAGCGCCTCAATCCGACTCTCGATGTTCCGAGCTTCGAGAACCAACTCCCTCTGTTCGGGAGTCAGGTGGGCATGCTCCGCGATTGAAACGCCGGAATTCAAAAAAACAGTCCGGGCTAAAAGACCTTCTCCATTTTCCGGCGAAGGTTGCATCTGGGCTTGGCCATCGCCGTTATCCTCTAATACGGCGTGCTCCGTCTGCATGCTTCCTTCATCTTTGTAAAAATCTTCCACTTTTTGTCTGGCGTATCCAAACGCCTCAAGGATCGAGATTCGTCCATCCTTGTCCGAATCAGCAGCGTTGTTTTTAAATGCATCGATGAAAAATCGTGCAGCCTGGGTCTGGTTTTTTTCCATCCCGCTCTTGGTAGAAGCGACAACGATTTTGTCTTTCCCTGAAAGAGCGGGAACGCTCCCTCCGCTGCAGCTGGTAGTATTGATTACAACAAAACGCCGCGCCGGAATCGAGTACAACATAGAGGCCAGATCCTCGCCCGTTGGATCATAGCGATCAACGAGGTTCAGTCTATAAACTTTCCCATCGAAATTGCCATGCCCTTCTATAAAGACGAACACCAGATCGTCTTTTTGGACTCGGCCGGCCAGTTCTCGACAGAGAGCCTGAAGCTCACCGCGAGTCGCTTTGCGTTGGATCATTTCCGGGTTCTTTGAAGGGTCGTCAAATAGAACGGCAATCCGGTCGCGAGGGAAATTGAGCGAATTTGTAAGAATCGAATAGAGTTCGGTTGTTTCTTGGAGGTAGGTTTTTTGCAGTTCGGGATCCCCGCTCGCCCCCGAAATAAGAATAGCCCATCGATCGTCCCGCTCCGCCGCTCTTGCCATCCCTCCGCAAATGAACAGCAAGGCAACCGCAACCAGACAGCCTCCAATCCTTCCAGACTGAAAACTGAAAACTGACGATGGACGAAAGACAGCTGACATCACGCGAGCCCCTTACGTTTTCGAAGAATCCACTCGGTTGAAACCAACCCTACGAGGAGCAAAAAAAGAAACGGCATGTCCCACAAATCTTTTACTTCCATACGCGCGACTCCCTTATCGGTATAGGCAATATCCTCAGGAAGATTGTGCGCATCAGCGAATGAATAATAGCGTCCTCCCGTTGCTTTGGAGATCCGCTTAAGGACGCCGGAATTCATGCCGGCGTCATGAAATTCCTCGGTCGATTCCGTCACTCTGAAATGCGTTTTAGCGACCCCCAGGCTTTTAGCGCCTTGAACCGCTTCGGATGAAATTTCATAAATCCCTTCTTCCTGCGGCTCCATAACCGTGGAATAGGATCCGTCTTTTTCGACATCCCATGCAAGCGAAACAGAGTTTGAGTTTCCGGACGGCGATAGAATATGAGCCGTTACCTGCGCATTGTTTATTGGCAGGAAAGAATCGTCATTCGCCTCTACCCGGATTAAGATCGAATCATCCTGGGAATAAGAATGCCTGTCTGTCGTCGCGCTCACAGGTTCGGGTGCATCGCTGACCAGCCAGCGCATCATCTGTTTCCAGAACAGTTGATGCATATTGTTGGTGTGATCGAGTCCCATCCTCCAGCGCCAGGTGCTTGCGGCGGTCATAGCCATGGACTTGCCTCTTCCAAAGCGTTGAAAGGCAAGGACGGCGGGACTCTGGCCGCGCGGATCCGGAGCGCTGCTCCGGGCCAGAACTGTCGCTCCGGGTTTCGGCCCTGAGGTCGGATTGAATCCCATCAGAGTTGGAGCGGCATCCCATCTCTTGCTGTTTTCTTCCTCTGAAGCAGAAAGGCGCGTAACCGGATGGAAGAAACCATAGCTGGTCAGGCGGGCTTTGAACTCCAGTTCCTCAAATCCGGTTTTCGCTCCGGATCCGTTGATGTATAAAGGAAGGAGGTCTTCGATGGGCGTATTCACATAACCGCCCTGGGCAAAAGAGTTTTTGCCGCCCAGCATGAGAAAACCACCCCCCCGCCGGCTGACAAAATCGGATACCATTCGGAGCTGGTCGAAAGTGAAGTAACTGGCTTCAACACTTCCAAGAATAATCGCCTTATATTGAAAAAGTTCCGGCTTTTCAGCGGGGAAACCCTTTTCCATGACTGCGGGGGACTCCACCCCCTGGCGCAGGAATTTGCCGTTTGCCTGACGAAGGAGCGTAACGAGCCGGAGGTTTTTATCTTCAACAATGGCGCGCCGGAGAAAGCCGTATTCCGATCGCGGTTCTCCTTCAACGTATAAAACTTGCGGCTTTTGGTCCTCCACTTCCAGTAATAAGGTCTGTTCATTATTTTCCGGTATAACTTCGTCGGGAACCGGGGCCAATCGGAATTTATAAACTCTAGACCCCGCCGTTTGGCTGCTGAAGTTTACCTTGATTGTTTTTACCTCGCCGTCGCCGCCTAACAGGATCTCCTGTTTTTGAACCAACCGCTCATTGTCCAGGACCTCAAGCCGCGAACTTCGACCGGAGCAGCCTGTCGAAACAATCGCTATTTCCGCTTCAACCGTTGTGCCTTTGAGGATCTTTCGGGGAGCTGTAACTCGCAGAATTTCCGCATCACGCGCGAATTTGGAGGATCCGATCCCTACCGCATAAATCGGAATATTGCGGGCGCGAAACCGCGCCGCGGTTTTGTCCAGATTGGCCGAACGATTATCAGCCCCATCCGATATCAGGACAACGCCTGCTAATGGAACTGTCGATAATTCACCGGCAATCTGATCCAGCGATCTTTCCAGATCCGTCACTCCGTCAGGACGCTTGGCAGCTTCGAAAACCTCCACCCGATCCGCGCCTTTAGAAAAACGGAAGAAACGAAGTTTGAACTTTGCGGCGAGATCTTTCAGAAACGGATTGCCGGCAGGCGTTAGAAGGCTCTTTTCAACATCCATCCTGGATTGGCCTTGAGCGCCATCCCGTATTTCCATGCTTCGGCTCGAGTCATAGGCGACGGCGACAAAATTCTCTTGTGGAATCACAGAACGCAAGCGCAATACAGGTTGCGCAAGCAGTAGAATCAAGATCAGAAAGGCCGCGCATCGCAAGGAGGCTAATCCATATCTCCAGGAGGCAGGCACGACATTTTTGACGTTTCTATAGAACCATAGCGAAAGGGGGACGGCTGCGATGACAAGGAATCCCAGCAGATAGGGATGCCAGATGGGTTGAAACGAAAGATCGCCTTTCTCGTAAAACAACAGCCTGTATTTAAAAAGCCATTCAAAAACTGCAGTCATCTTAGTTGGCGCTCCAACGGCTGCTAGGCATGATGGAATGACTCCGAAAAGGCGTATCACGATTTGCAACGCCTCGAAGGGCCCAGCCCGAATACTCTATATACTACGTTTTAAATCCGGCGTTCTTTCAGACTGAGCAAAGATGCTTAGCCAAACGAGAGCAACCAGTATTAAAAAATAAAATAATCGCTTGCTGATGAAATTACTAATTTCGCTCCACGGCATAGACATCTACCTGGAGGGTGAAGGAAGTATAGCAAAATTCGGAGCGGTCCTATTCAATATTTGCGGAAGTTTCAAGCGCTGCGAAAATCAGGGTTTGGTCGGGTGGGCGGAGTCGAGACGCGTGAGGGTTGGGTTCAGTACGGTCGCAGGACCGCATACTACGACAATTGAGCCCGGCAGAAACCATTCTCTGGCAACCTGCCTGACGGTTTCAGCATCGCATCTGCGGATCCAGGAGGGGAAACTAACCGTATAGTTTTCTCCCAGGCGGTAGAGTTCCGCATCGAGCATGGCATTGCAAATTCCTTCTGTGGTGGTTAACAATTTGGTGAAGCCATCAATCAAACTCTTTTGGGCATCCAAAAGTTCATCATTTGAAACCGGTACACGCTTCAACTCATCGACCGCATCAATGATTTTCTGAATCTGTTCGACCGTCTGCTCGGCGGCCGCCTGCCCCTGAATATAAAAAGGCCCTTCCATCTGGCGGCCTTCTTGGCCCACTGTCAGCAACGAAGTTGGCAGCAGTTTCGTCAAACGCTCCTGCAGGATGCTCCTAACCATGAGCGCATGGAAATAGGTCCGATAATCATATTTCCGGTTATCTTTATAACCCGGGATGCGAGAAGGGAAAAGGTTTCCTATAATGAACTGCGCGGAAGGTGAGCTTGGATCATCCTCTAGATAAACCTGTCTGCCAACGGGTTGCTTCGGGCCTAAAAAGGTAGAGGGGATCAGATCGTTTTTTACCCATGCCCCCCAGATTCGGGGAAGTTTTTGCATCACCGGAGTCTGAGAAACATTGCCTACGACAATCAGTGACGATTCATTGGGGATAATAAACTTATGATAAAAATAGCGCACGTCCCCAACGGTGCAGGCTTGAACGGTCTTCGGAGTCCCCTGCAAGGGCCTTCCATAAGATGGCACGCCCTTAAACAATAAAGACTCGAATTGGGCGCGGATTTTCCGGCGGGGATCGAGAGGCTGCTGAATTTCCTGCAAAACCTGCTGTTTCACAACAGCAAAGTCCTCTTCACTGAACAGAGCGTCTCCTACAATCTGATTGAGCAGAATCAGGGATTGCTCTGCTTTGGAACTTTGTCCTTTCAAAATAAACCGGAACGAATCCCAATCGCATTTGATTTCAAGCGTCGCTCCCAGAGACGCGAGTTCTTTCGATTTTTTGTTGGCGTCTCTCAGGAACATCCGGGAGACAAGATTGGCCAATCCGCCTTTATCTTCGGAATCGAACGCTGCACCATAGCGAACGACTAGTCCAAGGGTCATTTGTTCGCCAAGGTAAGGGGTATCCACGACATAAATTTTAAGATTGTTAAGCAGAATTTTGGATTTAAAATCCGGCAGCGGGATAGATTTCTGTGCAGCCAAAGATGCGCCGCAAAAGAAAATAAAAAAGCTTGAAAGCAGTATATTCCGCATAGGGCGTCTAAACATAAACCATTCCTGAAAGCCGAAGGCTACCATATTAAACGCCGAGGCTCAAACACCTGTTCCGAAAATTGTTTCCTAAGCAAGCCTTGCGCCATGCCGATCGGGCTGGAAATTTGAACGATGCTTTATGGACGCTTGATTTTTGGCCAAGGCTTGGGTACGTTTCAATGGTTATTTCCTGTTTGCGAATTGAATTCCCGAGTCGAAACGCTCGGGATAGCGGACGAGGTAAGTTCTGGTGACAGACAGCAGATTAAATGGCGTGAAGAAAAAAAGCGAATCTCCTGAGGGCAAAATTGAAAAAAGGGTATGGATCAAGGCTTCTGCCGAAGTGATCTATCAAGCTCTAACGGACTCGAAAGAATTGGCTCGCTGGTTCTGTGATCGCGCCTCCTCCAATCCTCATGAAGGAGGAGAATTGATCGCACAATGGAAGACCGGTAAATCCAGCCGGAAAGGACGCGCAGTCTTTACCCGCCTGACGCCGAATGCTCTCATTGAGATGGCCTGGATCGATGACGGAAGCGGCGCGCAAAGCGAGGCCCCAAGCCATACGCTCAGTTATAAAATCCGGGATAAGTCCGCCATGACCGAAGTGACAATGATCGATAACGACTCCCTTGTCTTCGATAAAGAAACTTTCGCTTTTTTGGATCAAGGATGGAATAGCGTTTTGCTGGAGTTGAAGGATTATTGCGAGCGCAGAGAGCGTTCGGAAAAACTCAGGTCTGCCCCGCCGCCGGCCATGCCGGATTGAACAACCTACGGGACGAACAAATACGCGGCATTTTGTTATTTCCCTCTCCCCTGTCATCAATAAACGATGCATCAAATCTGGAAGCTTGCAATTAACTTTCAGGGCTGGTACGATCCCAGACTGAACTATAGAGTTAATTAATAACAAACTAATTGGAGGGAGAGACTATGCGCCGGGTCCCACTGGGAGAGTCCGTTAAAATTATTGCCCAGGGATCATTGAATTGGTTTATCAAGCGCCCTATTGTCGTCTCCTTCGAAGTGACGAACTCCTGCACCTGCTACTGCAAGCATTGCGATCATGGCGGCCCGCGCGATGATTCAAAAAATATGAAACCGACAGACTATAAACGATACATGGATGTCCTGCATCCCTGCGTCGTTCAAGTTTCCGGCGGCGAACCCCTGATGCGCGAGGATTTGACGGAAATCATTCGCAATATAAAATCTGATTCAGGCATCCCTTACATCATCTTGGTTTCAAACTGGTCTCACATGACAGAAGAGCGCTATCTTCAGTTAAAGCAGGCCGGCACGGATGAGTTTTGCATAAGTCTGGACTTTCCCGACGAACGCCACGATGACTTCCGCGGATTGCCCGGCCTTTACAAACACCTGAATCAGATTGTGCCTCAAGTTGCGAAACATGGCTATGACGACATCGTTATGAACAATTGCATCACCGCAGCGAATGTCGCCGAAATCAACGCTGTCGCAGATAAGGCAGCCGAATGGGGCGTCAATATTAATTTCAGCGCTTATTCACCAAGGCGCACCGGATGCCGTGATTATTTTCTGAACTCCGGGGAACAGCTGGATGTTCTAAATGAGGGATTGCAGCGGCTCAAAAAGCGCATGAATGATTCCCACTGGATTACCAATAACGCCTCAACCCTGGACGCCACAAGCCAATACTTTGCCACAGGCGGGACCCCTGCATGCAAGGCCGGTCTTCGCTGGCTTGTCGTGACTTGTGATGGAGCGTTGCAGCCCTGCTCCATGCAATTCAAACGCTATGGCCTGCATGAACAAGCGCGCATGGTCCGCGAATTCACGGATCAGAATACATGCGACCAGTGTTATGTATCGATCCGCTCCTGGCTCGACAAATCATTCCCGCAACTAGTGCGCGAGAATGTCTCCGAGTTTTTCTCCTTCAAGCCAAAAAAGAAAAACGGTTGTTCGGCTTCAGCCTGATTTAAAAACAATACTGCGCGCTTCGCGTATTTCATAAATATGTGGTAGGCTTATTTTGAAATTTCCATGTTCTCCATTTTTCAGGAGGCCTTATGAAAATAATATCCATAATTTTAATGGTTTTATTCAGCGCTTCTTCATTGACGGCAGCCAGCGAGGCAAACGACCGGGTGGTTCGAGCGGCGGTTGTCCTGAAAGAAATCGTCGGAACGCCCGATAAGAGCATTCCTAAAGATCTCCTTGATAAATGCGCCTGTGTCGCGGTTATTCCCGGCGTGAAAGGCGGCGGTTTCATTATTGGCGGCAACTACGGCAAAGGCGTAATTTCCTGCAGGACTGATAACGGCAACGGGCCATGGAGCGCCCCTTCCATGCTGATGATCGGCGGCGGAAGTTTCGGACTGCAGATTGGAGCCAAGTCGGTGGATTTAGTTCTGGTGGTCATGAATATTTCCGGGCTCGAAAGCCTGCTCGACAGCAAGTTTACTCTCGGCGGAGACGCTTCCGTAGCGGCGGGGCCGGTCGGAAGAACCGCATCTGCGGAAACCGACGCGTGGATGACAGCAAAGATCCTGGCCTATTCACGAGCAAAGGGACTTTTCGGAGGGCTGGTTCTTAAAGGGGGGGTCATTCGTCCCGATAAAGACGCCAATTTCGTACTGTACGGCAAGCAGATTGAGCCGCGCAACGTTCTTCTTAAACAGGGCGAATCCATTCCCAAAGACGCTCAGATTTTCCTGAATGAATTGAACCGCATCAGCCCCAAGAAAGTTGCAAAGTAATTGACGAATGACGATTGACGATTGACGAATCAAAACAGGCGTTTTCAATTGTCAATCGTCAACCGTCAATGTTTTTCATTGCGGTTTAAATCGTAGACTATTTTCAATCCTTGAAGAGCAAGCCAGGGCTCAATAATATCGATGCTTTTGGTTTCTTTGGCAATGAGTTCGACCAGCGCGCCCGTCCCGATCGTCTTCATCTCCGGGCCCAGCTCTTTGCGAAAGCGATTCACCATTCCCTCCACCAATCCCACATAGCCGTAAAGCAACCCTGATTGCAGTGAATGGACTGTATTTCGTCCGATGGCCGAGGGAGGACGCATAATTTCCACTTTAGGCAGCTTGGCTGCGCGCTTGAATAAAGCGTCGGATGCGATGCCGATTCCCGGCGCAATAGCGCCGCCCAGATAGTCTCCATCGGCTGAAAGGGCGTCAAAGATGGTCGCAGTGCCGAAATCCACAATGCATGCAGGCCCTTTATAGAAGCGTCGCACCGCAGCCGCGTTCACGACTCTATCCGCGCCCACCTGCTTGGGATCTTCATATCGGAGATTTATTCCCGTCCGGGTTCCGGCATCCACAATCAAAGGGGAAACGCCCAAATATTCACGGCAAGCGTCTTCAAAAGTGCCCGTCAAGGGAGGCGCCACGGAAGCGATCGCTATATCCTTGACTTCGCCTGAGCTTGCGCCGCTCCGCTCCAGCAATTGCACCAGCAGAATTCCATATTCATCCGACGTGCGTTCGCTGTCCGAAGCCAGCCTCCAATGCGCATCAAGCCGGTCGGCTTTGTACAATCCCAAAGTGATGCTGGTATTTCCAATATCGACGGCAAGCAGCATAGCTCCTCCTTTTACCGTGATGCTATTTTTCGGCTGGTGGAATCAGAATATTATCTATCAACCGAGTTTTTCCTATTCGAACCGCCAGCGAAAGCAACACCCCTTTTTCAATCTTCTGCAGCTCACAAAGTGCGTCGGGATCTGAAGCAGATATATATTGTTCAGCCGCCAATGGTTCCGATCGGACAATCCGCTGCATGGCTTTCCGCAACGCATCCGCATTCCGTTCCCCTTTATCGTAGGCGTCTTTGGCTGCAGTCAGGGATTTATAGAGAACTGTCGCCGCCCGGCGTTCCTCCGGGTTCAAGTATGCGTTCCGGCTGCTCATGGCCAAACCGTCCGGTTCGCGGATTGTCGGGCATACGACAAGCTCAACGGGAAAATTCAAATCCTTAACCATTCTTTTAAGCACAACGACCTGCTGGGCGTCTTTCTGTCCAAAATAGGCTTTATCCGGCAAAAAAGCATTCAGCAGCTTGGCGACCACCGTCGTGACTCCGCGAAAGTGCCCGGGACGACATTTCCCTTCCAGTGGCGCGCTAATGTCCTCAACAGCGACCCAGGTTTGAAATCCAGGCGGGTACATGGATTCAGTTGTCGGAGTCCAGACCAGATCCACACCAAGGCTCTCCAGCAGTTCAAGGTCGCGTCGAATATCTCGTGGGTAATTGCCGAAATCTTCACCTGCGCTGAACTGGGCGGGATTAACGAAGACGCTTACGCCCACATAGCTGCATTCGGTGCGCGCTTTTGCGACGAGAGAACCGTGACCGGCGTGCAACGCTCCCATTGTGGGAACAATTCCAAACGATCCCTTAAAGGAGGCCCGCGCCTGTCTCAATTCCGTAACATTCTCAACTGTCCGCATTTCAGAACTCGCTCCTGTTTTGACAACTGGTTGCTCGGACAAGCCGCCAAAGAATTTCATTGACCGGGGCAGGCGTTCCCATGCGCCGGCCCGCGCGCGCAACCGCTCCGTTTATGGCGTCGCACTCCGTAGGCGCGCCTCGTAAAACGTCCTGAAGCATTGAAGATTTATTGGTCGCAGTCCGTTCCACTACATTCCTGACATAATCTGCGGGATCCGGAAACGGAAGCTTTATGCCTTTGCTGCTCGCGACAGCGGCGCACTCCTCTGTCG
The DNA here is from genome assembly GCA_964441405.1 of uncultured Acidobacteriota bacterium. Lineage (GTDB taxonomy): Bacteria > Acidobacteriota > UBA6911 > UBA6911 > UBA6911 > UBA6911. The sequence goes on from CAYTYP010000011.1 coordinate 89,285, forward strand.
CCTTGATCATGAGAGCGCAGGCTTCGGACCTTTTGAGCAATTCACCATTGGGAATCCTCAATAAAGCGGTCAAGGCGTTAATGCCGCAACTCACGCAGAGTTTGCCCCACACCAGGCTTTCCGCCTCACTTGCATCGCAGCGGCGGGCATCCAGTCCCGCTTCCCGAAAAAGATCCACCACCCAATCAGGCGCGACCATTTGAGTCTCCCCTTCACCGCCCGCTCGTACATGGCCGGGGCCAAGCAGAGTTGCACCCAAAGCCGTTGCGCCTGGAAAACTCCTCGACCCTAAAAGATCGAGATTCCCCAGTCCGTTCTGAAGCGTTAGAGCCAATCCCTCCGGGCGCAGATAAGAGGCCAGCTTGCCGGCCACTTCTTCCGTTTGCCATGTCTTCACTAATACAAGCGCTAAATCGGCGGGCTCCACAGGCTCCCCAAGAAGACAAGCGTCCACCCGAATCGAATAAGATCCGCTGGATTCTTCGATCCGGAGTCCTTGTTTCCGAATCGAGACAATCGCTTCAAGCCATGTATCCAGAATTGTAACGTGGGACGCTTTTGCAAGGCGGGCGGCAAAGAGACCAGCCATGGATCCGGCGCCAAAGATGACGACTCGCTTCATTCTCTTATTCCAGACAATGCGAAAAATTAAAAGCCGGCAACCGGAGATCTGTGGTTCATTCTCGCTCCTGTAACTCTCCCCGTTTTTTAAATCGGGGTCGGGGTCGGAATCGGGGTCGGGAATCAGAATCGGCGTTCGAAAGGATCGATTTCCGATTGCGATTGCGACCCCGATTCCGACCCCGACCCCGATGAATGCTTAGGCTTTGAGACATCTCCGTAGAAATGCACCAAACTCCTCGGGGTTACAGGTTTTTCAATCCAGCATGGCTGGTGGCGCTCCTGGTTCCCGGCTTCCGTATTTTCAGTTGTATCTCGCTCCTGGATTTTCGTCCGATTCAAGTTCGATATCGGGCAAATCGATTCCCTTGATAAGCGTACGAAGCGCCTGGGGATCCATCGAATATCCATGCTCTGCCGCCGGGAATTTCCGATCTTTCACATCAGCGATATATTGCTGGAAGGCTTTGGACATTTCGTTAAAAAAATCAGCATATTTTTTAACAAAGCTTGGAGTGAAGCGATCAAAAAGACCGAGAAGGTCATGGGTGACCAGAACTTGGCCATCACATTCCATTCCTGCGCCTATGCCGATCACTGGAATCGTCAGACGTTTCGCAATCATCTGAGCCACTTCCATCGGAATGGACTCCAGCACAACCGCATAACATCCGACATCTTCCAGGATAAGTGAATCTTCTATAATGGTTCGTGCAGCTTCCGGGGATTTTGCCTGAATTTTCCATCCGCTCAGTTGATGAACGCTTTGAGGAGTCAAGCCCAGATGGCCCATTACAGGTATGCCCGCCGAAACAATTGCCTTTATTGCGCCTGCTCGAGCCCTGCCCCCCTCCAGCTTTACGGCATCCATGCCGCCCTTCTGCAAAATGCTTCCCGCATTTCTCAAAGCTTCGGATATGGAAGTCTGGTAGGACATGAACGGCATGTCGCCCACCAGGTGTGCGCGTTTTGCGCCGCGGGCCACGGCGCGGCAATGGTGCAACATTTCCTGCATAGTTACGGGCAGAGTGTTCTCATAGCCCAACACGACCATGCCAAGCGAATCGCCGACCAGAATGCCGTCGATCCCGGAGCGATCGAGGGCGGCGGCAGTTGGAAAATCGTAGGCAGTCAAAAATGTAATAGGTTCGTGACGTGCTTTTTTCGACTGCAGGGTTTGAATTGTAACTTTTCCCTGGGATTGGGGTGAAGCGGGAAATGTAGACATGGCTATCTTCTCCTTGTGAGTAAGATGCCTGTTCCTCATCATAGGCTAATTCTAAAACAGGCTCCTGCCGTCTCGGTCTTGTTGGATCCAAGCGGCATACATATTTTATTCGAGCGTTGCCGCTTTTTAAAGAGGCAATCGACGGTAAAAATGAAAGCAAAATTATTCAATATGGGTAAAACTCTATAAACTTTAGAGAGCTATGGTATTGTAGAAAATCCACAGGAGCAGACATGAAAGCATTGGTAAAAAAAGAAGCCGGCCAAGGCTTGTGGCTCGTCGACGCGCCCGAACCGAAAATCGGCATTAATGATGTTCTTATCCGGGTAGATCGCACCGGAATCTGCGGCACCGATCTTCATGTATATGAATGGAACGCCTGGGCGCAGCAAACAATCCGGACGCCGCTGATCGTTGGGCATGAGTTTGTAGGCGAGGCGCTGGAAATCGGATCGAACGTTGCAGATGTCCGTCCCGGCGACATTGTCAGCGCTGAAGGGCATGTGGTCTGCGGCAGATGCCGAAACTGCCTGGCGGGCCGCCGCCATCTCTGCAAGGACACCCAGGGAATCGGCGTCAACCGCTCAGGAGCGTTTGCGGAATACATATCCGTTCCGGTCACCAACGTCTGGCATCACAAAAACACGATTGACCGGGACGTCGCGTCCATTTTCGATCCTTTTGGAAATGCCGTCCACACAGCGCTTTCCTATAACGTACTGGGTGAAGATGTGCTCATCACCGGAGCGGGGCCAATCGGCATTATGGCAGCCGCCGCGGTCAAACACGCTGGAGCGCGGTTTGTTGTAATCACCGATCGGAATGAATACCGACTGGAACTAGCCAACAGAATGGGCGTGACTCTTGCCCATAATATAAAAAACGGCAGCCTTCGCGATGTTCAGACAAAGCTGGGCATGAAAGAAGGATTCGATGTTGGTCTCGAAATGTCCGGCAATCCCGTCGCGTTTCGCGAGATGCTCCAAAACATGTGCCATGGCGGCAAAATCGCCATGCTTGGGATACCATCGGAGTCCATATCTATAGATTGGAACACCGTCATTTTTAACATGCTGACCATCAAAGGCATTTATGGGCGCGAAATGTATGAGACCTGGTACAAAATGACAGTGATGCTGGAAAGCGGCATGGACATCAAACCGGTCATAACCCATCGGTTTCACTACACGGAATTCGAAAAAGGATTTGAAGTCATGCAGAGCGGCCGGTCGGGCAAGGTGGTTCTAAATTGGCTATAGCCCGGATAGAACGAGCGGCTCAAAATTTCTTCTGAATTCATGAGGAATAATGCTTTGATGGATTGACATTAGTCCTATGGATTTGTTAGCTTAAAGGCCACACCATTGTTCCTCAGTAGCTCAATGGTAGAGCATTCGGCTGTTAACCGAAGGGTTGTAGGTTCGAGTCCTACCTGAGGAGCCAAAATTCAATCCGCTGATTTCAGCGGTTCTTGTTTAACGCAAGAC
>CAYTYP010000012.1:0-18766 GCA_964441405.1 uncultured Acidobacteriota bacterium
GCAAATGGTTGCAAATGGTGACAGGCACGAATTGCACCATTAATCGTTATTCCGTGCATTCCGGTGGCTGTATTTCGTGGCACGCTTTTACGGATTCAAGACAAAGCTTGAGTTACAGATTTTTCAATCCAGCATAGCTGGCGGCGCGGCTGCCCTGCAACTCACCCCGAGGATCGCTATCTCTTGATAACTGCTTTATTGCGTAAAACTCCAATGCCGGGTATTTCCACTTCCACCTGGTCTCCGGCTTTGAGCGTTTGGGTGCTGCCCGGCGTTCCAGTGTAGATTACATCACCTGGATATAGCGTCACATAGCGGCTGACGTAACTTACGATTGTTGGAGGATCGAACAATAGTTCGCTGAAATTGCCCGCTTGAACGACAGCGCCGTTGATTCGGGTCTCAACCCGGCCGCGGCGCCAGTCGAAACCGGCGACAATCGCAGGGCCTAAGGGTGCAAAGGTATCGCAGCCTTTGGCGCGCCACCATTGCAGATCATTCTTCTGCCACTGGCGTTCACTCACATCATTGCCGCAGGTGAATCCGAAAATATAATTTTCCGCTTCCGACGCCGGGACTGGTCGTGTTTCCTTTCCCATTATGAGAGCCAGCTCTCCCTCATAATGGACGTCGGAAGCTCCTGGAGGAATGACGATTTCTCCTTCATGGGGGAGCAATGCGGAAACCGCAACCAAAAAAATTCCCGGTTCGCTTGGCGGTTTCCGTTTGTCGATATGGCTTGGGTAATTCCATCCGACAGCAAGGATTTTCGTTGGTTCGCAGGGACACAGGATCTGCACGTTTTGGAGGCTTAGAGATTTTCCTGTTTCCCTGCTTTCCCCAAATAATCCGCCTTCGATTTCTCTTACGGTTGATCCATCCAGGATCCCATAGGAAGTCTTGCGATCAAATCGGTATCGTATGTATTTCATGCCGCGGTTTCTCCTCGCGTCTTAAAATTTACTGGGGCAATCGGTCCAGGGTTTCAAGCAATTCCGGCAGTAAAGCGCGCAGAATTTCCGGCTTTTGAACGAAACACAGGATCAGGTGATTGGATGCCATATCATAAAAATAACCGGGGTGAATCATTATTTGATTCTCTTTTAATATAGCTTCGGCTGCGCGCTCTTCACCCAGATTATTCAATTGCAGCGTGACATAAAAACCGCCATCCGGAACGGCATAGCTGCAGGAGTGCGATGGGTCCAGCAATGCCCGGGTTACACTCCAGCACTCGCGAATCCGTTTGGCGAAATCGTCCCGGATGGCTTTCCCGGCGTTGAGGATTGCCGGCGCAGCCGCTTGGATAATTTCATTTACGGGCAGAAAGGTGTCGGAGATCAACTCCAAGGAACGCATAGCTTTTTGAACTTTTTCCGCATTCCCGGAGATCGCCATCCACCCAAATTTAATTCCGGGCAGAGCGAACATTTTGGAGAATCCATTCAGCGTGCAGATGAGAGGCGCGTCGGCGCCGACCGGACGGGGCAATCGATCCTCTTGGATAAGGAAATCGCTGAAAACTTCATCGCTGATAATTGCCAGATCATGGCGTCGCGCAATATCAGCCAGGGCGGCGATTTCTTCGACAGAGGAAACATGGCCTGTTGGATTATGCGGAGAAATGAGTACGAGCGCGCGGGTCCTGGTCGATATGCAGGCTTCCAGCTGGTCGATATCGATGGCCCAATTCCGTTCCTCCTGAAGTTTATAAGGGATGAGCTTCACCCCGCTCAATAGCGCAATATAATCGAACAGAGGATAGGAAGGACATGGGCAGAGAATTTCATCCCCTTCATTCGCCAACAGCTTGAAACAATACCAATAAGAAAGGCTTGTGCCGGGGGTCAACACGATGCAACCCGGATCTATTTCGTATCCGCTGTCCCGATAATATTCCGATATCGATTCCCTCGCAGGTTTTTGGCCGAAAGAGTCCGGCTTGTAAATCCGGCAGGCGCGCGTTCCACGGACCAGAGCTTCTTCCAGGATATCCTGAGGGAATTCGAACCCCTGTTCATTGATATTGCCGGATATTAAATCGCGAATCAGGAAGCCTTGAGATTGAAGGTCGCCACGGAGTCTATAGAGAGAATTGGATTCTCCATGTAACTGTGATGTTATGCGTGAAAACATTTTTGAGGTTTCCTCTTCGGGAAATAGGCCGTCACCGGGCGGACATTAATGCCTGAAGCCTTTTGGGTCGCGGCGCTGCAATGATATAGGTCTCAAGATCGTCTGTGCAATCATAAAAATTCCAACGATCGCATGGCGGCATGCAAATCTCGCGATATGTATAAATCTGCGATTGGATTTGATAGGATACCATCCATGGATATGAATAGACCCGTTCCGTTCCATTATCCGCTTTTGCTGAAACCCATACCGGTTCCAAGGCCATGGGGCGCCGGGAAAGCGTCTAAAATTTTTAAACGCGAACGAGCCCAATCCGTAATGCCGATCGGAGAGTGGTGGGATGTGAGCACCTGGCCCACAGATCCCGGCGACCCCAGGATAGCGACCATCTCGATGATAGCCAATGGGCCTCTTGCGGGCGCTCCGCTCAATGAGGTTATGGAGCTTCCTGTCGTGGTCAAGCTTATCGACTCTGCGCAATCGCTTTCGGTGCAAGTGCACCCGGTGGCGCCGGACGTGCACAAGGATGAAATGTGGTATATCCTCCATTCGGATCCGGGCTCTTATCTTTATTGCGGATTATCAAAGGGAACGGATGTCCATGATCTGTGTCATGCAATACGAGCGGATAAACCTGAGAACGAAACCATACTGAAATTGCTGCATCGCGCAGACAATATCCGTCCCGGCATGCACTTCAACGTGCCGAGCGGCGCCGTCCATGCTGTGGGACCGGGGCTTATCGCCTTCGAGGTAAGCGAGAGAACTCAGGTCACCTACCGCCTCTTTGATTACAATAGCTCTCGCGAGCTTCATATAGAAGAAGGCTGCGAAGCCTTATTAAACCATCGACAGGCGATTCCTAACTTGAGTCCTTTTCTTGACATCAAAAAACCATCGACAGTCGAGATGCTTTCCTCCTTTCCGGCATTTTGCGTTTTCAGAGTTAAAGGCGAAACCATCACAGTGCAATCCATAAAAAACTATCATTTGGTTACTGCCGCCGGAGGAGATTGTCGATTGGAAGGCCCGAGTGTTGATTGGGACATCCTTGTTCCTCAATCTTTTACAGCTTTGCTGCCGCCGATGGAAAAGCCTTACGCGATAGACGCTCAAAGCGGCGGAGAGGTTCTTGTTACAACGCTCGCATAGGAAATGTTTTGTATCGCCCCCAAGGCGCAACTTAACCGGAGGCCCCAGCCGTTGAGAAAAAATTATGTATCCATACTGATTTTTGCGGCAGCGACGGCTTTAACCGTAAGCGGATGTGCGCAGAAGCCGCCGGAACGCCCCGAAGCCGCTCCTGGTAAAATTCAGTGGATTTACGATCTGGATGCGGGCCTTGCCCGCGCCGGAAAAGAGAACAAGCCTGTGATGATCGATTTCGTCGCCGACTGGTGCGCTCCCTGTAAAGAGATGAATGACTCGACTTTCAGCAATGCCGACGTGGTCCGCAAAATGCAGGCATTCATTCCGGTTCGCATCGATATCGATAAGCAGCATGCGGTCGCCGAAAGATACAATGCTCTTGCACGCGCCTATGGCGGCTCCGGAATACCCAATATTCTTTTCCTGTCCGGCAAGAGAATGAAACTCAAACAAGTTATTGGATATCAAACGGCCGGGCAGATCATCTCTGCAATGAATTCGGCCCTGAAACAGTTAGAAATTAATCTTGCAAAGGAACGACGATGAAAACAGAGAAGACGATTAGTATCGAGATGTTAAAAAAACAGATTGCCGGGATCGTGGCTAAAGGCAAAATAACAAAAGAGTATTTCGATCTGTTGCGCAAGTTGGCGGACCTGGGGGATCGGGACGCCCTGACCGATCTTGGATCGTTCCTCCGAGAGGGCTATCAGGACAGTCGAGGCCAGGTTCTGATTCGGCAGGATCCGAAGGCTTCCATGCAATGTTATCTCCTGGCAGCTGCCCTGGGGGATACGTACGCTATGATTGCGGTCGCCGATTCCCTCGCATCTACAGGCAAAAAAGGAGCCCTTGCAGAAGCGGAAAATTTGTACAAACTTGCATTCAAGCTTGGCGATGCCATGGCAGCTTTTAATCTTGCATGCACGTATCAGAATCTCGGCAAGTATTCCGAAGCAGTCCGCTGGTTCCAACGCTGTCTCAAAGCCGGAGATCTCGGAGCTCTCATGCCCTTGGCCTATGCGGAGCTTTACGGCGTGGGGCTCCGTAAAAACGTTTCGGCGGCATTCGACAAACTTCGACGGATTGCCCGGGGCGGGAAGCATTTTTGTCAATTTGATCAGGAAGAAGCGATGTTGACTATGGCCGATGCGCTTCGGAATGGTTGGCTCGTCCCGCGCGATTTTGATGCGGCAATCGTCTGGCTTCGCCGCGCCGCCAAGCTTGGCAGCGCCGCAGCCAAAGGCATGCTCGAAGACTTCACGGCATGCTCGGAACATGATCACTCGCATGATTAATTGTTATTTCGAAGACGTAAAGCCGCGCGTCAACGTTTACGTCTGCAAGAAATAATACAAACAAAGGACGCTTTTCGATGAAACCTGCACTCCTCGAACACGATCGCAGCGCGCTGTTGCTTATCGACATACAAGAACGGTTATTTCCCGGCATCCATGAGCGGCAAAAAATGCTTGAACGGATCGAACTGCTCTTGTCCGCAGCGAAGTTGATGAACATTCCGGTGTTGGCGACAGAGCAGTATCCCCGGGGGCTGGGCAAAACCATTGGTGAAATTTTTCAAATTGTTCCGGATTTGCAGCCGATGGAGAAAATGGATTTTTCCTGTCTTCCCGCACCCGGATTTAAAGATCGGCTTGCATCGCTTCAGCGCAGGCAGATTGTTGTAACTGGAATTGAAACGCATATTTGTGTGACCCAGACTGCGCTTGACCTGATTGCTCATGGCGAGGAAGTTTTCGTTGCAGCGGATGCAACCGGCTCTCGAAGGCCGCTGGACGCCGAAACGGCTCTCCGCCGGCTTGATCAGAACGGAGCGGTTATAGCCACCGCGGAATCCGTGGTCTTTGAATGGTTGCGCCGGGCCGGGACGGAAGCTTTTAAGGCGCTTCAACCAAAAATTAAAGCTCTGGCGTAAAAATCATCCGGGACCGATTCCGGCGAGGATTAAAATGAGTTTTCTAAGGCTTAATAAATTAAGACAGTTTCACGGCCGAAAAGGACCCTTATTGTTGATTATCATGGACGGCGTCGGCCTAGGGCCTTGCAATGACACCAATGCCGTTTTTCTTGCCCACACGCCCAATCTTGACAGTCTCGTCGGCTCTTCCTTGTACGCTACACTTCAGGCGCACGGCGCTGCTGTCGGGCTCCCCAGCGATGATGATATGGGAAATAGCGAAGTAGGCCATAATGCGTTGGGGGCTGGAATGATCGCAGATCAGGGGGCCAAACTTGTTGCGAAGGCAATCGTCTCAGGAACTATGTTCCAAAATCCGGTATGGCGCCGGATTATCTCAACCGGAGCCGGCGGCGGCGCGATTCATTTCCTGGGTCTTCTTTCCGATGGCAATGTTCATTCCCATATTTCTCATTTATTTGCAATGTTGGACGAATGCGCCAGGTCACAAATTAAGCGCGTTAGAGTTCATGTATTGCTCGATGGAAGAGATGTGCCGGATAGATCCGGATTGGAATATGTTGTATCGCTTCAAAACAAGTTAAGGTCCATCAATGAAAGCCAGGGCGCTGATTACGCTATTGCATCCGGCGGCGGCAGAATGAAAGTGACGATGGATAGATATGAAGCCGACTGGAGTATTGTTCAAAGAGGATGGGATGCACATGTCCTGGGCAAAGGCCGCCTTTTTTCGAGCGCCACCGAAGCCATGGAGAGCTTTTATTCAGAAGATGCGAAAGCATCGGATCAATATATCGACGCCTTTGTAATAGGCGACTTTGCCGGCAAGCCGGTTGGAGCCATTCATGATGGCGACGCGGTCATCTTCTTCAATTTTAGAGGCGATAGAGCCGTCGAAATCTCACGAGCTTTTACGGAAACGGAATTCCTTCCATTTGACAGAGAGCGCTTTCCGAAAATATTTTATGCCGGGATGACTCTGTATGATGGAGATACCGGGCTCCCCCCGCATTTCCTGGTCTCTCCGCCGGTAATCCAGGATACTTTGAGCGAGTATCTTTGTGCTGAAGGAATGAAAACGTTTGCTTTATCGGAAACTCAGAAATATGGACATGTAACTTATTTCTGGAATGGCAATCGATCCGGTTATATAGATGAATCCCTTGAAACCTATATTGAAATTCCCTCAGACAAGATAAGGTTCGACCTGGCGCCCAAGATGAAAGCAAGCGAGATAACGGAACAAACCATTGCGTTGTTGCGAAGCGGGGTGAGCCGGTTTGGACGGATTAACTTCCCCAATGGGGATATGGTCGGGCATACAGGAAATATGAAAGCAACAATCGAAGCTGTCGAAGAAGTTGACTTCAGCCTGGGAAAGTTGCTTGCAGTTATAAGAGATTTAGAGGGCATCGCTGTCGTCACCGCGGATCATGGGAATGCCGACGCAATGATAGACATTGATAAAAAGGGCAATAGGCGGGTCCGAACCGCTCATTCACTCAACCGGGTGCCGTTTGCAATTTTTGATCCGAGTTATCAAGGCGAATATGAAATGGCTCGGCTGGAAAAAGCCGGACTTGCAAACGTTGCTGCGACCCTGCTTAATCTGTTAGGCTATGAAAAAGCAGACCAATATCTTCCATCGTTAATTCGATTCAAAGATAGTTAGCAAGGCCTGTTGGATTCGTGTGGCTGAGCTGCATATCCTAATTCTCGGACCCGCTCCAAGTCCGGAGCCTTTTTAGAATTGCGCGGAACAGAGTTAACGCTTCCGGCAGCTTCATAGCAGCTGCAATTGCAAAATAAAGAATTCCAAAAGTTGAGAGGACGAAGAATCCTGAAATTAGCGGGTGCAATTCTTTCAGCCAAATTTTCTCAGCAAACGCCGGCGCGGCTGCAATTATGGCAATAAGCCATAATTGGACTATGTAAGAGGCTCGCAAACCCGTTTTCCCAATCCTGCCGTTCATTGCCGAGCGCAGCAGCGCAAATTCAATCCAAGCCGCCATCCCCGCCGAAATAGTCAATCCGATAACGCCCATTCTTGCCGGCAGGCCGAGCAATCCCGGAACCCAAAAAGCCGACATGTATCCCAGCCCGGCGGTTAATGCAACTCTCAGGGCGGCAAAGCGGAGCGGCGTACGGGTATCTCGTAAAGCCCAGAACGCCGAGCTGTAAAGTCTGCCCAATGTCGCCGCAAGAAGCCCTACGGTCGATCCTGCGAGCACCGCCCATACAATTTCTACATCGCTGCGCGTGAATTTTCCTCTTTGGTAAAGGAAGGCGACGATGCTATCCCCCAGGACAAGGAACCCGACTACGGAAGGGACTATGAAGAAAGCGACTCTGGGCAAGGCGCTTTGTAAGCGCTCCCGAAGAGCTGTCGCGATAGATTCACTCGATCCGGTATGGCTTGACATTTCGGGCAGTTCGGCGATCGCGATGGACATTCCGAAAAGGCTGACGGGCAGCATATATAGAGTCTGTGCATAGGTCAGCTGCGCCATTGCTCCAGTCCCAATTAAAGTCGCCAGACATTCATCAATATAACTGCTCAGTTGATTGACTCCACGGCTGGCCATTCCCGGCAGGAAATTTCGAATGATGGTTCGGATATTCGAGGAAACCGTCTCCAGCTGGAACCGAAATCGCTCTATTAAAAACAGGACGGAGGGAAGCTGAACTCCAAATTGAAGGATGCTGCCGACTACCGATCCCCATGCCATAGCTTTAGCTAGAGAATAAGAGTGCAGTTTCCAACCAAATCCCAAAAGTGCGCCAATCATTGCCAGGTTCCATAGGATCGAGGCTGCATAGGGAAGAAAAAAACGCCGATGGCTGTTCAGGATTCCGAGACACCAGGCTGAGAGAACCAGCACCCCTGCCCCAGGGAAAAAGATGCGCACCATCTGGACGGTCAAATCCCGTTTGGCTCCCGTAAATCCGCCGGCAATAAGGCCGACAAGATAAGGCGCCGCTAAAACTCCTGCCAGGACGAGGATGGATACAACGATAGCAAGAAGCGAACCTATGACGCGAGCGACCCGATTTGCTTCTTCCTTTTGGTTTGCAGCCATCAGGCCGGAATAAACCGGAATGAAAGAAGAGGAAAGGGCGCCTTCACCAAAAAGATTCTGTAGAAAATTGGGGATTCTCAGAGCAGCTTTGACCACATCGGCTGCATCGGTATTGCCAAAAAAATGCGCGAAGATCCCTTCTCTCAAGAGACCCGAAAGCTTGCTGCAAAAAATGCCGGCTCCGACCAGAAAGGCATTTTGGCTGGAACTTCTGTGCTTCAACGGTGGTTTTTCAGCTCTGGAATCAATTTCTTGCTGCATGGATTTTTTTTTGGGAAAAAGCGTTATCAGTATATTGCTGGGAACTCCGGCGCTTCCAGCCAGGGCCGCCCCGCCACCAGCCGTGCGGGATTGAAAAATCTGTAATTCAAGCTTTGTCTTGAATCCGTAAAAGCGTGCCACGGAATACAGCCACGGAATGCACGGAATAACGATTAATGGTGCAATTCGTGCCTGTCACCATTTGCGCCATTCCTGCTGAGATGTCTCAAAACCAAGGCATTCATCGGAATCGGGGTCGTCGCTGTCGAAAATCGATCCTTTCGAACACTGATTGCGATTCCCGACGCCGATTCCGACCCCGACCCCGAGCTTAAAACGGGTGAGTCACAGGTCAGCTATTCGGTAATACAAAAACTATGCGGCGTCAGGCTCACCCACGGCTCTTATCTTAGCTTAAGCGTGGCAAGAGCCGCCAAGGCAAGAATGCCGGAAACAATCCAGAGTCGGATGACTACTTTAGTTTCTGCCAGTCCTTTGTGTTGCATGGCATGATGCAAAGGCGCGCGCAGAAAAAGCCTTCGTCCCAGCCAGCGAATCCCAATTTTATCCTGGATTTGAGAACTGACGGCTTCTGCAATAAAAAGCCCTCCGAGGATAAAAAACAGCGCCTCCTGCTTCAACACAATCGAAAGCGTAGCCATGCATCCGCCGATTGCGAGCGCGCCGGTATCTCCCATGAATATCTGGGCCGGGTAGGCATTGAACCACAGGAATCCAATTCCTGCGCCGACGAAAGCGGAACTGAAGACGATAAGTTCACCTGCCCCCGGAAGAAATGGATAATTGAGATAGGGGGCCCATCGCGCATTCCCCAGAAGATAGCCGAAGGTTCCCAGCACTCCCAAAACGAATATTGAAGGGACAATGGCAAGTCCATCGAGCCCGTCCGTTATGTTTACTGAATTGCCTACCACAAGTACAAAAAAGAATACTATGAGAGGATACAGCCACACAGAGTCCAACAACGGAGTCTTGAGAAAGGGAACATAGAATGCGCCCATCTGGTTGGCCGGAAGCGGCGAAAAAGGGCTGACAAGATAGAGCCCCAGCAATACGGCAAAGATCGCCTGCAACATTAATTTTTTGGATTCCGAGAGCCCGCGATCCCCGGATCTGGCCTGAGTTTTTGCCAGATCATCCATAAACCCTATTATGCCGAACCATACCATTCCAAAAAGCACGGCTATTAAAAACGGATTTGCCAGATTGCACCAGAGCAAGCAGGATATAAGGACGCATCCGAGGACGATTGCGCCTCCCATCGCAGGAGTTCCGGCTTTGTCCGATGCGGAGGCAATCCCTGTTTCTCTGATTTGGTCTACAAATCCGCGCCGATGAAGATACCTTATGACAATAGGCGTGGCGATCAAGGTTAGAACGATAGCTGTCAGGGCTGCTGCAATCGATCTTGCGGAAAGGTATTCTACGAGCCGCAGAAATGAGAACGGTTGGAAGTGCGGGTGGAGTATCTTCCCAAGGAAATAAATCATTGCACGGTTCTCTTTTCTTTTTCCCTGAAGACAGATTCCATCAGGCGCCGGTAGACTGCTTTTATTTCAAATTGCGGTGTGAAGTCTGTGGAAGTCAAAATAAACCTGGGCGCCTGTTGTTCCAGCATCTCCAGATCAGCAACCTTGCCGCGTTCTACAAGAAATAGAATGCCGCGAAGCACCGCCGCTCTTGTCTTCCAAAGCCTCGCATCCCACAACCCAAGAAGAGCCGGCAAGGCGTCGTGTTCTCCTCCAAGTTTTCCCAGCGCTTCTGCAGCTGCGCCGCTGACATCGATGATCGGATCAGTCAGAAGCCGCAACAGGATTGAAATAAATTTGTCGGGCGAAGAAAGCCGGTCGCCAAAATAAGCGGCCGCACGCGCCGCTTCCGACCTGACTTCATAATAAGGATCTTGAAGGCCAACGAGAAGAGCTTTTTCAATTTCAGGGGAGAGACCATTAAGTCGGATAAGGGCAATTATTATGTTACGCCGGATGAAGCCGACCTGCTCGAAATCTCCGCCTAATGCTCTTTTCAAGAATGATACAGGCTTGCGTTCGAAAAATAGCGTCAACAGAGCCGGCGTTTTTTCTTTCGCGCCCAGCAACCCCAGCAGCTTTATTCCAAGATTGCGATTCTGCCAAGAAGAACTGATCAGGAGAGCGCTGGCTCGAGTTTTCATGTATTCGAGATCATGCGGACGGGAAATAATATTCTCAGGCCGGTAAAACTCTTTCTGCTTTTCTAAAGCTGTTTCCAGCAGTGGCATCAAAGCCCGGTTGTTGGGCAGGTTTTCAAAATTTATAGCCTGGATCTGAGCGTGATCCGGATCCATCTCTATCCCCCGAATTCGGCGTTCAATCCGGATGAGAGCGTCCTGATTGAGAAACGAGCAGCTGAACCTGCTCATTTCCTGTAAACGAGGTTCGTTTTGAATCATGCTCAAAAGTTTTTCCGCCAGTACTTGCCCGTCGATCGATTCTGAAAGCGTTCCATTTTCAGAGGCGATCTGTTCGTAAAGTATTTCGGCCCCGCCGGCTCTTTCCATGGAGCGCGCGTTCATAACCTGGTGATCGCCGGGCAAATTCGGCTTTGGAATAATCAGCGCCGGCAATCCCATGGCTGAAATCTCATTAAGGCTCCCGGCCCCGCCGCGAGCCACAACAAGGCTGCTTATTGCATAAAGATTTTCAATTTCGTGAAAAAACTCCCGGTATTGATAGAATTCCTGGATAGCCCGCTGCTGCTCTTTATTGTATTTGTTATGAATCCTTTGTTCCGTATCTTTCATGGCATTGTAATCGGCGCTCTTAAATAGCCCCACTCCATGAATGATAAACAGTTTGTCTCGATAGGGGATCAGATAGCCCAAGGCGTCGACTAGAGCGCGATTTATAGTGCGGGATCCTTGCGATCCTCCGAATGCCAGGATGACCTTGCGCCTTTCGGGGATCTGGATGTCGATCTTCCGTTGCGCCTCTTCTCGGGAAATCCGGGCTATGCGTCGACGCAAGGGATAGCCGGATAAGGCGCCGATCTTCGGAAAATACACCAGAGTCTCAGGGAATGTAACGAAGACCTGATGTGCAAATCTTCCCATCAGGCGATTGAGTTTTCCCGGAACGGCGTTTTGCTCATGTATGAAGATCCGTGTATGGCTCATCCCGATTTTGTGCAATAGCGCTGCAGCCATAATAACCGGGGCTGAGACGTAACCCCCTGTGCCGATAATAACTTCCGGACGAAAGCGTAGAAGTATGAAGAGCGATTGGATAGTTCCGATCAGGAGATTTATAGAAAATTTCACCAGCTCAGACGAGACGCCGCTTGGAAAGCCGGAAGCCCGGACGAATTTAATAGGAATGCCTTCGCGCGGAACAACAGTCTCTTCGACTCTTCCACGAACCCCTACGAAAAGAAAATGGCTGTCGGCTGCTGCGAAAATCGAGCCTATAGCCAGCGCGGGATTGACGTGTCCGGCAGTTCCGCCGCCGGTTAATAGAATGCGCTTGATCGGCTGCATTCCAATCCTTAGTTTTTCCTTCCCGGAAAGCAATTCCTTGCTTAACTCCACGTCTGCCATAGTCGATGAACCGTGAGTAATCTACCAGAAACAACAGCCCTACACTACGTGTTATCTATCCCTTGGGCTTTCTGCCCCCTCTCCAAAACTTCATCTTAAAGTCTTTATATTAAACTATTCGAGGGTCGGAGTGTTGCAGTTAGTGCGAATTTTTAAAGACCGCCTTGGATGCTAGAATATAGCAAAAAAACATTTAAAAAATAATGGCCCGATCCGGGATTGCTCCATTGAATAAGAATGAAAGGAATGAATCAGGGCGCGAATACTTATATGGGTATTGATTGTGGCTTTCTATAATTCGAAAAGATGAGAATAAAAATGCGATTCTATTTTGCGCTTCTGGCATGCCTGCTGCCCGGGGCCACAACTGCCGTTGGGCAGGAAAGACATCCCTCGATCAAATTTGAATTTCTCTTCAAAGACTATGGAACTGTCGCCCAAGGTGAACTAATAAAACAAATATTCCCGTTTGCCAATAAAGGAACGGGCGTCCTGAAAATTTTAAGTGTTGGCAAAACCTGTAGTTGCGAAGCCGCACTGCTGTCGGCGAAGGAAATACCCCCCGGTCAAAGCGGGCGAATTGAAATGGCGGTAGATACCGGAAACTTTGATGGCTCGATAGAGAAATTCATTTATGTCCATACCAACGATCCCAAAAATCCGGATATTATTTTGTCGATTAAAGCAGTTGTAGAACCCGAGATTATACCCTCAGACTTAATTATCTTTTTCGGAAGCGCGCCCAGGGGGGAACAAATAACGAAAGAAATTACCCTGACGATACCCCCTGGCAAATCAGTTAAGATTTTAAGCGTGCGCTCGGATGATTCGAATGTGACGGTGCGTCTCGACCCGGCGCCTGGAAGCGATGTTGCGCAATACAGGTTGATTGCCGTGCAAAAGGCGAGTGCTAAGCCCGGCGATCATTATGGGAATATTATTATAAAAACCAACAGTCGTTTTCTGCCGGAAATTATGATCCCTGAAAGAGGCACGGTTGGGGTTCCCGGCAAGGCGCCCTAACCGGGAATAATATCGGTTGCTACGGTAGGAACCTTTCGGGATGGGCGAGCTTTTGGGGTAGATAGGTGTCGATCACGTAATTCAATCCATGTTTCGCCAAGGCCTGTTGTTCCGCGCGGACGCCCATTTTGACTAGTTGTTCTATAGCCTTCACCCACTCTTTATGGTGACGGATAAACGGATCGTTTTTAATGGCGTCCCGGGCGCGCTTTTCGTCTACGTCTTTCAACGGATGGGTCGGCAGTTTGTAGTCGATGATGTCCTGTGGCGTAATCCCAAGAAATCTGGCTTGTGGCACGCAGAAAAATTCATTTAAATGAGCTGCATTTCCGGACCCCACCTTCAAGGTCCGATAAATATTTGTGATTCCATAAGGATCTCCATCCACAAAGACATAAACCGGGATTTTTTGGATGTCGGCCAGCCGGCGGATGAAGCGTCTGCATGCCCTGGTAGGAACTCCTCCCATGCTGACCAGGATGCAATTGGCTTTCTTCCAGTAATTATGTTTTACCAGCCTTTGAAACATTCCGGCGGTTTCAATCACGAGAATGAAACTTGCCTTGGTTTCGAATTGCAGTTGTTCGACGGAAATGGGAATGCTGTAAGCGCCCGAGCCGAATTTAGTGCAATCGATGCGCAGTTCTTGGCCTGTGTCCCGATCGTGATCGATAACAATCAGCCGTCCTGCGATATCGCCCCCTTTTTCTTCGGGAATGAAACCCAACTGCTCGCGATTCATGCCAAAATAAGCTTCGACGTCATCCATCACGGTGTCGGATTCGGGCTGCTCGCTGAAACGAGCCTCCTCCCAGTTTTTCGAGACGTAATAGGCTTCTCGTTTGGTTGCGATATCGTCGTTTTCTACAAGCTCTTTGGAAAGTGCAATCATACGCAGGGTTTGGGCGAAAGTCTTGACTGTGTTGACCGTAAGGGTGCGCTCTTTTTTCTGACCGGTCATTTCGAAAAAACCGCGCTGCGGTTGATAGCGCACATTGGAAAGAGAACGAACCGGGAACTTCATGGTCGGTTTTTTTCTGGCCATGATTTTACCGTGGATTTCCTCGGCTGATTTTTGAATCGCCTTCAAAACGTTTTTGTTCATCCCCTGAGCGGATTTATGAGCTTCTGTCTTTTTGGGCATTTCAACTCCAGGCTGACGCTTCGTCAGTCGCTAATCTATTCCTTGGAACGGCTGCGCTCCAGCACGTCTTTTAAAGTAGTCACGACATCCTTTTCCGCTTTTTCAGTCAATCCCAGGATCTCGCGAAGAGCTATCCCGATATGAGGTATGTATTTTTCAATATATGATTTTTTCTTTTCCTCATCCACGGCTCTTCTGTGCGCTCGGATGTGGAACGAAAGCTTTCGTCCGCATTCCTGCAAAGCCAATTTCAACTCACGCATGATTTCCGGATACCCTGCCACCGCTTCCTTGCTTTCAGAAGTGAAGGGCACCCAAACGGAGGCGATGTGAACGAATAAGGCGACAGGTCCCAGCGGCAATGCGCCTTTTGATTGAGACAGGCCGTAACTGCGCCAATCTATTCCCAGGGCCGCTTTGGCAATAGCGCAACCGGATTGTTGGTATTGGAGAGGAACGCGGTTGGCGAAACGCAGCAGGTCCATCAGTTCATCTCCCGGCAGGCCGCCGCCGTAAGCAAGTCCCACTTCCACCTGGAAAGGATTCCCGCGGTAAACAGCGGGAGCGCGTGTAATAGCGGTGAAGAAATCCGCAGGAATTTCCTTCTTGAGTCCGGCAAGGATCTGCTCTTCACCAATGGGAGACAGGCAATTAGTGGCCGGGCTCATTATTTTAATTTGATTGATCGCTTTGAAGAGGCGTTCCGCCTCATTGACGACGATCGTGCGTGGATTTGCGCTTGGCTTGAGCCCTGCCGCTGTGCAGATCTCAATCGCTACCCGCGAGCTCACCCGGGAAAAATCCTTCTGTAACGCGGCGCTGAGTTGCCGGGCCGGGGTTTCCTTCATCATCCTGATGAGCACTCCCAGTTCAACTCCGTACGGATGAGGCTTGATTTCGCGCGGTTCGGGAGGAAGCGTTTCCGATCCCCGTAGGATGTGCTGAGCCTCTGGTGAATCAGGAGTGGAGTAAAATATTTCGCAATGAGGATTGGCAATCGCTGTCTGACGAATGTAATCGTCTACAGAATGCCGTCCCTTTTTATAAGTTCCGATCAGCTCGATTTCTACCCTGGTTCCGTGGGGAGTTTCCCAATCTATGACCTTGTCAATAATTACCTGAGGCGTGTTTTTTCGCGTATCAATCTGGATTTCGTAATAATGAGCGGGTTTTCCCTCGCCGGTGCGCGAAGTTATTATAATTGACTTGCCGGTAGTAAGGAGCCCGTACATGCCCGCAGCGGATATGCCAATGCCTTGCTGGCCTCGAGCCTGTTTTAGCGTATGGAATTTGGATCCATACAGCAGCTTCCCGAATATTTTTGGAATCTGCGCTTTAATGATGCCGGGACCGTTATCTTCAATGGATATATGAAAACGGTCTTCGGCCAGTTGCCGGATCGAAACTTTCAGCAACGGCAGGATGCCTGCTTCTTCACAAGCGTCCAGAGAATTGTCTACGGCTTCCTTAATAGCCGTTAGCAGCGCCTTTTGTGGGTTGTCAAATCCCAGCAGGTGGCGGTTTTTGCTGAAGAACTCGGAAATGGAAATCTCCCGCTGACGCGTGGCCATAGTTTCCGCGGTCTGGCGTGTTTTGACATCCTCTGCGACGGATTGCAGTTGATCTGCCACTTTATCTCCCATAATGAAAAATTTTATGATAAGTAATTCAATCCGCTATTTCAATCTTTTGAGCCTTCGAGTCTTTAATTCCTTTATCCCAGGAACGCCCATAAAACCGGAAGGCGCTGGATTCTATCCGGAAGGCGCTTCGAAAGGGGGAATCGATGCTTGGGTGAAAGGCCTCCCGGTTTCCGAGCAAACCCGCGCCATGAGTTTTTTCACTACGATCCAATATCAAAAAAATGCAGGGGCGGGGGAATACCAGATCGTTCCCTACAGCCTTCAATATCAGGGCGAGCTTGCTCTGGCGGCCGGCTTGTTGCGGGAAGCAGCCGCTCTAACGGATCAGCCCGGCCTCCAACGCTATTTGCTGAAAAGAGCGGAAGCTTTTTTAAGCGATGATTATTATGAAAGCGATGTCGCGTGGATGGAACTGGACTCCATCATTGAACCGACGATCGGTCCTTACGAAATTTATGAAGATGAATGGTTCAACTCCAAGGCTGCGTTTGAGGCGTTTATCACTATCCGCGATGACGCTGAAACAGCCAAGCTTTCGAAATTGAGTTCGCATCTGCAAGAAATCGAAAATATTCTACCGATGGATCCTAAATATCGAAATCCCAAACTGGGCGCCATGGCGCCGATATGCGTTGTAAATGAAATCTTTGCGGCGGGAGACGGAAATCATGGGGTCCAAACCGCGGCGTTCAATCTTCCCAATGATGAACGGGTTGTCAGGGAAAAGGGCGCCAAACGCGTCATGTTGAAAAATGTTCAGGAGGCCAAATTCAGAATTGTTCTGGCTCCCATCGCCCAGTTGGTATTGTCGGCGCGCGATCAAAATCAAATATCCTTTGAGGCGTTTTTTACTCATATCGTTATGCACGAGCTGATGCATGGTCTTGACCCTCATGAAATTCAAGTGGCTGGGCGTTCCACAACTGTGCGGCAGGAATTGAGGGAGCTATACAGCACGATGGAAGAAGCCAAAGCGGATATTTCCGGGTTGTTCGCGCTTCAGCGCCTGATAGACGCCGGCGTTCTCGATAAAAGTCTGCAGGAAAGGTTCTATAATACTTTTCTCGCTTCCTCCTTTCGTTCGATTCGATTTGGGATTGCAGAAGCGCATAGCCGGGGCAATGCGCTGCAGTTGCATTACTTGCTCGACTACGGCGCTTTTGTGATGGAAAAAGATTGGACGTTTTCAGTCAATGAACTGAAAATCAGAGATGGGGTGAATGCGCTCACCAGTGATTTGATGACCATGGAGGCCGAAGGGAATTATGCGAAAGCGAAGGATTTGGTTTCCAGGCTGGGCGTTGTAAGACCTGAAATCCAAAAAGCGCTCGATAAGCTCAAGAATATTCCCGTCGACATCGCGCCGAAATTCACTACTGCAGATCAGCTTGTGAAATGAATAGCCGGTTAGATTGATGTGTTTTTGAGACGGTCGGGATAATTTGTGATTATGCGATCGACGCCTGATTGAATCATTCGACGCATGTCCGCCGGATTGTCAACGGTCCACGCCGATACAGACAAACCGCTGTCATGAGCTGCGTCGACAATATCGGGCGCTACGAGATTGTGTCGAAGCGCCAGCTCGTCGGCGGCAATCGCCAGGGCCGTTTGATTTGCAGTATCTGCTCTTTATTATAAATCATAGTCATCAGCAAAAAACCGTTCTTTAACAATCGGCATTGCCGGCTAGCTGAGGATTGGCTTCCAGGAAGCTCATAGCCGACTCGTGAATCTCAATGACATTTCGGGCTCTTTGGCTTCTTTTGAACAGTTCGTGGCCGAAAAAGAAATTCATTGAGAAATAGGTTGTGAACTCTTTGATGCGGCCGATGGCTCGTTCCGGCGGCAGGTCTTCCAATGTGTATCGGTACAATCGATCCCAGATCTCCGCATAGTGAATTGGCTCACAAGGCTGTCCTGCGAATTCACTGAATATCCAAGGCTTCTGTGCGACGATACGGCCCAGCATGAGACCCGACAGCGGACTGAAATAAGATAGGTTCTCCCGGACATTCTTCAACGAGCGGACATCGCCATTGCCGATGACGGGCAGACGGGTGTGGGCGGCAATCCAGGGGAATTCATGCCAGCGCGCTTTCCGTTTGAG
The DNA here is from genome assembly GCA_964441405.1 of uncultured Acidobacteriota bacterium. Lineage (GTDB taxonomy): Bacteria > Acidobacteriota > UBA6911 > UBA6911 > UBA6911 > UBA6911. The sequence goes on from CAYTYP010000012.1 coordinate 18,081, forward strand.
CTTTTCCGTCGATAGGCGGGGATGCACGGTGACGGCATGGACATCCATATCTTCAAAGAGTTTCAGCCGCTCCAGAAAGGGTTCCTTCCAGTTCTCGGCCTCATCTCCCAAGCGGCATTTGACAGTGAGAACGCCCCGATAGCAGGACCGGATCCGCTTCAAGGCCTGTTTGAGACGCTTGAAGTCCCGGAACAACGCAGCGCCTGCGTCAAGCTGCTGGATTTCCGGCGCCGGGCAGCCCAAGTTTAAATCTATGGCCGTGGGATTCTGTTCTTCCAGCTTCGAAAAGATTGCTTCCAGGTCCTCTTTCCCGGAAACGCGCATTTGATAAATCACGGGACCTTCGCAATCACGCCGCTTGGAAAATGAGGATTTTGCAGGATTCTCGTTCAGGAAAGCAGAGGGTGAGAGCATCTCCGTTGTAAGCGCTCCATATCCCCCGAAATCCGCCAGCAGTCTCCGAAACGCGGAGTTGGTGATTCCTGCCATCGGAGCCAGAAAGAGGGCCGGCGCAATAATTTTATCTCCCAGGGTGATGGACTCGAACAATCCGCCCAGAGGCAGGCTGGAACTTATTTTATCTTTCATCAATCACACAATCTCAACTCATTATTCTACACGACATCCTTAACTACGCCCAGCTGGGTGAAAAGGGTCAGCCGATCGGCCACATCCCAATGCTCGGC
>CAYTYP010000012.1:18776-91508 GCA_964441405.1 uncultured Acidobacteriota bacterium
TATTTTCCCATCCTGAAGACGAAATATATCCACCACATCAAAATGCAATTTCCCTCCGCGCGGAGGGAAACCCAGCCAGTCGCCGCCATTGTGAGTCCCGGTGGTTGTGCAATAGGCTGCGACATAGTCGTCTTCGGCGACCAGGCGGTTAATCTTATATTTAAAGTCCGGCATAGCAATAAAGGTCTGCTTGAAAAGAGCAATAAATCCAGCCTTGCCTTGTGCGGCAATATCGTTATTCTGGATATAGTCCTCCCTCATGATCTCGTCCAGCTTGCTCAAATCGTGATGAATAAAAACAGTATTGATTAATGTTTCAACCACTTTTTTATTGCGTTCGGATTGCTGCAAGGTTCACCTCTTCAAAACAAGCAATGGATATCCGGGATTTTTCGTTCGCCTTCATGGAGAAGCTTGGGCTTTATTTTTCAGGTTGTTTCCTGGCGGCAATGATCTCTTGAAGACCTTTAACCGCCGATCGAAATGTGATCCTGATAATCGGCTCGGCAACCACCCCTTTGAATACAACTCTTTGCTGAGTGTTCATGTGAAGGATATAAAAGGAAAAATTATCGCCGTCTATTTTTCCGTCTTTGATGCCCATTTTCCCGAACATAGGATTGTATACTTTGCCTTTCAGCTTATTGCCGTCCACCTTAAACTCAAATTCAATGTCCACGCCATTGTCCGGCGCAATCCATTTGCCGGTTATGTCGGCGGCCATAGAAGGCGCAGTCAGAGTCAGCAACAGGCAAATCCCAAGAACAAATGTGATGGATTTCATGAGCGAATCGTCTCCTTTCAATACAGAGGGAATAGGAATTATTTATTGAGTCTATGTCTTTTAGGGAGGCATGTTTATTTTTCAGGTCGTTTTCTGGCGGCGACAATCTCTTTCAGGCCCAAGCCGGCCGATCGAAATGTGATCCTGATGATATCGCCCATAGCCGTCCCCCGGAACACAACTCTTTGTTCTTCTTCGATATTGTTGGTCGGGTGAATAATATAGAAGGAAAAATTATTTCCATTGATTTTACCGTCTTTGATATCCGATTTTCCGAACAGTGGATTGTATACTTTGCCTTTCAGCTTCTCTCCATCCACATTGAATTCAAATTCAATGTCCACGCCATTGTCCGGCGCGACCCAATCGCCCGTTATGTCGGCGGCAAAAGAAGGAACGGTCAGGGCCGGGAACAGACAGATCGCGAGGGCAAACGTTATTGATTTCATGAGCGATCGTCTCCTTTTATGGAAAAATCGATTGAAAATATCATCATTAATATTTGCCGTAATTCTAGCATATTTGATAAGACCTCAGCAAGCATGTCCAGTAATTAATTAGCATAACCTTAATTCCTATTGCGAAAAAAGGTCGCCGGCGTCCCTATTCCCGCCTGTTGATTTGCTGCCGGGTTGATGCTATTTTCAGTTGCGATGAAAATAATTGATTTCCCGCTGCAGCAGTACCTTGAACGAATCGGCTTGAGCCATGCCCCACAACCGGATGAACAGGGACTGCGGCAGGTGCACACGGGACAGGCTTTTTCGATTCCATTCGAGAACCTCGATATCCCCCTGGGCCGAACCATCTCTCTCAATCCAGAGGTTCTCGCCGATAAACTTATCCATCGGCGTCGAGGAGGATACTGTTTCGAACTCAACGAGCTTCTTCGCCTGGCTCTGAAATCGTTGGGATTCGTCGTGCGACCTCAATTGGCGCGCGTACTCTATAAATGCCCCAATCCCACTGCGCGTACGCACGAGGTCCTTATTGTAACGATATCCGGTCGGGAATGGCTTGCAGATGTCGGATTCGGCGGGCCGGGCTTACGCGCGCCGATCCCTCTTGTCAGCGGTCGGATTGAGGAGCAATTCGGAGAGCGCTATCGGCTGATCCGTGACTCTCGTTTCGGCGCTCTGCTTCGGAAACATGCCGAAGATGGGTTCTTCGATCTGTATGCTTTTGACCAGGATGAAGTGACGCTCGATGCCGATCTCGAGATGGCGAATCACTACACTTCCACATGGCCGGAATCCATCTTTCGCTTGCAACGTATGTGCGCTCTGCCCGCTCACTGGGGCCGCGTGACTCTTACCGATATGGAACTTACTATTTATCGCGGCGGGGAAATCACGAGCAGGACTTTGTCTCCCGGCTCCGAGTACATGTCTGCCCTGACCGAGCATTTTGGAATCGATCTGAATATGAACTACGAAGATCTATCGCCTTTGAAATCAGCTCTCGGCGCCTAATTCACACCGGTTATTTCATCAGATAAAATGTTTTGGCATCCTGCATCTTTTTTTGGCGTAGAACCAGAGAAACAGCCCGCCCAGATTCAGCACAAGACTCATGATTCCCAGAACCATGATCCGATCGTTCCAGTCTAGGGATATGATCAACATGCCTATGCTGCCGGTCAAAAGGAATGCAGACTGGATGAGAGAAGACGCGGATCCGGTGTCTTTATCCTGCTGCTCCAGCAGCAGACTGCTTGAGGGCGGCCGGCTGATGCTTACGGACAGATATCCACAGGCGATCGAAAGAGCAAACAGTATCGGTCCCAGTTGCCCGATTGTGAGTATCAGGATGCTGCAGAGGAGTGATCCGAAGTAGCACACGGTTATGATCGGCAAAGGCTTGAAGAATTTCCGCAGAAACAGGTATGCGGGGCCGCCGACGACAAAGAATAGGGCGGTGGATCCGAAATAGATGCCGTAAACCTCTTCGCTGAGACCTAACTGTTTAATGAAAATAAAGGAAGAAGCGCTGATGAAAGCGAGGAGGGGTATCGAAACAACGGAAAAAGCGATGATGAGCCTGTAGAAGTTGGGATTTTTTAAAACCACCCATAACCTGAAAGTGGTCTGGAGAATATTCAAATCGGAACGTTCGGCGCTGGTCTCTTTCAAAAACAGGGTAAAGACACATACAAGGGCGCCGATTAAGGCCAGGACGGCAAAAGAGCCTCTCCAGGATGTTACTTTGAGGATAAAGGCTCCGAGAGTGGGGGCGAGCACAGGTATTACGCCGTTCAGCACCGATACCAGGGCGAAGGTCCGTTCCCTTTTCCTCCCCGGAAATACATCTTTGACGATCGCCATGGTTACGGCCATCGCGGCTCCTGCGCCGATGGCCTGAAATATCCTGGCGGCGATCAGCTGAAAAACGTTCTGGCTCAACATACAGAAAACGCTGGATACAACGTACAGGGGCACGCCGATCACCAGGATGCGTTTGCGCCCGTATTTGTCCGACAAGGGTCCCCAAAAAAGCGAACTGATGCTGATAAAAAAGAAAAACACACTCAGCGATAAATTCACCAACCATACGGAACAGTTGAGCTGTTCACTCATCGTAGGCAATGCGGGCAGATAGAGATCGGTTGACAGCGCCGGGAAGGAGGCAATCGCGGCCACCAATATGACGATCAATCTGTCCGAGAGCTGCCTGGGTTTTTTTTGATCAGTTTCGGGAATCGCAGGAGCTGAATCATTCATTAAACCGCTCAATTCTTGATTAACAATACTCATTGTTTTGCACGCAATCCTACCAAGATCATAGCTTTACCGGACCCATCATTATGCAGATAAGAGACGAAAGAACAATTACTGTTTTTCATTTAAAAATCGCGCAGGTAAATCCTGAGCAATTTACGATGTTAATAATTGTTAATAATTGGTGGATTATTTTTAAAAATGTGTGTACATTCGCACTGCAGATAATCTACTAAAACATTAGGAGTGCAACTTTAATGATCTCGGGGCGTAGCGCAGCCTGGTTAGCACGCAGGGTTCGGGATCACAAGGTCGGGAGTTCAAATCTCATGTTCGGTAGCAAAGGTCGTGCTGTGGTTTCCATTCGCTGATAAGGGGGCGCAACGCTATGAATTATAGCTCGCACATCTGCCGTGTGATGCTCATTTTCCCTCCCAGCACCGCGCTTGTAGGATGGGAGCCCATGGTGGCGATGCCCATGGGCATCGCTTATCTTGGCTCCGCGGTAAGGAATGCCGGCTATGAGGTGGCCTGCCTCGATACGGTGGTCGAGGCTCCATACCAGGAGATTCCGATCAACGACACCATTTCGCGTTTTGGGCTGACCTATGAGCAGATCATGGACAAGATCGCGGCTTGGAAGCCCGACCTGGTGGGCATCTCCTGCCTCTTCTCCAACCAGTGGCCGGCGACTCGCGAGTTGGCCAAAAGGATCAAAGCCGCAGATTCCGATTTAATAGTGGTCGCCGGCGGCGGCCATCCCACTTTCCTGTCCGAGCTGTGCATGGAGGACGCGCCGATTGATTTCATCATCAGGGGGGAAGGCGAAGAGAGCTTCGTGGACCTGCTCAACCGGATCAGGAAAGGCCAATCTCTCGATGGAGTTGACGGTTTGGTCTATCGGGACGGAAACTCAATCAGGACCAATCCCAAGGTCAACCTCATCGAGGACTTGGATTCCATTGCCTTTCCCGCCCATGATCTGCTCGATCCCGAGCGCTATTTCAAAATAGCTCTGCCCATGGGTTATACCATGATGAGCTCGCGAAACGTGCCGATCGTAACCTCCCGGGGCTGTCTCTGCTCATGTACTTTCTGCTCGAGCACCCACCTGTGGGGCAAACGCTACCGGACACGGTCGGCCCCCAATGTGCTTCAGGAACTGGACTGGCTCGTGGACAAATTCAAAATTGAAGAAATCAAGGTACAGGACGACAACCTCGCGGTAAATAGAAAACGCGCCATGGAAATATTCCAGGGCATGATCGAGAGGCCTTACCGGCTTCGTTGGAACACTCCAAACGGCATCGCGGGCTGGACCTTGGATAGAGAGATGCTGACCATGATGAAGGATTCAGGGTGCTATGAAATGACCTTGGGCATTGAAAGCGGAAACCAGAATGTGTTAAGCGACCTGATCAGGAAGCCCCTGAAGCTGGACAAAGTAAGAGAAATCAACAGGTTGGCGCGCGAGCTGGGAATATTCAGGATGGCCTACTTCATCATCGGGTTCCCGGGTGAAACCAAAGAGCAGATCATGGATACGATTAAATTCACCCGTGAGCTTCGGTTGGACTTATGTGTTATTTTTATTTACAATCCGCTGCCGGGATCCGATCTTTTCGAGGAGTGCCTGCAAAGGAGATACATCACGGAGAAGAGCTTCTTTGAGGTCGGAAACCAGTTTTTTTCATCGGTGGTAGATTCCGATGAATGGACCGCCAAGGAACTTGAAACGATTATCCGCTGGGAGTATCTCCGAAACTACCTGGCGATCTTCAGGGCTCCGTACCTTCTCGGGAGAATGTATTACAAACTTTTCCGTTATCATCCCTCCTTTATCAAGTTCGTCCTTGCACGCACTTGGAGGGCGATCAAGCTGAAATTGATGAAAGGAGACGCTCGGGAGAAACCGCTGCAATATTGACCCGACCCGGAGCGGGAGGGAAAGTGAATCACTAGCACGCTTATACTCTCCTGCGAAAAGCAGTATCCAGCCATAGGAGAAGTTCAGGTGCTCCGAGAGAGGGTTCGTCTCCAATCCCAATCTTGCCTGCTCAATGGCCCGTTCGCGTTCTCTGGGAATGGTAACCAGAAATAAAGCGTAGGAAAATCGAACGGTATCGTTCGAGGGGTTCAATTGAATAGCCCGCGTCAACTCCCGTTCACAGGCGACCAGGTCCCAATCCATAACCAGGCTCGCCAGCCCAACGGTTGCATGAGCTTCGCTGAGGAATTCATCCAGCTCAACCGCTTTCAGGGCGGCTCCCCTAGCCTGTGGATATGCTATCCGCGGGGGCATATATCCCCAGAATCCAAGGGCGAACAAGCAGCCGGCCATGAGTTCGTAGGCAGGCGCGAATTGGGGATCCTTTTGAATAACCTCATTGAGATACCGGAAGCCCATTTGGACGTCTTCCTGGTTCCATGTCAATATATAAAAACGGGCCTTCAGATAAGCGCGATGAACTTCTGGGTCGCCGGGAATATCCCGGGAAAGCCTTGCCAGGTTCAGCGGCGTCATTGCGACGTGGATTGATTCGGCTACTGCGCGGGCCACTCGGGCCTGGACTGCCAGGACGTCGCCAATCTTGCAGTCATAATCCCGGGCCCACAAATGCTCCTCGGGCTCCGCTTGAACAAGCTGCGCTGCAATCCGGACACGGCTTCCGGCATGCAGAACCGATCCCTCGACAATGGCATCTACCTTCAATTCGCGGGCAATATCCGGCAGGCTCCTGTCGCTGTTTTTATAGCGCAAAACTGATTGCCGGGATATAACCCGCAGGCCGCCAATGCTCCCCAGTTCGGTGATGAGCGCATCCGTGATCCCGTCGGCAAAATAATCCAGCTCCGGATCGTTATTCAGATTTGCGAAGAGGAGCACTGCCAGCCTGGGTTCTGCCCGGCGCTCGCCGGGTTCGACCGGGGCAATATAGCGATAGCCGTGTTTGGGGATGGTTTCGATATACCGCGGGCTCTTCCGATTGTCGCCCAGGATTCGGCGCAATTCCGCCACTTGGCGGGTTAAAGAGGATTCGCTGACGAACCGGGCATCCCAAACGCTTTCGAGGATCCGGTCTTTTGACAATACCTCGCCCGCACTCCCGGCAAGCGTAACGAGCAGGCGCATCATCATAGGTTGCAGGTGCAGTTCTTTGTCTTCGCTGAAAATGCGGCATGCCTCGGGCCGAACTAACCACTTGCCGGTCCGGAATTCTGATCCTAACGAGCTTTCGCGGCGGGATTTCACAGCAGCGATTATACTCCAAGACTCCCTGCAGGTGGTGGCCGTAAATTGAGGACCACCACCCAAACAACAGACGCATACTGAAAAATCAGATATGCAGGGATCTTGTTTTACCTCAATAGGCGATAGCGCCCTTGCCCGTATAGAGTCCAGTCCAAAAATCCCAGGAATATTCGAATGATCCCTCCACACCCTCGAATCTCCCCGTGCCCCCGGTGAATTCCATACTGCCGGTTATGATGCCAGTAGCTGGGTCGAACTCATAAGGACCGGGTTGCCAGGAAATTTGATCGCCATTGGCTGCGCCATAGGTATAGATATAAGTATCGATATCTTGGTCGATTAAACCGAATCTGCCAAGATGGGTGGCGACTCCTTCATCGGAAATCACAGAAAAACCATCGGGACTAATCGTTATCAGGCCTGAAATGTGGAATGGCCGTGTTACCAGATCTTTTGCGTCCACAACAGGCGTTTGCGTTAATGCTACAAGGGTCAGGCTCAGAAAAACAAAAAGCAGCATTTTGCTTACAGATGATTGAACAGTTCTCATGGTGTTTTCTCCCAAAAGTTCATCCTATTTCTTAATGCGACGTTAAAAGCGTGTATCACGAGGGAGATTTTGAGCCCATCGGGCAGCCAAAGTCCTTACCAAATTCCTCGATATTTCCTCGATTCCGGGGGAGAGGAGATGCGGGTCATGAAGAGACCGGGCTGTTATTTTTGCAGGCGGCGGGTATTTAAAGTCTGACGGGGATAGAATTCGAAACGGAGAGGAGGTATAGACTGCGTTCCTGTGCGACTGGGCGCTCCTTCTATGAAATCGCCATTCCAGCTTTTCTGATCGGCTGAATAGGTCTGCACTTCGCGGCAGGCAAAGCCTAACCGAAAATCTTTTGTGATTGCGATAACGCAAACCTTCCACGATGCGACGGCGTCCGGAACAGTAAAATCAAAGGCAGCGGAGCCATCCGGCCCGGTCCTAAGATGCGGCAGCCAGAAAGCAGTCGGCTCGAAATCCCTGCTCGAATCCGGCGGCGCGCTGCTTGAAAAAGGAATGAAGGGATCGATATCCGGGCTTTGTGCGGAAGAAAACGAGTAGCTGGTTGGCGGTTCCCCGCGGGCCGCCATTCGATTCCCGAAAAAAGAGGGCGGAACAGTTTCAGAATTGAATCCGCTTTTCCCCAGCAGGAATCCGTTTATTTGCGACAGATTGACCTGAAAACCTTCCACAAACCCCGGCCTCAAGGCGGCGTAGAACAACCTTAAAGGATTCATTGATGAATACGGGGCCTCCAGCCGGCTGTCCTGCATGCATGCCAAAAGCTCTACCGACGGATTAGCATCGTTATGCTTTGCAGGATCTGTAACCTGGACAGTCCAACTTTCCTTGCCTCCGGACTGCAGCCGATTGCGGGAAGAAGAGAATTCCACATTCAGTTTCTTATCATCCTGGCGAACAATCACGGATCCATAGTATCGGATCAGTTGATTGTCCCGCAGCAGATTCAGGGCTAGCTTGAATCCTCCCCGGTCTTCCTCGGTGATGGGAATTTCCATTAATGATGGATGCTTCCCTGCAATTATTTCTTCCCGCCGGATGCATTTTCCGCCGCGGTAAATATCGAGAAACATGTACTGGCCTTCAAAACCTGAATGCACCCATATTCGCGCTTTCTCGCCGACGGCGGGCGCATTTTCAATAAATAAAGCCATCGGAACAGGGAGCGATATAGATGCGGCGGCAACGAAGAATTCAAATCGTTTTTCGCATTTTGATCCTAAATCATCCGTTGTTTCGTAAATCAAACGATAGACGCCGGGCTCCAGCGGGGGAACCGACACGCTTCCCTTGCCTTCAGCATCATGGAGAATGGATCCGGAAGCTTGGACGGCGCCATCCTCCCAATAACGTGCATCCATATTGCTATCATAACCATAAGGGAAAGGACTCCAGCGCCCCCGTTCGAGATCGCCGGCAGTGTGATATAGATTTTGCCGGTGAAATAATTGGGAAAAGAGAAAAGGCTTTTCTGAGGGGAGAAGCGTTGCCGATGGAGCTTTCAGCCTGACGATTTTCCATATTCCTTTTCCAGCCTTCGGTTTTCGGTCCAGGCCGGTGCGAAAGACGCTGATCTGCTTCGGCGCATCGGAGATTTGATTATATTTATCGAACCAGGCGTAGGCGTCGACGGAAAAAGACCCGGCAGAAAAGGATCTTTGAATAGAATGGGATTTCCCAATTTCATCGGTTGCATTTGCCGAAATAAGGAACTGATAGGAAATGTTTTCATTCTCGCCCCAAATTTTATCCGCCTCGGGCAAGAAAGTGAACGAAAAGCTCCCATCCTCTTTCAATGGCGCCGTTCCGCTTGCAACCCATGGAGCGAAAGGATAAAAGAGTTTCAGATTATTCTGATCGTTCAAATCATTCAATAACGATGAGACGTAGAAGCCGGCTTGCCGCTTCACCGACCACTGGACCTTGCCTTTTAAAACTCCGGCAAGACGACCCTGGATGCGAGCCGGACTATTTAAACGGAGCGGTTCTGCGGGATCCAGGATTTGGGATTCCGGGGCCGGTTTCCGGTATTCATTTACCTGGAATCCAGTATATCCGTTGGAAGAACTGGTCAGTCGCCAACTCCCTGGCGCTCGTCCCGATGGAACGATGAACTCGCCGGAGGCTGAGCCGGAACTGTTTGTTGTGACTGCTTTGGATTCAACTGTTTTATAGGCTTGATCTTCTAAAGAAATGGTCAAAGAAGCGTCGGGAACTGTTTCGGCGGGAACGCCATCAAGGCTGTGCTTGTAAAGCACTGCTTTCCAGAATATTTTCTGCAGAGGCCGATAGATGCTGCGGTCTGTGTATAGGATTGTTGAATGCTGCAGGGGCTGGGCTTCCTCATTATCATTATAACGATAGTCTTGTACGTCATAGGCTACATGTCCATGACTCCGGGCGAGGAGATAGTAATTATCAGTTTCCTTATTGAGAGAAAAGTTTACCAGTCCCTGTTGATCGCTGATTTTTGTTTCCGTCCAGGGAAGATCTTTTCCGGTCTGATAACCATACTGATGAATTATGACCTCGGCGCCTGCAACCGGCCTGCCTGTGTCGCCCGTAAGAACCGTGACTCTCAGGTTTCCATTTTCGTTATGCGAAATTATCGCCAGGTTGCCGATGGTCATGTATAAGCAGAACAGCTTGTTGTCGTATTTTGGAAATCCGGGCCGTGCGGAAGCGACAAGGAGATAGACGCCCGGTTGGATCATAGGCGGTGCAACAAATGTCCGGTGCATTCGATAATCGGGCGTAGCCGGAAGAATCGCTTCCCACTTGTGGCTTGGCGACGCTTTCTTTATCAAATATTCCAACTCTCCGTCGGAAGGCGAGTAAGCTTCGTTCCCGGATCCTTCTATCCTATCCGGAAGATCGATCCGGTAGGCGCGGAAGAATATCTTCTCGAGATTTTTGTGCGTCAGCAGTAACGACTTTTTCCCGGGATTGTCGGTTTGGATGCCGGCCAGCGAATAATCCGGCTGTTCAATGGCATTCTGAATTTCTCGGCAGCGCTTTCTTCCTACCGAGCCCCGAGAGGCCCCTTCTCCCCTGAGTGCGAACTTTCGCGCCCGAACCAGAGAATCCGGTTCATTCCCGGATCGAATGAAATCCGCCAGCTGCGCCATGCCTTCGGCCCACCAGTAACTATCCGCCACGGGCGCCAGGAGCTTTTCCAGAGCGCTTTGAAGATATTTCCTATCTCCTTCATCCGAAACATTTCGATGAAGAATGCGATACCGTTCGAGCCGCGCCTCCAAAGCGGCTTCGCGTTCTCCTCTTTGAGCGTGCCAGTTTTCCAGATCCGACAGAATGAAACAGATTTTGTCCAGCGGATGCACCGCCGGATTTATTAGGGCGACTTCGCCGACATTGCCGCCGACAAGTTTCTGCAGGTCCGACCGATTGAGGCCCTTTCGTTGATCCGGCTGCCAGGCGTTATTGTCGGCAAGCATTTCAACCCACATATAGGAGATGGAATCTCTTAAGCTGGAACGAATTGCATAGGGATAATCTTTAAGGTCGATATCTTTCCATCGTGCATTCGGCCATTCGCCAAACTGCCGCCGCTCATTCCAGGCGTTGCTTAGAATGTTCCCGATTTCTTCATCAACCTGATCGCGAGTCCCTGTTCTGTTATAGAGGGGTTTCACTTGATGATAGGCAGCCAACAACCGGGCTTTATATAGATTTAATATGGAAACATATTTAAAATCATCCGGCCAGGACTGGGCTTTCAGGAAACGGATTGCAGATTCCGCATTTTGATAAATCAAGCGAAGCTTGGCGATCCGGATAAGGCAGAGCGTCCATTCCGGGTAGTTTTTTTTGGCGCGGGCGTCGGCCAGCATTTTTTCAGCCAGATTTTTTGTGGCAATGAATTGATGTTCGCCCTGTAGACGATCCCATTGATCCCAGCCCTGGCCGAAATCGCCATTCCAATCCATCGATTCTGTTGCGTCTGATGCAAAAACAGGACTTAGAGTGAAAAAAAATATGGACAGCAGTATAGGGATGCATCGGCTTTTGAGCATGCAATCGCCTCCAGGGGCAAACGAAAGCATTCGTAAAATAGATTGGATGCAGTTTCAGCGCCTTTTTTTCAAATAAAATGGACATGGTTCGGAAACGCCTCTGGAAACGCTCGGCGCACAAGAAAATCATGAATAAAGAATGGATTCTTTAGGAATAAGAGTGTCTTAAGATTTCCAGTTCTTTGCGTAAAGGCAGCCAATATAGACGGTCCTTTTCACGTTCCATGCGTTCCTCTTTGACATTATGTCTATTCGGATGCGCTCGGCTTTAGTATCCATACAGCATTTTTTAGAAAATATTTTAGATAATTCGTAATTATGAGTTAGTATTTAGGGCTTTGAGGCATCCGTAGTTTGAATTTTCTTGAAGATCCAGGAGGATCCTGTAATGCCCGAAGGTTCACGAATTCTATATATTTTACCGAAACTGTTTTTATTCAGTATTTTACTAGCCTTGACCATCCCGGCGCTTGCTCAAACTTCCGAGATGCGCGGAGTCGTTACGGATCCTTCCAAGGCTGTCGTTCAGAACGCCGCTGTTGAAATGACCAATGTGGAAACAGGGGCGAGGTGGGTGGCTAAATCCAATGCTGAGGGTGTCTATGTTCTTCAGCCTCCGGCGGGCACTTATCAGGTTGTGGTTAAAGCTGCCGGTTTCAGTCCAGGTATCATCAACGGAGTGGTCATATCAGCAGGAAAATCCACTTCTCAGAATGTACTGTTGGCTATCAAAACAGTGGAAACGGAAATCAGCGTCCAGCCGACAATCGCGACTATTCCCGACGCGGATCTTTCGGTAGGGCCTATTGCCGGGAAAAAATTGATGGACCTTCCTTATTCCTTCTATGTGCTGCCTAACGATCTGATTGAGAACCAGCAGGCCACCAGTTTCCGCGAATTGATCAAATACATGCCTTCGGTGCAGATCGAAGAGAGAGGCGGATCCGATGTCGGCCGTCCTCAGACGCGCGGGTTTGAAGGAACTGTGGCGGCCAACACGCGGCTGGACGGATTGAACATGGTTGCGACAACCGCTCATGCCATGGAGCAATTCGAACGCATCGAAGTGCTCAACGGATTGTCCGGGAGCATGACCGGCCCGGCGCAGCCGGCGGGTGCGTTCAACTTTGTTTTCAAACGTCCTACCGAAACTCCGTTGCGACAGGTGACTTTGAAGTACGACAATCAGAACAGTCCGACCTTTTCCGGCGATCTTGGAGGAAAGATTGGAAAAAGCAAAAGGTTCGGATACCGCCTCAATCTGCTCTACGGCGATGGGGAGGGCTTTGTAGAAAACAGCAATCTCAAACGCGGATTGGCTGCGCTGGCGCTCGACTGGCGTTTTCTGAAAAACACAGTCGCCGAATTTAATTTCAGCTGGTACAGCTTCGATAAAAAGGGATTTCCCGGCGGTTTTTCCTATAACGGAACGACGGCGGTTATTCCAAAAGCGCCCGATGCTTCGCGCGTCGGTTATAGCCAGCCATGGGGCGGATCCGAACTGGATACGCGAACCGCGAGCCTTCGGATACGGCATGATTTCAGCAAGGACTGGCATCTGGTCCTCGGATTCCTCGATCAGAAAGCGGAAAGGGATTTCACTACGCCGACCCATACCCTTAGCAACAACTCCGGAGCTTACAAGAGCACACTCAATGTCGGATCGACAGGACGACATGAGGTCGACAGCAATGTCGGCTATATCAACGGCAGTTTCCGGACCGCGGGAATTTCTCATGAAATTTCTGCGGGAACGAATGGATTTGAGTGGCGCACATTCGGCGCCGTAACAAGCCGAACGATAACGCTCGGGAATGCAAGCATCACCCAGCCGGTTGTTTATGCAAGGCCGGATCTTTCTACTTCCGGTGGAGTTTATAAATCGGGACTTTCCTGGCAGCAGGCCCTCATTGCCGGCGATACCGTAACAATTAACAAAGAATGGAGCGCGGTCCTATCCCTCAATCATGCATGGTTGAGGGCCCGAAACTTCAATTCCAAAGGGGTGAGAACGAGCCGCTATGAAGAAAACGGCGTGAGTTACGGAGCGAGCTTGCTTTTTAAACCCAGTGAAAAGATTACGGCGTACTACACCTATGCGGATAACCTTCAGCAGGGCGATGTTGCGCCGGCTACCGGAGTCGCCAATCCAGGTGAAATTTTATCGCCTTACCGGAGCGAGCAGCATGAACTGGGGATCAAGGCTTCTATTTCAAGGGCTAGTTTTACCCTGGCGGGATTCCGTATTGAACGCCCCTTTGCCTATACCGATCCTTCGGACAACATTTTCCAAGTGGCGGGGAATCAACGGAACTATGGGATCGAGATAATGTCGACAGGTGAAATATTCAGGGATTTGACCGCTTATGGTGGAATCACTTTGCTCAATCCCAAATTGAAAGACACCGGCAAGGCTGCGACAACCGACAAACTGGTTGTCGGCGCCGCTAAAGTGCAGCTCAATCTTCTTCTGGAGTACCGGCTGCCGCTGGTACGCGGTTTGTCGTTCAATATGAACTGGCACCATACAGGCAAGCGCGCGGCGACCGATACCAATAGCGCGTGGGCTGCAGGGTACCATACGATGGACCTCGGCGCCCGGTTTACGACCAGGATTTCGGAAAGAATGCCGATCACCTGGCGGTTTGAAGTGGACAATATTGGGAACGCCTTCTACTGGGCGTCGATTTTCCCGTCCAGCATCAACGGAACCAGCGGCAACTACAGCGCATTCCTTGGGCCCACCCGAACTGTCATGGCTTCTATGCAAGTGGGTTTCTAGCGGATCCGGGCTGCGGAATTCGTGGAGCATAAGGCTTGATCCGCGGATTCCGCAGCCGTCTTTTCCGGAGTATGTAGATGATGATGAAAAGAGGATTGGGGCTGCTTTTTCTGACATTAGGTTTTGTGTTCTTCGGGCATTCTCTGGAAAATCCGAAAAAAGCGACCAGGACTATAACCTATTATGAAAAAGAAAAAATAACCGTTCCCAAGAAAATAAACCGTATTGCCAGCGCCTGGAACGCTCAAAACTCGATCATTGCCATGTTGGGGTATGGAGACAGGATCGTCGCCACTACCGAGATCATCCGGAGCAGCCCGGTTTTCCGAAAATTTGTGCCAAGCATAAAAAAGGCAGCTGTTTGCGTCTCCCCGGTCGGAGGTGTTAATGCTGAAGAGTTGCTGAAGTCAAAACCGGATATCGTTTTTCTAACGGGAGGCTCTCCGGTCCATAACGTGGATCTACTGAAACAAATGAACCTTCCATTTGTGAGTCTCAAAGCCAACTCCATGAAAAACCTGGTGGAGCGGGCCGTCATAACAGGCCGGATTCTGGGAGACGACGCCTATGCCCGCGCGCTGAAGTACGTGGATTATTATAAGTCCAATGTGGAAAGAGTCCGGACCAGGATCGCCGGCATTCCGCAAAAGCGGCGCGTTCGGGTATATCACAGCATGGGCAATCCCCTGGCGACCGCCGCCGCGCCGAGTCTGGTTCAGGATTGGATGGATCTGGCCGGAGTCGTTAATGTGGCAAAAGATTGGGATATCCCCGGCGCTCCGGGAATGGCAGCGAAAAATATAGATCTGGAACAGATTATCGCCGCGAATCCGGAAGCTATTATCTGCATGAACGCTGCAGACGCGGTCGCCATTGGAAAAAACCCGGCATGGAAAGGCATTCAAGCGGTAAAAAACGGGAAGATTTTTGTCAATCCCCAGGGGATGTTTTACTGGTGCCGCGAGACGACGGAAGAAGCGCTGCAGTTTCTATGGGCGGCTAAAACCATTTACCCGGATTATTTTCGGGACATTGACATGGCGAACGAAACCCGCTCCTTCTATAAGAACTTTTATAAATACGACCTCAGCGACGAAGTCGTACGGTTGTTTTTAAATCCGAAATAGGTTGATTGATGTTTAAGGAAGGGAACGCAAAGATCCACAAACGCTCCGGACAAAAAATTATTTTTGTCATTCTTCTGATCATACTTCTGGCTGTAATTGTTTTCTCCTTATCCATTGGACGCTATCACATCCCTGTCGCCAGGGCGGCCCGTATACTTTGGGCCATGGTTGTTCCCGGTATGATTCCTGCGCATCCAGGCTGGAGCCAGGATGAGTGGATTGTGGTGCAGATCGTGAGGCTGCCGCGCATCGTTGCGGCGGCGCTCGCCGGTGCCGGGCTTGCTCTTTCGGGTGCGGTTCTGCAGGGATTGTTCCGCAATCCTCTGGTGGCGCCTCAGATTATCGGCATTTCCAGCGGCGCATCGTTCGGCGGCATCCTTGGAATCCTGATAGGGCTCTCTTCCTATCAGATAGTTGGTTCCGCATTGATATTCGGCATCCTCTCCATGCTGCTGGTTTTCGGACTTTCCCGATTGGCGGGGCGCACGGGAATCTTATCGTTGGTGCTTTCCGGGATCATCGTTGGCGGCATGTTTACGGCGCTGATCGGACTTGTGCAATACATGGCGGATCCTGAAGAAAATCTTCCGGGCATCGTTTACTGGCTCATGGGCAGTTTTGCCGGCGCGGATTGGAAAAAAACCGGCATGATAGGAATTCCTACGATTTGCGCCGGAACTGTGCTGCTTTTGCTGCGCTGGCGCATCAATCTCCTTTCGCTTGGCGACGCCGATTCCTCCGCATTGGGAGTGCCGGTGAACTTTGTTCGATGGCTTTGCCTCGGACTGATCTCCCTGATTGTAGCCGCCCAGACCCCTTTTGTAGGGGCTATCGGCTGGGTAGGCCTTGTCGTGCCTCATTTTGCCAGGATGCTCGTAGGTTCCGATCACAGAAAACTGCTGCCGGCGGCCGCTCTTATGGGCGCCAGTTATCTTCTCCTGATGGATGATCTGGCTCGAACGCTCATTTCCCAGGAAATTCCGATCAGCATTCTGACGGCAATTATAGGAACTCCGGCATTTGGATTTATGTTCTGGAAAACTCAAGCCAGAGGATGGGCTCGTGACTGAGAAAGCGCTAACTTTTGAAAATCTTGGCTTTGGGTATAAACCGGGCAATTGGGTTTTTCGTGGATTCCGGGGCATGGTGGAACAGGGACAGGTCCTGGCTGTTCTTGGCCCCAACGGCTGTGGAAAAACCACGCTTCTCAGATTGCTGATAGGAGTTCTCCGCCCCAGGGAAGGTTTTATTCATCGCATTGGGCAGACGGGATTTGTCCCTCAATTGTTTCAGGTGAGTTTTTCTTACAGCGTCTTCGACATGGTTCTCATGGGCCGCGCCCGCAACGTCGGCATATTCTCCGTTCCTTCGGCTCGGGATGAGGATATAGCGTCGAAAGCGCTCCGGAGATTGGGCATCGAAAATCTTGCGGACAGGAGTTTTGACGAGATTTCCGGCGGTCAAAAACAACTGGTCATTTTTGCCCGCGCGATCGCCGCGGAAGCGGACATCCTTGTCCTGGATGAACCGACTTCATCGCTGGATCTGAAAAACCAGGGTTTTATTCTGGAATGGATCCGACGTCTGTCCCGCGAAGAAAAACTGACTGTGGTTTTTTCCACTCATCGCCCCGATCACGCTTATGCCGTGGCCGATTTAACGCTGTTGATGCTTGGCGACGGGGAATTTTGTTGTGGCCCGGCCCATACGGCGATGACGGAAGAACGACTCCATTTACTATATGGAATAGACCTGAAACGACTGTCCTTCCAACATAATGGTAAAACTGTTGAAACGTTTATCCCGATATACGACTCCAATAATGTTTCCAATCGTTGTTCAGAATGACCGTCTTTTTAGTTTTTTGTTTTTCGACAGGGAGAATATCGCATGGAATTTTTAATTAACTGGGAAGAAATCCAGAGGCTTGCCTCGCCGCCCATGATGCCAAGGCCAAACGCCGATCCTGCATGGGAAAAGCATTTCGCGGATTTTTATAATCAAGTGGCCTCGATGGAAAAATCCTATACGCTCAACCAGGTTGACGCGCTTCCTCTATTGCCGACAGACAGCTTGCTGGATATGGGCTGCGGCCCAGGCCGGTTGTCGACGCCGTTGGCGCAGCGGGTCAAGAGCGTGACGTCTCTGGACTCGAATGAACATGTATTGCGCTATTGTGAAGAGAACGCCCTCGCTGCCGGATTGACCAACCTGAGGACAAAAAAACTCGATTTCCAGGAAATCGTCGCCGGCCGGGATATTGAGCCTCACGATGTGGTCGTGTGTTCGCGTTCCGTCGGTTTGTGGAATCTGAAGAAGCTGGCAAGTTTCGCCCGAAGGCTTACCGCCATCGTCACCTTCGCCAACGCGCCCACGATACCGCAGCTCCTTTCCAATATATTCAACGGCACAACGGCCGATCTGCAAAAACCTCCATTCATGAAGTATGGCATGAATAGAAATGTCAATTACAACGTCCTCTTTAATATTGCCTATGATTTGGGATATGAGCCTAATATAAGAATTGTCGAGGATGGTTTTACGAAAAATTATGCATCCAGACAGCAGGCTTACGCCGATATCATCGCCTTGGGCAAAGTCGACGCCGACAAAATGGATGTTTATCAAAGGAACCTGGACAGGTATTTATCCGGGAATGACAGGGACGGTTATACCTTCTTTATCGAAACCAGGACCTGCGTCATCTGGTGGCTGAACCAAACCCGAAGTTTTTTTTAGCCTGGATTTCGAATTGGGAATGCGTTGCGCCACTAACGCCATCTTTGACGCCACCTGGTGGCGGCAAAATCGTCGGGGGGATGGCTGCTGGTAGCGTGACACACGCCTGGGCCGTATTGTGGCGATTAAGAAGGTCAAGGAGAAAGCGTTCGTTAGTTCCGCCGACCCTCAGCTGTCGATCGCCGTGTTGCTGTTCTTTGAACCGTCTTAAGAAATCGAGGAGAGGAATGTGCGAATAGTATCTGCAGTCGCATGGGTTCAATGGATGCGGCCGGGTTCACGAGCTAGAAAGGCTGCAATCAGAGGCGGTATATTTTTTGGGATAGGATTCGGGTTGGGTTACGCCACCGCCGCCTACGCTGCGGATCAAGACCATATGTCTGCCGGAGAACGAGTTATCGTGGGAGCCGGAGTGGGAGGCGTGTTGGGAGGAACCGTCGCAGCTATCTCCATGGTACGTCGTCCAGGTCTTAGCGGCGAAGTCATTTATAAAGCCAAATATATATGACGAGGTTCGCGGAAAATCTCCTTCAGAAAAATAGGCGTTAGGGCTTGTCAATAAATAACGGTGTACACTATCAAACAGACAAGCTTCCAAACAGCAAAGGCCGCCCCGAAGAGCGGCCTTTGAGCCACTATTTAATAAATCCTACAGAGATAGCTACGCCTTCTTTCTACGCCAAGCTGCCAGTGCTAATCCGCTAAGACCGGTACCGAGCAGCAGCAAGGATGTGGGCTCCGGAACAACATCCGGAATCGGGGGAGAGATGCCCGGTGCAAATGTGGCTCCGCCATAGGTTAGGTAGCTGTCGTAATCCGAACCGCCGCCGAGCAGGACTTGAAAGGGATTGGTTGCCGTGAGATCGAACAAGCCGTTCGGCAACGTGACCAATCCTCGGCTATATTCAGTTAATCCGATCGCCGAGAATGACGAAGTGTCCACCAACGCTCCATCGAGACGTAGTGAATTTAAATCGGTTGTCTTAATCACGAGCGATGCGTAATCGAATGCGAAGTCCTGGCCTCCGGTAGGAGTGGAAAGACGATATGAATCGAGCCATTTGTCAGAGCCTGGAAGCAATGACATAGCCGGATCGGTGGTGAACGAATTATAGTTCTGGCCGATAAGATACTGGGCTACCATGACTTTTTGGTTGGCTTCGATCAAATCGCCGGTCCCGCCGGCAAGATTGAATTCGTAGTATTCTCCAGCAGCCAAAGTCGCCACGACCACGCCGTTCACTTTTACTTGAGTGCCATCCTCTATTGCAATGACACGCACAAGATCGCTACCGATA
This sequence comes from uncultured Acidobacteriota bacterium, assembly GCA_964441405.1. Taxonomy (GTDB): domain Bacteria; phylum Acidobacteriota; class UBA6911; order UBA6911; family UBA6911; genus UBA6911. Next base: position 38,070 of record CAYTYP010000012.1, read on the forward strand.
CCTGATTGTTCTGCGGCCAGCGAGGCGCTGACCATATATTTGTTTGATAGTTGTTCGTTCGGAATCATCTGCTCGAGCAGAGTGTCGCAAGCGACGCGTCCGGCCGGAACCTGCGCGCATTCATGCCCCCCGAACACAGCCACCGGCTGATTGGAGCTGACAGTCGAACCGGTCAGGTTAGTGCTTCCGCCCGCATACTTGTATGTTTCACCTGCCTGTAGTGTTGTAGTGATTGATGAAGAACCTTTAGGGGTGAATGTCACCACCGTACCGTCCGCAATGGCATGAATGGCTACTTGGCTGCCTTCACCGAAACCATTTCCCTGGCTGGCTACAACATAATTCTTTCCAAGCGCCGTCTCATCCAGTAGGTAGGTCATGTCGGTAGTAGCAGGTGCTCGGTTGATGAAATAACCGGCGATCGGTTTGTCGGAAACCACTTTGAATCCGGAGTTTCTTATCCCGCTACCGGATTGCTGATATGAATTTGGAATCGACAAATTGAAGAATCCATCTACCCCCAGAGTTACCGGCGTGTTGAATCCGGCGAGGTTGGATACTTGTGCGGTTTGACCCGCATCCCCGAATAGAAATACCGAGGCATTCGGGGTACTTATGTTTTTATTAAAGTCAAAATACAGATTGTCTGCCAACCCGACTATAGGAACAGCAAGCAAGCTGATGATTGACAAACAAAAAAGCGCTCTTTTTGTCGGCATAACTCTCCTTCATGATTTTGAATATTGCTGAAATACGCTAATAAGCAATATTTTAACCAATGTTACAATACAGTGATTAATCATTGATATTAATGAGTTTAAGTCACACATGTCATCTTCAAAGAAATCAATTATTGTAAAAGAATCCTACAATAAAATATCCGGCAATATCCTAATATTGCGATATGTATCTCAATATTAACGAGTTATGGGATACCGCTAACGAGTAACAACCTGTAAAATCTTTTTACAGGTTGCCATGCTGGGCGACACTCTCCATTTTTAACCTGCATTCCGGTCATACAGCAGGCACAAGCCTGTTGAAAAATGGAGTTTCTGCCGTTGCTCATGTACCCGTCCGGAAACTTATTTTTTGATATCCGGACAGTCGTTCTGATGCGGGAACACGGCATTCGAGGGCATTCGAGAGATTTACACAACCGATACCGACTTTTTGCAGTTTTCTCAGATCAAAGTCATAAATCCGCTGTGTTGATTTGGAAATATAGGGACAGGCTACATAATTTCTAAATGTTAAATCGGGAATTACGTAGCCTGTCCCCATATTTTAATTTTGGTGTGTGTAGATTCATTTGTTTGCCAATCCCACCATTTTCGGTATACTTCATATTTTTCTGCGACTGAGTTAAGCAATCCTCTGCAGTCAGATCGCCTTACCAATCACTCCCGGAGTTTTTCCAATGCAGTTGTCTCTAAACAATATTTCCATGCGGTATGGCGCTCTCATTTTATTTGAAGAAGTCAGCACAACCTTTATCACAGGGCGGCGTTACGCGATCACAGGGCCGAACGGCGCCGGCAAGTCGACGCTCATGAAGATCCTGACCGGTGAAATTGAGCCCGAAGAAGGCTCAGTGTCACGGCCAAAGAAGATAGGAGTCCTGCGGCAGGATCAGTTTGCTTTTGAATCGTACCGGGTGCTGGATGCCGTGACCCTCGGGAATGCTGCGCTATGGAGTGCACTGCAGGAGCGAGAGGCGCTTTACGCCAAAGATCCCAGCACCTTGACGGATCATGATGGAATGCGTTTTGGAGAACTCGAAGGGATTATCGGCGATGAAGGGGGCTACACGGCAGAAACGGATGCCGCCATCCTGCTCGTGGGCTTGGATATTCCGGAATCCCTGCACGAACGAAAGATGAGCGAACTCCAGGGAGGCCAGAAAGTGCGGGTTCTATTAGCGCAGGCGCTCTTTGGCAACCCGGATGTGCTATTGCTCGACGAACCTACAAACAACCTCGATCTGGATTCGGTTCACTGGCTCCAGGACTATCTCTGCGCTTATCCGGGATGCCTCATCGTTATTTCGCACGACCGTCATTTTCTCAACGAGATATGCACCCATATAGCAGACATCGACTATCAGACGGTCCTTACCTATACCGGCGGCTACGACGATATGGTGCTTGCCAAGACCCAGGTTCGATCGCGGATCGAATCGGGCAACATTCAGAGAGAGAAGAAAATCGCGCAGCTAAATGAATTTATTGCACGTTTCGCGGCAGGCACCCGGTCTTCACAGGTGACATCCAGGAAGAAGGAAGTGGAACGGCTTCAGACCTCGGAGCTTGCAAAATCAAATATCCAGCGCCCCTTTATCCGATTTGATGTTGCTCGTCCCTCTGGAAAACACCCGTTCGAAGTGGAGCTGCTTTCAAAGTCTTACGCAGGCGTAAACGGCCCCGTTCGGGTTATCGGTGATTTCAACGCCACAATCAGCCGCGGGGAAAAGATCGCTTTGATTGGGCGTAACGGCGCCGGAAAGACCACTCTCCTGAAATCGCTGATTCGCAATGCTACTGGCTTTATTGACGCGTCCGACCGGGATTTCCCCATCGATGGCGGGACCGTTAAATGGGGCCATGAAGTTGCCGTCGGATACTTTTCACAGGATCATAGGGACTCCATCCCGCTCGGCGTTAGCGTCATCGAATGGCTGCATGACTGTGATCCCGCAGCTTCTCAACAGGAGTTGCGCGGGTTGCTCGGTCAGATGTTGTTCAGCGGCGACGATGCGCTTAAGCGGACAGACACTCTTTCCGGTGGCGAAGCAGCCCGGATTATCTTTTGCCGTCTCATGCTGCAAAAACCAAATTTCCTGGTTTTGGATGAGCCCACTAACCACCTGGATTTGGAATCCATCAATGCCCTGAACATCGCCTTGCAGCGATATCCAGGCACACTGTTGCTCGTGACGCATGACTATGATGTAATTGACGAAGTGGCGACCCGCATATGGCGCTTCGAGAATGGGCAGATTGAAGATTTCAAGGGATCGTATTCTCAATTCCTAGCTGAATCGGAACAGGCAGGCGAGTTGCGAACCAAGCTCGCATAGGCCCGCCCGCTATTTCAGTCGTATGCCTCCAGTAGAATTTGAAATAGCGGCTATTTTCTTGTTCGCCAAACTGCCAGGCCGATTACGCCAAGACCGGAGCTAAGCAGGAGGAGAGATGCGGGTTCGGGGACGTCGGATGTCTGTCCGGAACCGACAGTGATCGAGAACTGATTATATCTATATTCCTCATCGCTGAAAGGCAATTGTTGTACTGGAGTTATTGGAATTGATCCCATATCAAGGGAGAAAATATCTATCGACCCCACTAAAAACACGTTGCCACGGGCAGTCCAGGCTACTTTACTGCCAATCTGGTAGTCGTTCAGTAAATAAAACGGAAGAAAATTAAAGTCCCAGGTTCCAGGCTGGTCTAGATTGATATCGAGTGTTTTAGTTGCGCCGTCGATGGAAAATTGGAAATTTTGCCAGACGCCTGGATTTTCGCGCAAATGAGCATTAATAGTTCCATCCAGGGATTTTGGCGTGAAATTGTTTGTAAGTATCAGATCGAAATCCAAACTAACAGAGGCCAAGGGATCAAAGCCGAAGCTCGCTACAGAAAGTTTCTCTAAATTCGACTCTTTGTACACATCCTCCTGTGGTCCGATTTCTGTAAAAACGGTATCAATATCGAAGTTGCCGCCTTCGCCCAGAAGCGTGTCGCTCCCTAAGCCGGTTACCCAAAAAGAAAGGTCGGCCCCTATCCCTCCCTGAGCGTGGATTACCCCCCTGGATGGATTGAAACTTAGCGACAAAGATGTAGTTCCAGGGCTTGGCATGAAAGCATTGTAGCCGACGCTGAATTGGCCGTTCAAATAGCCCTCCTCCTCCGCACCATAGAGAAGGTAGCCGCTAATCCCAGCCATCGGTGAGATGAGATAGTAATTAAACGATTTGTTGATAGTGCCGGGCACTTTCCACGCTGACCTTAGTCCTATATCAAAACTAATCTCATCCGCTTGCGCAAGACCGATCAATGCTAAAAAGAGAAAAAGGACAGGAACTAATTTCTTAAGAGCAGATCTACGAGATAGCATTAGGCGCCTCCGAGTTTTCGCTCTATGTTGATATTAGATATTTGCTATTGCAGCACAAAACCACGTAAATAGAAAATAAGCAATTCCGTAACCAGGGGAATGCAATCAATTTGGAATCAGCCTAAGTGCCTTTAAAATTAGGCTTTATGTTAATAGTGGTAATTGGATAAACCACTTAAAGCAGCACCGTGTATTGAAAAAGTGTAAAAAGTCTTTACAAACAGCAACCAAGGCCAAGGGTAAATCATGCCGCCTAAAGCTTGTTTCCGAAAGAACTTGAATGAAATATGGCGGGGTGTAAAGCGCGCCGACACTGCTTAACGTTGCCGGGGAATAGTAAATATTCGATAATAATTTTTCAAATGACAGGATTCGGATAAAAAAGTTAAAGTACAGGCCCATGAAACTATCGGTGGTAATTTCGATCTACAACGAGAAAGAAAACATCAAGCCTCTGCTTGCCTCCCTGGCTGAACACCTTTCCGGGATCGACCACGAGGTGCTCATCGTTGATGACGGCTCTTGCGATGGAACGCTGGAGGTTTTGCAAAAGGAAGCGGGTGTAAACACCAGGGTAATAGAATTTATGCGTAATTTCGGGCAGAGTTCAGCGCTGGCAGCCGGTATTGATTATGCGCAGGGTGAGTATATCTGTACTATGGACGGGGACTTGCAAAACGACCCATCCGACATTCCCGGCATGCTGAAACTTGCGGAAGCAGAGCAATGGGATCTCGTGGCAGGCATACGTGCAAACAGAAAGGATGCAGTAATTTCACGTAAACTTCCCAGCCGCATCGCCAACGCCATCATCCGAAAAACAACCGATGTTCAAATTAAAGATTACGGATGTACGCTCAAGATTTTTAAAAGCAGAATCGCAAAGAACCTCGGGCTATATGGTGAAATGCATCGTTTCATCCCGGTTCTGGCTTCACTGCAGGGCGCCAGGATCACTCAGGTGGATGTGAAACACCATGGGCGCAGGTTCGGTTCCTCCAAGTATGGCATGGGAAGAACCCTGCGCGTGGTCAGCGACCTGCTGCTTATGATCTTTTTTAAAAGATACCTTCAGAAACCTATGCATCTATTCGGCGGAGGGGGGCTGGTCTTATTCGTTGCCGGGGCTCTGATTGACCTTTACCTGCTGGCGCTGAAAATTGCAGGGCATGATATCTGGGGAAAGCCGCTGCTGCTGCTGGGTGTTTTGCTTACTATCGCAGGGCTTCAGGTCATCACGGTTGGAATACTTCTCGAAGTGATCATGCGCATCTATTATGAATCACAGAACAAAAAACCCTATTTTATCCGTAAAATCCACTCCTTTGAAAACAGGGATTAATAAATACCTGAAACTCTTTCTGAAGATCGCTGTCTCTGCGGCAGCGCTTTATTTTGTCTTCTCTCGTATCGAAGGCAAAGAATTGGTGAAGGCCTACCGCAACCTTTCTCTTCCGCCTCTGATAGCTGCCTTCGCCTTGTTCCTGTTCTCCAAACTGATATCGGCCCTTCGGCTGAATATTTTCCTCCGGTCGTCCGGAATATTTATAAGCGAAAAATCGAACATCCGGCTGTATCTTCTGGGAATGTTCTACAATTTATTTCTGCCTGGAGGCATCAGCGGCGACGGATACAAGATTTACTTTCTGAAAAAGAAATTCAGTCTTTCCACGGGCCGGATCTTTTCGGCAATGTTTGCCGACAGGGTCAGCGGCATGCTCGCCCTTCTCATGCTCAGCGTCATCGTTTTTTATTTTCTCGATTTTGCAACCCACCTGAGATTTTATGTCTGGGCGCTTCTCCCACTTTTCTATACGATATTTTATCTGGTCATCCGCAGGTTCTGGAGTTTTTACAGTGATATTGTGTTAAAAACATCGCTTCTTTCCCTTGGCGTCCAGATATGCCAGTTGGTCTGCGCCTGGTTCGTCATGCTCTCTTTGAATATTACAGGTCGGGAATCTGCTTACCTTTGGATTTTCATGATATCTTCCATAGTCGCCACTCTTCCGATTGCCATCGGCGGAGTGGGTTCGCGCGAGGTCGCTTTCCTTTTTGGCGCCGGCATGTTAAAGCTTGACGCCAACCTCTCGATCAGCTTGAGCCTGTTGTTCTATTTCATCACCTTGTTGGTTTCTCTCTCCGGCGCAGTATTTGTTTTCAGGGCTCCTCTTGAAGAGAATGGAGACAATCGGCCTGCCGGGAAATACGAAAATTGAGTGGAGGCAATGCAATGATTCAGACCGGCATGACACTGCGAAAAACGATCGGACTCGTCGCTCTCATCATTCTCTTCGGCCTTATTTTAAGAATTCCCTATTTGTTTCATGCCATGCAGGATATTGATGAAGGCTCCCATGCCGCTGTTGCTACAGTGCTGATGGATGGCGGGTTGCCGTACCTCAACGCCGTTAATAATAAGCCGCCCGGAATATTTTACATTTATCTGGCGACATTTTATCTTTTCGGCAAATACAACATGATCGCCATTCATGGGGTGACGTTTCTCTGGACGCTGGCGACTGCGATTGTCTTGAGCATTCTTGCCGGGAAGCTGGCAGGTAAAAGCGCGGCTTTGTATGCGCTTCTGTTCTATCTAACGTTTACTACAGCGCTTTATCCCAAAATGATAGCGGCAAATTCCGAAATATTCATGGCCTTGCCCTATTCCCTGGCTGTGTTGCTGTTGTGGTACGCGTGTGTTCGCGAAAAAGGATGGCTTTTTTTTGTATCCGGATGTGTTTCAGGACTGGCGCTGCTTATAAAGCAGGTGAGCGGCGTAGAAGTCGTGGCCGTATTTGTTTATATCCTCGTGGTAATTCCTTTTCTGTATGGCAGAAAAAGAATTATTTCTTCCATTGGGGCTTATGCGAAATATGGGATCGGATTTGTTTTGCCGATCGGCATCGTTGCTTTTCTGCTTCATAGTAATGGGATATTAGACGACCAGATATTTTGGAACATAACGTATCCACGCCGATACATCAATTTCGGCGCTTCCAATCTTGGTTTTATGTCCCAATTATTTGCCGAGTTTGTCCCCTTTGTTATGTCGACGATAATCCTTTGGGCGCTTTCCTTCATCTGGATGAAACATGTCGTTGTGAATCTCCGCGACCGGAAAAGATCATTTTCCTCTCACTTTTCACTATTTTTGATTTTGTGGCTTATCGTCAGCGCCTACGCTTCCTTAATAGGGAACAGGATGTATGGGCATTATTTCATACAGATTCTTCCATCCCTAAGTTTAATGGCGGCTCTTTTCGCCGGAAAATATGTCGATGAAAAAAGCGAATCGCTCCGGAGGCGTTGGAAGGCCGCAATCTTAGCGTTGACCCTAATTCCCGGAGTCGTATTTATGGGGATGGCCATCTCCTTTGAGGCTGTAACGGACACATGGGGCGAAATAAAACCGGATTTTCGTCCGGCAACCGAATACATTAAAAAGCACACCGATCCCCGAGATAAGATATTTGTCTGGGGGTGGTTTACTCCTATCTATGTTTATTCGGAGAGGACTCCATCTACAAGATTTGTTTTTACAACTATGCATACCGGATATAAACAGGGCAAGGATTCCAATGAAAAGGACCGGGCCGATATCACGTGGTTGTATGTTCCGGAATCGTGGCCAATGCTGGAGGCAGACCTGAATCGCGAACCGCCGGAATTGATCGTCGATACCTCTCCCGGCAATTATCACGATTTCGGCAGGTATCCAATAAAGAATTATCCCATCCTTCGCAGCTTTGTCGAAAAAAACTGCCTGCTTGAAAAGAGCGTCGCAGGAACGGATATTTACCGTTGCGGCGCCGGTTCCAAACGCTCGAAGGAAACAGCTAATGAGCCTGAAGACTAACCGGGGCCACTGGAAGAGATGATAACAAGATCCTCTTGAACGCGATTATTTCGATCGGCTTTTAGCGGATAGTCGTTCCCAAGCCGATTATTAATTTTTGAAGCAGACGCTTTTTTACTGATTGTATTGTTTTTGCATTTGGGTGAAGCTGAGGGCGGTTTAATAAAGAGAAGGCTTCGAAAAACCGCGGCCCGGATACGGGCCGCGGCTGATGAGCCTACTTTTTTTCTTTAAAGCCGGCGGGTATTGCGAAATCCGCATCGGGCGCGCTGGCTTCCACTTTCAGCAATTCATGGCTGGTGGACAGAATCGTCGAGCGATTCTTGGGCTTGCCCGCATCTTCTTCGCTCGACTTCTTCTTCATTCTGCGGCCAAGCATCCCTCCCAGGCCTCCCGTTATTGAGGATATTCCTGAAGAAGAATCGCTATCCTTCGGTTGTTCCTGTTCCTGCGAAACCTGTGCGGGATTCTTTGCCGTTTCAATAGTGGTTTCGGTAAGGAGCTGAGAGCCTGTCATGTTGACGCTTTCCGTCTGCATCTTTGCCATCATTCCCTTCATGCCCGGAAACATGGCTGTTGCCATGGCCATCTGTTCGGCGGAACCGCCCAGATCGAAACTCTCGGCCAGCGCCTTGGCATAGCGGACGTCAAAATCCTGTATTTCCTTCAGCCCGGCAATCTCGGGCCCGAGCCAGATATGCGAGGTCATCACCATCCCTCCCGCCTCTTCGAGAGTCTTGCCTTTCTCATGGCCGGTAATGGTGACTACAACTTCGCGACAGTCGTATCCGCTGATCAGACGCTTCTGCCCGGATTCTTTAAGATCAAGCTCGAATTCCATCTGTTTAGCGGAATCCTGCTTCTCGTTCTGAGGAGCTTTCGCGGCCTGCTCACGAGCCTCCGCCAGACGTTGCTTCATCTCATCGAAGGTCACGACTCGATAGTTTTTTTTCTTCATGTCGAGTTCGTAGATCTTCTGCTCATCGAGATCGATGATCTCACGAGTGTTTTCACCGGTCGTCGCCTTGCGGTTTCCCTTGACCGCGACGGTGTTGACCACCCCTTCCTTGGCGGCTTTACCGCCGAACATACCCATAACCCGGCCCATTGCGCCTTCCAGCTTGAACTGATTGCGCTCCTCTGTTTTCACTTCCGCCCGTATTTCCCCGGCAGTGACCAACAGGACGCATATAGAAAGCAAAAACGCAACCGATCCCTGCTTCATGGAAACCTCCATTTGAAGAAAATAATTAATCACTGTCATTCTACGCCACCTGCGCCCATTTCGCTTGGACAAAATAGGAACAGACTTCTGTCGGCTTTTCCTTGTTTTAAACGGCACGGGACAGCGAATATCTGCATGAATCGTTCTATAATGAATTCAAACAAGGATAGGAGGTGTTTATGGATGAATGGAGAATGCGGCCCATCGGGTATATCCGAAGTTCTTATACGGATACCCAACAAGTTCCGAAAGGACTGGGGGCTACCCACGTTATGGATGGGATGGTAGAGGTTTGTCCCGAGTATGAACAGGGACTCCAGGATATCGAAGGCTTTTCACATCTGCTGGTTTTCTGGATTTTTCATAAGGCCCAAGGCTACGAGCTTGTCGGAACAAATCCCTCTGACGACAGGCCTCATGGCGTTTTCTCAACACATTCTCCGCGCCGTCCCAATCCTATTGGGTTGACTGTGGTGGAACTGGTACGGCGAGAAGGAAATAGACTGCATCTGCACGGAATCGACATGTTGGATGGAACTCCCGTAATTGATATCAAACCCTATATGTCCAGCGTGCCGGTGGATCAATTGCGGCGCGGTTGGTTGGAAGCAGCGGAAATACGCAAGCGAGATAGAGCCTAGCAAAAAACTTTTTGCGATAATGCCGTCCGAACAACTTTAAACGGGATACGGGAAACGCTGAACTGGGAACAAATTCTGTGGTAAATTCTTCCGATGGAAAAATCCAAGGCGGGGCTTTTTACCATCTGGTGCTGGATCGGATGTGCGTTCAGTACGGTTTTCTGGGCGACTGTTTCAATTCTGGGCAGTCTGATTTCGGGCAATGGAAGATTACAGCACTACTGCATGCGCCGATGGTCTAAAGACAATCTCTGGCTCAGCCGCACTTCCATCGAAATTGAAGGACTCGAGAATTTGGACCTCCATCGGCCGTTAATTCTCGTTGCCAATCACAGTGGGCTGCATGATATCCTCTCTCTCGCCGCCTTTCTCCCCATTCAGTTTCGCTGGATTGCAAAAAAATCTCTTTTCAGTGTTCCTTTCATGGGCTGGCACATGCGTCGTTCCGGATATATCCCGATTGACCAGGAAAACCCAAGGGATATTGCCAAAAGCATCAATGACGCCGCTGATTCAATTAGGAACGGGATTAGCGCCATAATATTTCCGGAAGGGACGCGGAGCAAAACGGGCGTTCTTGGTAAGTTTTTCAGCGGCGCTTTCGCTCTTGCGTTGCGCACCGGCGTTCCTTTGGTCCCGGTAACACTCGAAGGCAGCTATCGTGTGATCGTGCCCACGACGATGCGGGTAACTCCCGGCGTTATTATTCGTATCAAAGTCGGAGCTCCCCTCGACCTGTCTTCCTATGCGCGGGGAGAAAAGAATCGACTTATGGAGGATGTTTTCCAGATCATGAAACGCGATTTGGAAAACCTGCGCAGCAGGATAAAACCCAACGAAGAAAGCCGCGATGTTGTTTTTCGCTGGATCCATAACAGCAGTGGTCAGTCGTCAATGGTCAGTCGTCAGTGAAGAAAGTAATAACTCTATTATTCTGTTTTAATTAAATAAAAATATGACATCTAAAAATACTATCGATAGAATTATGGATACTGATTCCTTCCTGCACCGGCATATTGGACCCAGCCCGCAAGATGGTGCAAAGATGCTGGAAACCCTGGGTCTTAAAAGCTTGGAGGAATTGATAGATAAAACTGTTCCTTCCACCATCCGATCGGACCAGCCGTTGAAAATCGGGACTCCCCGGAATGAACGTTCCACTTTGGCTGAACTGCACAAAATTGCCGAGCGCAATGAAATCTTTCGCTCCTTCATCGGAATGGGATATCACGACTGTATTCTCCCGTTAGTAATGCAGCGGAACCTTCTCGAAAATCCCGGGTGGTACACCCAATACACTCCTTATCAGGCTGAGATAGCACAGGGACGCTTGGAAGCCCTGCTGAATTTCCAGACTATGATCTGCGATCTGACCGGACTTCAAGTGGCAAACGCTTCTCTTCTGGATGAAGGAACTGCCGCGGCGGAAGCGATGACTATGAGCCACAGCGTATGCAGGACTGGGGCCAATGCTTTTTTTGTTTCGCAAGCCTGCCATCCTCAGACGATTGAAGTGGTCCGGACCCGGGCTCAAGCGCGTGGGATCAAGCTGATCCTCGGCAGTCATGAAACTTTTGATTTCAAACCAACGGTTTTTGGCGCTTTATTGCAATATCCTGCAAGCGATGGAACTATTTATGATTATTCGGGATTTGTTGAGAACGCGCACAAGTCCGGAGCTTTGGTGACTGTCGCAGCCGACCTTCTTTCTCTGACGCTGTTGCGTTCTCCTGGAGAATTCGGGGCCGATATAGCGGTGGGCAATGCGCAACGCTTTGGAGTTCCTTTGGGATACGGCGGCCCCCATGCGGCTTTTTTTGCAACGGGGGATGTTTATAAAAGAAGCATGCCCGGGCGCATCGTAGGGATTTCTAAAGACTCCCGCGGTGAACGCGCCTTGCGTCTTGCATTGCAAACCCGCGAACAACATATCCGTCGTGATAAGGCCACCAGCAATATCTGCACCGCCCAGGCGCTGCTCGCCATTATTTCAGGAATGTATGCTGTATATCACGGTCCGGAAGGACTGAAGAGAATCGCTCAACGCATTCATTTCCTGACCTGTATTTTAAGGGAGAGCCTGCAGAAGCTAGGCTATGAGGTCGGCCCCGATCCTTATTTCGATACCTTATATGTGAAGGCCGGCGCAACCCAAACAACGAAGATTTTGAATTCCGCCCGGGATTATAAAATAAACCTGCGATTGTTTTCCGATACTCAGGTTGGAATAAGCTTGAATGAAACGACAACCATGGAGGACGTTGGGGACCTGGTTGCGATTTTCGCCTCCAAATCTTTCGTCTCATTCAAGCCGGAGGATCTGATTGCCGCTGTCTCACCGGCCTATCCGGAGAATCTGTCAAGGAAGAGCGGTTATCTCTCTCATCCGGTATTCAACCGATATCATTCGGAAACGGAATTCTTGCGCTATCTCCATCGCCTGGAATGCAAGGACCTGGCGCTGAACACCTCGATGATTCCTCTCGGCTCCTGCACTATGAAGCTGAATGCAACGGTCGAGATGATTCCTATGACCTGGCCGGAATTCAGCGGAATTCATCCTTTTGCACCGGTTCAACAGGCCGAAGGCTATCAAATGCTATTCACTCAATTGCAGGATTGGCTTTCGGAAATTACCGGACTGAAAAACGTTTCCCTTCAACCCAACGCGGGATCGCAGGGAGAATATTCCGGACTCCTGGTCATCCGAAAGTATTTTGAAAAGCGCGGCGAAGAGCATCGGAACCTATGTCTGATTCCTCAGTCCGCCCATGGAACCAATCCTGCCAGTGCAGCGATGGCTGGTTTGAAAGTCGCGGTAGTAGACTGCGATGACCATGGCAACATTGATCTAACAGATCTAAGAAATAAAGCGGAACAATATAAAGAAAACCTGGCCGCCCTGATGGTTACGTATCCTTCGACGCATGGAGTTTTCGAAGAGGCGATAAAAGAAATCTGCGGAATCATTCATGCCCATGGCGGACAGGTCTATATGGATGGCGCAAATATGAATGCGCAGGTTGGCCTATGCCGCCCATTGGAAATGGGAGCGGATGTGTGCCATCTCAATCTGCACAAGACCTTCTGCATTCCCCATGGCGGCGGCGGGCCCGGCGCCGGACCCATTGCCGTCGCCGAGCACCTGGCGCCATTCCTTCCGGGGCATCCTGTGATCCGGACCGGTGGATCGGATGGCATAGGCTCTGTATCCTCCTCTCCATGGGGAAGCGCTAACTTATTGCCGATTTCGTGGGCCTATATCCGGACAATGGGCTCACGCGGCCTTAGAGAAGCAACCCTCTACGCTATTTTAAATGCCAATTATATCGCCAAAAAACTGGATCCCTATTATCCGGTGCTGTACAAGGGCGCCCATGGATTTGTCGCTCATGAGTGCATCGTCGATCCTCGAGCTTTCAAAAAGAGCGCCGGGATTGACGCCGAGGATATTGCAAAAAGATTGATGGATTTTGGGTTTCATGCTCCGACGATTTCTTTCCCGGTTCCCGGCACGATGATGATCGAGCCGACCGAGAGCGAATCACTGGAGGAATTGGATCGATTTTGCGATGCGATGATAAGGATTTACAAAGAAATCCTGGTGATAGAAAGCGGCAATGCGGATTTACAAAACAATCTTTTGAAAAATGCGCCTCATACGATTGAAGCGTTGACTGCCAGTGAATGGCCTCATCCTTATTCCCGTGAAGAGGCTGCCTTCCCGGCGCCGTGGGTTCACGAGCATAAATTCTGGCCTTCTGTTGGGAGAATCGACAATCCTTATGGCGATCGCAACCTGATCTGCACTTGCGAGTTCCCGGCCTAGGAGCCTGTTCGAGCATTAGGATGCATGGCATATCCTAATTCTCGGACAGGCTCCTGGCATTCAGGAGTCCCGGATTGCCGGACCCTTATTTTGAGACGTAGCCAATGAATATTTCAACCATCAAGAGAAGAATGTCGGATGCGCCGAAGAAAATCGGGATTTATTTTTTTATTCTCTATTTAGCGATCTTCGGCAGCTATTGCGGATTGGAAATCAATACTTATTTGGAAGATCAGCCGTTACAGTCGGCTGTTTTTATTATTTTTTTCAATGTGCTGCTCATTCTGCTCCTTCCGCCGCTTCTTTATGCTCTATCCGCTTCAGTCCCGTTTTTGGATCGAAACCGGTTTTTAAAATCCTGCATCCTGTTGCTGAACTCCGTCTATCTTCATTTCGTGATTTTACTTTCCATTTATAAAGCCGGGAGGCACATCGATTTTGATTTTTATTTCTTCTGGTACAACATCTCCGTCGCTATTTCGGTCCTCTGGAAGCTTTTTGCTCCTTGGTTGGTTGTGCTTGCCTTGTCGATCGCCGCTTTCATGTATATCCAAAAACTGGCTTTTTCTCCGTTAGTAAAAATGATTAACCGCTCGCCCGGTAAAACTTGGATTGTCCTTGGGGCGCTCGCCATTTTCAGCTTTATTTGTCAATGGACGACTATCCATAGTGTGCGCAGTTCCGCCGCTGGTTTCTTATATGCCAATTTTTTAAGCGATCGGCATTTAAAGGATGAATATTACGAGCTTCACAAAAAACATATCGATACTCTTCAAACAAAAAAGCCAACCGGCGGCGCCCATGTAGATCCTTCAATCCTGGGAGATATCATCATCTTCGTACAGCAGGAAAGCCTTAGCGATTTATTGGTGAGCCCGCGAGTTACCCCGCAAATTTTGCGGGCGTCCCAGGACGGATTTATGTTCCGAAAGCTTTATGGCAATTCGATTCAGAGCGAACGGGGATACGAATGCATTCTGTGCGGGATTCCTCCGAGCACGGAAGGGGATCTGGTGAATGATTTTCCCGAAGACGCAATCAAGAAGCTTCCTTGTCTCCCAAGAATTTTCAAGAAACTCGGATATCGGCCTATTCTCTTTTACAGCGGCAATCCCAATCCTAGAGTTATCCGCTTATTCGATTTAATAGGATTTGAAAGAATCCTGGCGGATGAAATTATGAAACCGGGCGATGTTCAATACGATTGGGGCTGGCGTGAAGATACTTTCTTCACGCGCGTGCACGAATATCTGCAAAAACACTATAGAAACGAAAAGCTTTTTATTTTTATTACCGCTTCCGCTTCCAATCACACCCCATTCAAAGTTCTTGATGACAGATTCCTGAATAAAACGCCCTTCCCGGATCCTGGGAAATTCGAAGAACGTCTTTCAAATACAACCTTCGTTCAGGATGCGTATTTCGGCTCTTTATATGAAATATTCAAGAAACATTACGCGCAACGGGGATCCTTATGGGCGGTGAGCGATCACTCGTGGCCCATTCCAGTTCATAAACATAATATTTTTAATGAACGCGGCGCCTTTGAAGAAAATTTTCTTATTTCAATGATGTTTGTTCCTCCGGAAATCAGAAAAAATGAATTTACGATCGGATCCACGATCTCGCAGCGTTTCAGTCAAATGGATATAGTTCCCACTGTTCTCGACCTGATAGGCATGAAACAGGATTATATGCTGGGTGAATCTTTTGCGCCCTGGCTCCTGGAATCTCAAATCGGCGAGCGTGCGGGCCCGCGAAAAAGTAAAATATCCGTTCAACCTTACGGGGGAGGCTATATTTCCGTAATTCAATACCCCAATAAATACTTATTTGACGTGCTCGGAAGAAACGTCAAAGTATTTGATTTGGCAAAAGATCCGCGCGAGCAATCGCCTTCCGCTCAAGACGCCGGCGAGCATATGCACTTAATCAGGGAATTTTTCCGGCCTTAAAGCCCGGGACGAAACAAGTAATACCTTTATGTAGCGTTGTTGATGCTAGTCGCCATCGATAAGGTTGCCGAGTCCTCCGAGAATGCTGCCTTCTTCCTTTCGGGATCCGCCAATAGAAGGCATAGCTTTATAGATGCGGTCCGCAAGCCTGCTCAAAGGAAGCGATTGCAGCCAAACCTTGCCTGGACCCATCAGGGTTGCATGAAAGAGGCCTTCTCCTCCAAAGAATGCGGATTTGACTTTCCCGACAAACTGAATGTCGTAGTTAACCGTTGGCTGTAAAGCTACGATGCATCCGGTATCCACCCGAAGCGTCTGCCCCGGCGACAGATCGAGAGCATGAATCGTCCCTCCGGCATGGACAAAACAGAGCCCGTCTCCGTCCAATTTCTGCATGATAAAGCCTTCACCGCCGAACAGTCCTACCCCTATCTTGCGCTGAAAAGCGATCCCGATGGATACGCCCCGAGCGGCGCAAAGGAATGAATCTTTTTGGCAAACCAGCGATCCGCCCAGAGTGGAAAGATCCATGGGAACGATGCGGCCGGCATAGGGAGCGGCGAACGCAACCTGCTGTTTGCCGTTTCCTGCATTTGTAAACACCGTCATGAACAGACTTTCACCGGTAATTAAACGCTTGCCGGCGCCCATTAGTTTGTTTAGAAGCCCGCCGGATGCGCTCTGAGAAGAACCGTCGCCAAAAACCGTGTCCATTTCTATTCCGGAAGTCATGTACATCATTGCACCGGCTTCCGCAACCGCGCTTTCGCCCGGATCCAACTCCACCTCAACAAATTGCAGATCTTCCCCATAAATTTTGAAGTCAATTTCATGGGCGGTTCTCCCGGGAGCCGCCGGTATGGGAAGAGGAGCAGATGCTTCGCCGAAATATCTGCTGAATTCTTCCACCTGTTTGGCCGGTTTCCAATTCGCCATGCCCTGGGTGAAAAGATAAGTATCGGGTTGCAACGTGCCGTTACGTATGTTTGCAATGATTTCCTGAGAGCTTGTGGGTCCTAGTTGATGACCATTGATGGCCATATACCACTGTTGCGAATCAGACATAAAACGCCTCCTGTAAGCAGGTTGGATGAAGCTATAAAGTAATTTGTTCGATTTGATCCATGACGCGATTCATCCGGGCCATAGTCGCTTCCAATGGCTGAGCAGTAGTCATATCCACTCCAACCCTTTTTAGCAGGTTGATTGGATAATCGGAACCGCCGGAGGAAAGCAGATGGAGATATTCGTCTGCGCCGCCTCCAGCCAGAACACGTTCAGAAAGGGCTGCGGACGCCGTAAATGAGGTTGCATACTGATAGACATAGAAGTTATAGAAGAAATGAGGGATATAAGCCCATTCGCACTGAATTTCCTCATCTACAATACAAAAACCTTTGTCCTGGCCGTAGTATTCACGGACCATTTTAGCGTAAACCGAATTCAGCATGTCGCCTGTCAACGCGGCGCCGGCTTCTGCGGCTTCATGAATCTTTAATTCAAACTCGGCGAATTGCACCTGCCTGAAAACTGTAGCTCTGGCGTTGTCCAGGTAGTTGCACAGCAGCGATAGACGGACTTCGTTTTGTGTTTCGATCTCCAGCATATGATTCAACAACAGCGCTTCATTGAAGGTTGAGGCCACTTCGGCTACAAAGATTGAATAGTTGGAGAGCGCGTAAGGCTGGGTTTTATTTGTAAGATAGCTGTGCATGGTGTGTCCCAGTTCATGAGCGATGGTGCTGACGTCGTCGTATTTGCCGTTGTAATTGAGCAGCATATAAGGATGGACGTCATAAACGGAGCCATTGGAATAGGCGCCCGATCGTTTCCCGTGATTGTGGTAAACATCAATCCACCGTTCGGAAAGGGCTGTGCGCGCCACTTCGATATATTTCTGTCCCAGTGGCGTCAGAGACGCAAGAACGAATTCGACCGCTTCGTCGTAGGTGTAGTTTAAGTCGAGATCCTTTACAATCGGCGCATAAAGATCGTAATAATGCAGCTCTTCCACTCCCAGCAATCTTTTGCGAAGGCGCAGGTACCGATAGAGAGTCTCCAAATTCGCCCGGACGCCTTCAATCAGATTATGATATACGGCAACCGGGATATTGTGGGCGTCGAGTGCACGTTCCAGGCACGATTTATAATCGCGGGCCCGTGTGAAAAACATGTCCTTCCGCACTTCTGCTGCGAGTTGAGCGCCGAATGTCCTGCGGAACTCATTCAGTTTGCCCATGAACGCCGAAAAAACTCTTTTCCTGTTTTCTCGAACAGGAGAACGTTTGTATAGCCCGAATGCAGCCGTATCAAGCCGAACTTGATTTCCATCGACAAGCGTAATTTCAGGGAATGGCAAATCGGCGTTGGAAAAGACGTTATTGATGCTCACGGGCGAGTCGGCGATAAGGTTCGCCTCGGCTATTATTTTCTCCTCGCCCTCGCTTTTTGTATGAGATTTCTTCCGGAGTATGTCGTCAAATACATGCCGGTAAATCGCAAGCAGCGGTTCCCGGCTAATAAAATTCTCGATGGCGTCCGAGCCCATCCTCAGGATTTCCGGCTCTATAAATGAACTGAATGCGGAGAAATCGGCTCCGATCTGACCTGTTTCCTGGTCCATGGCAAGGTAAACAGGATCGCGTGTGTCCATATCGGATTTCATGCTGGCATAGCAAGCCAGCCTTGTGCATTCTTTGTTCAGCAGGTAAAAAACTTCGAGGCACTCTAAAAGAGATTCGGGAGATTCGGCCATTTTGCCTTTGAAAGCGGAAACCCGGGGGAGGTCGGAAATAAGCTTGCGTTTGGCTTCGGTCCAGGCGCTGTCATCCGGATAGATATCGCTGAGATCCCAACTGTACTTTTCCGGAATTCGAGCCCGCTCACGTTCTGTAACATATTTATCTTCCATAAAGTCCCCTTATTGATCTTTTAGAATAAACGCAAAGGAACCAAGAATGCAAAGACACGCCAAGATTCAATTCAGTTTGGCCCCTTTTCGCGCTCTTTGCGCCTTTACGGTGCACTCCTGGTGACACCACAGGCACAGTGTGCGTAGGTTCGATAGATCACATTCCCCGCCGCCCTTAGCCACCGGCAGAATATGGTCTGCATCCCAGAAGCTATGGCGTCGCGCATTCATGTCCAGCTGGCGCCGCAACGCCTTTCTTTTGCGCGCGGGAACCAGTTGAAAACGACGATAGAATTGGAGCGTATCCAGACCGCAGACTGCGCATAGGCCGCGATCTCGCGCCAGCACCTGATCTCGTAAATAGGAGGGATCGGTTCTTAATCTCCATTCATGGACGCAACTGTCCGAACAGAACGTGCGCCTGCCTTTCGGCACTTCCGTTTGGCACCATCGGCAAATGCCTCGACCATTAGGCCCGCGTTCTTGGGTGCGAAAGATCCTGCCGCCTGGTTTTTTTCGACAAGTGCTCATGTATTAATTCTGAGGCAAATCTTTCCGGATATAGCTGCCTCCCGGACCCGTGGTGAAATGGAAAATCGGCCGGTCGACTCGCTTGATTTTAAGCGGGCAATGGACCATTCCCTTAGGCACAAAAGCGATAAAACTGTTTGTTAAAATGTGTTTTTCCCCATCCAGCCAAAGCTCAATCTCCCCTCCCAAATCACGCTGATCCTGAGGATTAGTGCCAAAGAAGCCGATCACCTCGTCGAAATCGTGAGTATGAGCTTCAACGCGGTTGACGTCCGCGCCTTCATTAAACCATAGGCACTCCAGGTAAAAAGCGCCCGGGATGGTATTTTTATCCAACCATGCTATATGGTTGGCTTTGCCTGGGTAAGCTGCATCACTCTTCTGTTTGTATTCAGGCAAACTCATTTCCGTAATAATGTATTGCCGAGTCTTGCTTTCTGCCATATCGCATTCTCCTCTATTCCATCGAGTCTATCAAAATTACTCCAGGACGCAAAAGCTCAAAGATTCTAGCGAATATCTTTGGGGACGGCTAAAAATCCCTTCCGTGAATGCACCTCAAATGCAGGGTTGATGCTTTGGATGCTCAGTTCGTGCCATTTGCCGTCCGGGGGGATTTGCGTATAGTAATGAAGCACATAGGCGGAGTGCAATTCCAAGGCGACTTCTTCAAAAGCTTTGCGCAGCTTGCGGATATTCTGGATAAAAAAAGCTTTGCCGCTGTTTATTTCCGCAAAATCACAGAGGATCGTTTTCAGCGAATCCATTTCAAGCCCGGCGCCCGCGCCGATGGCGTAAACAGGATATCCATACTGTCTAGCCGCATTCATGACGGTTGTTCTCAAGGAAGTTCCGGACGTGTCCTCTCCGTCTGTGAAACAGACGATTGCTTTCCGTCCAGGTTTCCCGTCGAGCTCTTTCATGCCGCGTAACAAGGCGTCGTGCAGCCTTGTTGCACCGGCGGCTTGAGCTTTTCTGATTTCCTGTGAAATTATTTTCCGATCGTCTGTGGTTTGGGGAAAAACATTAATTTCCGAGTTGAAGAAAATCAACGTTACTCGATCGCTTGGATGCAGGCTGTCGATGAAAGCGGTCGCCGCTTCTTTGATATATCTCAAATTAGGCGACACACTTTCGCTGATATCAAATAGAAGCGCAATCTGGAGGGGAACGTCCTGGCTGTCGAGCCGATCGATTAAGACAGACGTTCCATCCTCGGCCAGTTGGAAATCGGAAGCCGCCATTCCGGGAATTAAATGGTTGTCTTTGGTGACGGTCATATAGATTTCCACGAGCTGGCTTCGAACTGAAAAACTGAAGGTCTCCGGCTTTGTCTTTTGAGCTTTTGTTTCAGGAGTTGAAATAAAAAATTGGAATAAAAATAAAATGGCGTAGATGAAAAGGATGGGTCTCATTTCCGATATCCTGGATCCTGGTTTATACCATCTTCATAGAACTGCTTCCAGCTTCTTGCATTATTTCCACCCGAACTGTTTTCAAAGGATCTGTGAAATAATTCCAGGCATTTTATTGCATGACGAAGGAGTGGTTGTTATGATCGACCTATGCTGGGTTTTGATACCAAGGTCGCACGCTATGCATGGACGGTTATTCTTGTCCTTCTAATGATAGGGCTAGTCTATCTAATAGGGCAGACGTTGTTCATCTTTACTGTAGCCTTGTTGTTTGCATACTTGCTCTGGCCGGTTGTCAACTTCCTGGACA
Source organism: uncultured Acidobacteriota bacterium (assembly GCA_964441405.1). Taxonomy (GTDB): domain Bacteria; phylum Acidobacteriota; class UBA6911; order UBA6911; family UBA6911; genus UBA6911. Next base: position 58,862 of record CAYTYP010000012.1, read on the forward strand.
AACGGCTTCCTGTTCGATCCAAAATCCCTTCTCTGACAATAGTATACCTGGCTTTGATTGCGATACTGGTGGTCATCGGGGTCGCGGTGGGATCGCGAATCATCGATCAGGCGAATGCTTTCGGGGCGAAAATCCCTGAACTTTTAAGCAAGCTCGACCGTCCCATCGTTCCCGGCGCACCCTCGGGAATCGGAATGACAATTGTTTCTGAGGTTCAGAAACAATTGTCCGAGCATTCACGCGATCTCATTATGCTCTTATCCAATTCCATCATTCGCGTAATGTCCCATTATGAGGTTGTGCTGTTTATCGTCCTCGTCCCGATACTGAGCTTCTTCTTCCTTAAAGATGGGCGTGCGATTTTGTCTTTGTTCCTGGATACGATCCATCCGGGGACCGGCCGAGTCCTGATAGAAGACATTACCAACGATTTGCATTTGCTGCTTGTGCAGTATATGCGCGCGCTGGTTCTATTGGGATTGACTGCTTCGGCGGCTTTTGGCGTTTTCTTATCGCTCATCGGACTTCCGTATGGATTGCTGTTGGGCGCGGTAGCCTTTCCTTTTGAATTCGTTCCAATCGTCGGCCCGCTGACGTCGGCGGCTATTATCTTGCTGGTCGCGGGGCTGAGCGGCTTCGATCATTTACTTTGGATAATTATTTTTCTTATAGCCTTTCGGTTATTCCAAGATTATGTATTAGCGCCCAAGCTTCTTAGTTCCGGGACGGAGCTGCATCCGCTGGTGGTTATTTTCGGCGTGTTGGCCGGCGGCCAGATAGCCGGGATACCCGGGACTTTTTTGTCCGTTCCAGTCATGGCGACTCTTCGGATTATATTCCGGCAGCTTACGAAAAAGAGGCCTCCCATCGTAGAGGCCTGAACGTTCCCGGCAACGCCGGCGTCTTGCCTAATGCCGCATGCTTTTTGCTCCACTGGCCAAGACCGGCCGGCCATATTAGAATGAGATCATGCAAATTGTGAAAAATCTTTACGGCTATGTTTGGTCTGGAAATGACAACAACTGCAACTCCTATGTTTTTAAAGGAGCGCTCAAGGATGAGAAACATCTGGTTGTTGACCCAGGGCATTTATTAACTCCCTCCTACCAGGAGCCGGGTTTGACCAGGCTGTTTCAATCCATGGAAAGAGATGGCATTGTGAGCGCATCGATAGGATTGGTGGTCCTGACCCACGCACACCCCGACCATTGCGAATCCGCTATTGCGATTCAAAAGGAAACCGGCGCCTTAATTGCATTGCATGAAGCGGACGAAGCGACTTTTAAAATGCTGGGGGGAAAAGTGGATATCTTCCTGCAGGAGGGCTCCCTCGAACTAGTTTCCAACCAGAAAACGAATCTTCAGATTTACCACTCGCCCGGGCATACCCCCGGGCATATAACGATTTATTGGCCTGACGAAAAAGCCCTCATCGCGGGCGACTGCATTTTTTATCGCAGCTATGGCCGGACGGATTTTCCCGGCGGCAGTTCTGAGGCTCTGCGGAATTCCATAGCAAGGCTGTCCGAACTTGATACGGAATGGCTTCTGTGCGGCCACCCCTACGGGCATCCCGGAATCATAAAAGGCAGAGAAAAAGTTCAGGAGAATTTCGCCTATATAAAGGGATGAAGTTTAAGGAGCGCGGCAAGACTCCCGCGCTCCTGAGGAGTTTTATTTTGGAAGAAGAAATAATTAAAAGTGCGCTCGAAATTGCCATGGAGAGGATGTCCCGTTTGCCCGAACTCACTGCGGAAGAAATTGCAGAGCAGAAAGAAAAGGAGTTCACTCCAATTGGCCGGGCGCTGGGCTCCAAATATCTGCAAGGTCAGATTGTTGAAGATGAATTGAAGGCGGAGCTAAGCAATTATTCGGATGAAAAGGGCATAATAATACGCCGTGCCTTGATTTCCTGCCTGTGTCAATCGATACAATTGGAGGATAGCGCCCAAGCGGACAGGGCGCTTCATGGTTTGGCTTCGTTGGAGAAGGAAGCTTCGGATTTCTGGGAAGAAATTCAAAAAAATTTCCTGCAAATCCGGCGGGATTTTCTGCGTGAAAAACAAATAGTATATAAAAAATATGAATCAATCATTAAAGTGAAGCTGGAAAATGCGGGCATTCGCGGTTCCGCTGTTGAACCCAATTTGATTGAAAATGAGGATTGGCTGCGAACATTGAACGGGATATGCCGCACCTATGCGCCGAAATTGAAGGAACTCAAAAAGCGGGCGCTCCAGCGGTGAACTTTAACGCTAATCTGTTTTCGAAGAAGCAGGCGATTGATTATGTTGACCAGTTATCATAACCATACGACCTGGAGCGATGGCGTCGAGACGGTGGAACAAATGATTGCCGGCGCTCAAAAAGCGGGACTGGATGAATTGGGCCTGTCGGATCATTTTGCGCTTGACCCTGACGAGCGTTCCTCTGCCTGGGCTATGAAATCGGAATTCCTGCCGGAGTATGTCGCTCAGATACGCCAGGCCGGCGCAAATGCCCAAGGCCTTGAAGTGCGCCTTGGCCTGGAGGTGGATTACTACCCCGAAACCATTCAACTCGTACCGAGCCGACTCAAGCCTTATCCTTTCGATTTTCTGATCGGTTCCGTCCATTTCGTCGATGGTTTTCCGGTTGATTTGGACTCCGGATCCTGGAAGGAGCTCGCCCAAAATTCCCGCAATGATGTTTGGCGCGGTTACTGGCGTTATCTACGCGCCGTGGCGGAAACCAGGTTGTTTGACATTATCGGCCATTTTGATTTGCCAAAAAAATTCGGTTATTTCCCGACCATAGATCTGACCTCGGAAGCTCTGGAAACCCTGGATGCGATTGCGACTGCGGAGGCTGCGATGGAACTCAACACCTCCGGTTGGAATAAACCTGTTCAGGAATCGTATCCTTCGTTGTTCTATTTACAGGAAGCCAACCAAAGAAAAATTCCGCTTGTGATCAACGCCGACGCGCACAAGGCGGAAGATTTGGTTGGCCATTTTGATCGCGCCCGCGCTCTGGCCGTCGAAGCGGGTTATACCGAACTCGTGGGCTTTCATCAACGTCGCCGATTCACATATCCGCTTTAGACGCCAATGTATAAACAAACTTCATTCCTTCAAGCGGAATTGGCGGACGACGGCGTCGAATTGTTCTTTCATCTGCGGAGTTTCTTCCAGGCATTCGTAAGCGCAACTGTTGCAAGGCTTCTTCTTCGGGCCGAAGCCGATCAAGACCCGACGCCAGGCTGCGAGCGGGCTGTTGGCCCATGCTTGGTAAATGCTCCGATTTTCCGCCAGCCAATCAATCAAATAAGGAGCATGATCCGGCTCATCCGACCGGATATTGCAGCAGGGAACTATGGCGCCGTTGTAATCGATGTATAAATGCTGGAATACAACCAGGCATGGAGAACGCCTTTCGTATGTTTGGGGTAGCTTCACGGTCTGACCTCTGTCCACGCCGATTTTGGCGAAGTTTCGAGCGTCCAGGGTCACTTCCATGCCTTCATAACTGATTTGCGCCATGTAGCGAATCCCCTGCGCGGCCGCAATCATATGATAGGGCCGCCCAAGATTCTTCAATTGTCTCTCCATGCGAGCCAGAATCCGGCGATCTTCAAATTGTTCTTTATTGCCTAAATAAGTCTGAATGCGAAGCCGATTTAATCCGGCTTCTTTTAGCTCGTCCAGATACTTTTCAGTCAAATAATCGCCGTTGGTGTGAGTCGAAAGGCAGGCTTTGGGAAGGAGCTGCCGCGCCTGGCTCAACCGTTTGAGGATGATGCGATCGGCCAAGGGTTCATTATAGCGACTGTAAGTGATTGTCTGATCGTAGTCGATAGCGGCAAGCTCATTCAGGATGCGAAGGTAAAGCGCTTCATCCATGAAACGGTTTTCAGAGCGCCTGTCGATCCGGGAATTAGGGCAGAACCAGCACTTGCGGTTGCAATAAGTGAAAGTTTCGATTTCAACCTGGTTCACCGAGGCTTTGAACAAAGCTTGCGCGCGATCTATTGTAAGCTCGTTTGAAAAATGGTCTGTTGTAATGCTGAATGCGCCCACTATGCCGCCCAAATACGCCGGGGAAATTAATTTGCCCCCGCGGTCTTATTAATCGGCAAAAAGACGGAACTGCATAGTTTTTGTTCCTTGGGCCCCTTCGGCGTCTTGTTCCGGGGTCAGGATCAGGACTTGAAATCGGCATTCGAATCAATGTAAACATTGCACATCTACTCATGAGGATCTGACAAATATGGAGCATGTGATCAATTACTGTGGAAGTCGCCCGATCGAACAACCTCTGCCGGAGCCGATGGCTTTCTTACTGGTTCGCAATGAAATGCTGCGCCTCCCCTTTCTCCTGAAGTATTACCGTGACATGGGCGTTCGAGAATTCATTGTATTGGACAATGATTCGAACGACGGAAGCTGGAATTATCTGTTGGCGCAGGATGATGTTTTGTTGTATGAAACAAAGAACAGCTACGCCGAGAGCGCCTGTGGCCTGACCTGGACTAATCATCTGTTGGACGAAGTGTGCGACGGCCGATGGTGCGTGGTGATCGACGCCGATGAGCTATTGGTATGGCCTGGAAGTGAAAGCGAAAGCTTGCCGCAATTAACAGCCCGCCTGGACGCCTGCGGCGCCCGCGCCGTCATTGCCATCATGGTGGATTTCTATGCCGATCGGCCGATGGAGCAAGTGACCTATCCGCACGAAACATCCTTTTTATATGCCACTCCCTTTTTCGATCGGGGCATATATGGCTTTTTAAAGTGTTCCATGCCGCCGGGAGCGCAGTTCTATGGCGGCGTGCGCGAGCGCTGTTTCTGGCGCAACCGCAACCGTGGTTTTAGCCCATCGACGATCAGTAAAATCCCGCTTATCAAATGGCAAAAGGGCTTCAAATATATTCTTTCAACCCACAATATGACGCCGCAGCCTCCTCTTGCGTCCATGCGCGCAGGACTGCTTCATTTCAAAATGTTGGGAGATTTTCTTTCCAGGTGCCGTGTTGAAGTCGAGAGAGGCGAGCATTTCGATGGAGCGCGCGATTACAAGGCTTATCTCGAAGTAATGGAAGAAGGAATGTTGTGTTTTTTTGATAAGAATATTTCTTGTCGCTATACGGGGACGGGACAACTGATGTCTTTGGGCATTCTGAACGATAGTCATCCCTTCCAGGGGCTTATCGAACTCAAAACATAATGACGAATGACGAATTGCGAATTGAACCCTACCCCAAGCATAGGCGCCTGAACCGGATAGTATGTTTTAATTCGTCATTCGTCATTCGTCATTCGTAATTTATTCAAGAGCCAGGCCATGTTTATCCCGAGAGTTTTAACGGTTTGAATTCCCTCAGAGTCCTTTAAAACATCGCCGGGATCTCTGCCGATCCCAACATTCCAGTAGTTTGAGCAGGGAATGATCATTTCACTGATAAGGAAAAGATAATTGATGCTGGCTAATGCGTGGTTGGATCCCGCACGACGTACGGCGATGACTCCTGCTCCGAGTTTCCGTTTCAGCACGCCTCCGTTAGCGCGCGATACATATCCGCAACGTTCAATGAGTCCTTTCATGCTTGCCGTGACATCCGAAAAATAAACAGGAGATCCCAGCAGAATTCCATCCGCTTTGCTGATCGCTTTGAAGTACTCATTAAAAGGATCCGTTTCAATAGCGCACTTCATATTCTTCTGCTTCACGCATTGGAGGCACGCCCGGCAGCCTTGAATGGGGTGATCCGCCATTTGGATCAGGTTGGTTTCAATGCCTTCTGCACGGATTTCTTCCAGCGCGGTTTTCAATAAAATATAAGTATTCCCGTCTTTCCTTGCACTCCCATTAAACGCCACAACTTTCATAAATCGTTCTCCTGATCCGAATCTCTCCATTATAAACACGAGAACGGGATCAAAACTTAAAAATTTAATTTATTTAAATTTTCAAGTCCTGATCCCGTACGGTAGAATATTAAGATTTTAATGGTTTTGGAACGCCTGGCGCCGCCATCTATTGGCCGATGTGCTGCATCAGCTATTATTAGTGAGAGTTATAACGATGCCCTCTTTATCGGAAGCAACGCGACCTCTAATGTGGAACATTTCGCATGTCTGGGTTATGTATGTTTTGTTCGTCATCGCTCTGGCTGTCTTTGGCTGGGGAATTTATAAACGGATCGATTTCTGGCGCAAAGGAAAAGCCGATGAGGAACGGCTGGCCGATTGGGGAAAGCGCTTCAAAGTGCTTTTACGCGAAGTCCTACTGCAGAAGCAGGTTCGGAACTCAAGTTTCCCCTCCATTATGCACTGCTTCGTTTTTTACTCGTTTGCGGCGCTGTTCATAACAACTCTGATTGTTATGGTTGAATACGACGCCGGCCATCTGTTCGGGATTCATCTCAATATATTTCAAGGTTTTGTTTACGTTTTCTTTTCAATCGCGTCCGAGCTCGCCGGGATTCTGATTCTCATTGGAATTGCAATGGCCGCCTACCGCCGGTATGTTCTTAAACCTGAAACCCTTCCCGATACGTCGGAAGACGGATTGGTCCTTCTCTTGATTGCAGGATTGGTCCTCACGGGATATTTAACGGAAGGGCTGCGCATTGCCGTCAACGGCGATCCATGGAAAATTCTCTCCCCTGTCGGGCTGGCAGTTTCCAAATGGTTCGCTGGAACGGACGAAGAGTCAGGCAAAAACATCCACGCTTCGCTATGGTGGATTCACACGGTTTTTGCAATGAGCTGGATCGCCCTCATTCCCTATACGAAATTTGTCCACCTGCTCTCTCTCCCCGCGAATGTTTTCTTTTCAAAAATCAAACCTCGCGGTGAGCTCCAAAGACCCGACATCGAGAAGTTGATGGAAAGCGCGGACGCCGACGCCGATCTTAAAATCGGCATTCAGAAACCTGACGATTTCAGCTGGAAACAACGCATGGATCTGGATACTTGCGTTTCATGCGGACGCTGTGAAGAGGTGTGCCCGGCATATATGGCGGATAAAGAGTATTTCACGCCTCGCCAGCTGATTTCACGACTGAAACAGGCGCTCTATGATGCTGACGGCAAAACCGACGAAATTGCGGACATAGTGGGCAAAGCTTTTGACGAAGAATTTGTGTGGCATTGCCGGACCTGCAGCGCCTGCATGGAAGTCTGCCCTGCATTGATCGATCATGTGGATACCTTGATGGAACTGCGAAGGAATGAAGTGCTCATCCAGGGACGCATACCGGAGGAAGCGGGTCACGCTCTCAGGATATTCGAAACTAATGGAAATCCTTTTGGCTCACAGTCCGATCGCGTGGATTGGATCAATCAGGAGAAGATCCGGGTGGTCGGCCCGGGTGAAAAAGTCGACGTGCTCTATTGGATCGGCTGTTGCGTGACTTTCGATCCTCAGAAACACAAAATAGCCGCGGATCTATGCCGGCTGCTGGAAACATGCGGGATTGACTTTGGAGTGCTTGGCGGAGATGAGAAATGTTGTGGAGATCCCGCCCGCATCTTGGGCCAGGAAATGCTTTTCCAGCAAGCCGCCAAAGAGCAGATCGAATTGCTCAAACAGCGCAAGTTTGAGATCCTGTTGACGGGATGCCCTCATTGCTACAATGTTCTCAAACATGAATACCGGCAATTCGGCGCGGATTTCAAGGTTGTTCACCATAGCGAATTCATACAAGAGATGCTTAATCTAGGGAAGCTAAAGCCCAAATCGGGCGATCGGCGTAAATATGTTTATCACGATCCATGCTACCTTGGCCGCTACCAGAAAATCTATGACGCGCCGCGTGAAGTCCTTAAATCGATTCCTCAAGCCCAAGTGCTCGAAATGAAGAATCGCCGCGAAAAGAGCCTTTGCTGCGGCGCCGGCGGGGGACACTATTTTATGGATCTGAAGAGGGGTGAACGAATCAACAACTTGCGTGTGAAGCAGGCGCACGCAGCCGGCGCTGATACGATTGTAACCGGCTGCGCTTATTGTCTGCACATGCTTCAGGATTCGCTGAAACTTCTCAATTATGATGAAACTATGCGGGTTGCCGATGTCGCATCCCTCATGGCCGATAGTCTGAAGGACCCGAAAAAGTAAATTAGCATCAACGAAACCAGGGGTTGATGATGGATAGTTCGGCGAATATCGGCTATTTTTGTCCCTTATCGGATTGAAAAGGAGTCCTGTAATGAAACTCAGAAGCGCGGTCACGACGCAAGGACGGCGCATGGCGGGGGCGCGAAGCCTCTGGCGTGCAAACGGAATGCGTGAAGATCAGATCGGCAAGCCTGTCATTGCCATTGTCAATTCATTTACGCAGTTTGTTCCCGGGCACGTACACCTGCACGAAATCGGCCAGCACATCAAAAGGATAATCGAGGGCCAGGGATGCTTCGCCGCCGAGTTCAATACGATCGCAATTGACGACGGGATCGCAATGGGGCATGACGGCATGCTTTACTCTCTTCCGTCCAGAGAACTGATTGCGGACAGTGTGGAATACATGGTGAACGCGCACATGGCGGACGCCATGATTTGCATTTCCAATTGCGACAAAATCACCCCAGGCATGCTCATGGCCGCCATGCGTCTGAATATTCCCGCTATTTTTGTTTCCGGCGGCCCCATGGAAGCCGGAGAAATGAGGGGAAAACATTACGATTTGATCGATGCCATGGTAATGGCGGCGGATCCGTCCGTAACGGATCAGGATGTCGCCGAATTGGAGCTTGCCGCTTGTCCAACCTGCGGATCGTGCTCGGGGATGTTTACGGCCAATTCAATGAATTGTCTGACAGAGGCGCTGGGAATGGCGTTGCCCGGCAACGGTACGATTCTGGCGACGCATAAGAATCGTATGGGGCTATTCGAAAAAGCCGCTCGGCGCATTGTGGAAATTTCGCTGGCCAGATACCAACAGGATGACGAGTCGGTTCTTCCTCGCTCTATCGCGACGCACCAGGCGTTTATGAATGCAATGGCGCTGGATATCGCAATGGGTGGATCCACCAATACCGTTTTACATCTTCTTGCTGTTGCCAATGCTGCGGGAGTCGATTTCTCGATGGCGGATATCGACAGCCTTTCACGGAAAATTCCCGTGCTGTGCAAAGTCGCGCCCAGTTCAAGTCATCACCTGGAAGATGTCAACCGGGCAGGCGGAATTATGGCTATCCTGGGCGAGCTTGCGCGCGCGCGCTTGATCGATCCTTCGGTTCGCCGTGTCGATGCGCCCAATCTGCAGGCCGTTTTGAACGACTATGACATCTCTTCGGTCCATGCCACCGACGAAGCGCGCAAGATATATTTGAGCGCGCCCGGGGCGACAGGGCGCAACCTTGTTCTGGCTTCACAGGAGAAGTATTATCCATCGCTCGACCTTGACCGTAAGTCAGGCTGCATCCGCGATATTGCTCATTGCTACACCCAAGAGGGCGGGTTGGCGGTGCTGTTCGGAAATTTTGCACAAAACGGATGTATCGTGAAAACTGCGGGAGTGGACGAATCCATTTTCCGTTTTGCCGGGAAGGCGCGCGTTTATGATTCCCAGGAGGCGGCTTGTGAAGGGATTTTAGCGGGCGAAGTAAAAGCGGGAAATATAGTTGTGATTCGTTATGAGGGACCGAAGGGCGGTCCCGGAATGCAGGAGATGCTGTATCCAACTTCCTACATTAAATCGATGCATCTGGGCAAGGAATGCGCCTTGATAACAGACGGTAGGTTTTCCGGAGGGACTTCAGGACTTTCCATCGGGCATGTATCGCCGGAAGCAGCGTCAGGCGGGGCTATTGCGCTGATCAAGGATGACGACAGGATCGAAATCGATATTCCGAACAGAACGATCGACGTCAAGGTTAGTCCGGAGGAACTCGAGGATCGCCGGAAGCAGGAACGGTCGAAAGGGGAGCAGGCCTTCAAACCTCAGCGGGATCGCCAGATTTCTCAGGCGCTTCGCGCCTACGCCTTGTTTGCGGCTTCTGCAGACAAGGGAGCCGTCCGCATTATCCCGGAGATCTAGGTGCAATAAAAACGCCGCGGAAGACACGGAAAAAATAATTATTTATTCCGTGCCTTCCGCGGCGTTTCTATTATTTTTCCTGCAAGATTTCTCCCTGCAATCCAACTACGGTGCAAGTGATCGGCGGCTTTCTTTGGGCGCGGTTGGCGGCTTCCATGACGAGCTTTAGAAGCCCACGGCAGCAGGGCACCTGCATGATCGCTACCTGAATGGATTTGAGCTCGGCTTGATCGATGAGCGCGGTCAGTTTCTCTAAATAGGTTTCTTGATTGGAATCCAGTTTGGGACAGGCGATCACGAGCGTGTGTCCCTTCAACAATTCATGAAAATTGCCAAGTGTATAGGCGACGCAATCGGCGGCCACCAGCAGATCCGACCCCTTGTAGTGCGCAGCCGCCGACGAGATCAGGTGAAGTTGTATCGGCCAATGGGTCAGGTGAGACTTGGAGGAAAATGTCATTGTAGCTTTGATTTCATTGTAGGGCTCCGCTTCACGTTCTTCTATCGAAATAGCGTTTTCCGGGCACGCCTGCAAACAAGCGCCGAGTCCGTCGCACAGGAGATCGCCTACCAGACGGGCTTTCCCATCTATGAGCTGCAAGGCGCCTTCCGGACAATCGGATACGCACTGGCCGCATCCATTGCACTTTTCCTGATCTATATTAATGATCTTCCGCTTCATGCTATTCCCCTCCATTTCCATACTCCAATCATGATCCCGCAAGCTCCGGAATTCCTTGATCTATGTCAATAAATTATATATTTTCTTGGCCTAATAATCGGGGTCGGTATCGTCTATCGTCGCCAAATACAATTTCAACTCCAACCACGAGCGCTTAGATTAGAAAACGCCCTCGGGGCTATAATCATTCGCGAGGAGAATTCCAATGCAGATCGAAACTCAATGCGTTCACAGCGGCAGATACAAGGATCCCAAAACACGCGGAACCAATACTCCCATATTTACCTCTTCGTCTTACGAATATCTTGACAGGGAAGCAACGGTATATCCTCGATATTTCAACACCCCGAATCAGAATTCCGTAGTCCGCAAGGTATGCGCCCTTGAGCAGGCTGAAGACGGCTTGCTTTTCAGTTCGGGCATGGCGGCAATCAGCACTGCTATTCTTGGCCTTGCCAAACATGGCGACCATGTCGTCCTGCTCGATGAACTGTATGGAGGAACCCACGCTTTTGCGACCGATACCTTGGACCGGTTTGGAATTCGGCGCTCCTTTGCCTCCACCGATATCGAGTCGATAAAAAAGGCTTCCAATCCGGACACCAAGCTCATTATTATCGAATCTCCCACCAATCCTTTGCTTGGAATCGTCGATATCAGGCAGGTCGTCGCTTTTGCGCGCAGCAGGGGAATTACAACGATCATCGACAATACCTTTGCGAGCCCCATAAATCAAAATCCGATTGCACTAGGCATAGATGTTGTGGTTCACAGCGGCACGAAATATCTGGGCGGACATAGCGATCTGTGTTGCGGCATGGTCGTTACTTCCGCGGAAAAGACGGAACGGATTCGAGCCATGGCGCACCACCTGGGCGGCAGTGTGAATGCGATTACATGCTATCTGATTGAGAGAAGCCTTAAAACTCTTGCCCTGAGAGTAGAACGGCAATCATTCAATGCGATGCGAATCGCCAAATTCCTTGCATCGCACAAAGCAGTTTCTGAAGTGAATTATCCTGGTTTGCCGCAATTCAAAGGACATGAGACGGCAAAGGCGCAGATGAAAGATTTTGGAGGAATGCTGTCCTTTGAACTGAAGGCTGCCGATGAGGGGCCTTCCTCATTTCTGCGCCGGTTGAAGCTTATTGTTCCGGCGATAAGCCTTGGTGGCGTTGAAACGCTTATCTGCTGCCCGGCGGAAACATCGCATAGGAAAGTAGCTGCTGAAGAGAGAAGGAATATCGGGATATCCGATCACCTGCTCAGGCTGTCCGTAGGAATTGAAAATGTGGCGGATTTGATCGCCGATCTCGACCAGGCGCTGACGGATTATGATCAAAGACTCTAAAAAATCCGTTTTGATGGATACGCCGGTTCTCAATAAGGCGCTCTGCAAACTTCGGAAAGAACTTAAGAAGTGGAAAGTTCCCGCAGTCGGAAGTATTGCAGAAAGGGCGGGGGATCGTCCTTTTGAAACGCTTATAAGTACGATTTTGTCTCTCCGGACAAAAGACGTAGTTACGGAAGCCGCTTCCCGCCGGCTGCTATTGCGCGCCAATACTCCTGACGCCATCGTTGCCATTCCTATTGAAGAAATCGAGCGTTTGATTTACCCGGTTGGCTTTTATCATACGAAGGCCAGAAGTTTGGTCGAAACATGCCGCAGGCTCATTCAGGAACATGGCGGAAAAGTTCCCCGCAGCATGGATGAACTATTGAAGCTTCCTGGCGTTGGCAGGAAAACTGCCAATTTGGTCCTAACGGTAGGATTTGGAGATTATGGAATCTGCGTCGATACCCATGTCCATCGAATATCAAATCTCTGGGGTTATGTAACTACTGAAACGCCGGCAGAGACAGAGTTCGCTTTGCGCGAGAAGCTGCCTAAAAGGCACTGGAAAACCTATAACGACATCCTGGTGACTTTCGGCCAGAATCTCTGCGTTCCGGTTTCTCCCTGGTGCAGCAAGTGTCCGATAGCGTTCAATTGTCCGCGCATCGGATTAAAAAGACATCGTTAAAATAGAGGAGCCGGAAGCCGGGAGCCGGGAGCCGGAAGAAAACAAATACGCTGTTGCATTCTGCATTCTGGCTCCTCTATTTCTTATTCTGTTCGATGGGTGGCTGCAGATAGAGATCGGAGGTGTCCTCACTGATCAACTCTCTTTTCAAACCAACGCGAAGCGTGACGCCCCGATGGACTTGTGCGGCTCTAATTTTCCCTCTTTCGGAAATGTCGATTTTCTTCTGAATTTCTTCCAGGGAATGTTTTTGTTTCTCCATTAGTTCTAAAAGAGCCGCAGATTTGTTTTCGAGATTCTTGATCCGAGCGCTGTCTATTGCATCGGGATTGGATTGAAGCGCCAGGATATTTTTTTCGATTATTGCAAGATCATTCAGGGTTGCGTCCAATTCTTTTTTTGTTTTGTCGCGCGCAAGCAGCAGCGCCTTCGATGGCGCTACCTCGATCACCGTTGCCGTTTCGGAAACGGATCCGAGGATCTGAGCCTGCACTTCTTTCAACGATCGAATTCTTCCTCCATACGCCTGGCCTCTGCCTCCGGATTTTCCTAAAAAGACAGAACCGTCGCATTCAACCGTGGAATAAGATATTAGATCCATAACCTCAAGATTCCCCTCGCATTGAACGTAGCAATCGCTTAAGAATCTTGCTTCCAGATTGCCTTTGGCTCGAAGCTCGGATCGATTTCTGCCGTAGACGCCGGTGAGGAGACTCAAATTTCTTCCGGCGCTCAGATTGGCCCCTTCCACAGTATCAAGAATTGTAAGGTCCTGGCCGGCGGACACCGTATATCCCGCCTCAACCGCCCCCTTTACGAGTATGTTGCCGTCAAAGATTACATTGCCGGTAGACGGGTTTACCATGTCAACCTCAAGCGTTGGATCCACCTGAACTGAATTCTCCAGAAAAAAAGGCTTTCCGACGCGAGTAGCGACAATGACATTAGGATCCTCTTTAGATAGGGCGGCGCCGGCGCCGTGAACTAAGGATCTGTCTGCTCCTGAAACTGCTGCTACAGTATTCCCATCAATTCCAGTTCCGGGCGTTCCTGGGGTTGGCGGAATACGTTTCAAGAGGGGAGTCCCTTGGCCTACGGAGAGAAATAGACCCAAATCTTTGTAATCGACCGAACCATCGGCGCGTTCCTGCGGCACTCCTTTGTGAGAAGATTCCTGTACGAGTTTTTCGAAAAGCGCTTTTTCTCCCGGAATTGGAGCGATTCCTTCAGCTATCAAAGTTTTATCGCACCATCCTGCGTTTAAAATCTGCTGAATCTGATCTTTATCAATTCCGAAACAAACCTGTTTCTCTTCCAGGCTGCGATGGATTCGCGTTTCAGTCAGCGGTTCACCCCCAACCGCCGGAGATACGCAAATCCAGGCATGAAGTCTGTCCGGCGCCACAATAACTTCTATGGCGCAGTCTTTTCGTTCTGCGACTATATAATCCTTTTTAGTATCCAGACTCCTCAATTCTCTCGAAAGTTGAATACATTCAGGTATTGGCGTGACTTCGATCTGATCAGAAGCATGTTCGGTGTCGACAACCGGCGATGGATCAGCGGGGAGTTCGCTGAATACGGTGGCGTCGGATTCAGAAACTGGTTCTTCTGAATTGAAATCGCTCATAGAAACATCTTAAAACTTTGGCATAAAACAGAAACATATCCAGAAGGCATTTGTGAGCGCGTTCACAGTCCCTCTCTGGACATATCGGGCGTAAACGCCTTTTCCCGTAAAACTAAATTAGGCTATCTATTGAAAAATAAAAGAGAAACACTGCTCTGAGATGGGTAGTCTTGAGAAATTTAACCGCTGATCTTGGCCCAGGAATCCTTGAGCGAAACGCTGCGGTTAAAAAGCATGGCGTCAGGTCTGCTGTCGGGATCCACACAGAAATATCCCTGCCGTTCGAATTGGTATTGTATTCCGGCGGGGGCGTTCTTTAAGCCGGCTTCGATATATCCGGATATTTTCTGCAAAGAAGCCGGGTTCAGATTGGAAAGGAATCCGGCGCCTTCATCCGGATTGGGAAGGGTGAACAAGCGATCGTATAACCGGAATTCAGCGGGGCCGGCATGCACAGCCGAAATCCAATGGGAAGTTCCTTTTACTTTCCTGCCATCCTGTGACCAGCCTCCTTTGGTCGCCGGATCATAGGTGCAGCGCAGTTCAGTTATTTCGCCTGTGATTGGATTATGGACGACCTCGTTGCAGGTTATGTAGTACGCATATTTGAGGCGCACTTCGCGTCCAGGCGACAGCCGGAAAAATTTTTTCGGCGGATTTTCCTGGAAATCGTCCTGTTCAATCCATAATTCGCGTCCGAACGGAACCTTTCTCTTTCCGCTCGATGGATCTTCGGGGTTGATATCCGCATCCAGTTCTTCGACCTGTCCGTCAGGATAATTGGTCAGCACAACTTTCAACGGCCGCAGAACTGCCATTGATCGCGGAGCCCGTTTGTTGAGATCCTCACGCAGGCAATGCTCCAGAAGCGCGTAATCGACTATGCTGTTTGCTTTAGCCACGCCGATGCGTTCGCAAAAATCCCGAATGGCTTCAGGCGTAAACCCTCGGCGGCGCAACCCGGCAAGAGTCGGCAGTCGCGGATCGTCCCAGCCGCTTACTTTTTTCGACTCGACCAATTGAAGAAGCTTGCGCTTGCTCATGATCGTATAGTTGAGTTCCAGCCTTGCGAATTCAATTTGTCTTGGATGGTGGATCCCAAGCTGATCGAGAAACCAGTCATAAAGCGGCCTGTGATCTTCGAATTCCAGGGTGCAAAGCGAGTGGCTTATTTCCTCAATGGAATCTTCCAGGCCATGCGCCCAGTCGTACATCGGGTAGATCTTCCATTTGTTTCCGGTTCGGTGATGAGGGGCGGCCAGGATTCGGTACATGACCGGGTCGCGCAGATTCAAGTTGGGCGCCGCCATATCTATTTTAGCCCGTAGCACCCTTGATCCATCCGGAAATTCACCTGCCTGCATGCGTTCGAACAAAGAAAGATTTTCATCGATGCTGCGATTGCGATAAGGACTGGGCTTCCCCGGTTCCGTCAGGGTTCCGCGGTTTATGCGAATCTGTTCAGGCGTCTGGTCGTCTACATAAGCCTTGCCGGCTTTGATCAATTGAATCGCCCAACCGTACATTCTGTCGAAATAATCCGAGGCGAAAAATAGATGCGATCCATAATCGAAACCCAACCAGCGTACGTTCTCCTGAATGGCTTCAATATATTCCTGCGCTTCTTTTACAGGATTGGTGTCGTCAAAGCGCAGATTGCAGGTTCCGCCAAATTCCTGCGCGATTCCAAAATCAATGCAGATCGCCTTGGCATGGCCTATATGCAGGCAGCCATTGGGTTCCGGCGGAAAGCGTGTGGTCACTTTTGAAAACCGGCCATCGGCGAGGTCGGCGCGCACCGCGTCCCTTATGAAATTTGAACTTTCCGCATCAGCCATTATCGATCTCCTAAAACATCCATCATACATCGAATGAACTGCAGATTGACGTGGATTTACACAAGATCGGCGTCAATCCGCAGTTCATTCTTCCTACTCGCGTGCTTTCCTGATCCATGCGATGGTCTGGGCTGTATTCGCGGCAATGAAATCATAATTGCGATCCTTCACCGCTGCCGAAGTGATCAGCTTGGATCCCATCCCAACCGCGCAAGCGCCCGCCTGGATCCATTCTGTGATGCCGGCCTCGGTTGCGTCCACTCCGCCCGTCGGCAAAAGCCTGTGCCAGGGACAAGGCGCAAGAACTGAACGGATGAATGCGGGGCCGCCGGCTGATTCGCCCGGGAAAATTTTGCAGATTTCAGCGCCGGCTTCTTCCGCCCGGGCAATTTCATTTTCCGTCGCGCAACCGGGAAGATAGGCGATTTTGCGTTGGTTGCAGAGGCGTGCAATTTCCGGATTAAAACTCGGGCCGACTATGAAGTTGGCGCCGCCGGCCAGAAAAAGCGCCGCTGTGGGCGCATCAATGATGGATCCAACTCCCAGGATAATAGAGGGATTAGCCTGGGCAAAATGCTGAACGAGTTCGGTAAATACCGAATAGGCCCCTTCACCACGGTTGGTGAATTCAATAACGCGCGCGCCTCCTTTATCCACGGCAGAGGCTATTTCTATAGCGGCATTGCGATCGCCGCTATAGAAAAGCGGAACCACCCCAATTTCGAGTATTGCATTGAAAACATCCAGCCTCATGAATCTAGCCATTGCTTCCTCATCCTGTTTTTTTACCGGGCGACCCGTCCTGAGGCGTCGCCGGACATTAATGATTCCACTTCGGCAGTCGTAACCTGGTTGAAATCGCCTGTAATGCTGTGCTTGAGACAGGAGGCGGCGACGGCGAAGCGCAAAGCCTTTTCCGGATTATTATATTTGCGCAGACCGTAAATCAAGCCGCCCACGAAAGCGTCGCCGCTTCCCACCCGATCGACAATCAAACCGATGTTGTAAGTGGGAGCGGTAAAAAATTCACCATGGTCCCACAGCACTCCCGACCATGTATTTTGACTGGCCGAAATCGATCCCCTCAAGGTGAGGGCGATCTTTTTTAAATTCGGAAATCGTTGGGCCAGCTTGTTGCAAACGATGCTATAGTTCTCCGCGTCAACTTTTCCTGATAGGATATTGGCTCCTGGAGCTTGGATTCCGAAAACCTTGTCTGCATCCTCCTCATTTCCGATTGCAATGTCGGAGAGGGCGACCAGTTCCTGCATGACCTCGCCGGCGGTTTTCCCCCATTTCCAGAGTTTTGCGCGGTAATTCAGGTCGCAGGAAACGGTCAGTTTCATTTGCTTGGCCGCTTGTACCGCTTCGAGGCATGCTTCGTACGCTCCCTGGGAAACTGCCGGGGTGATGCCGGTCCAATGAAACCAGTTCGCGCCGGATAAAGCTTCTTTCCAGTCGATCATCCCCGTCTGAATAGTTGCGAATGAGGAGCCGGCACGGTCATAGATCACCTTGCTGCCGCGCTGCGCCGCTCCCATTTCAAGAAAGTAGACGCCAAGGCGATCGCCTCCGCGGGCGATATGGTCCGTCCGGATATTGAAGGAGCGCAGAAATGCCATACAGGCTTCACCCAGATCATTGCCGGGCAATCGAGTGACGAACTCCACTGTTTCGCCATAGTTGGCCAGAGAAGCCGCGACATTGGCCTCTCCTCCCCCGTACACCGCCTCAAAAACCCTTGCTTGCGTGAATCGGCCGAACCCGGGTGGCGCCAGCCTAAGCATGATTTCGCCGAATGTTGCCACTTTCGACATTATCACCTCCGAAGACGAGGATCGCCGCGGTTGATGAAGTATGGATTATCGTAAGCGTCCTTAATTGCTTTGGCATTGCCTTCAAAGCCGGCCCACGTCATAAACCAGACCCACTTGGGTTGAGATTTGAGGACTTCCGCTGAAGGTTGAGTTCCCAATTCGCCCAACGCAATCGGTTTGCCGTTGGCGATCGTTAATATCTCATGGTAGTAGCGGTCGCTCAATTCCCGATAGTTGTCATAGCTGACGACATCAACGTAGGATTGTCCGGGAAAGAAGTTGTAAAACTCGCCTCCAGGAGCCGGGCCATTCTGATTCCATACCCAGATCAAATTGTTCAGGTGATGCACATTCACCATGCGATTGTAGACTTCCCGGTAGAGCTGCTGGGTCCCATAGGTTCCCGGGCGGCCGCCCCACCAGAAGAAGTTTCCGTTGTTTTCATGCATTGGGCGCCAGAGAACAGGGATATTGGCATCCTGAAGCTGTTTGAGAAACGCTGCCGCCGTATCCATGTATTTTTCCCAGCGCTGATGCAGCGGTGAATCGGAAGTGATCAGTTCCAGCCACTGCTCGTCTGTAAGTCTGGCTTGCACGCTCCCGCTCCAACTGTTTCCGCCGGATTTCCCCGGTTCATCTTCGGTCGGTCGGAGCATATGCCAGCACAGGGTAATGATCGATCCGGCGGCAGCCTGTTTTTTTGCTTCTTCAATCATCCGGTCCCGATGGATTATCGAATCCTTGTCTTCGCCGTCCAGAAAACCGAAATCCGAACCCCAAAGAGCAGGATATTTTCCGGTGATTTCAAAAATCTTATCGCTATGCTGGGACAGGTTGTTGGGGAAATTGTGGTGGCCTGTCAGGATGCCTTTGCCGGATAGGTCGCACAGGGTTTTAAGCAACGCGCGCGCTTCCGGCGTTGCGTTGGAATTCACAGGCTCGCATTTATTGGCCGGTTCTTGAAGCCGTTTGGGGGCCGGCCCCAAAAAACCGGGAGCTCCCACAGGTTGTTTAGGCTGCAGCGGTTGCTGTCCCGGGACCGGCGCTGTTTGACCCAACGATGATGGCGTTAACCAGAGCGTAAAAATCGGCAGAGAGAAAAACAACAGAATCAGGTTCCGAATGATAAATGAACGCATCGGATTCGACTCCTTTGTAAGCAGAACCGGTTGAAAAAGCTTTCAACTCTGAAACCTATAGCCGGGAAATCCTGTTTAAGGCTTCTTGCACATTTTGGGGATCGCCGAATGCCGTCAACCTCACGTAACCTTCCCCCGACGGCCCGAAGCCCACTCCAGGGGTGGTGATGACGTGAGCCTTTGCCAACAACAGGTCAAAGAATTCCCATGATCCGAAGCCCGAAGGCGTTTTCAGCCAGATATAGGGAGCGTTGATTCCGCCATATGTTTTGTAACCCAGGGAAGCGAGGGTTTCGCGGATCTTTTCGGCATTTCTCATGTATAGCGCAACAGTATCCCTGATCTGCTGTTTTCCTTCCGGCGTATAGGTCGCAGCCGCTCCCGTTTGCGTTATATAAGATACGCCGTTGAATTTCGTGCACAGCCGCCTGTTCCAAAGCGGATTCAAGGCGACGCTTTGCCCCGTTTTCGCAAAAGCCTGCACTTTTTTGGGCACCACGGTGAAAGCGCAGCGAACCCCGGTAAATCCGGCCGTTTTGGAAAAACTACGGGATTCAATGGCGACCTCTTGGGCTCCTTCGATCTCATATATGGAGTGCGGTATGGAGGGATCGCTGATAAACGCCTCGTACGCTGCATCGAAAAGTATTATCGATTTATTCTTTCTTGCATACTCGACCCACTGTTCGAGCTGTTGTTTTGTTGCCACGGCTCCAGTCGGGTTGTTGGGAAAGCACAGGTAAATGATGTCCGCTTTTCCCGCCGGAGGATCCGGGACGAAATTGTTTTCTGCGTTTGCCGGCATATAAAGGATGTTTGGATACATCCTTTGTTCCGTCATCGTTCCGGTGCGTCCCGCCATGACGTTCGTATCCACATAAACCGGGTAAACCGGGTCTGTCACGGCAATAATGTTGTCGAGCCCGAATAATTCCTGAAGATTTGCGGTGTCGGATTTTGCCCCGTCGCTTATGAATATTTCATCCGTTTCGACGGCGACGCCTCGCGTGCGATAGTCGTTTGCGCTTATCGCCTCTCGCAAAAATGCATAGCCGATCCCGTCGTCATCGTAGCCGTGAAATGTCTCTTTTTGGCTCATCTCCTTGACGGCTTTTTGCATGGCTTCAATGACTGCCGGAGCCAAAGGCTGAGTCACGTCCCCTATTCCCATACTGATGATTTTCGCCTCGGGGTGGGATTGCTGGAAAGCGCGTCTGCGTTTGCCTATCTCGGGAAAAAGATAGCCGGCCTGCAATTTTAAAAAGTTTTCGTTTACTGTCGCCATCATGTCCTTTCAAAAAATATAGTATTGTTGATTCTATGAATTGAAGCAATAGGCGTCAATAAAACAGGGTGATTTTGTTTCTTTTGTGCTTGATCCGCAGGTCCAATTTCCCTATGTTCTGAATTCAGGAAAATCCCGAAAGGAAAAGCCAAGAATGGCAATGGAGCTAAAGCAGCTATCCGAAGAACAGATCAAAGAATGGTCGCTCGAAAAGAAAGACCGGTGGTGGTTTGAAAATGTCTGGAAGGGCGATATGCCTCAGCTCACGATCCGTTCTGCTATTTCGGGAATGATGATCGGCGGAGTTCTCTCGTTAACCAACCTCTATGTGGGCGCCAAAACAGGATGGACTCTCGGGGTAGGCATTACTTCGGTTATTCTTGCCTTCGCTTTTTTCAAGGTAATGAGTTCTCTCCGGCTGGCTAAAGAATTCACGGTTCTTGAAAACAACTGCATGCAATCCATTGCGACTTCCGCCGGTTATATGACTTCGCCCCTGATCTCGAGCCTCGCGGCCTATATGATGATTACCGGGAAAATCCTTCCGATGCCGCTGATTTATTTCTGGATTCTGCTCGTTGGGATATTGGGCGTTCTTTTCGCGTTTCCTTTGAAAAAACGCTTTATTAATGAAGAGCAATACCCGTTTCCGGAAGGGAAGGCCGCCGGCGTGGTCATGAATGCGCTTCATTCCGGCAATTCAAAGGACGGGGTTTTTAAAGCCGCTATTCTTGCTGTGACCGGAATCATCTCCGCGCTTGTTAAAGTCATGCAAAGCCAGGCGGTCATGGCAAAAATGAAGCTTTCCTTTTTTATCCCGGAATTTCTGGATGATTGGGTCTATAAGTTTTGGTCCATGAAACTCGGCGGCATTGAGCTTCGTGAGCTGACGGTTCGGTTCGATACTGATTTCGTCATGGTAGCCGCCGGCGGCCTTATGGGAATTCGTACAGGCGTTTCTCTTATGGCGGGCGCAATTATTAATTACTGCATCCTCGCGCCCTGGATGATCCATCGAGGCGATATAGTCGGAAGGGTCGCCGAAGGCGCCACCCATTATGGATTCAATAAAATCACTATGTGGGCCCTCTGGGGCGGAGTCGCCCTGATGACGACGGCTTCTCTTAGCGCATTCTTTTCAAAACCTAAAATGATTCTGGATTCGTTCACCACCTTGCTTTCGAGGAAAAAAACCGGACAAGCAGACGTCCTTAAAGATATCGAGCTTCCTCTATCGCTTTCGATCGTAGGCGTGCCTGTTATCGGCGCCCTGCTTGTCTATTTGTCCCACGTTTATTTCGGCGTCGGGATCCTGATGGGGATCATCGCTATCCCGCTCGTTTTCATTTTTACCCTTATCGCTGCGCATTCCACTGCTTTGACCTCCATCACTCCGACCGGAGCGCTTGGGAAGCTTACGCAGCTTACGTTCAGCGCCCTTTCGCCCGGAAATATTACGACCAATGTTATGACAGCGGCCATAACGGGCGAGGTCGCCGGCAACGCTTCCAACCTTCTTATGGATATTAAACCCGGGTATATGCTGGGTGGGAAACCTCGACAGCAAGCCATCGGCCATGTTCTCGGCATAATGGCCGGAGCGCTTGTTGCGACGCCTGTTTTTTTCTACATCTTCCTGCGAGGCGATCCCGCAGGCCTCGTGAGCGAGCAGTATCCAATGCCGGCTGCGTCCATCTGGAAAGCTGTGGCGGAAGTGCTGACGAGCGGACTTTCGAATTTAAAGGAATCGGCCCGTTGGGCGGCGTTGGTTGGAGCGCTTCTGGGCATCGGCTTGGAAGTGATCAAAACAAAAACAAAAGGGAAGTTCTGGCTTTCCGGCGTAGGGATCGGGCTGGCATTTGTAATTCCGTTCAATACTTGTTTCGCCATGTTTCTCGGATCCTTTATTTTCTGGTTTTGCGGGCGCTGCATGAAAGACACGGAAGGTTTTGGATACAAGGTAATGGTTCGGAATCTGGAGCCTGTTTGCGCCGGCGTGATCGCCGGCGGCGCTATTACGGGAATTCTGGTAATCGTGCTTGAAACTTTTGTGTTGGGTTAAAAACTTTATTTCAATAAAGGAGATCCTGGGTGGCGCATCAATATATTTATGTAATGAAGGACTTGCGCAAAGTTTATCCGCCGAACCGTGAAGTCTTAAAAGGAATCTGGCTGTCTTTTTTCCCCGGAGCAAAAATTGGCCTTATAGGCGCAAACGGCGCGGGAAAAAGCACACTGTTGAAAATAATGGCCGGTATAATAAAAGACTTTATGGGAGAAGCCTGGCCGGCGGAGAAAGTCAAAGTCGGTTGCCTCTTGCAGGAACCTCAGTTGGATCCGGCGAAAAATGTGCTGGGGAACGTTGAGGAAGGCGTTCAATCCACTCGAAGCCTTCTTGAAGCTTTCGATGAAATCAACGCGCGCTTTGCCGAAGAGATGTCTCCGGATGATATGGAGAAACTGCTGGCGGAACAGGCTCGGATTCAGGATGCCATTGACGCCTGCAACGGCTGGGAAATCGACCGCACGCTCGAAATCGCCATGGATGCATTGCGTCTCCCTCCGGGCGATGCGGATGTCACGAAGTTGTCCGGAGGCGAGCGCCGACGGGTCGCTCTCTGCCGCCTGCTTTTGGAACGTCCGGATCTGCTGCTGCTCGATGAACCGACGAACCATCTGGATGCAGAATCGGTCGCATGGCTTGAGAGATTTTTAAAAGATTATCCCGGCACAGTGGTCGCCATTACTCACGACCGGTATTTCCTGGACAACGTCGCCGGTTGGATCCTGGAATTGGATCGTGGCGAAGGAATTCCATGGGAAGGAAATTATACTTCCTGGCTGGATCAGAAGCAAGCTCGTTTGGCCGCTGAAGAAAAGCAGGAATCGGCGCGCAGGCGCACTCTGCAGCGCGAATTGGAATGGGTGCGCATGTCTCCCCGGGCGCGTCAGGCCAAGGGGAAAGCGCGCCTTATTGCTTATGAAAATCTATTGGCCGAAGAGATGGAAGTGGAGAAGCGGGCTCAGGCTACCGATCTGCATATTCCGCCAGGGCCCAGGCTGGGAGATCTGGTTGTTGAAGTCGATGGCCTTCGGAAGGGTTATGGCGATACGCTGCTTATCGACGACCTCTCTTTTAAATTGCCTCCCGGCGGCATTGTCGGCGTGATTGGCCCCAACGGAGCAGGGAAGACGACATTGTTCCGCATGATCGTTGGCGAGGAAAAACCGGACGGCGGCGTTCTCCGGATTGGAGAAACGGTCAAGATCGCCTATGTGGATCAGAGTCGCGACGCCTTGGACGGCGAACGACAGGTATGGGAGGAAATCGGCGACGGGCGGGATGTAGTCCTGTTGGGAAAACGCGAAATCCCTGTGCGTTCCTATGCGGCGGCTTTTAATTTTAAAGGCTCCGATCAGCAGAAGCGCGTCAAGGATCTATCGGGAGGTGAACGCAATCGCGTTCACCTGTCAAAGGTGCTGAAAAGCGGCGGGAATCTTCTGCTGCTGGATGAGCCTACCAATGACCTGGACGTGGACACTCTGAGATCGCTGGAAGACGCCCTGTTGTCCTTTGCTGGTTGCGCCGTCGTGATCAGTCACGACCGTTGGTTTCTGGATCGCATCGCCACCCATATCCTGGCGTTTGAAGGTGACTCCAAGGTTGTATGGTTTGAAGGAAATTATCAAGATTATGAGGCGGACCGGAAAAGGCGTCTGGGCGCTCTAGCCGACCAACCCCATCGCATTCACTACAAACCGCTGACAAGATAATCCAATTGACGATTGACGATTGACGATTGTAACCAGACATGTTGAATTCAATCGTCAATCGTCAATTCTTAGGGGCTTCCTGAATGAGTTCCATATCCAGGATTATTTTAACCTCATCGCCAACGACTACTCCGCCCGCATCGAGCGTGCGGTTCCACTTAACGCCGTAATCCTGGCGATTCAGTTTCGTCGTCGCCAGCGCTCCGATTCGCGATTCTCCCCCCATGCCTTTGACAATCGGAGTCGCCTCAACCGCGAGAGCAATTTCCTTGGTGATCCCCCGGATCGTAAGATCACCGACAAGATTGAACTTAGTTCCTTGGACGCTCTCAACGCGTTTGGATTTGAATGTGATAGTCGGATATTTCGCTGCGTCAAAGAAATCCGAGCTGCGCAGATGATCGTCTCGTTTTTGTTCCCGGGTGTCGATGGAAGCTACATTGATTTCGGCTTCTGCCCGAACGGTGGAATAATTTTTCCCATCGAAGGTGATTTTGCCCGCCATCTTGCCGAATTGCCCCCGGACATTGCTGATCATCAGGTGTTTCACCTCGAACTGAGCGGCGGAATGCGCCGGATCGATTTTCCAGGTGGATTGCGCCGCTGCGGTTTGAAGCGCCGCCGCGAGAGTTATGACAAGAACCTCCAGGTTTCTTAAATTCATCAGGCGTTCCCTCCTAGTCACTATCAAACATGTAATTCCTGCGCACCCTGTGTGCAAATAAAGCAAGTCTAAGGTTTTATAAATTATAAACTGGAAACTGGAAACAGGGAACTGGGAACCCTAAAATTGATTTTGTAAAATTTCATTTGTGACGGATACTTACCCGTTGTCGTCTAGGACGAGCTTTTAAATTACCGATCCAATCGAATTTTTGCAGAGGTGACCATGGTTATAAAGGAAATACCCGCAAAGAACCTTGATTCCAATAAATTTATTGAGGAACAAGCAAAGGCAATCCAAGAAGCTGTTGGCCGGAATCCGGCTATCAATGCATTGTCCGGCGGAGTAGACTCATCCGCCGTTACGATGATTGGACACAAAGCTCTGGGAGACAGGCTTAAAACCTATTTCATCGATAATGGACTGATGCGTGAAGGGGAGCCGGAGTTTGTTGTCGGGATATTTCATAACCTGGGAGTGCATGTCCAGCTTGTGGACGCCCGGGAAGAGTTTTTCCGCGCATTGAAGGGGATCCGGGATCCCGAAGAAAAACGAGAGGCTATTACCCAAACCTTCTATAAACAGGTTTTCCGGCGTCTTGTGATTGAAAGCGGCGCAAAGCATCTGCTCCAGGGGACTATCCTGACCGATGTGGATGAAACGGTCGCCGGAATAAAACGACAGCATAACGTTTTTGAGCAACTAGGCATCAATCCTGAGGAATCGTTTGGTTACCGGATATTGGAGCCGCTGGTGCAATTGCGCAAGGATGGCGTCCGGATAGTCGCTAAAGCTTTAGGACTCCCTTCATCCATATATGAAAGGATGCCATTTCCCGGGCCGGCTCTGGCCGCGCGCATTATAGGAGAAGCGACTCCGGAAAAAATTGCACTGGTGCGCAAAGCCACTTCTATAACGGAAGAAACGCTTGCCTCAACCGGAGCTTTTCAATCTATGGCGATTTTGCATGAGGACCGCGTTACCGGCATGCGTCAGGGCAAACGTGATTTCGGTCTGCAGATCGAAATTCGCTGCTGGGAAAGCCTGGACGCCAGGCATGCGAATCCAAAACGACTGGAATGGGAGACGCTCGAAAAGCTTAGTCGGAAGATTCTCGATGGAGTTCCTGATGTTGTCAGCGTCACTTACAACATTGCTCCCAAGCCGCCGTCCACTATGGAGGCGGTCTGATCCACTGCTTCTCGTCGTTGCCGGGTAGAGGTTCTTGGCGCCGCCGAGCGCTCCAGGACGGAACTGCGGGTATGGTATCATGTTCAG
Organism: uncultured Acidobacteriota bacterium; assembly: GCA_964441405.1. Taxonomy (GTDB): domain Bacteria; phylum Acidobacteriota; class UBA6911; order UBA6911; family UBA6911; genus UBA6911. The sequence continues at coordinate 85,014 of CAYTYP010000012.1, forward strand.
CTGAATACAGTCGAATTCGAGGATGTCATGCCTGAGCTTTTCAATTCCGCTACCTATACCTGGGTTGTCCTGCCCCTCCTGATTTTTTGCGCCAGGATCCTCGATGTCAGCCTTGATACCGTCCGGATCATTTTTATCAATAAAAATCTCAGATATTTCGCTGCGTTCATCGGATTTTTTGCGGTGCTTATCTGGCTCCTGGTGATCAGGCAAATATTTCAGCAGCTGGATAATCCGATTTGTTATATAGCCTATGCGGCAGGCTATGCGACGGGCAACTTCGTCGGGATTATAATTGAAAACAAAATCTCGATCGGTAAAGTAATCATCCGAATTATTACCCGTATGGAATCGAAGGAGCTGGTTGCGTTCATGCGGTCCTCAGGCTATGGAGTTACGGTGATTGATGCGGAAGGCTCTACCGGGCCTGTCTCCATTATATTCACTATTTTAGAGCGGAGCGACATTTCCCGTGTTGTGGAGATGATCCCAAAATACAGTCCGCAGGCGTTTTATTCCATCGAGGATGTGCGCAGGGTGAGCGAAGCGGTTACGCCCTTTCGTCTGCCGAGTTCACGCGGATTAGGGCGTTTTGCTTTTAAGCCAAGAAAAAAAGAACAGTAGCCGGATAAGCCAATGCGCTTCGGATTCCTCAATAGGTTTCTACGGGCTACGGACCACTGGCAACCTAAGGCTTTTTTATTTCCGCTTTCGCCATATCTTCAATGAACGTCGCAATCGCGGAGTGGTCCAGGTCTCCACGCCCGTTATTCATCAACGCCATCAGGACCTGTTGCGCGAGACTTGTGAACGGCAGCGATACTTTCAAGGATTCCGCTGCCAGCAACGCGTTGCGCAGGTCCTTCTGATGCAGGCGAATCCGGAAGCCGGGTTTGAAATTGCGGGAAATCGCCATCGGCGCTTTTGCGTTCAATACGGCGCTTCCGGCCAACCCCCCTTTAACGGCGTTAAACACCACTTCGGGATCGAGTCCTGCTTTGGCAGCCAGAACCAAGGCTTCTCCCATACCGGCGATGTTGACGGCGACCATGATTTGATTCGCTAGTTTTGTAACATTTCCCGCGCCGACGGGACCCGTTAGCGTTGCGCTGGATCCCATGGATTGAAAGAGCGGCAAAGCCTTTTTGAAAACTTCTTCTTTCCCTCCCACCATAATGGCAAGTGTTCCATCCATAGCTTTGGGTTCGCCTCCGCTGACAGGCGCATCCAGGAAATCCACTCCTTTGGCTGCACAGGCGGCGCCGACTTTCTGAGAAACTATCGGGCTGATGGAACTCATGTCTATGATCATGGCGCCGGGTTGAGCCCCTTGAAGAGCGCCGTCGGAATCCAGGATGGCGGCTTCGACTTCCGGTCCATCCGGAACCATGGTAATGATCGCGTCCGATCGCGCTGCGACGTCTTTAGCCGATTTGCCTGCGGCGGCGCCGGACGAAATCATTTCCTTCACACTGTCGGATGAAATATCGTATACGGTTAATTGATGGCCGGCCTTGATCAGGTTTCGAGCCATCGGTTTGCCCATTATTCCCAAACCAATAAAACCAACTTTCATTCGCTGCTCCTTTATAAATCGAATATACACGATCGAACCGCGGCCGGTAAAAACTATTTTAGCCGCGGATCTTCATGGATTCACGCAGATTTTTCCTTTATCTGTGCAATCCGTGGCTGTTTTTTATTCTATAGCTTTTGCCAGTTTAGCCGCATCGGCAGCTGCATCGAATCCTTCTTTCAAATCCGCGTAGCCTCCGATAAAGCTGCCTTTCCGGAACATCAATACGCCGTTCAGATATTTATCTTTGGTTGTGAAGCTTTCATCTGCAACGCCGGCCGGACTTGTTTGACCGAAGCGATCTTTTAATTTTTTCATGACCTCGGCGGCGGCTTCGGGAGAGGCTTCCTTTACGAGAAATCCTTTGCCGAATTTGTACTGCCCTACGTAACCGCTCTTGAGCAGTCGCAATCCCAGAACGCTTTCGGGCACCAACCGGATAGACTCCGGATTCAGACGCTCTTTGGGAAACCAACCGATAATCCTGGGAATTTCAGTCTGGCCGGCGATGCTCTTTTCCATGAGAGTCATAAAAGCCCGAAGCGCTTGGGTGTGGTCTCCTTCCGGATTCGCGGTCAGCTCAACATACCATTTGTCTTTAACAAAGAAAGCGCGCCGTTGCGTTACCTGGCCGGTTGTCCCGACTTTTTCGACAGGCAGTCGAGGGTCCCGGGTTGATGTGAACATACCGTAGGCATATTCGGGATCGGTCATATCCGAGATGTCGATGACAAGGGTAACGTCCCCGGACTGGCAGGTGATTCCCTTCATCTCCACGAAATTATAGATGAAATATGCTTCGGAGTTGCCGTTCATATACTCGAAAAGATTCTCCGCCGTATAGGTCCGCAGGGGGCCTTGTTGCTGCCATCCGGGGACAGCATCGCACTTGGGCAGTTGTGCGGATGCCGTTCCCAGAAAGACGAAAAAAGAGACAAAAAAAGCTGCGATTTTCATGCAAAAAGCTCCTGAGCTTTTTGCAGCCTTTGCGCCACTCTCACGCCGTTGGGACATTGGATGACGCATTCGCTGCACGCTGCACAACGTACGTTTTTAACTTCAGCCGGAAGCGCAAGGAAATTTTCGCGCCCAAGCTGGAATTCGCCGTAGCCTTCCGCATAGGCAAGATAGCGCAGCACATCGGCGACAGGCACCCCCTTCGGGCATTTGCCGTCGCATTCGTAGCACATGCTGCAATACAGCGGCCGGATGTCTTGCAGATGAGCCGTCAGTATTTTTTGATCGGAATCGGAAAAAGGCTCGGAGCAGGCCTTGATATTCTCATCTAGTTGTTCCATATCGGTAATGCTTGGAATGGCGACATGGACGTTCTTATTCTTCAAAGCCCATTTCAACGCAGCCAGCATGGCGCCTTCGCGTTTCTGAATTGTTCCCTGGGCGGAACCCTGCGGCCCTCCGCCGAAACCTCCGCCTCTGCCTGCCCCCATGCGCGGACCGCCCGCCATTACTTTCATCGCGATAACTCCGATGCCTGCTTTTGCCGCGGATTCCATGGCTGCATCCAGGGATGCGGCGTCCATGGTAAAGTTGTATTGCGCGAGAACAACATCGAAATGGGGAGCTTTTTGAATGACTGCAGGCAAGATATTCGGCAGTTGATGGGTACTGACCCCGAGAAATCGGACCTTGCCGGCTTTTTTTGCTATTTGTTGCGCTTCGAGCAAGTCGTCCGTAATGGCTCCGGGAGTGTCTTTCATATGCAGATGCCAGATGTCGACATAATCCATTCCCAGTTCTTTCAGGCTGGTGTCGATGTGTTGCAGCGCTTCTTCCTTCGTCCGCGCCATGCTTTTGGTCGCAACGATCAGATTTTTCCTCTTTGTTTTCAAGGCGGAGCCTACCAGCCGTTCATTGTTTCCATTGCCGTATCCACGAGCTGTATCGAAATAATTGATGCCGAGATCGACGGCTTTTTCGATGACGCTTTGGTCCGAAGTAATCATGCATCCGAATCCGACGCTGGTCGGCTTCAATCCCGTTTTGCCTAAATTCCGAAAAGTTAACGCGGGCGTTTTCGATGTTGGAGCCTGGGCAAGGAGCGCAGGGGCTGCGACGGGAAGCGTGAGGCCGGCAAGCAGGAAATTCCTCCTGGATGTTTCAACTTTCATAGTTTTTCTCCTGAATAGGATTTAAGCATTAGAGCCAAATTTATGCTGGATAGATATCTCCGATCGGCTGCACCCAGCCCAGGTTCGGAGGCATTTCTTCCATGGGACCCATCCATTTCAACATACGTTCGATATCGGAGTGCAAACGGTATTTTTTTTGCACTGAGGCGATTGGAGGGCCCAGGATGTCAATTTTTGCAAGATCCCACTGCCCTACTCCTGCTTCGCCGCAATACTTCAGCCAGCCGATCCAGTTGGGATCGATGCCCATCGTTTCAATGCCCACGCGATCCGCCGCAATGAAATCGGTTGAGGCAAGCGCAATCCTGTGCGGAACCGGCGTTCCCATCATGGGGCCATTGCCTTCCATCCCTTCGTATCCATCAATAACCGCGAGGCTCCAGTAGGGTTGCATTTTCTGAGCCGTCAGGAAGAAATTATAGAGACCCTGCCGGATTCCCACATGGTATCGGCGCTTGTCATTCCAGCGCTTGGTCTCTTTGGGCCCCTGATGCAACGGCGCCCCGAGAACCATGTTCTTGGTCGATAATGTAGCGACCGCCATGTTATGGGTTTTGAGCAGTCCGGCGGAAATGATAAAAGCGTCCGGATCGAATAAACGCGCAGCCAATCGCACCGGGACGACATGAAGATCAAAGTCGATCAAAGGAATGATGATGTTTTTTGCTTCTTCATTCAAATCGATCAGTTTGGTTGATTTGTGTTCTGCGGCTACCGCGGGATATTTGAAATTTTCAAACCCCTCCATGGTGACGCCCGCGGAGGATTCGGCGATATAGACCGGACCTTTAAATCGCGGTTCCAGGTAATCCAGGATGCCCCGGAAAACATCGGGGTGCGTCGAGGCAAGCTGGACATTCGTGGATACATTGTTGGGTTTGATGACGACGGACTTCTTTTGTTTTAATTTGGGCCGAATCTGATCGTCGATTGCCAGCAGCGATTCAAAGATCATTTTGCGGCGATTGTCTCCCTGGACCAGCGACACTTTAGAACGCGTTTCCAATGCCGGAAAAGGATCGGGGTGCCCGGCAAAGAAGCTGCTCATCCTTTTGGGTTTTGCAGCGGCGTCGTTTTGAGGCTGCTGAGGGAGCGCGATTCGGCTGCTGAGCATGGAAGCAGCCGCGGCTCCTGCCAGTCGGAATAGGCGCCTGCGTGAATAAAATCTGAACATAACTATCTCCTTGAAACGATACTACGACGCACCTGGACGCATCTTACATGGAAAATCAATTAAATAATACCGTTGAAGGTTTTTGGGAATCGGGGCGAGGCTGTCATTGGCCCGTTGAATCTGTAAGAAAGCCATCGCCCATTGTGGGCGCCAGACTACAAACTTTACATTTTCGAGTTCTGGCGGCGGGAAATTAGCCGGATTTTCGCGCCATATCCGATTTCCGAAAAATACATCATCAGGCGATACAGGGATTGTTCGAACAAGTGCTTGGACTAGCATTGAAGGCCGGCGCTGTTAAGCTGGGCCGTGTAGCTCTGGACGGTAGCAAGGTAAAAGCAAATGCGTCGAAGCACAAGGCGATGAGCTATGAACTGATGACGAAGCAGGAACGGGAGATTCGAAAAGAAGTTCGGGAATTGCTCAAAAAAGCGGAACCCGAAGATACGCGGGAAGATAGGCTGTATGGGCGTGATCGAACAGGCGATAAATTGCCGGAAGAATTGAGATGAAGAGAAACACGTCTGGCAAAAATCCGAGAAGCTAAGCAAGCCCTTGAAGAAGAAGCAAATGAGAAAGCCAAGGCTGAGGGAAAGGATCCCAAGAAGGCGAAGCCTGAAGACAATAAGCAAAGAAACTTTACCGATCCGGAATCGAGAATCATGAAAGGCTCCGATGGTTTCGTTCAGGCTTTTAATGGCCAAGCCGCAGTTGAACAGTCGTTTCAGTTGATTGTCGGACAAACAGCTAGGCAGAGTGCCTATTGTTTCTTGCCACCTGAATCTTGCCGAATATACCAAGCGTTCCAAGTCGGGAATCCACCTGATTCAAACCCGTCAATAAGCTCTTTTGCGACAACTCCTACAGTACTGCCATTGGGTATAGAAGACCGCAGAGGATTCTGCAGAGCAGCACATGGTTGCTTTGATTTGAGGAGCGCTCGAAGGGCGGGAATATCTGACTCTTTTATCCAGCTGCGATGGTAGCTCCAGACTGTATAAATAGGAATTTGCCGATCATTATATTCGGCCTTCAAGAAGTCTATTAGATCAAGTGGCCCTTTGTCCTGCCAAGCGAAGTCGTCTTTGGAATTGCCTACTTCAACACTCGACCACGTTATATCGTGATGACGGTTACCAGCGCAGGATTCTGCTTCAAGAAAAAGTGCGAGGAAAAAAAACATCAAAAAAACTTTATTCATTGTCTTAAAAGTCCTCCTAAGTCCTTGGATTTTATCGGCAAGGATAGTCGGAATAAATTGCCTTTGACCGAGGAAACCGGCCGTACAGGCTTTTCAACCCCCGATGGCCACTTCAAAATGCTCCACTTGTGGCCGGGTCAAAATGCCCCACCCCAGGCGACAGTTGGAAGATAACTTACTAACAACCCGATGCTAAATCCAAGCTTATTCCTTTTTCATCCAGAGATTTTTTGTCTGCTTTCTGTCAGGCGTATGGATGCTTCCTTGAGTCGGTAGCTCCGGCCTTCAAACTTCAGAAGATGGCCGCGGTGGAGAAGGCGATCAAGAATGGCCGAGGAAGCGGCATTGTCGCCGAGCAGTTTTCCCCAGTCATCCAGTGGACGGTTGGACGTGA